>CAZBWM010000036.1:0-66086 GCA_964495375.1 uncultured Planctomycetaceae bacterium | reverse complement strand
ACATCGCGTCCCCGTTCGTGCCGACGGTGTCAGGAACCACCTTCGACGACGTGCAGGTTTCTGGATCGTCGTAGGCTCGACGGTTCCAGACACCGACGCCGGAACGACTCCAGTCCCCGGCGCGCATGATCAACGCTTGCCGAAAGCCGCCATAGGACCTTTCGATCGCGCTAGCCCGGAGGAACCCGATTGCGGCGCATTCCTTGCGGAACTGACCACAATCAGGCACAAAGCTCAACGGGCCGCGATCGGGGTCGATCGGCAGCATTCGGGCAATTGGCCCAGACTATCGCCCAGGCCATACCAGCATCCTAGGCGCCGGGTGGCTCAGCGTCAATAGTATTTCGTACATATTTTTGTACTTTTTTACCAGCGTTCGAGCCGCGACGGGGCCGGCAAACACGCCCGGGTGAGCCCCAAAGGCAGCGTGGCTTGCACGCAATTTGAGAGGGGCCAACAAGAAGTCTCGCGCAAAGGCGCGAAGGCGCAAAGGTCGAGACGTGGATCTGAATCTCACGTAGGAAGTTTTTCGGTTGTGGTTTTGTGATCCCCAAAGGGGATCAGAGCCTTCAGCCCAGGGTTGTCGCGCAGCGACGATTGCATTCGCCGCGTAGCGGCCGAAAGAGCTTAGCCGTGGGTGAAACCCACGGAACCGTTGGCGCATAGTTCCTGAAGCCGCGCAGCGGCGACATCGGGCACAGTGCCAGGCCGATGTCGCCGCGGCGCAGCGAAATCAATCGCCGCTGCGCGGCTGGCGCGCGAGTTGACGGGGCATCGTCAAGCGTCCCTCGCTGCGCTTCGGGCTAGTGTGGGCGCGCCGAATCGCGCGAAGCCCCAGCACTGCTGAGCAAGCCGGCAGTGGCACCCGAGGAACACGCCAGAGGTGAGAGACCAGAGAAGGAGCACGGGCGGAGCCCGTGGCACCCGGTGCGCCAAGGTAGTAACCAGGCTCCGGAGTGATGAAATTCCGTCTCGCGGAGCGAGACGACTACACTGTCGCCGCTGCGCGACGAATACGACGAGTCACTTGTTCGCGGCGTCGCCGGCTTGCACCCAGGCTTCGTTGAAGGCGGCGTGCTTCATGCTTTTGCCGCCAGGCACAAAGTAGCTGTAGACGGCGTGAATCGTGCCGTCGGCGCCTTGTGTGACCGCGGGATAATGGAAACGCCCGTCGGCCTGGTCCTCGAGGTGGCGTGTCCAGCGCCAGGCCGAACCTTCGTCGTCGCTGATCGACACGGCGAGCTTGTGGCGCCCGTTGGTCTGGTCGTTGTAGACGAGCAACCAGTGGCCGTTGGCGAGCCGCACGCCGTCGATGCCGGCGCCGGGGTTTTCCAGCTCACTATCGCCGACCTCGCCCCAGGTGAGCCCTTCGTCTTTCGATTCGCTGACGCGGATGTGTTCGCGCGGGCCGTTCTCGCGCATGTAGGCGACGAGGGTGCCATCGTCGCGGCGCAGCACGGTCGGCTGGATATTGCCGTAACCGACCAAGGGTTCGCTGGCGTACCAGGTTTGCCCTTCGTCGTCGCTGATGGCCATGAGCGAGACGCTGAAGGTGTCGGTATAGAGGGGCAACAGAATGCGGCCGCTGGGCAACTGCGTCGGTTTGCAGCGCGTTTGCCAGCCGAGCCGCTGCGTAAGCTTGTCGGGGATGAGCTTACGCGCGTGTTCGACGAACAGTTTTTCTTTCGGCGTGGCAGCGGGGCGCGAGGCGACCAATTTGTCGAGCGCCGTCGTCATGCGCTCGGTGAAGTTCACGGGCTTGAGCGGGACATCATCTTGCCACTTCCACTTGGGGCAACCCTCGCCTGAGTAATCGTCCGACCAGCGATACTTCGTCAGGCAGCTTTCCCAGGTGTTGGCGATCACCAGCGGCCAGAAGAGCCAGAGCCGCTGTTTGCTGTCGATCCAGAGGGCCGTGTTGCCGTCGGGAAAGCCGGGGGTGTCGACCATCACGAACGGTTCGCTCCAGGTGGTCTCTCCCTGGCGGCGACGCGAGCCAAAGACGGCGACGTCGTCGGCCTGGCGTTCGCCCGACCCGCGGTACCAGCTCACCAGCAGGTCGCCATTAGGGCACTGGACAATGCCGGGCGCGTGATTGTGCTGTTTGTGGAGCGGAAAGATGAGCTCGGCCTCGAAACGGGGTTCATCGGCGAATGACCAGGAGACGGATAGTACAAGCGCTGCGGTGAGGATCGTGGCGCGAAAGATTGTTTGGTGGCGCATGAGAGAACTCGCGGAGGGGCGACATCGGATTTGAATTGTCACTGCGACTTCTAAAGGATCGCAGGGCACGATGCAAGTCGGCGCGACAAGGCCAGGGGTATAGTCCCGTGTTTTCGGAACTCGCGTACTGGTTGTCGCGCTGTCGAACGCCGAAAAAAGGGCGGGACAGTCCCCGGCTGATTCGGGCGTGCTATTCGTCGTCGGAGGTGTCGAAGAAGGCGGTTTGGTCCAGCCCCTGGCTGACAGTGCGCGAGCCTTGTGGTGGCGCGGCGGGCGAGCCCGTGCTGGGCGGAGCAGGCGACGACCTGGGCGCGGCGGCTGAGGGTGTCACCGCTGGGGCCGGCGCCCGGCTGTCGCGAGTGAGGTCGGCGCCGGGCGCGACCGTGGCGGCCGAACCGCTGGCGGTTTCAGCAGCGTGTTGGCCCCGTTCGTGCCGGCTCCACCAGGCTTCGGCGTCCTCGAGCGTCCAGGTGGCCGTCACACGCTCGAGCATGGTCGACAGGTCACGGGCGGTCTGCGGGCGCTTGGCGCGGCTCTTTTCCAGGCAGGCCAAAATCGCGTGTTCGAGCTCAGGCGAAACCGGTCGCCCCAATCGCTGCGATGGGGAATCGGGGATCGCTGTGAGGTGCTGCTGACACAGTTCGACGAGCGTGCGCGCCGTGAACGCGGTTTGCCCCGTCAGCAGGAAGTAACCGACGGCACCGACGGCGTACAGGTCGCTGCGCGCGTCGACCGAATCGGGAGCTTGGATAGCTTCGGGCGACATATAGAGGGGCGTACCGGCCAACCCGCCTTCGCTCTGACGATCGGCCTTGTCGTCCCCCTGCGCCTTGACGAGGCCGAAATCGAGCACTTTGACGACGTCGGGCTCGGCGCCGCGGCGATTGAGCATGATGTTGGCCGGCTTGATGTCGCGATGCACCAGCCCCATCGAGTGGGCTTCGTACAGCGACGCGCAGATTTGCCGCAGGATGGCGACCGTGCGCCCTTCGCTTTGCGGACCATACTGGTCGACAAGGACCTGCAGATCGATGCCGTCGAGGTATTCCATCGCGTAGTAGAAAACCCCCTCGGGCGTGCGGCCGTAGTCGTAGATGGCCACGGTATGAGGGTTGTTGAGTTGGCAGGTGATCTGCACTTCGCGTTCGAAGCGGGCCGTGGCGGCTTCGCTGATGCGATCGACGTCGAGCATCTTGATGGCCGTTGGGCGGCGCAGCATAGCGTGCTGCCCCTTGTAGACGATGCCCATTGCGCCGGCGCCGATCTTGTCGAGTAGCCGATACTGGCCGAGTTGCTTGGCTTCGATTTCGGCGCGTTGGGCTTGCCGTTGCAAGCGGGCGACCACGAGCGTGAAGACGAAAATCGCCCCAGCGGCCAGCGCCAACAAACCAAATAGAAATTGAAAGGTCCGATCGAGGATCGTCAGTGGGTGGAACGCCTCGTCGAAGTCGATGGCCGTAACCAAACCCAGATCGTAATTCGGCAGCCAGGTCCAGGCGGAGACGGTCGGCACGCCGCGATAGTCGCGATTCCCGGCCGAACTCACCCCGGTCGTTCCGCTGACAGCGCCGGCGCAGGCTGCGGTCAGCGGCATTTCGCGACGGCGCACCTGCGGGCGGTATCCTTGCGTCATGTCGCCGCCGGGGTCCCGCACCTGAATGTTGAGAATCGAAGCTGCTTCGTCGGTGTCGGGCAACAAGCCGAGCAGAATCAGCTCTTCATCGAAGCGGCTATTCGACACGAGCACGCCCTGCTTATTGACGGCGTAAGTCTCGCCCGTGGCGCCCAGGCGACCAAGCTGCAAGATTTCGGTAAATTCCTTTTCGGGCTGTACGCGCATCGCAAGCACGGCGACGACTTGCAAATTGTCGTCGCGGACGGGTGCGCCGATGAGCATCGTGGGGATACCCGAGCGCAACTTGCCGGTCTTGTCCTTGAGCATGACGACGCTGGCGAACGGGGGCGAGACACTCGCTTGGCCGTCGAGCACCCGCGATAGAAACGAATCGAACTGGGGAAAACTCTGGCCTACGAGTTGTGGCGTAAACGCGGCGACTATCGTCTGCTGTTTGTTGGCAACGACATAGCCGGCGAAATCGTGGGCCGACATGCCGGCTTCGAGCTTCTTGAGCAACTCGTGCTGCCGCCGGGTGGAGTTGTCGGCGGTGGCTGGGGCATTGTCGACGGGCGCGCTGTCGGCAGCCACTAATTCACCAATTAGGCGGCGAATTTCTGGATCGTTGGCCAACGTGGTGGCGCTGGCCTCTTGCGACTTGAACCACTTCTCAACCATCGCCCGTTCGACGCCCAAGAGCGTCTGCAGCTCGGAACGGAGGTTGTCGTTCATCGTGCGGTGGATCGACTGCCGCGCGAAATAGCCGATCGTGCCCAAGAGCACGAGCGCCACGATCGGCCAGATCCAGAGTTGCTTCTTCAGCAGCAGCGCCGTGCGCGACATCGTGCGCCCCACCGAGGTTTGCCCGAACGTCATGTGGGCTTGCACCGGCTGATTGGCGCGGCGCGATCGTGCGAGCCATCGTCGAAGCGGATACCACATGGGTGCGACTGCCGCGGTGATGCGGGCGGTTTCCTGGCAGGCTGAGTCGAGCGGCGCTAAATCCAAGTAGTTTCGATAGTAATTGCGGCGTGTGACGGACCGCAATGAGCGTGGCGATTTCCCGACCCAACAATGTGCCGTTTGCTCCCAAAAACAGAGGGGCATTAAACACACGGGGGGTGCGCGTATCTGTCGGATCGGCAACCGGCGCCCATCAATAAGTCTAGGTCGCGGCAGCGGCCGGGGCGGCCGGAGCCGACACGGGTTCGACGAGCAGCTCGGTGTGCGGGAACGAGCAGATGAAGTCGGCGCCGAACGCCCGGGCCGGCGTGCTGAAGCCTTTGGGGCCCAGTCCGGCGAGCACCTTTTCGACCACGGCCAGGGCCGTGAGGACCGTGAGCGGGTAGCCACCTAAGGTTTCGAGCGTGGCGGTGACCTGGCGTCCGTCGAAATCAGCCACGCGCCCCCACAGTGACGATCGGCTGCTCTCGCGCTCGTCTTGCGCGGGGCCCGGCGCGCCGCGATCGATCATGTCCTTCAAGAAGCGCTGAATGACCGGCCATTTGGTCACTCCTAAGAGCGGCCGCACGAAACGCGTCTGCTTGATGCGCGACGGATGCATCGACGTATAGACGACGATGTCGCCGATGCCGGTCGTGTAGTAGGCGCTGGCGACATCGCCCCAGGGGATCGAGACGCACGATTTTTTGCCGGAGCGGAACGGGACGTCGAGCGATTGCCAGGCGGTGGGGACGCTGATGAGTTGCCCACCGCGACGAATGCGACCACCGCGATGGAGATTTTCGACCATCGTTTTGGCGGTGCCGCGGCTGAACCCGCCCGACGCGTGAAAGGCCAACTCGAGCTGCGTGGCGCCGGGCAGGGCCGCGGCTAACGTGGCGGCGAGGCAGTCGCTCGGCACAACGTCGAACCCGACGGCCGGCATCAGCGTGATGCCTGCCGAGCGGGCGCGGCCATCGCGGGCGGCGCCGGCTTCGATCACGTCGACTTCGCCGGTGATATCGAGATAGGGAACGCAGGCCGCCAGGCAAGCGTCCATCATCGGTTCGGCGGTCGCGGAGAAGGGACCCGCGCAGTGCAGCACCACGGCGACGTCGCGCAAGTTGCCGGCGATTGATTCGGTGGTGTCGAGGTCGAATACGCGCGTCGGGCAGCCGAGCTCGTGGCCGAGCTTCTCGACCTTGTCACGATTGCGGCCAGCCAGCACGGGGCGCTGACCACGGTGGACCGCTTCGCGGGCGATCAGGTCGCCGGTGTAGCCTGTGGCGCCGTAGATCATCCAGGGGGTGGTGGAGTGGGTCATGGTCGAATTCCTCCCGCGGGCCGGTGGTTTCGTTATCGAGAGTGTAGGGCAGAAATCGGGGTGACGATATCGGTTGCGCGGCGGGATTTGGCGAGACGATGGATTTGTTAGCCGCGGAGCTTGCTCCGCGCGCTAGCTTGTTCGGTGACGGTTCTCGTAAAGCGACATTGCCGGGTGCGCGGGGCTATGTCATGCTTTGCGACGCAAAACTCCCCTCTCCCCTCGCGGGATAGGGGCCGGGGGTGAGGAGGGGCCTGGGACTTTGACTGCTGTCGCGCGCACAGTTTTGTAGGGTGCGTGAAACGCACCAGTTTGCCCGTGCGTGGTTGGAAATGATTACTCGAGATTTGGTGTGCTGCGCACACCCTACATGATTACTACATGATTACGGCTTTGTAGGGTGCGTGAAACGCACCACGGTAGTCGTGGATCGCTCAAATTGGTGAATCGATCATTGGTGTGCTGCGCACACCCTACTACAGCTCGGAGGGATTCGGCGTGTCGACGACTGGCTCAAGCGGGCAGCGCAGTGGCGATCGGCCGCTGGGCGCGAAAATCGAAGGGCAGAAGCCGCAACAAGCTAGCGCGCCGCGCGAGAATCGGCCGGCAGGCGGTGGTGGCGGCAGCGGCAATGCGGCCAAGCGGGCGATGGCGGCCGAATCGATCACCAGCCCCACGGCGGCGACACTACCGCGCGATCGATTGGTGTCGCTCGACGCGTACCGCGGCTTCGTCATGCTGGCGATGGCCAGCAGCGGACTTCAATTGGCCAACGTCGCCAGGAAGTACCCAGACTCCGGGTTCTGGAAATTCGTCAACTATCAGATGAGCCACGTCGAGTGGGCCGGCTGCGCCGCCTGGGATTTGATTCAACCTTCGTTCATGTTCATGGTCGGCGTGGCGCTCCCTTATTCGTACGCTAGTCGCGAGGGACGCGGGCAGACCCGGCTGCGCGGCTGGCTGCACGTGCTATGGCGCTCGCTGGCGCTGGTGATGCTGGGGATTTTCTTGCGCAGCGACGGCCGCCCGATGACGAACTTCACGTTCGAGGATGTGCTCACGCAGATTGGGCTCGGCTATCCGCTGCTGTATCTGCTGGCCGGCGAAGGGTGGCGCAAGCAAGTGATCGCTGGGCTGGTGCTGGTCGGCGTGTTGGCGGGCTACTGGGCGCTGTTTGCCTTCTGGACATTGCCAGGGCCCGAGTTCAATTGGCGCGAAGTGGGAGTCAATCCTGAGACGTTCCCACTGTACGACGGCTTCAAGGCCCACTGGAACAAGAACGCCAACCCGGCGGCCTACTTCGATCAGCGATTTCTGAACTGGTTCCCACGGCCTGAGGGGAAACCGTTCGTCTATAACGGCGGCGGCTACCAGACGCTGAGCTTCATTCCGTCGCTGGCGACAATGATCGCCGGCTTGCTAACCGGCAACCTGCTGCGGACACCGCTCAACAAGTGGTGGAAGCTGGCGATCATGGTCGGGGCCGGGCTGGCGGCGCTGGGCCTGGGTTGGTACGCCGGCCAAACGATCTGCCCCGTGGTCAAGCGCATCTGGACGCCGAGCTGGGTGGTGTTCGCCGCCGGCTGGACGCTGCTGCTCTTAGCCCTGTTCTATACGCTGATCGACCTGACGGGCTGGAAGCGTTGGGCCTTCCCGCTGGTGGTGGTGGGCATGAATTCGATTGCCACGTATGTGATGGCCGAGACGCGCATTCCCGGTTGGATTCTGACGACGGTCGAAACGCACCTGGCGGCGATCACGACGTGGAATCCGTACGACGTGAAGTACAGCGTTGCTCCACTCGCGGAAGCGCTGACCGTGATTCTCGTGATCTGGCTCGTCGATTACTGGATGTACCGGAAGAAGATTTTTATTAGGGTGTGAGCACCCCGTTGTGCGTTGGGAATCGGTTGCGTATCTGAGCGCGGCACTCGTGTATGGAAATCCCCGAATTCGACCTTGAGCACTGGCTTCGGGAGTTTCCGCTCAACAAGGTGCCGCGCAAGCAGCGCTGCGGGGGCGCGATTGTCGACCCCGCATCAATCGCTGTCATCGAACAATTACGTCGTCGAGCACTAGCGCGCGGTGATCTTGGGCCCAGCGCACCGACAGATGTCTTTGTGCTGGGGCTCGGGGAGCCAGAGCGACGCGATCTAACCAAGGTGGGTGGACTTCCCTATCGACCCGCATCGGCGCCGTGGCCGCTGACTCGATCGGGAAAGCCCATGACGTTTTGGTGCCAATATCGATTTACGGAATCTCGCGATATCTTTGCGGACTTGCCCGGAGACGTTCTGCTGGTGTTCGTCGAGGATCACACCGTTTCGTATGGCGATCCGGTCGACTTCGTGCACTTTGAATGGCAGCCGCTGGGACTAACCGAACTGGTCGAACCGCAAAACGTCCCGCCCCCGGAGTGGTTGTTCGTCACGTGTTATGGTGTACGTCATCGGACGGTTGATTACGACGTTGAGTTGGCCTTGGCGCATTTGGCGGAAGTGACGCCTGACTTTCCCGTAAGCGATCCGATGTACAAGACATGGGTGGAAGCCATCGCGCGCCTGATTGGGATGAAGATCGGAGGTCGATTTCCATGGCTCGATAGGGATCTACCCGACCCGGTACTCGATCTACCTGGCCGACCACTTTGCATGCTTACTGCTATCGTGCCGAGTTCGTTTGACCGATACCCGTGGATCAATCACCCGGAACCGATCGGTTCGGTGCTTTTAGACAAAGCAACGTCCCTATTGTTGCGAGATGGGTTCGTTTTCATGGTATCGATCGATGACAAAAAGGACCTGCATTGGTCGATTCATTTCGGTTAATGAGCAGTTAACGATTCTGCGACGGAACAAGAGGGGCAGAAACCAGGTCGCTCGAGCTAGCGCGCGGGATAAATCCCGCGGCTAACAAGCTCGATTGTATTCCTCACCGCGTCCTCCGCAGCTCCGCGTGAGCAAATAGATGCCAAGGGGGACAGTCCCGTGTTTTCGGGCGGCGCGGGTTGGTGAGAGCAACGCTGCACGCCGAAAAACGGGACAGTCCCCGGCGCGGGAGCAATCTCGCATTCAACTACAGCTTCAGGCCAAGTTCTTTCACCGCTTCGCCGAAGGCGGTGACCAACTGCCGGACGTCGTCGGGGAAGACATGCCCGATGTTGGCGACGCGGAAAGTTTCGGCCTGGCTCACCTTGCCGGGATAGATGACGAAGCGCCGCCGCTTGAGCGCGTCGTAAAGCTTCATGAAGCTGAACGCGGGATCGTCGGGATAGAGGAACGACGTAATGATCGGCGAACGATGCTGGGGCGCGACCAACGGGCGGAAGCCGAGCTCGCTCAGCCCGCCGACCAGAATGCGGTGGTTCTCGGCGTAGCGTTTGGCGCGGACGGCGATGCCCCCTTCGGCGTCGAGCTCCGCGATGGCTTGAACTAATGCCCGCACGATGTGCGTGGGGGAAGTGTAGCGCCACTTGCCGTGCTTGGTTTCCATCTCCTGCCATTGGTCGAACAGGTCGAGCGACAGCGACCGGGCGAAGCCTTTGGTCTGCTCGAACCGTGCACGGTCGGCGATGATGAAGCTGAAGCCCGGCACCCCTTGCAGGCATTTGTTGGCCGACGAGATCAGGTAGTGGGCCTGCATGCCTTCGATTGTGAATTCGATGCCGGCGAATGAGCTCATGGCGTCGAGGATGAATGTTTTGCCATGTTTGGCGGCGAGCTTGCCGACCTCGGCGGCCGGGTTCAACACGCCGGTGGTCGTTTCGCAGTGGACCACGGCCACGTGCGTGATCGCCGGGTCGCGGCGCAGGGCGTCGTCGATCGCTGAGATATCGACCGGCGCCACTTCGCTCTGCAATAGATCAACGTGATCGATCTTGAGCTTACGGGCGATGTCGACGATGCGTTTGCCGTAGGCGCCGTTGTTGGGGACGAGCAGCTTGCCGTGCGGCGGAATGACCGAGCCGATTGTCGCCTCGACGCCGAAGGTACCGCTCCCCTGCATGAGGATCGACGTGAAGCCCGGCCCACGGGCGGCCAGTTGCACGAGCTTGTCGCGGAGACCGGTGACCAACGAGTTGTATTCGTCGTCCCAGGTGCAGTAGTCGCGGAGCATGACCTCCTTGACGGTGCGCGAGGTGGTCAGCGGGCCGGGAGTGAGCAGGAGGTAGGGGATATCGGCATCCATCGGGCGGCACTACTTCTTGCTGGCCAGGGCGGCCCAGACGCGGGGGGGAGACATCGGCAATTCACGCAGCCGCACACCGGTGGCGCGGTAGAGCGCGTTGGCCAAGGTGGCCGGCGGGGCACAAATTGGCACTTCGCCGACGCCGCGCACGCCGTACGGATGCGCCGGGTTGGGGACCTCGACGATCACCGTTTCGATCATCGGCAGATCGAGCGCGGTAGGCATGCGGTAGTCGAGATAGCTGGCGTTCGTCATACGCCCCTTATCGTCGTACATATATTCTTCGTTGAGCGCCCAGCCGATCCCTTGCACGGCTCCGCCTTGCATCTGCCCTTCGACGTAGCTGGGATGAATGGCGCGGCCGGCGTCTTGAATGATGGTGTAGCGGAGGATGGTCGTCTTGCCGGTGTCGGGGTCGACCTCGACGTCGGCGATTTGCGCGGCGAAGCCGTTGGTGCTGCCTTCGGGGTCGACGCTCGCGCGGCCGACGATCGATCCGCCCGTTTGATGGAGCTTGCCGGCCAACTCGCGGAAAGTCATCGACTGCTTCTTGTGGCGGAACGTGCCGGCGTCGAACTCGACTTCATCCGACTTGCATTCCCAGACCAGCGCTGCGCGCTGTTTCATTTGCGCGATGATGTCGATGCCGGCGTGGTAGGCGGCCAGGCCCGTGGCGAAGGTGACGCGGCTGCCGCCGGTGACATCGGTGTAGCCGACGCTATCGGTATCGACGACGCGCGGGATGACCTCTTCGGCCTTGATACCGAGGGTTTCGGCCAACTGCATGGCGATGCCGGTGCGGCTGCCGCCGATGTCGGTCGAGCCTTCGAGCAGGGTGACCGTGCCGTCGAAGTTGACGTGCGCCGAGACGCTCGACTTCAGCCCGATGTTGAACCAGAAACCGCAGGCGATGCCGCGGCCGCGATTGGGGCCTTCGAGTTTGCTCTTCCAGTGGGGCGTGTTGCGGGCGGCCTCGAGCGTTTCGACCAGGCCGACGCGCGGGTAGACCGGGCCGTCGACGCGGCGGGTTCCTTCGCGGGCGGCGTTCTTGAGGCGGAAATCGATCGGGTCAATATTTAGCTTTTCGGCCAGCTCGTCGACGACCGACTCGCAGGCGAAGGCGGCCTGCGTGGCGCCAGGCGCGCGGTAGGCGGCGGTCTTCGGCTTGTTGAGGCAGACGTCGTAGCCATCGACGCGGGCGTTGGGAATGTCGTAGCAGCTAAAGACGCACATGCAGCCGGGGCCGATCATGCCGCCGGGATACGCGCCGGCGTCGTACGCCAGGTAGGCTTCGCCGGCGATGAGGGTGCCATCTTTCTTGGCGCCAAGTTTCACTCGCACGAACGAGCCGGGGGTGGGGCCGGTCCCTTCGAAGACATCGGCGCGGTTCATGATCGCTTTGACGGGGCGACCACACTTGCGGCTCAGCAGGGCCGCGACCGGTTCGAGATAGACGGGGATCTTGCCGCCGAAGCCGCCGCCGATTTCGCACGGAATGACCGTCACTTGCGAGACGGGAATCTGCAGCAACTCGGCCGTTTGCTGGCGGGCGGTGAAGGAACCTTGCGTCGAGGTCCAGATGGTGAGGTGGCCATCAGTGTTCCAGAGCGCGGTCGAGGCGTGCG
This sequence comes from uncultured Planctomycetaceae bacterium, assembly GCA_964495375.1. Classification (GTDB taxonomy): domain Bacteria; phylum Planctomycetota; class Planctomycetia; order Pirellulales; family JAEUIK01; genus JAIESQ01. Next base: position 54,169 of record CAZBWM010000036.1, on the reverse strand, counting down.
GCTCGATGTAGCCCTGGTGGACCGTGGCGGTGCGATACTCGCGCTCGATCACGACATCAGCCTGCTTGAAGGCTTTGTCGGGATCCCCCTGCTCGAAGTGGAGGTGCGTGGAAATGTTGGTGTTGCTGGCGCCGGGCTCGCCGAGCTCGTCGGTGCGCAAGTCGGGATGCAGAATCGGCGCGCCGGGTTTCATCGCGTCGAGAACCCAAGTGACCGCCGGCAGCGGTTCGTAATCGACTCGGATTTTGGTGAGCGCCTCTTCGGCAATGTGCGGGCTCGTGGCCGCTACGCCGGCGACGGCGTGCCCCTTGTAGAGCGCTTTGTCGTGCGCGAGCACGTTCGCGCCGAGGTGCGCGAGGTTGACGGCCCCTTCACCGAGGTTGGCGATCTTGTCTTTCAAGTCGGGCAGATCGCGGGCGGTGACCACGGCCAGCACGCCGGGGAGCTCTTCGGCCGCCGAAGTGTCGATCGACTTGATGCGAGCGTGCGCGTGGGGGCTGCGGAGGATGCGGGCGTGCAGCAGGCCGGGCAACTGGACGTCGGCGCCGTAGACCGCGCGGCCGGTCACCTTGTCGGGGCCGTCGTGCCGGACGGGGCGGGTGCCGATCACCTTGTAAGGAGGCGCGATGACGGGGCCGGTTGGTTCGGCGTGGCCATTGCCGTTGCCATTCGCAGAGGCTTCGCGAACGGCTTCGGACTGTGCCGGCGGGACGGTTTTGCTTTCGGCCATAATTTGAAATTCCTGATGCGGATCGGGCGGTTAGAAACTCGCGTAATCGGGGCGATCCGTGTTTTCAGTTTTCAGTTTTCAGTGGTCAGTGGTCAGTGGCTAGTGGGCCGCGGTGCGCGGCTTGGATATTTCTTTATTGTTCGCGTGGCCATTGGTGCCGAGCGATTTGGCGGCCTCTTGCACGGCGCGGACAATCTTGTCGTAGCCAGTGCAGCGGCAGAGGTTGCCGGAGAGCTGGAAGCGGATATCGTGCTCGGTCGGGTTGGGGTTGCGGTCCAAGAGGGCCTTGGCCGAAACGAGAAACCCAGGCGTGCAAATACCGCATTGCAATGCCGCGCCTTCGAGAAAGCACTGCTGCAAGGGGTGGAGCCGAGCGTCGTGGGCGATCCCTTCGACCGTGGTGATCTCGGCCCCTTCGCTTTCGACGGCCAGCACCAGGCAGCTATCGACCGGCACGCCGTCCAACAGCACCGTGCAGGCGCCGCAGTTGCCGTTGCCGCAACCCTCCTTGGTGCCGGTGAGCCGTAGCTCGTCGCGGAGCACTTCCAACAGGCTTTGGCGGGCTTCGCAGAGGAACTCGGTCGGCGCGCCGTTGACGGTCGTCGAAACGTGGAGGCGTTTGGTCACGGGTGTGGTCATCCGATTGAAGTCTGTTGAATGGATTGCTCGCTGAGAAGCGCTCTTAACGTTTGCTTCAGGGTGGCCCGGCTGCTTGTAGCCGTGTGGCGAAGCCACAAGAAGCTCATCGTGTCGTCTGCACTGTCGAAGCCGCGTCGATTCGAAAGGGTTTCTTGTCGCTGCGCGACCCAGCCGACGAGCGGCTGGGCCACCCATGTTCTCATGACTTTGCCAAGGCTCGTGCGCGTTCGACCGCCGTGGCGAGCACGCGCTGGGTGAGCACGCCGACCAGGTGCGTGCGATACTCGGCCGGGCCGCGGCGATCGGTGATCGGCTTGGCGACCTTGCGGGCTGCTTCGCCGGCCGCTTTGAACGACGCTTCGTTGGCCGGCTGACCGACGAGCGATTTGCCGGCGGCTTCGGCCAAGAGCGGCGTCGGGGCGACGGCCGCCAAGGCGATGCGGGCGTCGGTGATCTTCTGGCCCGAGGCGTCGAGCTCGACCCAGGCGCCCACCCCCACGACGGCAATGTCCATCTCGTTGCGCGGAATGAATCGCAAGTAAGCAGAACCGCCACGCGGCGCGGGGAAGACGAGCGACACCAGGAACTCGCCGCGCGCCAGGCAGTTGCGGCCCGGCGCGGTGCAGAACTCGGCGACAGGTACTTCGCGCGTGCCAGCGGGCCCGGCGATGCGGCACGTGGCACCCAGCGCGATCAAGGCCGGAATCGAATCGGCTGCCGGCGACGAGTTGCAGAGGTTGCCGCCGATCGAGGCGCGACCCTGGATTTGCCAGCCGCCGATGATGTGGGCCGAATCGGTGAGGGCCGGGTAGGCGGCCGTGATCTGCGGATCGTCGTACAGTCGATGGCAAGGGACTGCTGCGCCGAGCACCAGGCCGCGCGCGGGATCGAAGTCCAACTTCATCAACTCGGGGATCTTCTTGATGTCGACGACGATGTCGGCCGAACGCAAGCCTTCGCGAAGCTGCACGATGATGTCGGTGCCACCGGCCAGCACGCGGGCGCGATCGCCGCCGGCCGACAGCAGGCTGACCGCTTCATCAACGGTCGTGGCCGCGGAGTACGTGAAATCTTGCAAGGCAGTTGCCTTTCGGAGGTTGGCTGGCGGAGAATGTTGAATGCCGGACGCGGTTCGACCGGCCGCGACCTTCAAGCAACTTCCGTATTCTACTTTTACCCCTCACCCTGCCCTCTCCCGCAAGGGGGAGAGGGTGCAGGCAGTGAAGTTGCTTGAAGGTCGAGGTCGAGTTGTCTTGTCGTCCCGAATCTGGTTCGCTTGCGCAATATGGGGCGTGCGGCGAGTGACTGTCAAGCGGCGGACACGGCAGGGTGGCCCATCGCCAACGATTCGACGCTGCCGCGGTAACCGAAATAGGTTAAAGTAAGCTGACAGTAGAGGTCTTGCCGTGCCGCGAGCGAGGCAAACTCGTCGGCGTCTTCCCCAGCTTTCGAGAGGCGGTTCGATGCGTAGCGCCCGGGTGAATGGTGGCAGGGAGTTGGGTTGGGCGATGGCTCGTCCGTTGGTGTTGGCGGTGCTGGCGATAGTTGCTTTCGCGCAGCCCGCCAGGGCCCAATTCAATGGAGGGCTATTGGGCGATCCGCTGGCCGCCGCGGGGGGCAAGCAATCGGACGGCATCGAGGAGGTGACCGCCGCGTTCACGGCGGCCAGCGGCAAGACGCCGGCCATGCTCTATATCACGGCCCAGGTGGGGGAAGGTTGGCACACTTATTCGTTGACGCAGAAACAAGGCAAGGACGGGGGGCCACTGACGAGCGAGATCCAGCTTCCTGCCTCGGAGCAGTACAAGCTGATTGGTCCCCTGCGCCCGACCCCACCGCCGCACATCATCCACGAAGCGTCTTGGGGAAACCTCGACATTGAATCGCACGAGGGGGAAGTCACCTGGTTCGTGCCGATCGAGTTGGCCGCCGGCGTGAAGCCTGCGGACGTGAAGATCGAGGGGAGCGTGTTTGCGCAGGCATGCGACGATTCGAGTTGCTTGCCTCCCAAGACGTTCAAATTTACCGCCGTTGTCGCCGACAAGCCGCCGGTGAAAATCGTGGAGCCGCGTGGCGGGTTCGACAAACGGTTCGATGCCAAGCCGGCCGGAGCCGCTGAAGTTAAGCCCGAGGGAGACGCTGCATCGGGCGCGCCGCTCGGCGGATTGCTCGGCCAGTTGAAGCCGCGCTACCTGGGGACGGGCAACCACAGCTCGCTGTGGCTGGTGCTGGGGGCGGCGTTCATCGGCGGGTTCATCCTCAACTTCATGCCCTGTGTGCTGCCGGTGATCGGGCTGAAAATCATGGGCTTCGTCGAGCAAAGCCACGAACGGCGCTCGCGCGTGTTGACGCTGAACCTGTGGTATGCGTTCGGCATGCTGGCGGTGTTTTGGGTGCTGGCCACGTTGGCGGTGCAGTTGAATCTCGGCTGGGGGCAGCAGTTCCAGTCGGTCGGTTTCAACCTGGTGCTGGCGGGTTTGGTGTTCGCGATGGCGCTGAGCTTTCTCGGCGTCTGGGAAATCCCGATCCCCGGTTTTGTCGGCGGCAACACGGCCACGCAAATCGCGGCCAAGGAGGGGCCTGGCGGCGCGTTCGCCAAAGGGGTGCTGACCACCGTGCTCTCGACGCCGTGCAGCGGGCCGTTCTTGGGGCCGGTGTTCGGCTTCACGCTGAATCAGAAGTGGCCGGCGATCTACGCGATTTTCACGTTCGTGGGCCTGGGGATGGCGAGCCCCTACTTGTTGATTGGCGCGTTCCCCAAGTTGATCCGTTTTCTGCCGAGGCCGGGCGCGTGGATGGACACGTTCAAGCAGTTGATGGGCTTCGTGCTGCTGTTCACGGTGGTGTTCCTGCTGACCTTCGTCGGCAAAGACTACGTGTTGCCGACGATCGCGATGCTGATTGCCATCTGGTTTGGCTGCTGGTGGATCGGCCGCACGCCACTCACGGCATCGTTAGGGAAAAGGCTGCGCGGCTGGTCAATCGGGATCGCCAGCGCCGCGGTTTTGGGCCTGATCGGTTTTCGGATGCTGCTGCCGGAGCAAACGGAATTGGCTTGGGAACCGTTCACGCCGGCGCGCTTGGAAGCGGAGTTGGCGCAAGGCCGCACGGTATTGGTCGACTTCACGGCCGACTGGTGTTTGACCTGCAAGCGCAATGAGATTCAGGTGCTAAACACTCCGCCGATTGAATCGGTCGTGCAATCGAACCGCGTGGTGACGCTCAAAGCAGACTGGACGCGTTTCTCGCCGGAAGTGACCAACGCGCTGCACGCACTGGGGAGCGATTCGATTCCCATCTATGCCGTCTTTTCCGCGGATCGTCCGAAAGAGCCGCTGGTATTTCGCGATCTGATCAGCAAGCGTCAGGTGATCGAGGCCTTGGGCATGGCAGGCCCCTCGCGTGAGGCAGCGCAGGCGTCGATTTTGCCGCCGGGGCGCTCGTAGCGTACTTCGCTGCGGGCAACTTAAGGCTCTGCTGGCAGCTCAGCCAAACCATCTCTCGTAGGGTGTGCGCAGCACACCAACTCTCGATTAATCAATTCCAACGACGCCCGGGAGCACTGGTGCGTTTCACGCACCCTATAAGATCTGCGCGACGGTGGTACGCTGCGCGTTGCTGGGCCACCCGTCAGCTCTCGGGGTTACTCAGTCCGCCGACAACACTGAACATGCGCCTACAGGCCTGAACATCGGCTGCCCGGTGGGTGTCCCCTCTTTTGCCCCGCTTCGACGACCGGCAATCGCTGGCGGATCGTCTCCGATTACCATCAGGTTTCTCGGCCCGGCATTTGCTCAATCGAGCGGGGCCTGAAAGATCGGAGTCTGCCGCCGGTATCTACGTTCGGCGGCCTAGCAACACAAAGGTGTTTTGAACAAACCTTTTTTTGAGTTACGCAAACGCTTGTGTGCTAGCGGCTTAGGGATGAATTCCGGCTCACGCGGCCGAAAAAGATTTGAAATCGCGCCCCCCAGTTTGGTAATCTCATCGGACTTGATTGCAGCTTTGGGGTTCGCCGGTGGAAGGAGTTACCGCCATGTCCAAAGCGACCTACTTTGTGCAGGAATGCCCTACGTGTGGTAGAGACCTGGAGATCCGGGTCGAGTATCTCGGCAAGCGCGTCGCTTGTCAGCATTGCCGAGGACAGTTCGTCGCCAGCGATCCAACGTGTGCTCCGGCCGTGAGCGACAGCCCTTCGGTGCTGCTCTTGCGTCGGGCCGAAGAGCTGTTGCAGTTGGCCGAACAGCGTCGGGCAGTCAGTTACTAGTAGTCGCCTGGTAAGTTTTACATACCGGAGGCCGCAGGCAGCGGCCGCACCGGAGCGCCGATTCTGTAAATCGGCGGCAATTGGTCTGTTACGGGTCTCTTGCCCGTGACCATTGGTGGGCCGGGGTTCGTCGGCTGGGCTACTCGGCCGGGGCTATTTGCCGGGGCAGTCGGGCCGGATCTCCTACGATCACCTCCGCGTGCCACGCTGGCCCGCCGTTTCCTGCCAGCGCTCTTCGGCGTTCAATTCGGTTTGATTGGTCGCGGCGCGGCGGGCGTCGGCGGCGCGATTGAGGGCCTGGTACGCGCGCTCGAGCACGGCCAGCAAGTGCGGAGCGCTTTTGGCCCGCTGGCGGATCTGACGTTCGACGATGTCGACGGCCCGGGCGCTTTGGCGCCCCTGAGTAAACGCCCGATAAGAGAGGATAAACTTCCTGGCAACGGCTGATCGTTGGGGTACGATCTGCCTCTGGGCGAACGCCAGGCAGACCGATTCGCCACAGGCCTTCCAAGCGCTCGCAAGCACGAGGGAGCAGCTAATGATGGCGGTACAACTGGCAACCTTCTTTTCGCGCGGCAGGTGTGCCCGCGCGGTGGCGCTGTCCGTGTTCTGGGCAGCGTTATCTGTCTCTGGCAGTGCGCAGGCGGGGCTCTGGCCGCTGGTGTTTCCGGGCGGGTCGGGATATCGAACCCTAGCCGATCAGCAATTTAGCGTCACGCCATCCGTCTCGGGCGATGTGACAGTCGCTACGAAGGTGCCTCTGAATATTCAAGAGCAGACGCGCTCGCTGAGCGGTTTCGGAGCGCCGACGACTAGTACACATCCTCAGAGCCTCGACAGTCTTGGCACGGGCGACTACGGCGGTGGATCGCTCGGCGACATCGACTCGATTCACCTCGATTTCCTCAACGGCCAGACCGCCGATGTCGGTATCCACAACGTGCCACTTCTCGGAAAGTCAGGCTTCGTCGATCTTGACATTTTGGCGACACTGACAAGCCTCACCTTTCAACAGACAGGCCCGTCGGACACATTCAAACTGTCGCCAGGCAACGGCACCTTCGAACTCCCGGGCACGTTGTCCGCGAAACTGTCGAACATACTCGGTACCCTCAATGACTTTCCGTTTCTGCCCTTCGCGGATCAGACTTATGAGCTTCCGGTCACGTTGACAGGGCACTGGGGTGTGGCCAGCGACTTGTTCGGCGGCGAATTCACGCTCGAAGGGAGCCAATCGCTCGATCTTCCGTTAGCGCTGGCCACAACACTGACCGGGCTCGCCGACATCAGCTTTTCACTGCTCAGCACGATCGGCTTAGGAATCGATTACCATCTGGAAACGCTCAGCCAGGTGCCAGAGCCGGGAAGCGTCGCGCTCTTGCTAATCGGATTGCTTTCCGCGGTGCCGTGGGCTATCCGCAGGCGTCGGATTTCATAGGCCTCAATGGCGACACTGACCCTCGGCCAAGCGGGATGACACAGTACGATCAGCGCCGAGAGTTTGTGAAATCTGTCACCGTTCGCATGCAAAGGAATTGATGGATGCGGAATCTTTCACGTGGCAAATGACATTTGCTTGACCCTTTGCAGAGGCAAACATAGGATTCGTTAGAGGGGCCCACATGGGCGGGCCACTCGTGTCTATGGCATGAGCGCCTCGCTTCCCGAAGCATGTGGAGAGCGGGGCGTTTTGCTTGCCGAGTGGCCGATAGACAGCGATCTTGCGCTGGGATGCGCCAGGCCAGTGGTGCGTCGCCGGATGGGTCGCAGGAGGCTCCGATGAACAGCACCACCAGGGTGACCATCAATCCGGCTTTCTTGCAGGAAATCAAGGAAGACCACCGCACCTTCTACCGCCTGCTGGCCGCCGCCCGGCATCATTTGAGCCAGGTGGGTAGCTACTGGCGCGACCGCACGCCGCGGGCCATGGTCGATCTCTTGGAGCGCGTGCGCGATCGCCTGGCGATGCACTTCGCGCTCGAAGAAGCGTACGGATATTTCGAGGATCCGGTTTGGACCGAACCGCAAATCAGTACGGCCGCGCAAAAACTGCGTGAAGAGCATCGCGGGCTGTACGAGCAGTTGCAGGCCTTGACCGAACGCGCAGCGAAGGTGCTTTATCATGAAGTGCCGCGAGCGCGGATTCCGCGGATTTGTACCGACTTCGAGCGGTTCTGTCAGCATTTCGAAGATCACGAAGAGCGCGAGAACGAATTGATGCTGCAAGCGCTGTATGAGGATGTCGGGGTCGGCGACTAGTTCGCCGGCGCGGCAAGTTTTTCGCGCGAATTGATGGGCACGCTCCCCGCCGGCCGCCATCCAAACGGGATGCGGCGCGCGGACTCCAGCGACGGATCGCGGCCGACGGGTAGAGCGCCTCGACGGAAAGGCGAGCGAACCGGTCGCTTATTTTTATGCGCGTGCTATTGATCGAAGATAACGCGGGAGACGCGCGCCTTGTCGCCGAAGCGCTGGCGGAGTGTCCAGTTCGGTTCGCGCTCCACTGGTCGCGCGATCTGGCGGATGGCCTGGGCCGGCTTAGCGACTCACAATTCGACGTTGTGCTTTTGGACCTGTCGCTGACCGATAGCGACGGGCTGGCGACGTTTCGCGCCGTGCAGGCCGTCGCGCCGCGGCGCGCGATCGTCATTCTTTCGGGCTGCGGCGACGAAGAGCTGACCCTGGCCGCCGTGCAAGAAGGCGCCCAAGACTACGTGCCGAAGTGCGACCTCAGCGGGCCGCTGTTGGCGCGCGTGCTTCAATTTGCGGTCGAACGGAAGCGATCGGCCGAGCAGATCGTGGCGCTCAATGCGGAGCTCGAGGAGCGCGTCCGCGTGCGCACCCGCGAGCTGGTCGAGGCAAATCGCGAGCTCGAAGCGTTTACCTACACCGTGGCGCACGATCTGCGCCGACCACTTCGGGCTATGGACGGTTTCAGCGATCTGCTCTTGGAGTCGGAGAGCGCCCGCTTGCCCCAGCGTGAGCGGGATTATTTGAAGCGAATTCGCGGGGCCTGCGAACAGATGTCGCGATTGATCGATGCCTTGCTGACTCTGGCCCGGTTACCGCACCGGTCGCTGCTACGCGAGGGGCTCGATCTCCGGACGCTGGGCAATGAGATCCTGGACGAATATGCCCGCCGGGAACCCCACCGCCACGTCGAGCGCAAGATCGCCGAAGATTTGACCACCGCCGGTGACGCCACGCTGCTGCGGGTGGCGCTCGAAAACTTGTTGGCGAATGCCTGGAAGTTCACCCGCACGCGGCCGCACGCACGGATTACCATGGGAGCGTACTACGACCTGGGGGAAGAGGTGTTTTACGTTCGGGATAATGGCGTGGGCTACGACATGACGTATGCCGACAAGTTGTTCGCGCCGTTCGAACGGTTGCATCGCGAAGGGGAGTTCGAGGGCATTGGAGTGGGGCTGGCGACGGTCGAGCGTATCGTGCGGCGCCATGGCGGGCGGATCTGGGCAGAGGGAGCGGTCGATCAGGGGGCGACGTTTTATTTCACCCTTGCGCCCGTGATCGCGCCGCCGGCTGTCGGCGCGCCCGGGCTCGTTACTGATGTGGAGATCGCGCCCCATGGATATTTCGCACAAGACCATCCTGCTGGCTGAAGACGACCGCAATGACGAGGCCCTCTTCTTAGAGGCCATCGCGCGGGCCAATATCAACTGCCACGTCGACGTGGCCCGCGACGGCGAAGAGCTCGTGCGTTACCTGTTTGGCACGGCCGCGCAGCGACACGTCGATCATGGTTCCGGGGTCGACCTGCTCCTGCTAGACTTAAAGATGCCGAAGCTGAATGGCTTGCAGGTTCTGACTGTTTTGCGCAACGCGCATGGGACGGGACACAAGCACGCGCCGCCGATCGTGGTCTTCAGCTCGTCGGATGCCGAACAGGACGTGGCGAGTGCCTACGATCTGGGGGCCGTCAGCTACGTGCCGAAGCCGGTGAGTCATGGGCAGTTTGTGGAGACGGTGCAGCAAACCGTGCTGTACTGGTTGGGAGTAAATCGCCGGGCCCCGCACCGACGAGGTCGAGCCGCGGCGACAGGCGACTTGCCGACGGGGGGAGTGAGTTGGGCGATTTGAGCAAGGTGACCAATGATGGCACGTAGTCGAGCGGTGGGGCGACCTGCCGAGATCTTGCTGGTCGAAGATAATCTCGGCGATGCGCGGCTCACGCGCGAGGCGTTGGCCGACGGGCGCGTTCCGCATCGACTGTCGATGCTCTTCGACGGACTAGAGGCGAGCGAGTTCCTGCATCGGCGAGGGGTGTTCGCCCGCGCGCCGCGTCCCGACTTGATCTTACTCGATTTATCGCTGCCGAAGATGGATGGTCGCGAGCTGTTGGCCAACATTCGGGCCGATGAAGATTTGAGTTCGATCCCGGTGATCGTGCTGACGGCCTCGGCGGCGCATGAAGATTACCTGCGGGCCGAGGAGCTGGCCGTCGATGCTTACTTGACCAAGCCAGTCGATCTGGAGCGATTTCTGGCGGTCGTCCGGCAAATGAAGCGTGATTGGCTCGAGCATCTGTTGCAGCCTGCTGGCTGAGTTTCTGCGCAGGGGCGGTGAGGAACATTGTGAATGATTGCACAGTGACTGGCGGGCTAGCATCGGGCGGGCCAGCGACCGACTGCGACGAGGCGCGACGCCGATGAGTGTTTGGACGCAACTAGTCGTGCGCGCGAAGCTGGCCTGGCGTGGACCCGCAGATTTCGAGCGCGAGATGGCCGATCGCCGCCGCGCCGAGCAGGATTTGCGCGAGAGCGAAGAGCGCTATCGCGAACTGGTCGAGAACGCCAACGACCTGATCTACACGCACAATCTCCGCGGCGAGTTCCTGTCAGCCAATGCCACGGCGCTCGAGGTCACGGGTTTTACGCTCCAAGACCTGCTGACCATGACGGTCGACCAACTCGTGGTGCCCGAGCAACGCGCACTGGCGCGGGAGATGACGCGCCGCAAGCTCGAGCATCAACCGGTGCAGCCGTACGAGCTGGACATCCGCACCAAGAGTGGCGGGCGCCGGACCGTCGAGGTCAACAGCCAGTTGATCGTGCGCAATGGCGTGGCAGTCGGCGTGCAAGGCATCGCTCGCGACGTCACCGAGCAGCATGCCGCCAAAGAAGCGCTCAGCAAACGGGCCGAGGAACTGGCGCGATCGAACTCCGAATTGGAGCAGTTCGCCTACATTGCTTCGCACGACTTACAAGAGCCGTTGCGGATGGTAGCCAGCTACTGCCAACTGCTGAAGCGGCGCTATCAGAACAAGCTCGATAAGGATGCCGACGAGTTTATCGAATTCGCGGTCGATGGCGCTCGGCGCATGCAGGTGCTGATTAACGACCTGCTAGCGTACTCGCGCGTGGGCCGGGCCGAGCTCGCCTGCGGGTCGGTCGACATCGACAGGGTCGTTGACGATGCTCTGCGCAACCTGCAAGCCAGCGTCGAGGAGCGCGGCGCGGTGATCACGCGCGATCCGCTGCCGGCGATCATGGCCGACGGCCGGCAGTTGATGCAGTTGTTTCAGAATCTACTGGGTAACGCGATCAAGTTTTGCCCGGAGGGGACGCCGCGGATTCATGTCGGCGCGCAGCAGCTCGACGGCGAGTGGCAATTCTCGGTGCGCGATCATGGCATCGGGATTGCCCCGGAACACGCCGAGCGCGTGTTCATGATCTTCAAGCGGCTGCACGGCTGGGGGCAGTTCCCCGGGACGGGTGTGGGGCTAGCGATCGCCAAGAAAATTGTCGAGCGGCACGGCGGTCGCATTTGGGTCGAGTCGACGCCCGGCGAGGGGAGCACGTTTTTCTTTACCATTCCGCAGCGCGCCGTGGGGCAGGAGAACGAGTCCCACCCTCAGGCGCCGGTCCAACAGGGTGCATCGGCATGAGCAGGCTGGCGATGGGAAAAGCAGTCGAGATTCTCTTGATTGAGGACAACCCCGGCGACGTGCGTTTGACGCTCGAAGCGCTGCACGAGGGGAAGGTCAAGAACAACCTGGTTGTGGCCCCCGACGGCGAAGCGGCGCTGGCGATCCTGCGCCGCGAGGGTGCGCACGCCGAAGCGCCGCGGCCCGATTTGATTCTGTTGGATCTCAATCTACCGAAGAAGGATGGCCGCGAGGTACTGGCCGAAATCAAGGCCGACGAAAAACTGCACTGTATCCCGGTCGTAGTGCTCACGACGTCGAAATCGGAAGAAGATGTGCTACGCAGCTACCAGTTGAACGCCAACTGCTACATCACCAAGCCGGTCGATCTCGAGCAGTTCATTCGCGTGGTCAGGGCGATCGAGGATTTTTGGCTGACGATGGTTGTGCTGCCGCACACCGAATAAGCAGGTCGGGGCGGCCCGCTGCGCGCCCCGCCTCGAGAAAGCGCGGCGCTGCGCATACAGCGGCCCGCCGACTACGAGAGTCGACGGGCCGCGGCGACGAGGCGACACAATCGCGAAAAGTGCCGACCACCTACCGCTGCGCAGGCGCCGTGCGCTGGCTCACCTTGCGAGGGAGATGGTCGCGGTAGTATCGGTCGATATCTTCCGACCATTTCGGATCGGCAACGTTCGGCCATTTTTCCTTGTCAAAGCCGGGCGCCTTTTCCAGGCTTTCCTTGGGAACCGCGAGCACGAAGTAGTAGTTGTTGTCGGCGTCGTGGTGCAGCGTCATGGCGTTGAACGGAATCGCGAACAGCTTATCCCCCAGACCGAGAAAGCCGCCGAACGACAAAGCGACATACGAAATCCGCCCGGTCTCCATGTCGATGACGTAATCGTCGATGGTGCCGAGCTCTTCACCACTGGGGTTGCGGACCTGCATGCCGGTGAGGCTGCTCAGTCGATAGTGTCGGGCGACGGCGGTGCGCGTCGCTGGGACGGTCGTCGCGGATGCGGCCGGCACGCGCGTTTCACCTGGTTCCCGGGCGGGTTCAGCGGCTTGCAGCCACAGGCCCGTCACCAACGAGAGCGCCGTCACGCTTGTGAGTAGTTTGAAGACTCGCATCGTTTACACTTCCTTTCTCTCTAAGCCCCGTAACAAGTGAGCCGAACAAGTGAGCGACGCTCACCGAGAATTCGGCGAATAGTTAAGCTGCTGCGCCCAGTCACGAACCGGCCACCGAGCCAGCGCGCCGTAGGCTGACGAACTAGAAAGGCAAACAGCGTGCCCGCCGCACTGGGGGCCGTGATTGCGACTGTTTTGCCGATTGCGACCACCGAAATTGGAAAGCAAACGATCAATCGGCACCGCAGCTTGCCAAGATTGATTTGCGGGCGAAGGAGTTTGACGCACGGCCCTTGGCTGGCAATTGATTGGCGCCAAGGCGCGCTGAGCGCCGATCGACCAAGACTCACCCGACAGCAAAATCGAAAAGTTCGCGATTCCGACGCGATGCTCGACAGCGCTGAACTGGCACGATACCTGCACTTCGTGGTACCCATGTCCTCGGAGTAGTTAAACGGTAAAGCCGCGTGCCGGCGACCGACTATCGATTCAGATAACCAGAGCTAGTAAACCTCAGTCATCAAGGAGCTGTGGCGATGCCCAATTCAAGCAGGAATCACAACATGCGAGCCGCCCGCAATCACTTGGACGCTGCGCAAGATGCGGCGGAGGAAGGGGTCGCGAGTGTCAGCGAGGGGTTGCGAAATGCGGCACGACGTGGTGAAGAAGCAGGCGAGAACCTCCGCGACGCGGCCGAGAATGTTGCCGAGGCCGCGCAGGATCGGCTCGACGAAGTTCGCGAAGGTTTGTCCGAACTAGGCCACGTGGCTCGAGACACGGTCTACGCATCCGCGGAAGAACTGCGCGAACGAGCCGAATCGGCGATCGAGGCGGGAAGGGCCCGCCTTCACGACGTCAGTGACACGCTCGAGGGACGGATTCGAGCCATGCCGATGCGGAGTGTCGCGATTGCCGCCGGTGTGGGCTTGGCGATTGGCCTCTTGCTGCGACGCCGCTCATGATCGATCCCGAAAAGCAGACCAATGGTCGCGGACATTACTCGGCCCACCCGGTCTCCACATCGGGCGCCGAGGAGTCCGCGACCGAGCGGACAGCGGTCCACGGAAGCACTGCACCGAAAGCTGGGCCCACCCAGGACGGAGCAGCCGAAGCCTCGGAACCGTGGCAACCGTTGCTCCGAGATTTTGAATTACTGAGGGAGCTTTTCTCCCACTATTCCGCGGCTCGTGCCGACCTGATTCGCGCGCGAGTTCGCGGAGTGGTGGCACGTGTCGTCGGACTATTCGTCGCCGGGCTGCTCTTGGTAACGGTGTTGATCGCGGCCATCGTGCTCACGTTAAGTGGCCTGGCGCATGCGTTGGCGGCCGCCGTCGGGGATCGCCTGTGGGTAGGGCAACTGGGCGTCGGCGGGGGCATTTTGCTACTGGCGGCGAGCGTCTGCCTGGTGAGCGCCAAATGGTCGGCACGGCGTAATCTTCAGCAACTACGAGAAAAATATGAGCAACGCCGCGAGCTTCAGCGACAGCGCTTCGGAACCAGAGTCGATGGCAGCCAATTGCCGAACTGAGGCGGATTTGCTCGCCCGCGAAATGGCCGCGGCCGAGCTGGCGATACGCGAAGCACTGGCCCAGGTGCCGAGCGATCTGGTCGCGGCGCTTGATCTGCGGGCGTTCACTCGCCGTCACCCCTGGCAGGCGGTCGGTCTGGCCGCGGGGTTGGGGCTGGTGACGGGGAACCTGGCCTTGGCGGGTAGACAACGGCCTCCAGCCTCGGCACATGTGGCATTCTCAAGGGGCTCGGCGGCAGGCCCGGCAGCCTGTCCGCCATCGAGCCCCGTTACGGCTGCCCCCACGAGTGCCCCCACGACCGGGGTGTTCGTTATACTGTCGCAGTTGCTGGGCGCGCTGGTGCGCTTCGCGATGCCGCTGGTGGTGCAGTGGCTACAAGCTGGTAGCCGCCCAAGATCGACCGAAGCGTAAATTCGGTTGAGTAACAAGCTCGGCGCCAGAGCGACCCTAGTTCGCGAACTGGGTAACTCCGCAGCTCCGTGCGCGGCGGCAGCATTGCCGACCGCGGGTCGAACAGTCTTCGCATCCGCCTTTGAACTGCCGAAGGATCGCCGCATGCCGGAGGAAGACGTTCAGAGCGATAGCCGCGGCTTTGTCGCGCAAGTGATTGGCGGAACTCTGGTCGTCGTGGGCGTGGTGGGCGCGTTCGGACTGGCCTACGTTTGCCGCTCGGTGATCTTTTATTTGTTCGCCGGCATCGTCATCGCGACGGCGCTCGAGCCAGTGGTGACGGCGCTGATGCGGTTGCGGCTGTCGCGCACGTCGGCCGTGGCGCTCTTGTATTTCTCGCTGTTGCTGGGAGGAGTGGCAGCCACGTTCGCCCTGGTGCCACCCCTGACCGAACAAGTGGGCGGCATGATCGATGGTTTGCCAAAAACTTACACGGCTGCCCGCGAACAATTGTTGCAGGCCGCAAGTCCCCGGTTTTCTCGCTTGCTGCAGCGGATTCCCGCCACGCTTCCCGATTTAATGCGTCGCGAAGATGTGGCCGGCGGTGCCGTGGAAACGGCTGCCCAGGCGCTCAACTACAGCGGTTTGGTGGCACGCGGGTTGTTCGCCACGATGGCCACGCTGCTGTTGAGTTTCTATTGGTCGCTCTTGAGCGAGCGGACGTTGCGAGCGACGCTGCTGGCTTGCGCGCCGGAGCGGCGAGATGCCGTGCGCGAGATCCTCGAAGGGATGCAAGCCAAGGTCGGCGCCTATGTCCGCGGGCAGGGCATTTTGTGCCTGGTGGTGGGGGTGATGAGTCTCGTGGCCTTCTGGCTGATTGGGCTGCCATCGCCGCTGGCGCTGGCGGCCACGGCCGGAGTGCTCGAGGCGGTGCCGATCTTTGGCCCGGCGCTGGGGGCCTTGCCGGCGGCCGTCGTGGCGCTGTCGGTCAGCCCTGGCAAGCTCGTGTGGGTCCTGACCGCGGCCGTGGTCATTCAACAGTTGGAGAACTACGTGCTGGTCCCGAGGGTGATGGACCGGGCCGTGGGGGTGAATGGTCTAGTCACGTTGTTGGCGATTGCTGGGTTTGGATCGCTGCTGGGCATTGCCGGCGCGGTATTGGCGATTCCACTGGCCGCCATCATTCAATTGCTCTTGAATCGCTTCTTGCTGAGCCGCGAGGCGCTCGAGCCGCCGCGCGTGGTTGCCCGAGATGCCGGGAGCAAGCTGCGTTATCAGTTGCAGCAACTCGTGCAAGATTTGCGACTTTATGCGCGCAATAAGTCGGATGCCGCGTCGAGCCGCAACGACTCGATTGAAGAGGGAATCGAGGCCCTAGCGCACGATCTGGACGTGGCGCTGGCCGACGAGCGCGAGGCAGTGCTGGCAAGCGAGGCATCCTCATGAAGCGGTTGGCGCTGGCTACTGCCGTCGTCGTGGCAACCCTTGTCGGGCTGCTGATGCTCTGGATGCTGCACGAAGCAGTGCTGATTTTTCTCCTCTCGCTGGCCGTGGCCGCCGCCATGCGGCCCGTGGTCGACGAAGTGGCGCGGCGCGGAGTGCCGCGATCGTTGGCGCTGGCTGCTGCCTACGTGCTGATGCTGTTTGTGCTGGTCACCATGATCGTCACCGCGGGGGGGCGGCTCGTGGGCGAAGTGCAGCAAGCAGCCGACGACCTGGTGCTCGCTTACGAGCACGTGACGACCACCTGGCCAAGCCTGAACGACCCCGTGCGCAAAGCGATCGCCCGGCAATTACTGCCCCCCGACGAGCTGTACGCCGCGCTGACCGACGGCCGGGGGCACGCCGTGTTCCAAGGGGCGGTCGGCATGACGTTCGGCCTGTTTGGCGCGGTCATCAACCTGATTGTCGTGCTGGTCATCAGCATTTATTGGTCGGTCGATCGAGTCCATTTCGAGCGGCTCTGGCTGTCGCTGTTGCCGGCGGGCGAACGAGCCTGGACGCGAGACCTGTGGCGAAATATCGAGTCTGAAGTCGGTAGCTACCTACGCAGCGAGGTCGTGCAGGTGGTCTGCGCTGGCTGGTTACTAGGGCTCGGCTACTGGGCGATTGGGTTGCGTTATCCGGCCTTAGCGGCGCTCGTGGCCGGTCTGACATGGTTGCTACCCTGGGTCGGTGTTTTCTTTGCCGTGGCGGGGCTGATGGTGCTGACCATTCCTTCGGCCGTCGTCGCGGAGGGAGAAACCTGGTGGCTGACCGCCGGGGGAGCGATCGGCTACACGATCGCCGTGTTCGTGCTGATGGAATGGTTGATCGAGCCGCGGCTGTTCAATCGTCGGCGGTACAACGGGCTACTCGTGGCGGTCGTCGTGTTGGCGATGGCCGAGCAGTTCGGTTTGGCTGGCATGCTGTTGGGCCCACCGCTCGCGGGGGCCGTGCAAATCTTGCTGGGGCAGCTCACCTATCGGAGCTACCCGGTTTCGGCAGGCATCGAGGACAGGAAGGTCACCGTCGACGATCGACTGCAGGCCGTGCGCGCGGCGCTCGCGACGATCGAAGCGCCACCTGAGTTGGCCAATCTCTACTCACGTCTCGAGAGTCTGGCGCACGAGAGCGAGGCGCTGTTGCCGGATATCGACTTGCCGCCGAACAAAGTGGTCGCGCCGGCACCACATGCTGCGGCCGAAATTCTTGCCGCGGATAATGATGGTGCGATCACCGGCGATACGGCCGCTTAACAGCCGTATTTCTTCGCGACCCGCAAACTTCGCGAGCTGGCAACGCGTGGCACGACAAGTGCATTTCCCTTAAACGTCGCGCGGAATCGCTTGCGCGTCGCAGTTTTTTTGCCGAGCCTTGTTGCGCCGGCGGCGACCGTGAATGTCGAGTTCCTGCCAGCGAGGGAGAAAAGTCATGTTGTACTGGTCGATCCTGTTCTTGGTGATCGCGTTGATCGCAGGCGTGCTGGGCTTCACCGGGGTGTATGCCGCCGCGTCCTCGATCGCGCAGATTCTGTTCTTCGTGTTTCTGATCCTGTTCATCATCAGCCTGGTGAGCGGTGGATTTGGTCGCCGCCCGCTGCCGTAACGCACTTGGAATTGGCGCCGCACAACCTGTCGCCCAAATCGAAACGGGTGGTCTCTCGCAAGGGAGACTACCCGTTTTTGCTGCGCGCAATCGCTCAACGCAAGGCGGCTAACGCTCTCTGTGCGGCGCGGTGAACCGGCCGGCACACAACCTGGCAGGGCCGCGACGACGCGGGAACTGCATGCGTCAAGACGGCCGATCAAGTCGCGGAGCTACAAAAGCAGAACCGTCGATACGGAAGTCGCAAACTGCGGAAGCGTTCCCGATAAACGATAAGCGGCCGATCCGCGCATAACAGGGCCCGGCGAGCGCGTCGCGAGCGGGGCAGAAACTCGGCGACAGCGCCCGTCGGGCCTGTAAGGTACCGCACGCTCGCCGGACGGAATGCCCGGCGGACAGCGGGGGTTATGGATTCGGAGCGGCAGGCGGGTTCTCACCGCTCTGCTCGACCTTCTGCTCGGTGGTCACGGTCGTTTGACCGTCCGGCGTTTCCACCGTTTCGGTCGTGGTCCGGCTGGCCTCTTTGCTACAGCCGAGGGTGAGCGGCAATGCCAGCAGCATCGCCATGGCGAAGAACTTCATGAGTTTCATACCGAATCTCCCAGTTGTTGGAAACAAGTTTCGATTCACTGCCACGAGAGTTCGCCCCGATATCGTTAAGGCCCCGACACTTTTTCGTGCGGAGCACGGTGTCTTCGACGTTAGATTTTGTTCAATAGCACCAGGATCAGCACGACGGCCAGCACCAGGCCCAATCCCCCGCTGGGGTAGTAGCCCCAGTTCGAGCTGTAGGGCCACGCGGGGAGCGCACCCAACAGCAGCAACACGAGGACGATTAACAGAATAGTTCCCATCGCTCGGTCCCTTCCTTCTAGCGTTCTCCAAGCACCGCCGGGTGTCGCGTGCCGCAGGCTGGTCGATTTGCGATCAGGCCTTCGGTCGAAGCTGGTCGCTGGTCTGCCAGTGGTGTGTCTCCGGTTTCCCTCGCGACCTGGGCGCTGTTGGCGTTTCTCTCGTCAATCCGTCCAATAAGGGCCGCATTTCGCGACCTCGTTCCTGATGCGGTCTGCCCCTTGTGCGGGGGCGATGTCAGCTAATGCATTTGCCGTGCCCGGGCGTCGAGTCATTTTTCCGAGGAATTTGGAAACGACTTCTCCTGGCGAGACGATTGGCGCGATCGGTCGTCGCCGTCGCGGTTGGCATGGTACGGGCAGGCCGGTTACTTCAGCGCCGTGGCTTGTGCCGGATCGCGGGACTGGGCGAGCTCGGCCCAGGCGGCCTTGAACTGAGCGACTCCGACGGAACCTTTATCCGCGTGCGCGATGCTTGCCCAGTCGGCGGCTTCGACGATCTCCCGCAGCAGATTGCGCGTTTGTTCGTTCGTGGTCTGGCGTTCGGCGCGGCGGAGGATTTCCGCGGTGTTGGTCGCTTGCATCTGGCTGATACAAACGGCGAGCTGCCGAGCACATTGGTGAAGCTGACTGGTCGTCGCGGGTTCGAGCGAAGCAGTGGCCAGCGCCTCTTCGGTGCCGCGCAGCAATTGCTCTTCGAGCACGTCCAAGGGTTGGTCGCTCGACTCCACGCACACATTTTGCCAGGCCTGACGCACGCGCAAGAGCGTGGTCCGCTCGTCGATAAGCTCGGCGGCGTGACGATAGATGGCGGCCCGCCTGAGCCCCCAGGCGGTATAGCGAATGACGTCTTGGGCGGCCCGCTCGTCGGTCTCAAAGAACTGCTTGTGTAGTTCGAGCTGTGTCTGCCGAATGATGGCCACGGCAGCCGTGCGCGCAGTCTGGCTCGCCATGTCGTCTCCACGTTTTTCCACGTGGCGGCAGACGGCGGGCCAGAATTCTGAGCAATTCTCGAAGGCGTCGAGAATCTCGGTCTGCGTGACGGTGATCCCCAGTTCAGTCGTGGTCCACTGGTTTGCTTCGCCCGCGTGCGACGGTAACCCACGTGAGCAAATCGCCAGCGCAGACAACGCCGCGAAGGCGAGAGAGTGCTTCCAGCGAGCGGGGCGCGCATTGGTTGCGTAGCGAGTCATGGTGCCGATCCTCGTGATGGTTCCGAAACGAGTCGATCGGCTGGCGGAGCGATGACTCGAACTGGGGTTCAGTGCGTTGCCCCAGGGAGGACTAAAGCATTCGTTGCGCCAACAATGCTTCAACTGACGAGAAATCACCTTTTTCCGTATTGCAAGCGATTGGCAGGCACCGAGATACGGCGCATGAGAAAAGTGCTGAACCGACGCTACGAAGCGCTGGCCGTCGAGAGGTCATGCTGGCGCGGCGGCGGTCGGAAAAGTGCACCCTCCCTGAGAGGGAGTGGTGTTCTTTAGCGCGAAATCGACACTCCGAGGCGCTCAAACGATTCGCTAAGAATACGGCCCGCGGCGCGACAAATTCCGAGACTATAGCTCGGAAACCGCCGTCGGACTCTCTTTCGAGCACGGGACCATGCTTAAGACTTCGTGCAGCATGGTTAGCGAGATGGGCTTCGTGAGATGACGATCGAAACCGGCAGCCGCGGCCTGCGCGAGGGCTTCGTCCTGACCGTAGCCTGTGACCGCCACGAGGAGCAGCGACGAGGTCTCCGAACTTTGGCGGAGCTCGCGAGCCACGTCGTAGCCGCTGACGCCGCCGGGGAGGCCAATGTCGCAGAGCACGACGTCGGGGGTAAACTCACGAACCAGGCTGATGCCGCGCGGCCCATCCATGGCGACCTGCACATCGTGCCCCGCCAATTCGAGCATCCGCTGCAAAGGGTACGACGCGTCGCGGCGATCGTCGATGATGACGATGCGGCACTTACCGGGATGCTTCGGGGAGTCGTGGCACTCTTCTGCCTCCGAAGCTGGTCGGGAATCGCACGGCAGGCGGACGGTAAACGTGGCTCCGCGATCGCGCCCTTCGCTCTCAGCGTAGATTCCGCCGCCGTGCAGCACGGCAATTCCTCGGGCCAAAGCCAGGCCCAAGCCCAGGCCGCCGCGGGCGGTTCCGTGGGAGGATTGCCCTTGGGAGAACGGCTCGAAAATGTGGTCGATCGCTTCACGGCTGATGCCGACTCCGTCGTCGCGGACCGAGAACTCGACGGCGCCATTGTGGGGCGCCTGCAAGGTAACCACGACACGCCCACCCCGGCGCGAGAACTTGACGCCGTTGTAGATCAGATTGGCGGCCACTTGCCCGAGTCGCGTGGCGTCGCCCAGCACCACCACCGGCTCTTCGCCCGGCAGCACGAGCTCGATTTGGACGCCGCTCGATTGCGTGGCGCTGCGGGCATCGGCGACGGTTCGATCCAATAGCTCGCGGAGGTCGAGACGCGTCTTCTGCAGCTCGAGCTTGCCGTGAGCGACTCGGCTGGCGTCGTGCAAGTCGTCGACCAGGCGGGCCATGGTGCGCGATTGTCGATCGACGATTGCACGCATCTCGTCGACGGTGTCGGGCAGCGGACCGAGCAACTCCATGACGTCGATCGCATTGCGGACGGCCGCCAAAGGATTGCGAAGCTCGTGCCCCAAGAGCGCGAGAAACTCGTTCTTCTTGCGATCAGCCGCCTTCAGTTCTTCGGCTAACTTCAGCCGTGAGGCCATCTCGCGCAGAATCAGGTAGAAGCCGACGGCAATCACGCCGGCGCCGAGCAGGGCCGCCAGCCCCAAGAGCAGCAGCGAGCGGCGGGCCCGTTCGGTGGCCTCGGCCGAAAGCTGCGCACGGCGGTTTTCTTCGGCTTTGACGAACTCGTCGAAAATCGTACGGATACGATCCATGGCCTGCCGACCGGTCTGTTGCTGCACCAGCAGCAGAGCGGCATCGAAACCTTGCTCGCGACGCAGTTGAATAGTCGCTTGCAGTTCGCGAATCTTGTCGGTCATGGCCGCGTCGAGCCGGTTGAGCCGCTCGCGACGCTGCGGATCCTTTCCGACCACCGCGTCCAATTGTTCACGCGCGGCGGGCAGGCGGGCCAATGCCGATTCGAACGGCTTCAGGTAGGTTTCGTCGCCCGTCAGGATGTAACCGCGCTGACCAGTCTCAGCGTCTTGGAGCGCTGAGAAAACTGCATTGATCGCATTGAGATTATCGGTGGCGCGGCGGACACCGGCCTGGCTGGCGACAATGTCCTGCAGCCCCTGGTAGGAAACGACCAGGTTCACCAGCAGAAAAGCAACCAAGGCCGTCGCAGTGGCGATCGCGACCCCAGAGCGTTGGGTGATGGTGCGATGAGGCATTGGTCGCGACGCAGCCCCCGACTATAGCCAGAACGGCGATTCCTGAACCGAACAAACGCTGCGCGGGCCCTGGCCCAATTGTTGTCGATCTAGCGGCTTTACTCGCCCATTGTTGCCACGCCATGGCCACGAAGGACCCCTGCAATTTAATCCTCGGTTGGGCAGTTGACAATTGACTGCCGTGGTCGACCCGCGATCACTTCGATCAGGCTACCGGAGGGGTTGATCGGCACCGACGGGGAGCTACCAGGCGTCGTTGGCGGTTGATGCTCGACCGAGTTGGGGGGCCTGGTTTCCCAGGCGGATAGTCGCATGGATCTCGCGCCCGGGCCAGATTCATGGTGCGCTAACCAAGTGCGAGTCGCGCGGTGGCCGATTGGTCGCACCGAGTCCGCACTGGATGCGGGGGGCCCACGCCGGCGATCCGCAGGTACGCACTCCTTGGCCGAAAAAACGCGGACTTGAGCGCAGTTTGCCGAGTTATTCCCCGATGGCGCGCACTTTGCTTAAAGCGGTGGCAACGATTCGAGGGGCGATTCACGAACCATACCTCGTCCAGCCGGGCGAACCGAGAACATGAGGAGAAACGTCATGCGGACCGCCGAACTGCACCGGGAATCGCGTCTTGAACTGCACCGTGAACTGCACCGTCGCGTGGATCGTGTGCAGCGATGTTGGAGTCGGAAGGAGCGCCGGCAGCGTGCCGAGCTCGGCCAGCGGCGGGCCGCCGGATTCGTCGCCGCGTTCGTCGAGGACGAGACCGACGATCCCACGGTATGGGCGGTTGGCAGCTTAACCCCCGACGACATCGAGCGGATTCACGGGGAGCCGGGCTGACGCGGGCCAGCGCCCCTTGAGGCCAGTTATTGGGCGAGCAAGTAACGGGGCGACCGGAACAGAACTGAGTAGTCCGATGCTTTCCAGTGCGCAGCACACGAACCAGAACGCCCAGCGTCCTCAGATAAAAACCCAGCGCGACCCCACTTACCAGTTGCGGAAGAGCCCCACGGATTGCGAGCGAGGGAGAAGGTCTCCGCGTCCGCTCAACGTTGACAACGGTGGCGCTGTGCCGCCAGGCGCCGACTCCCTAGCGCCCGATGACGCTCCGGCTGCGGGCGAGTCGATGGCACATTACCTCGAGCGGATTCGCGGCGCACATCGGTCCCGGCGAACGTTCGCTTGGTGAGCAACGGGTGACGTTTAGAAAACTGGCTCGAATCTCAATTTTGGATGATGCGACGTTTCAGCAGAGGCCAGCAAAGCACTTTGACCCTCAAGTTACGGAGAAATGGTCATGGATCGTCGAGGCACAGCAGCCCGCTACATTCCCTCGCCACGCCAGGTGGCCTCTATGTGTCAGCAAATTCAGGCGAATTGGACGCCAAAAGAGCGGGCGAAGCGCGCCGTACGCAAAAGCGGTCGTTGGATTCCCCCACAGGTCCATGTTGCCGATTTGGGGCTCGATCGACGCTCGCAATTGGACTAGGCGTCCCCGGAGAACTGCCGGTTGGCAACCGGGCCCGCACACGCGCGATACGGATGCGCGCGGGCGCGAACCATGGATTGTTATGCGCCGCATCGCGTTGCGGGGGTTGAAGCTCGACCTGAGGGCCGAGCTTCCCCCTGGCGCGGTTGCTTCGGTTTCTTTGGCGTCGCTGCCCAACTCTTCGCGTGCGTTGCGCGGCTGGCCCGATGCCGCGCGAGCCGCATGTGCGCCAACTACGAGACCGAAATCGAATCGGATGAGAGTGAGGCGCTAAAGAGCCCGAGCTCGCGGGCGGCGATCTCGATTTCATTCGCCAATCCCGAAGACTGCTTCGACAGTCCACGCAGGTTGGGGGCCTCGGTCGCGGCGATCAGCGTCAGGCACTTCGCGAGTAACGATCCGGCGCCCGAGGTGGCCGCCAGGCGGGCCAGGGTTTGAGTTGCCGCGCGCACCGTGCCGGGTTGTTGGGCGACAATGGCCTCGCGGATTTCGGCCAGCAGGAACATCGCACGTTGCTCAAAAGCCGCGGCCAATTGGCGGAATAGCTCGCTATCTCCGCCACATCGCAGCAACGCGAGCGGTCCGTCGACAGCCAACGCCAGTGCACCGTCCGAGCCGGGGGCTGTCACCGCGGCTTGATGACTAGCGGTGTCAGCCCGACCCGTGGGCGACGGGAGCAGGGAGCGCCCCAGTCCTTCCACGACATCGATCAGGTGCCCGAGCTCGACAGGTCGCGAAAGGAAACCGTCCATGCCCGAGAGCATGTAATGCCGGCGATCGCTTAGTGCCGTAAATGCCGAGATGCCGACAATGGGAACCATTGCCGCACGGTTGCTGGTCGATTCGCGAATGGCCAGCGTAGCGGAAGGACCGTCCAATTCAGGCATGTGGATGTCCATCAAGACGACATCGCACGGATGAGTCTCAAAAGCCGCCAGGGCCTGACAACCATCGGCGGCAGTGCGTACCTCATGACCGCGCTGGCTAAAAACACGAGCTGCCAATTGTGAATTGGCCGGTGTATCGTCGGCGATGAGGATTCTCAGTGGGTTAGCGTCAACTGCCATGCGGAACTTAAAACCTCAATCGCTGGCAACGAAATGCTGGCCGTTTGAAAGGGAAGGGTTTGTTCGAGCCGCGTGTTCACGTTGGGCTGGGTACGGTTGTTCGCTCGAGCACCTCACCACGCGCAGGGGAAACGAGGGGAAGGTTTGACAACGCACTGCCATTTTCATGCCAATCATTGCTCAGGCTACCTACCTGGACGCAAAGCGCGCAACGCCCTGATTCTTCGATTCGTGCGATTGGTTCGCCTGTGACCAATGGATCGTTGCCTAGTTAACGAATATCCCCAAGATGGGTGGTGCGATATGGCCTGGCGCGGCCGAAAACCGCCAGGCGGGGGCGAGCGACGCCCTCACAAGACAATGGCTGAGCCCGTTCGTGCAGTCGATGCCTGCAGATTCACGCGCGATCCCACGACCCTTTTGGGTGGTCGGACAGAGCTCAGGCTGGTCGTCAGGCGATCAGGTTGATACGTTTTTTTGAGCGCTCAGAGGTATTGATCAGAATGGCTCGAAGTGCGCCGGCAATGATGCAAGCAAGGTAGTTCAGTGCTTGAGTACGCTGGGGGGACCGACGTAAGTTGAACTACGGCGTACACCTCTAGCCCGATCGCCCCGAATCGGCATGGCAGATGCACTCTGAGCGACCAGATCTCTTTTGGCAGCAATCTTAGCGTTTGGCCAGCGACGCCTCGTGGGCAGCGAGCACGGGGAAAACTCCGCCGAGCAATTGCGGGCAGTGGCGGTTGAAAATGAGGAGGAAACAGCGATGTCGTCCGTACTCGTGATCGATGACGATCGAGCCGTACTGCAGATCTTCCGTCAGGTGCTCGCCGACACGGGCATCACGGTGCATGGTGCGTCGACCGCGGCCGAAGGGCTCGCGCAGCTTCGGGCAGAGTCGCCCGACGTGGTCATGCTCGATGTCATGTTGCCCGATGAATCAGGGCTGGAGACGTTCAATCGCTTGATTCAGGCCGACCCGAAGGTGCCGGTGATTTTCATCACCGCCACTGGCACGAGCGACACGGCGATCGAAGCCATGAAACTGGGGGCTTACGATTATCTGCTCAAACCGCTCGAGGCGGAACAAATCCGCCGCCTCGTGGAACGAGCGCTGGTGATTCGCCGTTTCATGCACGTACCGGTCGGTGTGATGGCGAACGAAGGGGCCGGCTCAACCGATTCACTCGTCGGTCGCTGCCCGGCCATGCAAGAAGTTTACAAGGCGATCGGCCGCGTGGCTTCGCAGAACGTGACGGTGCTGGTCGCCGGCGAAAGTGGCACTGGCAAGGAGCTCGTTGCCCGGGCCATTTATCAGCACGGGCCGCGGGCGAGTGGCCGCTTTCTGGCGGTCAATTGCGCCGCGATCCCCGAGGCTTTGCTCGAAAGCGAATTATTCGGCCACGAGAAAGGCTCATTCACCGGTGCCGATCTGAAGCGCATCGGTAAGTTCGAGCAGTGCTCAGGCGGGACATTGTTCATGGACGAAGTGGGCGACATGAGCCCGCTGGTGCAAAGCAAAGTGCTGCGCGCGTTGCAGGAGCAGCGCTTCGAACGCGTGGGTGGCAACGAGACCATCAAGACCGACGTTCGGATCATCGCGGCGACGAATCGCGATTTGGAGCAGATGGTCGCCGATGGCACGTTTCGCGCCGATCTTTATTACCGATTGAACGGCTACACGATCAAGCTGCCGCCACTGCGCGAACGGCAAACGGACATTCCGGTGTTGGTCGAGCATTTCTTGCGGTTGTTCGCCCAAGAGCTCGACAAGTCGGTCAACGACATCTCACCCGAAGCGCTCGACGTGCTGGTGCGTTATCGCTGGCCGGGCAACGTGCGCGAGTTGCAGAGCGTGCTGCGCCAGGCCATTTTGCAGGCCACGGGGCCGGTACTGTTGCCCGACTTTTTACCGGCCGAAGTCCGGCAGAACCACCGCGCCGAGGCCTCGGCCGCCGTGCGCGCCAATAGCCACGGAGTGGAACTCGAGTCGTTCATCGAGGGGCGGCTGCACGACTCGCAAGATCTGTACGCCGAGACGCTCACGCACGTCGAGCGGGCACTGTTAACGCGCGTGCTACGCCACACGTCCGGCAATCAATCGCAGGCCGCCCGCATTTTGGGGATCACGCGGGGTAGCCTGCGCAACAAGATCAGGCTGCTGAAGATCTCGATCGACCCGGTGATTCGCCTGACGGACGAAGAAGAGGATGAGCCGTTGGAATACAGCTTGCCGGCGGCCGAGTAGTGCCGCGCGCGTCACGCCCCGAACGGCGTGACGCGCGACGCAATACTTAGGCGTTGACCACTTCGCCACCGT
Organism: uncultured Planctomycetaceae bacterium; assembly: GCA_964495375.1. Lineage (GTDB taxonomy): Bacteria > Planctomycetota > Planctomycetia > Pirellulales > JAEUIK01 > JAIESQ01. The sequence goes on along the minus strand of CAZBWM010000036.1, from coordinate 27,411 downwards.
TGGGGTGCAGCACCTGGCCCGTCATGTACGACGAGTCGCCGCAGGCCAAAAAGACGAACGCCGGGGCAACTTCTTCGGGCTCGCCTGGCCGCTGCATCGGGACGTCGGACCCGAATTTTGAGGTATGGTCCGCGTCGAACGTCGAGGGAATCAGTGGCGTCCAGATTGGCCCCGGGGCCACGGCGTTTACGCGGATTCCACGGTCAGCAAGTGAGATGGCCAACGATCGCGTCAAGGCCACGATCGCCCCCTTGGTGGACGCGTAATCGATCAGGTGCGGGCTGCCGCGATAGGCCGTGACCGAAGTGGTGTTGATGATCGCCCCATCATCGGGAAGAAACTTCAGCGCCTCGCGAGCCAGGTAGAAATAGGCGAAAACGTTCGTGCGGAACGTCTTCTCGAGCTGTTCGTCGCTGATCTCCTCCAGATTCTCGCGCGGGTGCTGTTCGGCGGCGTTGTTCACTAGGACGTCGAGCCGGGCGAGCTTCTCGATCACGCGGGCGATCGACTCGGCGCAAAACCGCGAACTGCCCACGTCGCCGGCCAATAGGATGCAGCGGCGACCTTCGGCCTCGATAGCACGCTTGGTTTCCTGGGCGTCTTCGTGCTCGTCCAAGTAGGCTACTGCCACGTCGGCCCCTTCGCGGGCAAAGAGCACGCTAACGGCGCGGCCGATACCACTGTCGCCACCGGTCACTAAGGCAACCTTGCCAGCGAGCTTGCCTGCGGGCTTGTAGGTGGGGGCCTGAAAGCGGGGGCGCGGGTGCATATCGGCTTCACGCCCGGGCTGACGATCTTGATGTTGGGGGGGACGGGTTTGGTCCGGCGTATCTGTATTTCCGTTCGACATGGCGCATCTCCAAATAGTGAGCATTCAAAACTGGGATGCGCGTTAGCGCGTTCAATTCCTGGGCCAAACCGCCAGACTGGTTGCCGATCGATCAGGCAGAGCGTGCGCCGCGCTGCATGAAGCCAACTGGCGCGCCGCAGGAGGCGAAATCACTGCCGCGTTGTGGCGCGAGAACACGATAATTGCTCTCTAGAACAAGAGCTACTTGCCGGGCGATGGCGCCGGATTGACCGTCGGCATCTGGGCGCTCACGTCGTGGCGCCAGGCGTGCAGTTTGTCGCGAAGCTCGGTGGCCTTGTCGGCGTTGTTCGCAGCCAGATCGTGCGCTTCGCCGGGATCATCCGCCAGATTGAACAATTCGACGCGGCCATCTTCCTGATACTCGATCAGCTTCCAATCCCCCTGGCGAATGGCGCTGGCCGGAGTTGTCGTCGAGTAGTAGTGCGGATAGTGCCAGAAAAACGCGCGGTCGCTCCTGGCGCCCGGTTCGCGCAACAGGGGCGTCAGGCTTTGGCCATCGGCCTGTTGGGCCGCGTGGAGCGATGGTTTGGCGTCGGCAACTTCGATCATAGTGCGGTACAGGTCGGTCGACATCACAGGGGCGTCGCACACGGCGCCAGCTTTCGTCACACCGGGCCAACGGACAATGAGCGGGACGCGAATTCCCCCTTCGTACAGCGAGCCCTTGCCGGAACGGAGCGGATAGTTGTTGGTGACGGGCCGATCAGGCTCGCGACCGGTCGGACCGAGGAAGCCGCCATTGTCGGACGAGAAGACGACGAGCGTGCGATCGGCGATTCCCAAATCGTCGAGCGCCGCCAGCAGCCGGCCGACGTTGTCGTCGAGGTTCTTGACCATGCCGGCATAGGCGACGTTCTGATGGTGCAACTCGGGGCGCGCCTTGGCGCGAAAGTGCTCGATGTCCTCCGGCTTGGCGTCGATCGGCGAATGGACGCCGTAGTGCCACAGGTTGAGAAAGAACGGCCGGTCGCCCGCTTGCCGCATGACGGTGATGGCTTCGTCGGTCAAGCGATCGGCCAGGTACTCGCCGGGCTTGCCGAGCCCAAGCCCCGGCACGTAGCGTCCTTTGCCGAAGAAGGGACCGCGATAGGGAAAGAAGTGCGTGGCCGGCGCACCCCAATGGTTGCCGGCGATGTTGATGTCGAAGCCCTGCGTTTCGGGGAAATGTTCAATCTCGCCGAGATGCCATTTGCCGACGTGGGCCGTCAGGTAACCGGCATCGTGCAGCACTTCGCCCAGCGTGCGCTCGGAGTGCGGCAGGTCGGCCTCGACCACGGGGGGCAGCAGCCGTCGATCGGTGGGCTGGTCGGTGGCTGCCTCGCGCCAGATCGTCATGTGCAGCCGCGCGGGATGCTTGCCGCACATGATGCTGGCGCGCGTCGGCGTGCAAACGGGCGAAGGGGTGCAGGCGTGCGTGAAGCGCAAGGCGCCGGCCGCCAAACGATCGAGATGGGGCGTCTCATGTAGATCCGCGCCGTAGCAACCCAAGTCGGCCCAGCCGAGATCGTCGGCGAGAATGAAGACGATATTAGGTTGCTTCGCCGACGAATGGGCGACGGGCGCTTCGTCCGCCTGCAAGCGCGGCCCACCCATCAAGACCAGGATCAGCCCTAGGCAAACAATCGCAAGTCGTTTCATCGTGCAATCCTGTTGCGAAGCATCATGCGAATCTACTAGCCGTACTTTTCACGCAGTCGCTCGGCGGCAGCGACTTCGTTCTTAAGCTTCTGGTAGACCTCGTCGATGCTCACCACGGCCGCCGATCCGGGGGCGAATCCGCAATCGGGATTAAGGGTGATCCGCTCGGGGGCCAGGTAACCGAGCGCTTGTTCGACGCGCGTGAAAATTTGCTCGGACGTGTCGATCACGCCCGGCGCGCAGCTCACGCAGCCGAGCCCGATCTCGAAGTCTTCGCGCAAATGGCGAAAGACTTCCATGTCACCGGCCTCGGGAGCGGTGAACTCCATCGTCAGGTGGTGCACTTCCAGGCGGTTGAGCTGCGGCAGAATCGGGCCATAGCCGCCGTGGAAGCTGGCCTCACCGCGGACGCGGGCCCCCGCGCGTCGGCACAAATGCACGGCCAACTTCACGCCGTCGACCCCTTGCACAACCTGGTTGACCATCTCGACCGCGAAATCGGCCGCGCGGTCGGCATTCTCGTAAGTCGCCCGCACTTCGTCGTCGACAAACAGGCACAGGTGAGGGTCGTCGATCTGCACGATCGACACTCCTTCGTCGCGCAGCAGTTCCAATTCGCGCCGCAGGATCGGTACGCAATCGCGCACGAAGGCGTCGCGCGTGGGATACGCGCGGCTGCTGCGCTCGGCGTCCCACATGCGTTCGCCCAACAGCGCTGGCGACGGGAGCGTGGCCTTGATGCTGCGCTTGGTGAGCTGCTTGAGCAGCTTGACCTCGCCGGCGATGAAGCCCGGCTGCTTGGGAGCCAGCCGATCGACGACGATCGTCCAAGGGCGACCATCGGCTGGGTTGCGCCCCAGCTCGAAGCCGTGCGCCAGCTCGGCAATCACGCCGATGTACGACTTGCGCCACCATTCGCCGTCGGTCACTACGTCGAGCCCGGCGCATTCTTGCAAAGCCACGGCGGCGGCCACGGCTGAGCGCATCAGCCGGCGATATTCTTCGGGGTCGCGCGGAGCTTCGCCGAAGACCAGGTCCTTCACGTAGTCGGGACGTGGCAGCGAGCCGACAACCGAAGTGGGAAACAACATGTCAGGCTCCAGGGCGACGACGCTACTTCCAATTGGCTCGGGCGTAATCGAAGTCTTGCTGCGTGTCGATTTCAATGTACTCGCCGGGAGTGTCGACGTGGGCGAATTGCTCGCCGGCCTCGATCATCTCCTGGAAAAGGTGGATCAAGTAGGCCTTCTCGAACGTGGCCGCCTCGCGGAAGGGCTGGCCGGCGTACTTAGCGTGAGCGCGTCGATAGTGCTCGCGCAGGCGGGCGGCTCCCGCCGCGGAAAAGCGGGCGACACCGATGTACTCACCGTGCGCGGCCGCGGGCGGAATCGCCCGATGAATGCGAGTGACCAAACCGTCGGCGACGGTCACTTTTTCGGCGTCGTCGGGTGGGTGTTCCGTCCGTTCGCGATAGCGCTCGCTCCAAGCGGTGTCGACGACCAGCGACATATCGGCCTCGCTGGCCAGCACTCTCGCGACAACGGTCGGCGTGAACAGGATATCGGAATAGGCACAGATAAATGGCCCGTGCATCAGGTCTTCGGCACAGAACAGCGAGGCGAGGATATTGTTTTGCTGCCAGTTGGCGTTGTGCCGCAGTTCCAGCTCGGGGTATTGGTCGCGGACTTTGTCGATCTGGTAGCCGCCGATGAAGGCGATGCGGTCGATGCCCGACGCGCGGAAAGCGGCGAGTGTCCAGTCCAAGATTCGCTGGCCGCGCACTTCGGCGAAGCATTTGGGGGCGTCGGCCGTAGTGGGCATGAGCCGCGCGCCGCGGCCCGCTCCGATGATAATCGCCTGCATGTCGCTCCTCTGACGGTGTAACTAACTGACGTGGTGCGGTGCAGCGTGCATGCTCGCCAGTGGTGTGTCCGAATTGTCGCTCAGTCGCGCCGCGGCGTGGCGGTCCACAACACCAGCGTGACGACTGCCGCGGCCAGCGCCCAGCCGGCCCAAATGTAGATGGCCACCTGCCAGCCGCCATGTTCCGCCATCTTGTAATGGCCCGTGACGCGGTCGCCAAGGGCCGCACCCATGTAGCCGATGAAATTCACAAAGCCGGCGGCAGCGGCAGCCGTGCCATGTCGGGCCATGTCGGCCGGTGCGGTGCCGACCAACAGCACTTGCGGGCCATAGATGCAGAAGCCGATGCAGACTAACAGCAGCACGGTCGTCGGCACGCTGACCGCGGCGGCCCGTTCGTAAAGGAGCGTCAGCCCCGACAGCAGCACCAGCAATAAGCAGATCACCGGGGCCCGGCGTCCGCCGAAAAAGCGATCGGTCGCCCAGCCGGTCAGGTACGAACCCGCGACGGCGCCGATCGCCAACACCACGTAGTTGAGCGTCGCTTTGCTCACGGCCGCATCCTGCACTTCGACAAGATGCGACACGCCCCAATCGAGAAAGCCGTAGCGGCAAGCGTTCAAGAGACCCAGCGCGATACCCAACAGCCAGAGCGCCGGGTTGGAGAACGTCAGCAGCAAGGTGGAGACAATTGGCGGGCGAGTCGAAGCGGCGGTCGCAGCCGCGCCGGGGTCCGACCGTGTCACCGCGCTTTCCGCAGGCTCGTCTTGCAAGCAAAGCAGCATGAACACACCGGCCGCGGCGAGAATGCCAGCCGGCACGAGCACGGCCCCGCGCCAGCCCAGCCAATCGACCGACTGCCCAGCGACGAAGTAAGTGAGCCCCAGCGTCACCTGATAGCCGGTGCCGATGATGCCGATCGCCTTGCCGCGCCGCAGCACGGGCACCCAATTGCCGACGACGCGCACCGTAGGGGGCCAACCCAGCGACTGGCAGTAGCCGTTGGTCGCCCAGACGAAGAGCAGGAAGTAAAAGCCGGTGCTGAAGCCAAACAGCACGTTCAGCGCGGCCGAACCAAACATGCCGGCGGCCAGCAGCTTGCGCGGCGAGAAGCGTTCGGCCAGTTGCCCGTTGAGGAGCTGCCCGACGCCATAGGTCAACTTGAGGGCCGCGAGAATCGAGCCGGTCTGGTCACCGTTGAGGCCCAGTCCGCCAACTTCGAGCGGCTCCTGCATGCCCGGGACCGCCGCCGAAAGATTGGTGCGGCAGAAGTAAAACGCGCCATAGATCAGCCACAACGACCAGATCGTCGATTGCTCGAGTGACGAAGCCTTGGCGGCTTGCGACGGATCGGCTAGAGGATCGTCGGCCACACGTGACAAGTCGACAGAGGACGGCGCGTCGGTGGCGCAAGGGTCTTGCGAATCGGTCGTCACGCGCATGGCGAGTGTCTCGCCCCCCCGTCGAAATAAAGAGTCCTGTGAGCTGCTTCCCGCAGGTTCGCGCTACGATAGCGGTCGGCCGGGCCAAACGCGAATCGTTTTTCGCCGGCGTGCTTTACGACGAGCAGCGGCGGCCGACGCGGATCTACGCAGGCTCCCGACAGGCGGCGCAATTGGGCAAATTCAACTTGACGCAAATGGGGGCGTTTTGGTCCGCGCCTATAATTCGGCCGGAAGAACATATGGGTAGTGGAAGTGGGTCAGTTTGAATTGATTCTGTACACAACGTGTGCCACGGGCTCCGCCTGTGCCTTGTTTTACGCTGTGCTGAAGGAGCACGGGCAGAGCGCATTGGTTTCAATACAAGTCCGCTAGCTGATTGGAGGTCGGCGATGCGGGACAGGTTGCTGTTGGAAGAGTGTACCTCAGTCGAAGATTTCGCCGCGCAGCGGCGGCGGCGCTTAGCCGTGGGCGCCAGCCCACGGAGGTGTTTCGCGAATGACCAAAGCCGCGTAGCGGCGACATCGGCCTGGCACTGATCCCGCTGTCGCCGCTGCGCGGCTCTATGGGTTTATCGCGCACGGGTTCCGTGGGTTTCACCCACGGCTAAGCGCCGCGGCCGCTGCGCGGCCAATAACAAACGATGATTCGCGTCAATCAAGACCAAGGGCGGAAGCACTTTGCTACCAAGGTGGCGCTTTAATTCCGGATCTGCCCACCGCGGTCTAGCTAGCCAAGATGTGTTGAGACCAATGGGCAGAGCCCGTGGCACACGCTTTTCAAACTGACCCACGACCAAAGCTTGCGACAGTTCTATTTCGGAAATAGCGATGGCACACCGACGATTCGATTCAGCGGGCTGGAAGTGGATTCACAATGGCGACGCGGCGGAGCCGGCGCACGACGCCGCCCAGCCTGCCCGGCCGGCGGCCGACGATACCGATTTGCTCGACGCCTACTCGCGGGCGGTGGTCAACGTGGTTGACACCGTCTCGCCGGCGGTAGTCAGCGTGAGTGGGCCGCGCGATGAGCGCCGCGGCGGCTCGGGTTCCGGTTTTCTGATCACGCCCGACGGCTACGCGCTGACCAACAGCCACGTGGTGGGCGGGCGGACCAAGCTCATCGCGCAAACAAGTGATGGGGACCACGTCGACGCTGCCGTCGTCGGTGACGATCCGGCGACCGACCTGGCCGTGCTGCGGTTGGCGTCGCGCGATCTACCGTTCGCAGCGATCGGGGACTCGGCCGCGGTGCGCGTCGGGCAGTTGGTGATCGCGATGGGGAGCCCGCTGGGCTTTCATTCCACCGTGTCGACCGGCGTGGCGAGCGCCATCGGGCGGAGCATGCGCGGGCAAGACGGCCGACTGATCGAGAACATCATTCAACATTCGGCGCCGATCAACCCGGGCAACTCGGGAGGGCCGCTGGTCGATTCGCGCGGACGGGTGATCGGCATCAACACGGCCATCATCGCGATGGCGCAGGGTTTGGGCTTCGCGGTCCCCAGCAACACGGCCGGCTGGGTGGTGAGCGAAATCATAGCGCACGGTCGAGTGCGGCGTCGCAAGCTGGGGATCGTGGTCACCACGATTCAGATTCCCCGCGCCCAGGTGCGCGAGCTCGATCTCTTGACCGACACGGCGGTCGAGATCATGGACATTGAAAAAGGGAGCGCGGCGGCCGCGGCCGGCTTGCGGGCCGAAGATTGGATCGTTGGCTTGTCGGGGCGCGTGGTGGCCGACGCTGATGATTTGCACCGATTGTTGGCTCAATTACCGCTCGAGCAGGGGCTCAGCGTGAGCGTGATCCGCGGGGGGCGGACGTTGGAGCTTGAGGTGCCGGCGACATAATTCGGCATCGACAAAGGGCTCCGTCGTCGCGACGTCTAGCAAGCGGCATCACGCAAGAAGGACCTCTTGTCGCTTCGCGAGAGCGGATGCGGCTGCGCCGTCTCCGGGCCACCCTACGACTTACGGGTTCGTCGGTGCGGCCGGTTCGGTGGATGGTTCTGCCGGCGGCGCGGCGTCGGCTGGTTGCGATTCAGGCAGGTCTAGACCGATAGGCTCTGCGGCTTCGGCGTGGGCCTTCATCGCGGCCAGCCCCTTCTCGAAATAGGGGCCGACCATCTTGTCCATATTCATGAACAAGCAGAACGCTTTGCCGACGAAGTCGTTGGTGCCCGACATGGTCCAGACCACCTTGGTCCCAGCTCCCTCGGGCGTGAACTTGAAGAGCGTAACGTTTTCGGCGGCCATCGGCTTGATGAATTCGAGATCGATCTTGATGTGCTCGGGCGACCGGCTTTCGACAATCGTCATCTGACCTTCGCCGACCTCGTTGTTTCCCGCCCAAGCGAACTGTGCTCCTTCACCCGAGTCAGGGCCTTCGAAGGTGTTCTTGGCCATTGGATCGAGCTTCGCCCAGGGGGACCAGGCTTCCCACTTATGGAAGTCGTTCACTTGATCGAAGACCACTTGCGGCGGGGCGGCGACGGTGGTCGAACGCTCGACGGCAAACTCATCGGGCTGCATGGCGACAAAAATCGCGAAGACAGCCACGAGGCCCAACAACACGCCGAGACCGATGAGGATTTTCCTGCCCATGGTTTAGCGACTTTCCACGAATGGTCAGTAAGGGTGTGCGGGATGTAGCGGGGGTGGTCTCGCCACGAAGAGCGAAGCCGGCTGGTATTTTGATGTTGAGGAGGGGAGTGAGCAAGACGCCGCGCAGAAAACGCAGCTAAACGCGCCGAACCGCAGGATTCGCGGCGGATCCATGGCCAGACCAAACGCCAGAGAGTGCGAGGTCTGCTACTCCACCGCCGGCGCCACCAGCTCTGGCTCATCGCGCTCGATCGCTGTCGCGTTGCTTAGTGTCGTGTCGCGTAAGGTCGCGTCAATCTCCACCGTGTCTTGGCTGGCCCGCGCTGCGTCGGCTGACGTCACCGGCGATTCGATGACGGTCACCGTCGGGCCGGCCGCGGTCTTGACGACGCGCTCGACGAAGCGTCCCTGCTGTTGGCGACGGCGCTTTGTGCCGGGTACCACGTGCGTGGCCAAGCCCACGCGCTCCAGCCCCTTGATGACGTAATAGTTCAGGTCGAACTCCCACCAGCGGACCTGCACCGTGGCGGCCGATTGATCGGCATGGTGATTGTTGTGCCAGCCCTCGCCGCCGGTGATCAGGGCCACGAACCAGTTGTTGCGGCTGTCATCGCCCGTTTCAAAGTTGCGATAACCGTGCAGGTGCGAGAGCGAGTTAACGCTCCACGTGATGTGCCACACATAGACCGTGCGGGCGATCACCCCCCAGACCAACACGCTGAGCGCGAGCTGCAAGGCGGCCGCGCCACTGCCCAGCGCCGCCCAGGCGAGGCCCAGGCTCACCGCGAAAAAGAGCGCGGCGTGAGCCAGGTAGATCCAGACCATCGTGGCGCGATGCCGCTCGAGATAGAAGTAGAACGGATCTTCGAGGATGTCGCGGGCGTACTTGTCGTAGAACGAGTGATCTGAGTTGCGATCGTCGTCCACACATAGCCAGCCCAAGTGGGCCCAGAGGAAGCTCACCAGCGGGCTATGCGGATCTTCGGGCTGGTCGGACATGTTGTGGTGTTTGCGATGCCAGGCGACCCATTTGGCGGGCGTCTGCTGCGCGCTACACAGGGCGAACGTGACGAACGAGCGCTCGAGCCATTTCGCGGTGCGGAAGCTGCGATGCGTCAATTGCCGGTGATAGCAGATGGGGATGCCTACCTGGCCGAACACCAGCAGCCCAAACACGAAGACGGCCACGCCCGTCCAACTGAAAAAGTAGGGGACGAAGACGAGGAGCGCGAGCAGATGAATCACGAGAATCGAGACGGCCTGGCCCCACTGCACATTCTTCAGCAAGGTTGTACCGAGCGCTGTGCGCGCAGGCTGAAGTGTCGTTGTCTGACCGTTGCGCATGGCAACTCCTTTTGCCCTCGGGGGCGATGTAACCCGCTCGCGCTAAGCGGCGCCAGGGAGCGGACCTCACCTGGCACAAAGTAGCGCGATGATCCTTGAGACCGGCTGAGCATCTCGAGACTTGCGAAGTCGGTGGGGTGCGACGATCGCGGCAAGCTCCCTCAGTAGGCTTGCTGCCGGCCAGAGAATCGGTGCTCCTCACCAGCCAGCATACTGGTGCGGGCGGCGGATAGCGAGCAGCAGGCGGGATAAAAAGCCGCAACAATGGCGCGACGCCAGACCGCCGTTTTCACGGCGATTGGCGTCGCTTGCGGGGACTGGGCGGTTTGTGAATTGCCATGCACTTTGTGTGTGCAACGACAAACTACGGACGGTCGATCGGCTCGCGACCATTGGCCGTAAACAGCGCACGAACGGTTTCGACGGGTACGGTCGAGGCGAAGAATTGCACGGAGCCATCGCACATCACGGCCAGAAAACCATCGCCGTAACGCGTGCTGAGGTTGGCGCTGGGTTTCTCCGCGTCGTACGTGAGATCGTCGGGCGCGGTCCAGATCACCGCGTGGTCGTCGTCGGCGTCGACGATCAGGATGGTGTTCGACGTGCCGTCGGTTATGTCGCGAATTCGTAGCCCTTTGCCCTTGGGGGCGACGGTGTTTTCACCCACGGGCAGCACGACGCACGTTTTGCCGGCCGCCGCATTGCTGCCGGGGAGCTTGAACACATCGGGCATGCGATCGATGAGCTTCTTGTTATGGTCGCTGTCCCAGGGTTCGTCGAGCTTGAATTCCTTGTAGAGCGCGTCACCCCCATTTTCGAGGTACGGCAAAATTTGCACGCGCCAACTGAGGAGCGCTTTACCTTTAGCGTCACTCTTGGCCGCGTCAGGGAAATGATTGTTGGCGTCGGCAAAGGTGTGCATGGCGATGGCGATTTGCTTGAGCTTGTTCATCGCCTGGGTGCGGCCGAGCGGGCCGCCAGGGACTTCGCCCGGGGGCGGGAACAGCGCGGCGAGCTGCTCGCCTTCGAGCTCGAGCACGACCTGATCGCCGGCTTGGTGGGGTTTGATGGCCTCGAGCGCGGGGCCCAGCAGTTTGAAAACTTGGGCTTCGGCTGAATTAGGATTTGTCAGGCGCCCTTGCAGCATCAGCGCGCCGAGGAGGCCATCGACGTTCTCGAGAGCCCCCTTCGCGGCCGTCTCCGATTCGGTAGCGAGCGTCACACGCAGGGACTTGCCATGCTCGTACGCCGAGGCAACCCAGCGCGTGGCACGCGCCAGATCGCGCGCCGTGTTGGCGCCCACTTCGGCGGGCAACTCCGGCGTCAGTTCGTCAAGCACGCGCTGCTGGTCGGCCGAGGGAACGTAGGCCAGCGCCACGGGAGCCTCACCCGTGGCTGCCAACGCGGCGGCCAGGTGCGGGCGTGGGGGTGTGGATGTCGTTCCTTGCCGCGCGGATTCGCGCAAGGCAAGCAGATGATCGACTTTGTCCTTCGGCCCCGCGATCAGCAGGTTATCGATTACTTCATGCCGCCACTCGCGCTCGGTCTTCGCGCTGAAATGAAACGCTTTGGTGGCCGTGGCCGCGCGGCTGGCATCGCTCAGCGGCACCACGCAGATGAACGGCAGTTTGTTGCTGGTCGGCACCGACAAGATGAAGTAGATCTGCGATCCGGCCATGGCGCTCACGCGCTGCGCGACGCCCAGCGCGTCGGCGGAGTTGCGCACCGCTTCGGCCAGATCGGGCAGGAGGGCGAAGATCCTGGCAAGGCCGACGGGGTCAGCGCGCTCCAGATCGATGCGCGAGACGGCAATCGCCTCTTCGTCCATCCATGGGGCGAGCGCATCGGCGATGGGCACGTCGGCGGCGATCGCCGTCGAACTTGTCGCACAAGCCAAGTAGGCCGCCGCGATAACGAAGGCCGCAATAGGAATGCGAGTTAGCATCGAAAAGCTCCTGGTTGAAATGCAACGGGGTGAGACATGGGCGGCTTCCTTTGGTCGCCACGACGACACGATTACTTGCGAACGGTGATCTCGTAGACCGTGTGCTGATAGATGGACTTTTCGCGCGACTGCAACGTGGCCGTGCCAGCGGACAGCTCGTAGGCGAACGACTCGCCCGTCGCGGGGTCGAGTGGAACGGGCACCTCGGTCACCTCGCTCAGCTTGGAAGGGAGTCCGCCGCCGTGGGCCGCCGAGTACAGCCGCAGGGCCTCGACGGTTCGAAGCAGGGCTACCCGCTGATCGATCCTCGCCCCGGCGGCTCGCGCGGCATTGATTGCCGGCAGCAGCAACCGCGCGAAGAAGCCCGACGGACCGCGATTCAGCCTGTCGAAGTCTTCGTCGAGCTCAGCAATGGCGACGCGCGCTTCGGAATACGGTCGATGGCCCCACGCGACCGCTTCGTCGAGCTGTTCGCGGTACGACTCCACCCAGCTCAGCACAACCACTTGGATGACTGGCATCTGTTCAACTTGATCGGCCGAGCGTCCGCGGGCAATCAACTCTCGCTTGGCGCTGGGGTACGTGGCCAGTGCCGGCAACTGTAACGCTGCCTCGGGCGGAACCGGCAGCTTCATGCCGGGAAGTAGCTCAAGGTGGACGTTATCGGTCGCTAGCGACATGAGTTCGACGACACCGCGGGCCAGCTCACGCCCTTGTTCGGCGGAGAGGACGGACGTCGACAAGATATCAACATACGGCAGCGACGAACCGAGCCAGTAATGTTCGGACTCCAGCGCCGCGCCAATATCCACCAGCGGATCGTGCAAGGCCGTGAGCGCCCAGTACAAGTTGGGCGAAGCAGGGGAGTTGATCCAGTCTTCGACTTCGTTCAGGGCGATCGAATCGCAAGCGACGCCGACCAGCGAACTGACCAGCGTGCCCGACTCGCTGACGTGCTCCCCCATACGGATCATGGTTTCGAGGGTCTCAGACGCCTCGTCGTAGTCTTTCTCAGCAAGCGCGAGCTTGGCCTTGAGGGCCATCAGCCGTACCAGCGTGCGCATCTCTTGCACTTCGGGGAGCAGCGTCATGATGCCATGTTCTTTGAGGGGTAGATCCCACTGGGCGCTGCGGCGACGGGCGGCGAGCGTGGCTTCGGCCAGCGGGTTCGCCCAGCGCTGGAGCGCCTTGGCGCCCGCGTCGCGTGGTAATTGATCGGGTGACAGTTCGAGCCAATCACCATTGGCGGCGGCCATCACGCTATTGTCCGCATTACCGCGCTCAAGATGCCGCGTTTCCACCAATTGCAAGATCGCCCGGTAGTAGAGCGCCGCCGCATTGCCGGGGACCAATTCGCGATCGGTCGGCGTCAAGCGATACTTCATCGCCGGCACCGGTCGCGTCGCCGGGCTGACGGCGAGCTTCACGACGCGCACGTCGTCGGCAGCCTGGACTGTCGCCGCGCAGCAGAGCAGCGCACATCCGATCGTAAAGATAGTCCGCATGGGTATTCGCTCGGGTTGGAGGATTCAGATCTTCACTTCAGCGGATCATCGAGGCGTATTGTCAGCGGCCTAGTGGCTTGCCGGATTAAGCAACTCGATCATCTGGCGATGGTCGCTCCCGCGCAGGAGTGGCGCGTCCGCTTGATCGGCTATTCTGCTGTCAGCAGTGTCCGGGTGCCGCTGTTCGATGACGAGAATCGGCGCGCCCGGATCGCTGGCGATGCGCGGCACTCGGGCTCGCAATTCAGCATTCTGCGAATAGCGGGAGCCGGGAGCGGCCAGGGCGGTCAACCACCGCTCGTTGGGTTTCAGCCGCGAGCGATTTCCGGCGACGATCAGATGAAACGGCGGCTCTTCTACCTGCGGATCGCCGACGCGATCGGGTGGCGCTGGTAGCGCGTTTGGGGGCGTCGTGACCGATCGCGGCAGATAAACAACTCGATCGACATAGCGCGGCGAAGCGACCAAGAACGAGCCCAGCGTCAGCGTCGTGCAGGCCAGCACCAGCGCAGCCGCTTGCCACAGTCGCGGACGCTGCCACCAGACCGGCGATGCAGGCGCGACACTCCCAGCGCCGTCGGCAGCCAACCGACCGAGCGCCGACTGGACGCCGAGTCGGTACATCAATTGATCGCGATTGATGCGGCTGACGACTGGCCGTAGCGACGCGAGTCGCGCTTCAAAGGCCGTCAGCTCTTCGGGCAGTCCTTCATCGGCAAACATCGCACACCAAACCTTTCGCGGAGCGCGGCCAGGGCCGCGACATACCGGCGCTGGGCAGCGCTCGACGAGCAGCCGACCAGTTCGCCAACTTCTTGAAAACTCAATCCGCCCCACAAGCGAGTGACGACCACTTCTCGTTCGGCCATAGGGAGGTCGTCGAGTGCGGCCCTGGCCACCTCAGCGTCGAGTGCCTGCCCCGGGTCTCCTTCAAACCACTCGATCGAACGGGCGGCCGCGCCTTCGTGCCGATGCCTGCGCGAGGCGCCACGCGCCGCGCTCAGCGCTCCGCGCCGCACCGCAAAGTACAGCCAGGCCACGGGCCGGTCGGGCAAGGGGCGCTCGCGAGCCAGGCGGAGTAGCGCTTCCTGCACGACGTCTTCGGGCGTTTGACACCACTGGCGCGCGTACAGCTCGAGCGCGGCGGCTTGCTGGGCCAGCATCTGCTGCACGAGCTGGAGGGCCGCTTCGTCCATCGGCGTCTGCGAAGGTTGCACGCTGTCCGCGAGCCCAAGGCAAGCGTCCGGCCACTGAGTGCGGACTTCGCCGGGGGTTCGCGTTTCCCGGTTCCAAAAAGAGGACGCCGGTCGAGCGTAATTCGTCCCGGTCAGCGGCGAAAGATTTGCCACAGAAAATCAGGCACCGTCCCCAGACGGCAACCTCATCAGCGCTCAAATGCCGTGGTGGCGGCCAGTTGAAGCAGGGCAGGCATCGCGCCCCGAGGGCGTAACACCCGACACCAAAACGGTGCAGGCGGGAGACGTCGCAGCGGATTCCGACTAGCTCAGGCGCAGGCCGGCACGCCGGCGATGGCCAAGGGCCACGGCAACTCCAACCGCGCTGATGATGGCCAGCAGCAGGCTGCTTGGCTCGGGCACGACAACCCACTTGGCGTACAGGTAACCGTAAACTTCAGCTTGCTCGGCGGGTGTCAGCGCGCCTTCGTACACCAGCACTTCGCCGATCAAGCCTTGCCAATACTCACCAGGAAAACTCCCCTGCTGGCCAATGTACGACAGCGTGCTGACGTCGCGCTTGCCATTGGGGTTGGTATCATCGGCGGGCAGATTGTTCTGCGCTTCGGATCCGACGAGATTGCCGTTGAGAAACATCTCGGCGTTGATGCCCCCCTGATAGACGCCCCAACTGATGAATGGAGTTGTCGGATCGGTGATGACGTCCGTTGCGTAGAGACCATCAGTCACACGGCCCGAGCGCGCGGGGCTGGTGCCGTCGGCCGTGCCGAGGAACACTGACGACCACGAGTTTCCGGCGTCCCAGTTCGAATAGATGTTGCGGTAGCCGATATCGGCGCCCGTATCAGTAGCAATGGCGAAGATGGTGAAACTATCGCTCGCTAGGACGGCGCCGCCGGCCAGCGCGAAGTAGTCGGCCGTGCCGTCGAAGTTGATCGCCGGCAGACCGTTGATCGCGCCGCCGACCAACTGCGGAGAGCCCGAAGTATGCGAACCATCATGGCCATTTCCCGATTGATCGGCCCAGCCGGTGACGGTGCTACCCGAGGTGGTCACGCCGGTCGTGGCGTCGAGCCACAGCTTCAGGCCCGTGGTGAACGGTAGCGTGGCGGCCTGGGTTGAGCAGGCCAGCAACTGCAAAGCGATTGCGAATACCACGCCGCGGAAGGACGTCCTTGTGATCGTCATAGAAATCATTTCACCCCTGGATCTTGATGCCGCAGATGGATGGTGGTTGGCAGCGAAGTTTCGATTGCTCTGATTTTTGGTTCGCGACGTCGAAGCACTGGGCGAACTACCGGCGCCGGCGCCAGGCAAACGCGCCGCACATCGCCAGGCCGATCGCCATCAGGGCGACGGTCCCCGGCTCGGGCACAACGAGGCCATCTTGCTCGAGGTGGAAACCGGCGTTCACCAACATGCTGGCTACGAGATCCGCAGTGGCCGACACGGTCAACGCGATGGGCGAGGTGGCATTGACGAGGAATGCCGTGTTGCCCGTGATTGGCACCGCCAGGCCCAGCGTGCCGTCGAGGGTGATTTTCGCGTTGCCTGGAGGACCGGAGATCGTGTAGGTGCCGCTCAAGGCTCCCGAAGTGGTGCCAGCCAGGTCCAGGAGAGAATAATTGATGATGCCCGCCAACGTGACGAAGTTATTGCTGAGCCCCAGCTTGAAATCGCCGGGCAAGCTGAAGGTGCCGAAGTTGGGCCCCAGCGGAGTTAGCGTGGCCGCGCCCGTCTGATTGAACGCCAGCTCGGACAACTCGCCCGAGGCGTCGACAGTGATGTTTTGCAACAGCGGAATCGAGCTGTTGCTCGTGAGTATGATGGTGTTGAAGGCGAGCGGCGCGGTAACGCCATTGAGAAAGTCTAAATTCAGATTGGCGATATCGGTGATCGTGGTCGGCGTGGCATTAAACAGGGCTGGCGGGGCCACGCTGACGGGCTCGGCCTTAACCTTCGAGAAGCCACCGGCGACCGTCAGCGGATGCACCAGCGGCGGCGTGAGCGAAAACGCCTCGAGCTTGCTCGTCTTGGCGTTGAAGGCTTCTCCCGAACCGGCCGCGCCAAACGTGCCAAATCCCGTCGCCACGCCGTTGAACGACTGCAGCGGCCCCGCGAAGTTGACCGGCACGATTGCCGCGCGACTCGCGGCGGAGGAAATCGAAATGACAACGACGATCGAAAGGGTTGCCCCCCAGCGAACTAGATTCCGCATTGGCCTGATGATCCTCTCGAAGTATCCGAATTAGTTACGCGAAACTACTTGCGACAACGCAACCAGCCACCGCGGCGCGGGCGCCGCGGTGACCGGAATCGATTCACAATGAACGCTAGCGCGACTGACGGCGACGGCGCCAAACCGCGGCACCGCACATCGCGACGCCAATCCCCAGCAGGGCGATGCTGCCCGGCTCGGGCACAACGATCTGGTCCTGCTCGAGGTGGAAGCCGACATTGACCAAGACCGTGAATGCGGCCGCAGCCGTGGCGGAAACGGTCAGTGACAGCGGATTGCTGACGTTCAACACAAAATCTTCAGACACGCTAACCGGCACCTGAAGTGCCAATGTGCCGTCGAGAGTGATCTTCGTGTTATTCGCCGGACCCGAGATCGTGTAGGTGCCAGACAGAGTGCCCGGCAGGATCTCGCTCAGATCGAGGAAGGGGAAATTCAACACGCCGAACAAAGTGGCGTTGAAATTCGAGGCGTGCAGGTAGAAGTTTCCCGGCACGCTGAAGTTGCCGAAGTTTGGCCCCAGCGGCGTGAGCGTCGAGAGGCCGGTTTGGAAGAACTCCAGGCCGTCGGCATCGGCCGAAGCGTCGACCGAGATATTCTTCAACAAGGCGACCGATGAATTGCTCGTGAGATTAACCGTGTTGAAAGCGATTGGCACGACGGTGCCGTTCAGCAAATCGACGTTGAGGTTATTGATGGCGTTGATCGCGATCGGCGTGACGTCAAACACCGACGTCGGGCCGACACTGTTGGGTTGCGAGTCGACCAGCGCGAAGCCGCCGGCCAGCGTGATCGGGTGAACGGTAGGCGGAGTCAGCACGAAAGCTTCGGGGCCGCTCTTCGTATTGGCGACGCCCGAGCCGGTAGCAGTCAGCGTGCCGAAAACCGAGGTGACGCCGACAAACGCTTGCGACGCGCCAGAGAAATTGACATCAACGGGCACGGCATGAGAAATCTGGATCGAGCTGGCATGGATCGCAACTACCAAAGCCAGTGTCGCTCCCCAGAGTTTGAAATTCCGCATTGGCCTAATTCCTCGTCAAAGTTGGGTGAACTTTCTTCCCTGTTTCCAAAAATCGAATGCCACGAGAATTGCAGGCGACCGTTGTTCCCTGGCCGTCGGGCGGGTTCTCGTGCCCCGGGCCTCTCGTGAATTCGGGGGCGGCCGCTCGGTTGATCCAGGCGGTCGCCGGCCGAGTTCCGCGCGAAGGAGGAGCTATTCCCACATCGCGGCGCGAAAGCCTGCACACAGAAACTCCGGAACGTCGCTCGACGAGAAAACGCGACGACGGAAGCGAGCAGCCGAGGGCAGCCAGGCGACGTGCGGGCGAATCAGGTCAGGCAAGAGTTGCCGGAGTGGTAATCGGGTTGTGACGTAGAAGATCGACTACTCGCGGCGCAAAGGCCGCCGGGAGCGATTTCTAGGACAACGTCACTAGCGATTCCCGATTGGCAGACCTGAAATTACAGCGATTTCGCTTTGGACCGCATACGCGGCGGCCCCGTTGCACGGCGAGCAGCCTCGACTGGCAACGCGGACATACTAAACGCAGGTTTTTTGCTTTACAAGCCGTGGTTGATAATAATCCAGCAAATGATGCCGGTGGGCCTACGATCGCAAGTGGCGGCGACAAAATGATTTGGGCGCTAATGGCCGTGGCTTTCGGTTCCACGTTCTCGCGGTAGGAGAATCGCCCCCTACCGCCCGCCATCGACCACCAGGCACTGCGCCGAGACGTAGTTCGCCAGCGGCGAGCACAAGAACAAGATCGCGCCGGCAGCCTCGTCGGCCGTCCCCGCCCGACCGAGCGAGATCAGCAGCTTCGACATCTCCAACATCTCTTGCGGAATGCCCAGCGCGATCTTCTCGGCGCCGCGGGCGACCGATTCGTTCTGCGTTTTGGCGCGCGTGAGCCGCGTGTCGATCCAGCCAAAGGCCGCGGCATTCACATAGATATTGAAGCGGCCCCATTCTTTGGCGACCGTTTTGGTGAGCCCGATCACGCCGGCCTTGGCCGCAGAGTAATTCGCCTGACCGGGGTTACCGTCGGTGCCGGAGATGCTGCTGATGTTGACGATCTTGCGCGCGGGGGGCGTGGCGCCGCTTTCGGCTTCGCGCTTGGCGGCCTCGCGCATTGCCCCGCCGACTGTCTGCATCATGCGGAACACGGCCGACAGGTGGACGTCGATGATGGCGTCCCACTGTTTCTCTTCCATCTTGTGGAAGATGGCGTCCCAGGTGTAGCCGGCGTTATTGACCAGGATGTCAGGCGTGCCGAACGCTTCCTGACTTTGCTTGAGGAGCGCCGCGGGAAAATCGCGGGCCGTGACATCGCCGGCCAGCGTGACGACTTCGGCGCCGTGCGCGCGGGCCACGGTCGCGGTTTCTTGCAATGGTTTGTCGTCCAGGTCGGCCAGCACCAGCTTGGCGCCGAACTGCGCGAAAAGCTCGGCGGTCGCGGCGCCGATGCCGCGGCCGGCGCCGGTGATCACGGCCACTTTCTTGTCGACGAGTTTGAGATTCATGCGTGGTAACTCCCGAGTGCGCTAAGCGGTGCCGAGGCGTGATTTCGTCGCGTGTTGTCTGGACAGGCTTATTGGCGAGTTATTGTGCCGACGCGTCGGGCCGCATGCAATGCACTGGCCCGCGAGCGACCGTGGTTGGTTCTTTGGCCACGTCACGCTGAACCCGCGCCGCGGCGCCTTTGGCCTACTTGGCGTCCTCTTCCTGCTTAACGATGTACCCGAAGGTCGCGCCGGCGGCGCGAAAGTGATTGGTCATGCGAGCATCCGCCGGGCGAGACGCGATCGTTGTGAAGTGGCCGCGGGCGCGGGCAGCCGCGAGGCTCGAGTTGGCGGGTCATTCTGGCGCGGCGCTGCCGACCAAGCAAGCCTGAGATTTGCCTCGTGCGCCACTCGATCGCGTCAGCCGCTGAATACCTCGGGCGACTTTTGAAGGGCTCCAAGAGTTGCTTCCAATTCCAGCTTCCGTCCACTCGCCAGCAGAGTGACGCAGGACGGGCCGATCAGTTTCTGCAAATCAGGCATAACACTTGGCAACATTTGCCACGCAGCCAATTCGGTCGGCGTGAGCGCAATTGTGTTTCGCTCGGTTGGGCGAGCTCCGATGCGCTTCAGCAAGTCATCGCTGATGCCGAGGAAGCGCACTCGCGCCGGGCGGAAGCGCGAGCGCAGCCAGGCAAAGATCATCAAGTCGGGCGGGTCGAGATCACCAAGAAATAGTAGTTTCCGAGCTCCAATCAGGGCACGAATCCAGCCCAGGTCGCGACCGTTGGGCAGGCCATAGCGGCCGATAAGCCCGAGCATTTGGTTGTTTTCGGACGCTGCGATCGCACGGCCAATCGTTGAGGGCTTCGTCGTAAAGATCACCCGCGCGCGTGCGCTGGCAGGAGTTTGCACCCAGTAAGCTGGGCCCGGCTCTTCGCAACCAAATTCGCCATCGGAGTGCTGTTCAAACCAGGCTTCGATGGTTCGGGTAAGGTTCACCTTCATCGTGATAAGAACCACTGAAGCGCATTGGCGAGTGTTGAGAACCTCGCGCCCGCTACTCAATCATACCATCGAGCTGCCAGACGCGGACGAATCCGTTGTCTTCCGCGGCCGCCAGCAGCTTGTCGTCGGCCGAGAAAGCAACTGACCAGATGCGACTACCCAGCGCCTCGGCGAAGACCGCCTCCTCCAACGTATCACTCCGCCAGATTGACAGACGGCCCTTTTGTTCTTCATCCGCGCACGGGCCCCAACCTGAGCCCGTCGCAATCAACTGACCGCCCCCGGAGACACCTACGCAGTCGCAAAGATTGCCGAGGAGCTGCTGCCCCATTGCCATGCGGGTGCTGCCGACCTCGATTACGTTCAAATTCATGTCGCCTGGCACGAGCGCCAGGCGGTCTCTCCAAGGACCGAACGCGAAGGCATGGACGTGCCTTGACGGATAGTTGACGAGTGCCTTCCCCTGGTGGGCGACGACCAATAAACCCTCGCCAGCGGAGATCGCCAGTTTGCTGCCGTCGTACGACACTGCCAATCGGTGTGCGTTCGAAAAGGGCAAAGGAAAAGCGTGAAGCTCCTCGAAGCTGCCGGCAGTCAGCAGTCGAACGCGATCGTCGGAATCGAGTACGGCGAGCGTGCGGCCATCACCGGAAAGGCCGATCATTTCAGGTTCAGTCTCTGGCTCCAGGCACCTCACCAGGTGACCAGCGAGATCAAGCACATAGACTACTTCGCCCACGCAAATGACGAACTGGTCCGGTGCGAGGAAGCAAATGCGATCGATAACGGCGAACTGCGCCTGAGGTTCGTTGTTGATGAGCGGAACACGAATTCGATTGAACTCCGCGCCATGCTCGAGATCGCAGAGGCCAACGGAGCAATTTCCTTGCCCGTCGAATCCTCCCGACACGACATATCTGGCGTCGGGTGAAAACGCCACGGCACTGACGAATTCGGAGTGTCCCTTGTAGACGGCGCGAAGGTGCGGTGCCAGCGATTTGGACATTGCAGTCGAGCGCGAAGGGTTAGGTTCCTCGAATGCTATGATCCTAGGCGAATCGCCGACGCAAACCACACTTAAAATCGGAGTTCAAACAGCAGGTCTAAATCGCCTGCCCCTACCGAAACTGCAAGAAGCCCCAGGCGGAGCCGGCGGTTGTTGGAGCACGCGATGTGAACGTGTCGCTCCAGGCATGTTGCGACTGACCAGCGATCACTCGCGTAACGCCCATGGCCCAGGTGTCGCCCGGCTGCGGCGAGCGCGGCGCGAGTTGCGACCAGGCGATCGCCGCTTCGCTGGTCCACATCGTTTCATCACCGGCGGAAGCGATGTACCACGTGGGGTTCCACGAGGTGTCGCCGCAGCAATCGTCGGCCGAACGACCGAGCTCGTCGACTGCCAGACGATAGGCGGTCACGTAATCGCGATCGAGATCAAGCGACACTTCGATGCGATCAGGTGAATGCCGCGCGTCGTCGTGAGCGCGCGGTGGTCTGCCGCGCGGAGCAACCGCCGAACCTTTCAGACGCCGGCATTCGACCGCCAGGTACAAAAACTCGTTGTCGTACGCGACGCGCCAGCGTGCGGAAGTTGCGGTCTGATCGTTGACCATCGTTTCGATCACATAGGGTTCGGCTTGCTGCCAGCAAGCATCGTCGAATTCCCCATCCAGCCGGGGCCGCGCGTCGGTTCGTGCGCAGAGGGCCAACGGCTTCGGGCAGTGAGCGGCGGGCTCAGCCAGCCACGCTTCACCGGCCGCGCAGGCCCACCAGGTGTCGTGCGGACGCGTTTGTCGCAGAGTGCCGAAGTAACGTTCGACGGCGCGCACGTCGGACGCAGCCTGCCCCGCGACTTGCGCGCGTTCGGCATTGGCCAACGGGAAACGCACGAACGGCTCGCTATAAAGTGCACCGCTCTGCTGCTCGAGCTGTCGCGCCCAACGCAGGGCTCGCGCGCGGCTCGGTGGCTCGGGACTTTGCGCGCTGGCCAGCGCGACTTCGCCCGACGACCCCTGAGCGTTGGCCGCGGCGATTTCGGCCAGCTCCGGATCGACAGTCGCAGGCGTGCGCGCGGCGACCAGAGCATCGCCATTGGGTTTGTCGTACCGCATACGCCAGGCGATCTCGCTGCTGGCGTCATGATGCAACAAGGCGACAAGCGCGGCGCCAACCAACGGATGATTGGGATGCTGCTCGACGAGGAGTTGCCACAATTCGGCGGCACGATCCCAACCGCCACGCGCGGCCGTCTCGCGGGCAAGTCGCTCCAGCAGCCGAGCCGTGGCATCGGCAGGCCAGCCGCGCGTCAGTTCGCCGAGTTGTGTGAGCAGCTCCGTGCCGCGCAGGGCGCCGCTGGATGTGTCGAGCGACCGCGCGAAGATCGCCTTGACATTGCGTTGCTGTTGCCCGTGGCGCTGCATCTGGGCCGCGGCCTGTGCATCGGCTGCCGGCAAACTGCGACGGGCTTCGCTCCCCGGCGCGATTGGCAGCCCACTGAAAAGATCGCGCCCGAGCTCGCCCCCGGCAGGCTTGTCGACCGAAATACCCCACAGCTCGGGCGAGGGCTCTGCGGTCCCAATCAAACTGCGTGCCTCGTCCGCCACATCGCCGAGCGAGCGTCCCAAGCGGGCCGGAATCTCCGTGCTCGCCAAGCGCAGTGCCGCGCGATCATCACCCGTGCTACAGCCGACCACGCGTGGTACTTCCCAATACGCGAGCGCTAGCTGATTGGTCGCGTGCGGAAGCGCTTGCGGATCGGCCGCCCTGGCGACCGCTTCGAGCGTGGCGGCGTGAAGCGATCGGCGCAGTGGATCGCGGCGAGCTTCGCGGCCATAAGTGATGACCAATTGCGGACGCCACGTGCGAAGCTGCACCGCAAGCCAATCAGCAAATGAATCAAAGTCTGCTGCGGTGGCCGCGGCGCATCGGCCCGCGCGTACGGCGCTGGCGCCGGTGAGTGTGGCGGCGAACGCCAGGCGATCGAGTTCTTCTGAGTCGCTCGTGATGTTAGTCGATGCGGGAATTGGCTCACCGTCCGCCGGCGGCTCTGCTGCCAATGATTCCGCACGAGTGATCGTATGCAAGACGCCGCGATAGCCTTGCGCGGCGCCGAGTTGCGCGAACACTTCCCAGGGAGCGTCGGCGCCCGATGCGAAGACGCCGGACCAGGCCGCTTGCCGGCCAGCGGCCCGGAGCGCTTGCCACGTGCGACCGCCATCGCGGGTGCCCAGGATCGTTCCCATCGCGCCGACGGCCCAGCCGTTCTCAGCGTCGACGAATTTCATTGACGTGATTGGCAGCGATTGCCCGGTTTCGTGCAGCGCCCAGGTTTGCCCACGATCGGCCGAATGCAAGACGACCGAGCCGGGTGCGCCGGCCGCCCAAACGTGCGAGCCTTGAACCGCCACCGCCGCGAAATCGACATGCGGCAAAACGTCGGCCAACGCTTCGCAGGCAGGCTGACACGAGCGACCGCCATCGCGACTGGCGAGCACTTGACCGCCGTCGCCGACGAGCCAAGCCTCGCCCGAGGGGAGCAGCCGTACCGCGCGCATCGAGAGTGCGACGTTGGTCGCTGGATCAATGCATCCGGCTGTGGCGCGCCAAGCGCGTCGATCGACCGATGCCGCGCCGTGTGCTTGGCCGACCACGACGCCAAGTCGACCGTCGATCCAATCGCCGCCGCACCAGGCGCCGAGCGCCGTGCTGGGAACGGCCGACCAGCTTTGCCCGCCATCTTCAGTCCAGAGGATGCCGCCGGGATAGAGGGCGGACGAAGCGCCGACCGCCCAGCCTTGCCTGGGCGTGACGAACTTCACCGCGCGCAGGCTGGGGAGCAGTGTGTTGCGATCGTGATGCCAGTGGCGGCCGCCGTCGGGCGTATGGAGCAGCACGCCGCGCGTCTGCCCCAGCACGGGCCACACTTCATAGCCGGCTGCCCAACCGCGCTCGGCATCCAGGAACTGCACGCAGGTGAGTCGCGCCGCGGTGCCACTCTGCTGCAATTGCCAGTTCTGTCCACCATCGTCGGTGTGCCAGATCACGCCGCGATCGCCGACGGCCCAACCGGTTCGCGCGTCGACAAAGGCGATGTCGTTCAGTCCGGCGTCGTCGAGCTCGGGCGTAAGCTGCTGCGTCGCACTGGCCGGCGGCTCCTGCTCGTTGTCGAACGGCGCCGGCTCGTCGTCATCGCCAGCAGTTGCCGATTCGCGCAGGTCGAAGGGATTATCGTCCAGCGAACCGCGTTTTGGCCGCTGAGCGCGGCTGACGGCGGTGTCTGCGAGCGCCGCTAATACTGCGGCACCGATCAGAAGATTTTGGAACGCACGAAATCGTATACGGAATGGCGCCACCGGCAGACCTCCCTGTCAGCACGTCGTCGCAAGTGCGGCGGGCGGCATTCTAGGCCAAGTCGCCGCTGCCGGGCGATGCCAGCTTGCAGGCCGACACACGCCTTACAAACTGACCGACTACCAACGACCCGGATGGCGATCATTCTCCGCCCATTAGGCCCGACTCATCGGCGTGGCTGCTAGCAGGGGCGAAACCGCGACGCATCGTGTTCTCGGTGATTGTCCGCGGAATGACGAACTGCAGCAGGTACTCGCGACCGCCGGCCTGGCTGCCGATGCCTGAGAGCTTGTACCCGCCGAAGGGTTGCCGGCCGACCAGAGCGCCAGTGATGCCGCGGTTGAGATAGAGATTGCCAGCGGCGATTTCACGCCGGGCTTGCTCGAGGTGCTCGGGACTGCGCGAGAAAACGCCGGCCGTCAGCGCGTAGGCCGAATCGTTGACGATCGCGATTGCGTCGCTGAAGTCCGCCGCGCGAAGGACCGCCAGCACGGGGCCAAAGATTTCGTCTTGCGCCAGCGGTGCGTCGCGGTCGACGTCGGCAAAAATATGCGGCCCGACATAGTAGCCCTCGGTTGCCAAGGGGCCACAATCGATCGCCAGCATCTCGCGACTCATGCGGCGTGCGTCCGCAAGGGTGCGCAAGACGCGCGACTGCGATTCTTCATCGATCAGCGGGCCGACGTCGGTCGACGGATCGTCGGCAGCGCCGACTTTCAGGCAGCGCGTCGCTTCGACCAGGCGGGCAAGAAACGCATCATAGATGCTCGCGACCACGACGACGCGCGAACAGGCCGAGCACTTCTGACCTTGATAACTGAAGGCGCTGCCGACCGTGGCCAGCACCGCTTCATCGAGATCGGCGTCGTCGTCGACCACGATCGCGTTCTTGCCTCCCATTTCGGCGATGACCCGTTTGACGAAGCGCCCGCCCGCGGCCGAGACTTCCGCCGCGCGGCGATTGATGGCCAGACCCACCGCGCGCGAACCGGTGAACGCCACGAGCGCCACGTCGCGATGATCGACGAGCGCGGCGCCGGCGGTTTCACCAGGGCCCGGCAGGTAGTTGACGACGCCGGGCGGAAAGCCCGCCGCGATAAACGCATCGAGCAACTGCGCCGCCACCAGCGGCGTTTGCTCGGCGGGCTTCATCACCACGGTGTTGCCTGTGGCCAGCGCGGCGGTCGTCATGCCGGTCAGAATGGCGAGCGGAAAATTCCACGGCGCGATGACGGCCGCCACGCCGCGAGGCAGGAACTCAAAGCGGTTTTCCTCGCCCGGCACGTCGACGCCGTGAGGACGCGCCAAGGCTTCGGCCCCGTTGGCGTAGAATTCGCAGAAATCGATCGCCTCGGCGACGTCCGCATCGGCTTCGCGCCAAGGCTTGCCAGCTTCGAGCACGATCCAGGCGGACAGTGCAAAGCGCCGCTCTCGCAAGTGCCGGGCGACGCGCCGCAGCAGTTCGGCGCGCTCGGCAGCGGTTTTGGCCGACCACGCGGGAAAGGCCTGCCGCGCGGCCGCCACGGCGCGATCGACGTCGCTCTGACCGGCCGATGCTGCGGTGCCGATTACTTCGCGTCGGCGCGACGGGTTTAACGAGACGATCTGTTCGCTGGTTTCGACCGCCTGGCCATCGATCCAAAGCGGCGCGTGCCGCCCCAGCTCGCCGCGCACTTTGGCGATTGCTTGTTGCACTTTGTCGCGATTGGCGGCCAAGGCAAAATCGGTCGGTGGCGTGTTCTTGAACCTCCAAGCGAACGGCCCGCGAGACGATGCGTCTGCGTTTGACGCGGGATCGTCACCGGCCTCGGAATTGGACCGTCCTCGTTGTTGTCGATCGTGGGCGAGAATCTCTTCGGGATTCATGAGCAATTTCTCCGGCGAGACGCTTTCGGTGAAGCTCGCCCGCAAGAAGGAATCGTTTGAAGTGTTTTCCAACAACCGCCGCACGAGATAGGCCATGCCGGGGATCAACTCGCCGAACGGCATGTAGACGCGGACGCGGTGTCCGAGATTGACGAGCGCTTGCTTGATGGGGTCGCCCATGCCGTAGAGGAGTTGCAGCTCGAAGCCGCTGGGAGCGACTCCCAAGTGCCGCGCCACGGCGATGGCGTGGGCCAACGAGCGCACGTTGTGGCTAGCGATGGCCGGCCGCAGCGCGTCGCGCGCGGCGAAGAGCTGGCGAGTTAGTCGTTCGAAGTTCGCGTCGGTGGCCGCTTTCTGCTCGAAGACGGGGACCGGCCAGCCGACCGAACGTGCATGCACGGTTTCGTAATCCCAGTAGGCCCCTTTGACGAGCCGCACCCACACGGGCGTACCCCGGCCGCGCGCCCAGTGGGCGAGCGATTGGAGATCGTCGGCTGCGTCGCGCAAGTAGGCTTGCACGACGATGCCCACGTCGGCCAGATCGCGAAATTCGGCTTCATCGAGCACTTGCTTGAAGATCTCGAACGTGAGGGTCCGTTTGTCGAACGACTCCATGTCGATGTTCACGAACGCGCGCAGCTCGCGAGCGCGCCGCAGCAGCGGGCGCAACCGCTCGGCGACGCGGCGCGTAGTGCCGGACGAGTCGAGCGGATCGAAGCGGCTGTCGAGCGCCGAGAGTTTGAGCGAGACGTTGACGCGCGGCAATTCGGCGGTCAGTTCGCGATCGATCTGCGGTACCTCTGGCCAGGCGTTGACGACCGGGGCGATCTCGCTCAGCAAGTTGAGGTATTCTTGCTGGTAACGATTGGCCTCGCTGTCGCTGGTGACCGCCTCGCCTAACAGGTCGAGCGTGAACGCGCGGCGGAGTTTTCGCTCGCGCATGGCGGCGGCCAGCACTTCGTGGGCGTTGCTGCCGGCGATAAAGCGCCGCGCTTGCCCGATGACGTTGCGCCGCGCGGCGATGGCCAGGGCCCGG
>CAZBWM010000035.1:0-66573 GCA_964495375.1 uncultured Planctomycetaceae bacterium | reverse complement strand
GCATGAAGCTCTCGACGTTGACGAACCCCGTCGGGTCGCAATGCCCCACGCGCAGCGGGATGGCGTCAAGAAACCACGAGATCACTTTTACGTGCATCGGCACCGTGCAGCTTTCCAGCGGGTTGCCGTGCACGTGAAACCACCAGAAGTTCAGCACGACGTCCATCTCGGCCAGCGAGGCCACGCGGTTGTAGGGCACCGCGCGCGGCGTCACCGTCCGCAGCGCCACGATCACGTCGTGACGCAACTTCCAGAGGTTTGTCAGAATCTGGCGAATCACCGCCGGCAGCAGGCTCGACAGGGCACGTAGAAACAGCCAGGCGGCCGTGCGCGACTTCTTCTGGAACGTTCGGAAGCGCGTCTCCCACTTGCTCGGCTCCGGCGGCGTTTCGCCCCGCGCCACCGGCAGCGGATGCTCGGCCAACCAAGGGCCCAAAGGCGAAACGGGAAACAGTGGATGCGTCTGACCGGCGATCCGCTCGTGCAACACCAGGCATTCGAAGGTGCCCAGCCGCTCGAGCTCCTCGGCCAGCGCGCGAAACAGCCGCAGTGCGCCGCGCGGGTTTTCTTGCGTCAGCGTGCTGGCAAAAATGCCCACAATCGGCTTCTTGCCTAGCTTCGCCGTCGATGATCGGTACTGAGCGTTCAAGGCGGATTTCTCGACTTCAAGCGGCCACGGAGGTCAACAACGATTCGAGGAAGCGCTGCGAGTTGTGCGTGCCGAGCCACTCGTCGCGGGCCGACTGGCTGGCCGCCGTTAACTCGTCGATGCGCGACATCGCTTCGCGCACGGCGTCAACCAGACTGACACGGTCCCCCGGCAGAAACAGCGTGCCGACGCCGTGCCGCTTGACCTGGTCGGCCATCCAGGTGCCGCGCGGCGCCACCACCGGCTTGCCGGCGGCGATCGCTTCGGACAGCACGCCCGACGTTTGCGCGAAGTAGTAAAGCTGCTGGTACGGAATCACCACCAGCGAGCTGCGGGCGAGCAGGGCCGCATACTCGGCCTCGGTCAATTCGTGTTCGTGCAAAGTCACCGGCAGGCAGCGCAGCCGTGTCAACGCGAGGTGCGACTCTTGATCGTGCGCGAACATCACGTTCGCCTGGAACTCGGCCACCCAAGCGCCCGACGCGAACTCGTCGTACAGCTCTTCGATCACGAACGGCAGATAGTGAAAACCCTTCGTCGCGCGGGCGTTCCCCAGGTAGGTCATTGTGTGGGCCGCCGGCTTCGCACCAGCCGCGGCTCCGTCGATCAGCCGTGCGTGCGGGATCGGCATCACATGGATCGGCAGGTCGGTCAGCTCGCCGTATTCACGCTGCAGTTGATCGCTGTCGGTCAACAACGTGACCCACGGCCGCACCGCGCTCGACTCGATGTAGTGCAAACCGCGGCGATACCCGTCGGCCGCGATCGACTGCGGATAAAACGGATTCGGCGACGGCGCATAACGCAGCAAGATGCACAACTGCGGCCGCGAGGCCGCCGGCAGGCTCGCCAGCCAGTCGACCAGGGGCGGCAGATAGTGCTCGGTCACCGTGTGAACGAACACCACGCTCGAGGCGTCGAGCTCCAGCTCCTTGGTCGCGCGGTGCAGATCGCGCGCGAAGGCCCGCCGCCGCAGCGCGTGTTCGACATAACGCACCGCCGTAAACGCCTGCGTCAGCCCGCCGCGAAAGAACGGCTCTTCCAGGTCGCGCTGAAAGCAGGGCACAACCTTGAACTGGCAGGGCAATTCGACGTGTACGTTGGCGCCGGCCAGCGTCACCACGCGATAACCACGCTCGCTGGCGGCCTTGGCCACGGCGTTATCGTAGTGCAAGAAGTGACCGTTGAAGGTCCGCAGCGACGGGTCGACGATCACAAACGAGCTCATCCGTGCGCTCCGCAAAACTCGGCTCTACCCAACCGGCTCTCTAGCGGCCCCATCCTTGAGGCCCAACCACTCGCGCCGCTTAGGCGGCCCGCGCCACGCGGACCCGTTCCACCGTCGCCAGCCGGTCGACGTCGGCGTCGACCATCTGAGTCACCAATTGTTCGAAAGTCATCCGCGGCACCCAGCCCAGCTTGCGGCGCGCCTTCGCGGCGTCCGCCTGCAAGATGTCGACCTCAGCGGGCCGGAAGAACTTCGGGTCGATCTTCACGTGCTCCTGCCAGTCGAGCCCCACGTGACCGAACGCCGTTCGCACGAAGTTCTCGACTGTGTGCGCCTCGCCCGTGCCAATCACGAAATCGTCGGGCTGATCCTGCTGCATCATCCGCCACATGGCGTCGACATAGTCGCCGGCAAAACCCCAGTCGCGCCGCGCCTGCAGGTTGCCCAGCCGCAACTCGCTGGCCAGACCGTGCTTGATGCGGGCCACGCCATCGCTGATTTTGCGGGTGACAAACTC
Organism: uncultured Planctomycetaceae bacterium; assembly: GCA_964495375.1. Lineage (GTDB taxonomy): Bacteria > Planctomycetota > Planctomycetia > Pirellulales > JAEUIK01 > JAIESQ01. The sequence continues at coordinate 64,179 of CAZBWM010000035.1, read as the reverse complement.
CAGCCCGCGCCGCGGCGACTCGTGATTGAACAGAATGCCCGAGCAGGCGAACAGCCCGTAGCTCTCGCGGTAATTGACCGTGAGATAATGCGAGTAGAGCTTGGCCACGGCGTAAGGGCTGCGCGGATAGAACGGCGTCGTCTCGCGCTGCGGCGTCTCGACCACGCGGCCGAACATCTCGCTCGAGCTGGCCTGATAGAAGCGAATCGTCGGATCGACCAGCCGAATCGCTTCGAGCAAGTTGGCCGTCCCCAGCCCGGTCACTTGCGCCGTCAACAGCGGTTGCTGCCAGCTCGCGGCGACAAAGCTCTGGGCCGCCAGGTTGTAAACTTCGCGCGGCTCGACCTGCTTGATGATCGCGATCAGCGACGCCAGGTCGGTGAGGTCGCCGCCGTGCAGCGTCAACTGCTCTTTGCAATTCTGCAGCCGGCTGAGCGTTTCATCGCTCGAGCGGCGCACCAGCCCGTGAACCTTGTACCCTTTTTTCAAGAGCAGTTCGGCCAGGTACGAGCCATCCTGCCCGGTGATCCCGGTAATCAGCGCAGTGCGCGACATGTTGAATCCCCCCGCAGGTGCTCAAGCCACGTTACTGAATTGCGAACGCCGGAGAATCTCGTAGCCCCGCAGCAACTCTTGAATACCGCTATCCAACGAGTGCTTTGGACGGAAGCCAGTCCGCTCGATCTTCTCGTTCGACACGATATAGTCGCGCTTGTCGGGGTCTTCGCCGACTTTGGCTTCGAGATACACGAACTTCGGCACGTGCTTCTGAATCGCCTCGCACAGTTCGAGTTTCGACAGGTTGGCGTCGCTCAGCCCGACGTTGAACGGCTGGCTCCGCATCGAGTCGAAGTTCTGCATGCCGTGCAAGAAGGCTCGGGCCACGTCGCGCACGTGGATGTAGTTGCGCTTGGCGTGCCCCTCGAAGACCACGACCGTGCGATCGGTGACCGCCCGATAGACAAAGTCGTTCACCAGCAAGTCGAGCCGCATCCGCGGCGACATGCCGAACACCGTGGCCAGGCGGAAGGTCAGGCTGTTACCGGCATCGAGCACGGCCCGCTCAGCCTCGACCTTGGTGGTGCCGTAGAGCGAGATCGGCCGCAGCGGCGTTTCTTCGGTGCAGAACTTGCCCGGCTCGCCAATGCCGTAGCCGCTGTTGGTGGTCGGAAAAATCACCCGCTGCTGTTTGCTGCGTAGCTTGAGCACCAACTGCACCGCGTCGAGATTGATCGTGCGGGCGGCGGTCTCGTCGTTCTGGCAGGCGGGCGCCCCGACGACAGCGGCCAGCGGAATGATCCAGTCAGCGTCCTTCAGGCCGCGCTCGAGCGTCGCACGATCGCGCGCATCGCCACGCAGCACGCGGAAATCGCCGCGGGCACAGCACTCCAACAGCGAGGTCTGCCCGTAGAAGAAATTATCGAGGACCGTGACGGCGTAACCGTGGTCCAACAAGGCGGGAATCAGAATGGAGCCCAAGTAGCCGGCTCCCCCCGTAACCAGAACGCGCTGGGCCATCCTTGCACCGTCTCCTGCCGGTAGGTTGGTTCGCAAAGCCCGTCATGGGCTTTCGCTCGGCGGGCGGCACAGCCGTGCAGCGATCGCGGCAAAGCGATCACACGCAGCCGGTGCGCCCAACGCGATTCCCCCCGCGTGGTGCGAAGACGGCGGTAACCCATGGCACGTTGGCCCTTGGCAGCCGCAAAACTCCGCAATCCACTCCTTGGATACCAATCCGACGGTGGGAAAACGCGCACTCGAAGGGGCAAGTCGGGCGAGCCGGCGTGCTCGAAAAAATTCTCCCGAGAAACGCCGAGTTTCCTGCGACTTACGCCTCAAGCGGGGGAAAATGTAGCCGAACCCAACTAGACCAACAACCCCGCTTTCATGCCCGAAACTTCGCCAGCTTTCCCAGTCCAACGCGCTGCCCGCAGACCCAGGGAAACCGCATGCAGCAGGGTGCCACTAGGCGCTGGCAACCGTCTGAATCGCTGACATTGGGTGGCCCAGCCGCTTGCCGGCTGGGTCGCGAAGCGACAAGAAACCCTTGGAAATCGAAGCAGCTGATGCGGGCATGAAATTCTGACACCAACCAATACATGGCTAGATTAGGAATGGGGTCAGGTCAGTTATGACACCACCGCCGGACTTCATTAGATCCACATGATTGCCGAAGTCGTAGAAGTACATGTGCCAGTGCCGGACCTCATCGACTGTGACCGGTCCGGCCGGCGTCGTGAGGCACGCGGGTAGCCAATCCTGGGCTTGTTTCCAGGGTACAAGAAAAACGCGATTTGAGTCCGCACACGCCAAGGCTACCCACCCCTCGCCACGTGCCGACAGAAAGCTGTTCTGCGATGGGGTAAACCCGTACCAGTAATTGCCAGAATCACTTGGGCCCTCATAGCGCTGGGACGCCAAGCAGACAAGTCGCTTTAGGCCGTCGCTCGACTCTCTTAGTGCTCGGCCTCGGCGCACGAAATTGCATGATAGCCGTTTCTCAACGAGCGCAATCGCGCGTTCTCGTGCGATCTCCAAGTCGCTTCGCGAAACGGATGACCGTTCGCTAGCCCTGTCGTCTTCGCTAGGCGGTGCAAAAGTATCAGCGAGCTCTAGATCGCGTTTGGCAGCGAATAGCAATTCGACGATGCCATCGAGTCGAGTGTACTCGACTGGTCGCAATAACTGATTGATCTTGTTGCTTGTCTCCCAGTCGCTTAGTTCTTCCTTGACTTCCGCAAGTCGTAACAGTGCCTCAAGGCTTATGAGTCGAACATCCCACGCGTGGCGTGAGCCACGGATCTGAGCTTCAAGGTCACCGGTTTCCTGCCGGCCAACTGCGATCAGAATCGAAGATTGCTCCGCTTCGATCTTGCCTTGCGCGGCGAGTTCACTTCGATAGCGCGCGAGCGTATCGAGGTTGATTCTGTAAACATCCGTTGTCTTAACCTCGACCAACAAGGAAAAGCCGTCACTCGAGCACCAAAGTCCATCGTTGCCGGTTTCTCCCTTGACCCCACGATAGCGCCCTCGCGCGACAGCAAAGCCTAGTCGCACACCAAGTTCATTAGCGACGTCTTGCAGTGCGAGTGGACTATCCTCGAATGAACTCGAAAGGCACTCGTCCACGCATGCGCGCAAGTGCTTGAGCGGAATGGCGCCAAGCCAATCTCGAAGTTCTACGGAGCTAGCGCTTCCATCGCGAAGGCGTCCATCGCCTGCGAGTTGAATTGTCTGTCGAAACGACTTGCCTTCGAGGAATTCGGGTTGGTTGCGCCAAAGATCAAGAAGTGTGATTCCCATCGATAAGACAGCTTTTCTTGAGGAATTACCCGATCAGCGCCTTCATTTCGCGCACCGCCTCGCGAAAGCCGACGAACAACGCTCGGGCGACAATACTATGCCCGATGTTCAACTCGCACATCCTGGGCAGCCGCGCGACAGGCTGCACGTTGCGATAGGTCAGCCCGTGCCCTGCGTGCAGCACCAGCCCCGCGGCGGTCACGTCGGCCGCGGCCTTGGTCAATGCTGCCAGTTCGCGATCGCGGGCCGCAGCACCTTTCGCCAGCGCATAGCAACCGGTGTGCAACTCGACCGCTTCGGCCCCCAGCTCGGCCGTGGCTTCGATCTGCGCGCGATCGGGATCGATGAACAGGCTCACCTCGATGCCGGCGTCTTGCAGCTTCTTGATCGAGTCGCGCACGCGCTGCCGCTGCCCGCGGACGTCGAGCCCTCCCTCGGTTGTCACTTCTTCGCGCCGCTCGGGCACGAGCGTCGCCTGATCGGGGCGTGTCTGGCAGGCGATCGCGATCACCTCGTCGGCGCAGGCCAGTTCGAGATTCAACTTCACCGCGACCGTGTCGCGCAACACCCGGAGGTCGCGATCCTGAATATGCCGGCGATCTTCGCGCAAATGAATCGTGATGCTGTCGGCCCCGCCCAGCTCCGATAGCGCGGCTGCCCACACGGGGTCGGGCTCGTTCGTCCGCCGGGCTTGCCGCACCGTGGCGACGTGATCGATATTGACTCCCAAAAGCGCCATGTTCGCAAAATCCAGCCGGTGATTGGAGAGTGGGTCAGTTTCCAGGAACCGCGATCCGATCGGTGTCAGGAACCGATTCAACGGGGGACCACCCATTGGTATCCTGGTTCTCGAATCGGCTCCTGACACCGTTCGGGCCTGCCGCGGATAAACTGACCCTCTTCCCAGGGTTGTGTGTGTTAAGCGGCGATTATAGCTGCCCCTCGGCGGCCGTGCAGGGCGCGACTGGTGGCGTCGCGCTGCTGTCAGAAGTGCCGTTTTCACGCCCGCTCGGTGGCCGTTTCTGAGCTATGGTTCTTATGCGGCCAAGCCCCCAGGGCAGCCGCGGCGCACTCGGCTGCGCTCTTGTCTTCGTTCGTTCTCGTCTGCTCATCTCGTCGGGCACATCGTCATGAAATGCCATGAATTGGCCTCGCGCATCGAGCTGTTGCAACCGGGCGTTTACCCGCGCGACGTCGCCCGCTTGTGCCTGCTGTTGGCCAACCACGTCGACGACATCGGCCAACTGCACGGCGACCACGGTCTGGCCCAGGCCTGGCAAGACATGGGCATCCGTCTGCAAGCCGCCACCGATCAGCACGCCGCCATGACCGAAGATCTCGAACAGCTCGCCGGGCTGCCGCCCGAAAAATTCACCGCCGACCAGATTTGGACGCTCATCCGCGCCATTAAGGTACAAAGCCAGGTGCTGCAACTCTACGTCGGCCAGCCCGCGGTGGTGTGAGCAAGAGTTCCAAGCCCAGGGATTGCAATCCCTGGGCGTATCTTTTGCTACTCAGGATCGATGCGTTTCCCTCTCGTCCTGTGCCGGACAGATATCTAGAATAAGAAGCGTCGGCGGCGCCTTGGTTCGGTCCGCCTCCCATCAGTATTTCGTGCGAGTCCACGGCCATGCCCCTGTTCGAATACGTTTGCGAAAACTGCCACCGACCCGCCGAGCTGTTGATCCGCGGCGATGAGAAACCGGCTTGCCCCGACTGCGGCAGCAAGAAGCTGACCAAGCAGTTCAGCGTGCCGGCCGCTCACGTGCGTGGCGGCAGCTTGCCGGTCAGCTCGGTCGAGCCCGGCATGTGCGGGCGCCCGGCCTGCGCTCGCGGCGGCTGCCAGGGGATGTAGTGGCTTCGTGGCACGGCCATCCTGGCCATGTTTCCGGTAGCCTCATCGCGCCGTTTCGCATTCGATCGGGTGGCCCGGCTGCTTGCAGCCGGGTGGCGCAGCCACAAGAATCTAATCTTGCCGCGCGGCCTACGTTAGCCGCGTCGATTTTTGAAGGCCTCTTGTCGCTTCGGTCGGCAATTCCTGTCTCGCGGTGCGAGCGTGCCGGCAAGCGGCTGGGCCACCCATGACAAACGCATGAACGCTTCAGCCACCATCGCTACCGACCAAATTACCACGCCGCTCCGCGAAAGCTTTGTCAACACGAATGGCGTCTCGTTGCACGTCGTCGAAGCGGGCCCGCTCGACGGGCGGCCCGTCATTCTGCTGCATGGTTTCCCTGAGTTCTGGTACGGCTGGCGACGACAGATTGACGCGCTGGCCGGCGCTGGCTTCCGCGTCGTTGTCCCCGACCAGCGCGGCTACAACACCAGCGACAAGCCGCGCGGCGCGGCGGCCTACAACATCGACCTCTTGGCCGCCGACGTCATCGGCCTGATCGACCATCTCGGCGTCGAGCGGGCGGCAGTCGTCGGGCACGACTGGGGGGCGGCCGTCACCTGGTGGGCCGCCATGCGACACCCGTCTCGCATCGAGCGCGCGGCCGTGCTCAACGTGCCACATCCGGTCGTCATGCGCCGCGAGCTGAAGAGCAACTTCCGCCAACTGCGCAAAAGCTGGTACATGTTCTTCTTTCAGACGCCTTGGCTGCCCGAGGCCTTGCTCACGCGCAACCGCTGCCAGCCGCTGTTGGACAGCCTGGTGAAGACGAGCCGCGCGGGGGCCTTCACGCCCGACGATTTGGAAAAGTACCGCGCGGCCTTCACGCAGACGGGCGCGGTGACCGCGATGATCAACTGGTATCGCGCGATGATGCGCAGCAAGACGGCCCGCATCGAAAGCGTTCGCATCAAGGTGCCGATGCTGATGCTCTGGGGCGCGCTCGATCCGTTTCTCGGTCGCGAGCTCGGCCAGCCCAGCCTGGACCTCTGCGATCATGGGCGGCTCGAATTCTTTGAGCAGGCGACCCACTGGGTGCAGCACGAAGAGCCAGCCGGCATCAACGCCGCGCTCATCCAGTACCTGCAAGCCCCGCTGCCGGCCGCCGCGCACCTCCGCTAGCGCTGCTAGCACGAGAGTGATCTGTTAGCCGCGGAGCTTGCTCCGCGCGCTAGCTCGCGCGAGGTCGCGATTGCGTACGGCGCGCCGCCGACCTTGACCCGAATCCCCCTCTCGGTCATCATTCCGCCCCGCTGCCTCGGCCGCGCCGCGCGCCAGTTTCACGTCAGTTCCACGGAAGGACGAATCGATCATGAACTTCTACGCTTGGGTTCGCGAGGGTGTAAAGCGGGCGGTGCTGTTGGGTTTCTCCGACGCTATCGAAGCGGTCGGCACGCCCCACGAAGGGGACGAGTCGGGCCAACAGTTCTTGGCCCTGCTAAGGCAGAACAAATCGCTCGAAGGAACCGAGCCGCGCACGACCGGCAGTGTCAACTCCGGCGGTGGCGGTCGCAAGCGCTTGGGCCGTTCATTGGACGACATCGTCAAAAGCCCGGCCACCGGATCGGCCTCCGCAACGGGCTAATCGCGCGTTTCACGAAGGTGACAAGGGTGCCATGCTCCACGCTTGCGTGGGCATGTTGCGCGGCGCAGTCGAACATGGCCACTTGCGGAGTACCGCTTAGTGGCCATGGCACCCATGGTTATCGCACGATCGAGTTGCCTGTCGCGCTAGAATCGCTCACTTCGCGCGAGTCTCCAACTTCGGCGCTGCTTTCATCGCGTTCGGCGTCACGATGTTGAACGAGAACTCGAACTGATCCAACAGCCCGAAGAACTCCGTCAGCTTCTTCGCATCGCCGACGACCTTCAGCTTGCCGGTGAGCATCATCTGCGGGAACGTCGTCTTCCCCCGGGCGACGTCGTTCAAGTCGGTCCAGGCCAGCGCCAACTGCACGTCGCGCTCGTCGCTGGCTCCCACGCGATGGTGCAGCACCGCGTTCTTCACGTTCACCGTGTACTGTTCGTCGAGGTCGGTGAAGTGAAACACCAGCGTCAACTCCTTGCCGGCCGCGCGCGGTCCGTTCAAGCGCACCGCCAGGTAGTCGAAGAACTCGCCGCGCGGCATATTCCGCAGAATATCGGCCGAGCCACGCCGCGCCACGTCTTGCTTGCGCACGCCGGCGCGTAGCTCCAGCGCGCCACTAAGATAGAAGTTGCGCCACGGCCCGCTTTCGGCCTGATAACCGAGCTGCTCGAGCGCGTCGGCCAGAAGCTGCCGCGCCGCCGCATGCTCCGGCTCGGCCTGCACCACGTGGTTGACCACTTGCGCCACCCAGCGATACTCGGCCGCCTCGAACGAGCGCCGCGCCTTCTCGACGACCGCGTCGGCTCCGCCCATGAACTCGACGTAACGCCGCGCGGCCTCGACCGGCGGCAGCGGGTGCAGCTCGGCCGGGTTGCCACTGAAGTAACCGAGATAGAAGTTATAGACCGCCTTGGCGTTGTGGTTCACCGTGCCGTAGTAGCCGCGGCTCGACCAATTGCGGGCCAGCGACTCCGGCAGCTCGATCTGCTCGGCCACCTCGACCATCGTGTAGCCCTGGTTCGCCAGTCGCAGCGCCTGGTCGTGCAGGTACTTGAAAGTGTCGCGGTACTTTTCGATGTGATCGACCAGCGCCGCATTGCCCCACACGGGCCAATGGTGCGGCGCGAACAACACCTCGGCCTTGTCTCCCCACAGCTCGAGCGTCTCGTCGAGATAATGCACCCACTTGTGGATGTCGCGCGTCTTGGCGCCGCGCAGCGTGTAGAAATTGTGCTGCGTGTGGACCGCGTTTTCGGCCGTGCAGAGCGCCCGCAGCTCCGGCAGATAGAAATGCATTTCCGACGGCGCCTCCGAGCCGGGCGTCAGCAGGAACTCGAACTTCAGACCGTCGATCGTCAGGTCTTCGCGCGATTGCGAGATCGATTCCGTCGGTAGCAGCAGCGACACGGTCCCCTCGGACGACGTCGCCCCCAAGCCCGAGCCGACGGTCCCTTGCGCTCCGCGCGGCAGCAGGTTGCCGAACATGTAGCTCGCCCGCCGCATCATCACGTTGCCTGCCAGTACGTTCTCGCTGATCGCTTCTTCGGTGAAGCCGGCCGGGGCGATGATCCGCGTTTTGCCGGCGTCGACCTCTTCCTGCGTCACCACACCGCGCACGCCGCCGAAATGATCGACGTGGCTGTGCGAATAGATCACAGCGGTCACCGGCTTCCGAGGGCGATGCGCGAAATACAACTCGAGCGCCGTCCGCGCGCTTTCGACCGACACGCAGGGATCGAGCACGATCACGCCCGTAGCCCCTTCGATGAAGGTGATCACCGAAATATCGAGCCCGCGCACCTGGTAGATCCGCTCGGCGACTTTAAATAGCCCCGAGATGCCGTTGAGCTGCGACTGCCGCCACAGGCTGGGGTTCACGGTGTCGGGCGCTGCGGCGTCGAGCGGAAACGTGAAGTCGCGAGCGTCGAAAACGACATTTCCATCGGCATCCTTGACGAGCCCTTCATTCGGTAGCGGCGCGATGAACCCGCGCCGCGCGTCGTCGAAATCGCGCTCGTCGTCGAACGGCAACCGCTCGAGCACGGCCTGGTTGGCGGCCCGCGTGGCGGCCGTGGCGGGTTGCGGCGCGGCTGGCTGCATGGTTTCGGGTGGATCGGCCGCGATAGTGCCGCAGGTCACGAATGCGATCGAGAACAACAACACGAACCGCAGCGCCATCGTAATTCTCCTGATCCATATCGCGTCGCGATTGAGCGCGCCGCCGCAACAGTGTAGCGACTCCGGGGACGGAAGTCGTTCCGACGAATCGAGAAACCACAACGACACCACGACTCGACAGGATATGCATCCGGAGCGTGCCACTGCTTGGCAGTCGGCAGTATTCGCGTTGAATCTCCGAGCGCAGGCAGCCGCCGACGAACAAGCAGTGCCGTCGCCGCGCGTAATAACTCCGCACCAATTGCCGGCTCCGAACGCCTTCAATCCCGCAGGGATTGCATCTTGTAGCCCAGGGTTGCGAGCTGGCGAGCTACCCTGGGTTGCGGTGAGTCGGAGACGTCTACCCTGCGAGGGTTGGATCCGCGTGGTCTAACAACGTGCGTCGTCGATGTCCTTTGGCGCCACGGGTGGAATTGCTGCAACCCTTTCAGGGTTGGCGCGGAGGGTCGGCATTCGCTCACCCAGGGTAGTCGCTGCGCGACAACCCCGGGCTGAAGGCTTCGATCCCCTTGGGATCGCAGACGTATGCGACCTTCCCTGCTTGCCGGTGTGTCGCGGTGACTAGCGTCGCGCACAATCGACCGGATTCTCACCTACCCACTACTCTCCCTGCCAGTCCGGCGAGGCCGTGTACATCTGGAAGTACAAGCCCTGGCGAGCCATCAGTTCTTCGTGGCTCCCTTGCTCGACCAGCCGGCCGCGGTCCATCACCACGATGCGATCGGCCCGTCGCAGCGTGTGCAACCGGTGGGCGATGATCAACGTGGTGCGTCCCTTGATGACTTCTCGCAGCCCTTCGTGAATGTCGCGCTCCAGCAGCGGATCGAGAGCGGCCGTCGCTTCATCGAAAATCAGCAGCCGCGGATCGGCACAGAGCGCCCGGGCGATCACCACCCGCTGGCTCTGCCCGCCCGAGAGCTTCATCCCTTGATCGCCGATGCGGGTCTCGAAGCCATACGGCAGCTCGCTGATGAAGTCGTAGGCGCCGGCCGCCTGAGCCGCGCGAACCATGTCTTCCTCACTCACTTCCTGCCGCCCACAGAGAATGTTGTCGCGGATCGTGCCGCTATAGAGCACGGCATCTTGCGTCACCAGGCCGATCTGCTGCCGCAAGGCTTCAGGGTCGAGATCGCGCAGGTGAATGCCGTCGAGCAGGATGCGACCACTGGTCGGTTCTTCAAACCGCAGCAGCAGCCGAGCCAACGTGCTTTTGCCGCAGCCCGAGCGGCCGACGATCCCCACCACCTCGCCCGGCTTGATCTCCAGGTCCATGGTATCGATCACGCGGCGGCTCGAATCCTTGGGATCGCGAGTGTAAGAGAAGCTGAGGTTCTCCAGCCGGATGGCGCCACGCGGGTTGGGCAACTTGAGCATCGCGCCCCGGCTTTCCTGGTGATCGCGCTCCGAGGTTTCTTCGAGCAAATCGCCGACGCGCTCCAGGCTGACCACGGTGCGTTGAAAGTCGTCCCACTGTTCGAGCAATCGCAGCACCGGCGCGGCCAACTGCCGGCTGAGCATCAGGAAGGCCATCATCTGGCCAACCGTCATCGCGCCGGCCAGCACCAGCGACGTGCCGCGCCACAGCACGACGCCTGAGTTGATGCCATCGAGCAGTTGGATGGCCACGCCCGACGCCAGCGACCAGGTCGCGGCGCGGCGGCCGTATTCGATCGAGGGCCGCAGCAGATCGCCGAACCAGCGGCGGAAGGGCCGCTCCAGGCTCATCGCTTTGACCGGGTCGATTCCTTTGAACGAGTCGATTACGTGCGTGTTCACGCGGGAAAACTTCTGCACGTGCAGCTTGGTGTGACTGCGGACGGGTCGGGCAATCAGGATCGACGTGACGGCCCCCACGACCAGGATCGCGATGAAGATGCCAGCCATCGCCGGCTGCATCCACAGCAGCACGACCATGTAGGTGGCGACCATCAGCACGTCGACCAACGACGAAATGGCATGGCTCGTGAAGAACTGCCGCACCTCGTCGACTTCGCCGAAGCGACGCACCAGGTCGCCCGTGGTGAATCGCGAGAAGAATGAGTGGGCCAGCGACAGCATCCGCTGATAAACCGTTTCCATCAGGGTGCGCTGCATGGCCAGCGAGGCGTGCAGCATCAACTGGCTGCGAGCGAAACCGACGATCGCGCCGAACACGGTCGTCAGCAGCAAGCCGCCGAAGGCGATCGGCAACAGCCGCACCTCGCCGTGGCCGATCACCCGGTCGATGATCACCTGCGTGAGCATCGGGCCAGCCAGGCCGAATAACTGCAACAGGGCCGAAGCCAGCAGCACGTACCCGAATGTGCCCAGATGCGGACGCGCGAATGGCAGCAGCTTGCGCCACACGCTGGTCGAGGGCGCCGCTTGTTCGGCGACTTGTTTGGCCGCCGGCGTCTTGCCCGTGGTGTCGGTCGGTCGTACCAAAAGGAGGAAGCCGCCGAATCGTTCGACGAACGCCCCCCGCGACATCTTCGTGCGGCCGAGCGCCGGATCGCCGACTTCGACATGCCGAGCCGAGACGCGCCACACCACCACAAAGTGATTCTTATCGACGTGCGCGATCGCCGGCAGTTGCACGTTGCTCAGCGCGTCGGCGTCGGGCACTTCCACGCCGACCGGCAAGTAACCCAACCGCTCGGCAGCCTCGCTCAGGTCGGCCAGCGAGGTGCCATAGCGCGACACGCGGGCCAGTTGCCGGGCTTCGCGATCGCCAACTTCATGACCGTAGTAGGAGTGGACCATCCGCAAGCAGGCCGCGCCGCAATCCATTTCCTCGCGCTGGCGACGATGCGGAACCCGCTGCCACCAGCCGGGCTGCGACGCGTCGCCTAACTCAATCTCGGTTCCTTCGCCGTTGAAAACGACGCACGAGCGATCGATCTCCGCGCCTGCCGAACCAGCCGGCTGCACGTCGAGTCCCAGCGCGATCAACTGGCCGAGCGCTGCGCGAATAACTTCGAGGTCCGCCGGCGAACAAGCTTCGGCTGGCAATACGTAGAGTCGGCTGTCCATCACGGCGGTCACGTCGACCGCGGCCGCGGTTCGCAGGCAGTAGCTGGTTGCCGACACCACGCTGCCGGGGCCAAGCTCCACGGCGCCGCGTCCCATGAACTGCACTCCGGTCGGCGGCACGGCCACGAGCTCACCGGTTTCAATGATCTGTAGCGCCGTCACCGGCTCGCCGGCTTTCACGATCGACTGGCCCGAGGTCACGTCGATCGGTAACAGACGCTTGGCGAGCTGCGCCAATTGCGGCGCGGCTGCCGGATGCAATTGGGCCATCCGCACCAGCACACCGGCGACCATCCGCCGGCTGAGAATGTTCTCATACCAATCAAGGCAGCTATCGTGATTCGTGCAAGTCGCGCGAAGCGCCTCGCCGGGCAACTCCCAAATCTCAGTGTCGGCCATCGCGGTCAGAGTGACGCTGTGCGTGGCGGCCGAATCCAACGCGTGGCTGCCATAGCAATCGCCGGCGCGCAAGATCGGGCCTGGCATGCCGAGCGAGTGAACCATCGCCGAGGCGAACTGCACGTCAACCAGTCCGCGGGCGATGAACCAGACGGTCCGGCATCGCTCGCCGACTTGTGCCAGGGTCTCCCCCGACTTGTTCGTGCGGCGGGTCAGATGTGCGGTCAGCTCGGCACGCGGCTCGGCGGCCAGCAGTTGCAGCACGACGGGCAATTCGTCGGCCGTGGCGGAAAAAGCCGTAGTCGCAGACGGTTCGGCGGTACCGGAATCGGTGGCAGGCGTGCTTGTCTCGAATGCTCGTGCCGCGGCCAAGTGCGGCGTAATGCGGTTGTTCGCGTGCGTGGCTTGGGGGGTGGTCTCGATGTATTCGACGGTGTCGTCGAGTGCTCGTGCGGGGGAGATCACGCGGGGGTCCCTCCAGGCAGGGTGTGGCGGCTTTCTGAAATGCTCGGCGCTCCTGAGGGGTAAGGCGGAAAAACGTCGGGGCTGTTACATTTGCCGGTACGGAGGCCGGTACCGTGACTTGTTAGCCGCGGGACTTGTCCCGCGCGCTAGCTCTTGCGGCTCAGCCATTCGTAAGACATCCATCGACAACAACTTACTTGCTGCGATTTCCGAAGAAGCACTTTCGCATGACAGACCATCCACCGATTACGCTCGCCTCGGGCAAGCACCTGCGGCTCGTCAGCCGCGGCCACTGGGAATACGCCGAGCGTACGGTCGCCAGCGGGGCCGTAATGATCGTGGCGGTTACGCCCGAGAACCGGGTGATCTTTGTCGAGCAGTTCCGCATTCCGCTCGGTCAGGTGGCGATTGAACTGCCGGCCGGGCTCGTCGGCGACCTGCCCGACGACGCCGGCGAACCGCTGGCCACGGCCGCCCATCGTGAATTAATCGAAGAGACCGGCTACGCGGCCGAGCGGCTCGAACTGGTCGGCACCTTCTCGACGTCCGCCGGACTGACCAGCGAAACGGTCACCCTGTTCGTCGCGCACGGGCTGCGCCGCGTCGGGGCCGGCGGTGGCGATCACCATGAGCAGATCACAGTGCACGAAGTGCCCTTGGCGGACGTTGATCGCTGGCTAGCCGAACAAGTGGCCGCCGGCCGCATGATCGCCGCCACGGTCTACACGGGGTTGTACTTTGTGCGACGATAAAGAACGGCCGGCGATTAACTTCTCTCATATTCCCCTCTCCCCTCGCGGGAGAGGGTACGGTGAGGGGGCCAGGAGAACAGGAAGTTATTCGTCGGCCGTTCCGATTACGTGTGCCTTGAGCGAATCGCTGCCCGATCGGTGTCAGGAACCGATTCAAGTGAATGCCATCCATTGGACACCTGTCGTTTGAATCGGTTCCCGACACCGTTCGGCGGACGACCGCGGTACTGCCGACCCACTACCCGCCGTCCCACCACCGGCCTAAACTTCGATTGGACCGCCGGTCCCCACCGAACAAGCGAGATCAACATGTCGCAAGCACACGCCGATCCCGAAGAACTGCGCCGGTTCGCCAACAACCTCAAACGCTTCAACAGCGAATTGCAGGGGCAGATGATCGCCCTGCACGGGCAGTTCCTGTCGCTGGGCGAAACCTGGCGCGACAAGGAGCACCAGCGGTTCGGCGAAGAGTTCGAGCGCACGATGCGGTCGATCGCCGACTTTGTCGAAGCGGTCGAAGAGCACGTGCCGTTCCTGTTGCGCAAGGCCGATCGCCTCGACGATTACCTCCGGCAGCGGTGAGCCCCGATATTGTGAGCCCAGCACGATGAGTCCCAACGTCCGCGTGCAGTCGATCGAAGGGCTCGAGCAATTTCGCGCTGCGCTGGTCATCTTCACCGACCAGGCCGGGCAGTCGCTGGCCACCGTGCGGGCTGACGCCGAACGCTTCTTGAACTGGCTCGGCGAGCAGTTCAAGTACTGGCAGCGGCAGATTCGCGTTCGCGACGAACAGTTGGCCGAAGCCAAAAGCGACTTGCACCGCTGCCTGTCGGCCACGGTCGACGCCCACCACGTGCCGAGCTGCCATCAAGAAAAGAAGCTGGTGGCGCTGGCCAAGCGCCGCCTGGAAGAAGCCGAGGAAAAGCTCTCCGCCGTGAAGCGCTGGATGACGATTGTCGAAGAAGCAATTCTCGATTTTCAAGCGCACTCGGAACCGCTCGGCAGCGCGCTGGCCTTGGATATGCCCAGGGCGCTCGCCGAGATGGATCGCTCGATCGCGCGGCTGATCGAATACTCGCAGGTAGCGCCGCCGGAATTGTCCGCGGCCGCGCCGCCGCGCGAGGCGAGCACGCGCGACACCACGAGCATGAGCGCTGGTCAGCCAGCCGACGTGCTGGCCCCGCCCCAGGGACCGGCGGTGTCGCCGACGAACTCACCGCCTGCGTCACCCACTGCCGCACCATCCAGCGCATCACCGACCGCTGCATCACCGAGCGAGAGCGACACTGCGAAAGGACGCGAGCCGTGAGCCATCTTTACGACGGTAAGGCGAAACTACGGCACGCGGCGCAGAAGCTCGGCCTCGCCTGGGAAGAAGTGCAGACCGGCTGGAACGACTCGGTCAGTCGTGATTTCCAGCGCGACTACATCGCACCGCTCGAACCGTGCATTGCCGCGGCGCTGCGGGCCATCGATCAACTTTCCGAGGTGCTCACGAAGGCCGAGCAGGATTGTCGCGACCGTGACGAGTGACGCCGGTGCGTTCCTCGCGCTGGCCCGCTATTTCCTAGGGTCGCCGGGTGGCTCACTTTGCATCGCCTGCGCAGGCCGGGTGAGGTAGACTCGTTTTACCGGCCATGCAGGCTGGCCCCCCTCGGATTCCGCACACAGGGTTTCGCATCCGGATGACCGCACCCAGCCTCGTCGACCGCCAGCGAACCGTTCTGCGCGAGCTGGCGCGGCTGGCCCAGGAGCGCGCCAAAAACGATGTGGCGCAGGGCGCGGCCCATCGCGCGGCGCGCGATGCGGCCCAGGCCCGGCTCGAGGCGGCGCTCGCCGACAGCGACGCTCGCTTTGCCGCTGAAACGACTGCCGCCGACGAGGAGTTCAACTCGGCCCGCACGTCGCTGTCGAGCGCGTTCGAAGCCGAGCGCGGCGCCGCCACCGACGAGGGGCGCGCCGCAATCGAGCATTTGACCGCCGAGCTCAACTCGGCAGAGAAGCAGGCCAAGCACACGTTCGACGAAGCCCGCTGGCTCGCTCAAACCGTTTACGAAGGTGCCCGCAAGCGGCTCAAGCAGCAGTTAGCCGAAACGCAGTTGCAACTGCAAGCCCGTTTGCAGGCGATTCAAGCCGCCCAGCAGGAAGCGCTTCACATCCTCGAACACTACGGCCTGGCGAGCGTCGGTAGCGCCGTCGCCGATTCGCCCACCCCGCCGCCGGCCGACAAACCGACCGCCGACGCCGATCCCGCGGCCGCGCTCGACGAGTCGTGTACCGTGGCGGCCACCAGGCTCACCGAGCTCAAAGACCTGAGCCTGCCGAAGCTCACGTCAGGCGCGGGGCTCGCCGGGTTGTTCGTCGGGCCTGCGGCCCTGTTGGCCGCACCAATCGGCTGGCTGTTCGGCTGGTCGCTCATCCCTTGGCTCGCGACAACGGGCACGTTGGCGCTGGTCATCGGTGCAGGACTCGCCGTGTGGCTCCGCCGCCTGGCCCGGCAGCACACGATTGCGATCTATCAACCGTTCTTCGAAGCGACGCGCGACGCCATCGATTGGTGTCAGCTTAGCCTGGTGAGCGCGCAGGCCGCCAACAAGCGTAGCCGCAGCAACATTCACGACAAGCGCGAAGCCGATCTGCGCGCCGCCGTCGAAAAGCATGGGCCGGCCGTGGTCGAATGCCAGCGCCGCCGCGAGGCCGAGCTGCCGCGCCTGGTCTCCTCCGTCGATGAGCGGCTCAAGAATCTCACCCGCAAGCACGAATCCGATCAGCGCCGCGCGGCCGATCGACACGCGCAGCGCCATTTCGACGCCCGGCGGCGCCGCGACGAAGAACAGTCCGACGCCCGGGCAACCGCCGAACAACTGATCGCGGCCGGCGATCACAAGTACAACACGCTCCGCGCCGCCACACTCGACGCTTGGCAGCAAGGGCTCGCCGCCGCCAAGGCCGAGATCGCCGCCATCCGCCGCGAAGTCGATCGCCGCTGCCCCGAGTGGAACTCGCGGGCGTGGGCCGATTGGCACGCACCACAGTTCGACGCCGGTGCCCTGCGCTTTGGCCGCCTGACCTTCGATGTGCGCCCGTTCCTCGGTGAGTC
Source organism: uncultured Planctomycetaceae bacterium (assembly GCA_964495375.1). Taxonomy (GTDB): domain Bacteria; phylum Planctomycetota; class Planctomycetia; order Pirellulales; family JAEUIK01; genus JAIESQ01. The sequence continues at coordinate 47,488 of CAZBWM010000035.1, read as the reverse complement.
AGCCGGCACTGGAAACAACACCGCCGATGGCGCCGACACGCCCGGCCAGTCGCTCGAGTTCGCGCTGCCGGCACTCTACGGCTTTCCGCAAGTCGGCTCGGTCTACATCAAAGCACAAGACGCCGGCCGCCAGCGCGCCGTCGAGCTGCTACAGGTGTTGATGCTGCGCCTGCTGACCACGCTGCCGCCGGGCAAGGCGCGATTCACGATTGTCGACCCCGCCGGGCTGGGGCAGAACTTCGCCGCCTTCATGCACCTGGCCGATTTCGACGAGGCGCTCGTCACCCATCGCATCTGGACCGAATCGCATCAGATCGAGCAGCGGCTGGCCGATTTGACCGAACACATGGAAACGGTCATTCAGAAGTACCTGCGAAACGAATACGCCACGATCGAGGCCTACAACGCTCAGGCAGGCGAGATCGCCGAGCCATTCCGCATTCTGGTCGTGGCGAACTTTCCGGCCGGCTTCTCGGAAGTTGCCGTGCGACGGTTATTGAGCATCATGGCGACCGGTCCGCGCTGCGGCGTCTACACGCTGCTGTCGGCCGACGCCCGACTTCCGCGCCCCGCCGGCATTGGCCCCAACGATCTCGCCCAGCATGGTACCGTGTTCACCGCCACGAGCGATCGGCTGGCCTGGCTTGAACCCGACTTCAAGCACTTGCCGCTAGTGGTCGATCCGCCGCCGCCGGCCGATTGGCAGAAGCGCGTATTGCACGCAGTGGGGCAAGCGGCCGTGGGGGCCAAACGCGTCGAAGTGCCGTTCGAGGCGATCGCTCCGCCGCGCGAACGTTACTGGACTTTCGACAGCCGCCGCGGGATCGACATCCCGCTGGGGCGCGTCGGCGCCACGCGGTTACAGCACCTTAAGCTCGGTCAGGGGACCGCGCAGCATGTCTTGATCGCCGGCAAAACGGGCTCAGGCAAGTCGACCTTGCTCCACGCGCTGATCGTCAACGCCGCGCTCCGCTACAGCCCCGAAGAGCTGGAGCTGTACCTGATTGACTTCAAGAAAGGGGTCGAGTTCAAAACCTACGTGACGCACGATTTGCCGCACGCCCGGGTGGTCGCCATCGAAAGTGAGCGCGAGTTCGGCCTGAGCGTGATGCAGCGGCTCGATGCCGAAATGAACGACCGGGGCGAGCGGTTTCGTGCCGCCGGCGTGCAGGATATCGCCGGGTTCCGCGACGCGGGCAACCAGTTGCCGCGCATCCTGTTCATCGTCGACGAGTTCCAGGAGTTCTTCGTCGCCGACGATCGGCTCGCGCAAGAGGCCTCGCTCTTGTTGGATCGGCTCGTGCGGCAGGGCCGCGCGTTTGGCATTCACGTCCATCTCGGTTCGCAAACCTTGGGCGGGGCTTACTCGCTGGCCCGCAGCACGCTCGGGCAGATGGCCGTGCGCATTGCCTTGCAATGCAGCGAGAACGACGCGCACTTGATATTGAGCGAAGACAACACTGCCGCGCGGTTGCTCTCGCGCCCCGGCGAAGCGATCTACAACGATGCCAACGGGCTGGTCGAAGGGAATCATCCGTTTCAGGTAGTGTGGCTGCCCGACGATCGCCGCGAAGTGTTCTTGGACGAAGCGCAGCGGCTCGCCGAAGAACGCCCGGCCGCCGTGCCACGCCGCCCGCAGATTGTCTTCGAAGGAATGCAGCCGGCCGAGCTGCAGCGCAGCGAAGCCCTGTTCGAGCTGGTGACCGCGACCACCTGGCCGACCGGGCCCAGGCAACCGCGCGCCTGGCTCGGCGAACCGCTGGCAATCGCCGACGCCACGACGGTCACCCTTGCCCGGCGCGACGCCGCCAACGTGCTGTTCATCGGCCAGAACGACGAAGCGGTCGCCGGAATGCTAACCGCGGCGCTCGTGAGCCTGGCCGCGCAACTGCCGCCGGGCGATGCGACGAGCGGTGCGGCAAGCGGTGCGCCCGGCGCCAAGTTCGTAATTCTCGACGGCGGTCCGGTCGACGGCCCCCAGCACGCACCGCTGCGCACGCTCGCCGGCGCGCTACCGCATGAAGTGCGCGTGGGCTCAGCGGTCGAAGGCCCGGCGCTTGTGGCCGAAGTATTCGCCGAGCTCGAGCGGCGCCGCAGCACGTCGGGCGATGCGCCCCCGCTCATCTTTGCGGTCTACGATCTGCCGCGGTTACGCGAGCTGCGCCGGCAGGAAGAAGAATTCAGCTTCTCGCGGCGCGGGGAAAGTGAGGGGCCCAAGCCAGACAAGCAGTTCGCCGACATCCTTCGCGACGGGCCGGCGCTCGGCATCCACGTGCTCACCTGGTGCGACACGCTCACCAACTTCAATCGCATGCTCGAACGCGGACTGATCAAGCAGTTCGCCGTGCGCGTGCTGTTGCAGATGAGCGCGGCCGATTCGAGCCTGCTGATCGACACGCCAACCGCCAGCCAGCTTGGTAAGCGACGAGCCTTGCTGCACCGCGAAGAGGAGGGTGGATTAGAAAAGTTCCGCCCCTTCGCGCCGCCAGAAGCCGAATGGCTCACGGCCGTGGGCCAGACGCTGGGGGAACGGGGAAGTAACGATCCTAGCGGTAACGGTACGAGCGCGGCGCCGATTTCGACAGAAGCGCGCGGTGAAGTCGGTCCTGCGGTGGAATGAGGAACTGAAACGCAGCGGTGAGTAAACTGTCGAAGCCCAGGGGTTGCAACCCCTGGGCTTACCGCTCGATTGACGGATTTACCGCTTTAGCGTCGCGCTTGCGCATCCTCAGCACCGGTGTTCTTGATCTCCACCCCCGTCTTCGGGTCGACCTGCACGTTCAGCTTCTGCGTGTCGTCGGTGTAGAAGAAAAAGCCGTACATCATTTCCTCGTAGGTCTGCTGCCCTTCGCGGACTTCCTTCGTGCTGTCCGGGTTGTAGGGGTTGAACTTCGAGTTGTCGAAGTGGGCGACCACCTGAATCTTGGTGCCGGCCGGGAACTTCTTGCTCCCCGGCGCCCAGCGGTAGTTCATTTGCCAGTCGAAGTTGTAGTTGGGGATCGCCAGCAGCACTTCGTTACGGCCATCGGGATAGAGGGCGCTGAAAACCATGTCCTTGCCGCGGACGTGCATGTGGCTGAACATGCCCAGGCCGGTCGAATCGTTCTGGAGCGTCATCGTGGCGGTCGAGCGGTGGTGCGGCGCGCCCGGCGGAATCACAAACTTGCCGTCGTGCACCTGGAAGTGCTTGACCTGCGTATGGACCGGCTCCTTGGGGAAGCACAAGCCGACGCGAATTTGGTCGGTGGTCGCTTCGCCCACGGTGACGTAATGAATCTGCAGGGCCAGCACCGAGTTCTTCGGGATCTTGTAGGCCATGTTCGGGTCGAGCATCATCGCCGTGCCGCCCGGCACATAGCCGGTGATGAACGCTTCGCTCGAGTACTTGCCCAATGGGTTGATCGCCACGAGATTCGCATGGTGCACGACCGCGTGGTTGCCCGGCAGAATTTCAACCTTCTGCACCCACGTATCTTGTTTGAACACGTGCGGCAACATCAGGTACTTGTATTCGACGATGCCATCGGCCGGGATCTTGATTGGCTTGGGGGCCCCGACAATCAGGTCGGGCGTACCGATTTCCCATTCTCCTTCGCGCGGCTTCAAGGGCTCGGGCAGCTTCGATCCGTCGCCCAACGGCATCCCGCTACGCACCCAACCGATCACCTGGTCGCGCTCCTGCGGGGTCATCTCCTTGCGATTGACGATCTCGGCCTGCTCGTCGCTCGCGTAGCACGGCGGCATCCGCTGCTCGCGCACCACCTCGGCGATCATTTCGCCGTTGCTCTTGGCGTCTTCATACGAGAGGAGCGCGAACGGCGCGGTCGTGTTCGGCTGATGGCACTCCTGGCAGTGCTGCTTCATCAAACCGGCGATATGCGACGAGTAGGTCACATCCGACGACGGCGTCGGCGCCGTGGCCAGCGTAATCAGGCAGCCATCGACCGGCGTTTCCGTCACCGCCACTTCGCGGCCGGCCAGCAGGTCTTCAATCGCCAGCTTCAGGTCTTCGCGCGTTTCTCCTTCGCGCACACCACCCAAGCGGTACTGGCTGTCGATGCGTCCGCGGTAGCGCAGCCGGCGCTCGCCATCGAGCACGCACACTTCAGGCGTGCGCTCGGCGCCGAGGGCTCGCACTACCTCACCGTCAAAGTCTTTGGTGAAGGGGAACTCCGCGTCGGCCTTCACCGCTTGATAGGCAATTTCGACGACTGAGTCGTCAGCCGCCGCGTTGACCGCCATGAACTGCACCCCCCGCTCGCGGTACTCGCGCTCGAGCTCCGCCAGTCGCGGCAGATAACGCTTCACCAGCGGGCAGTCGATGTTCGTGAACACAATCACATACGCCTGACGGTCGCCGAAGTCGGCCAGCGTGCGCGGCAGGAAGCGGATGTCCTTGAAAGTGAAGTCGGCGACGCGATCGCCAATCTTGACCGGCGAGGTACTCTGCGCTTCGGCTCCCTGCGCGACGCGATCGAGGACCAGGGCCAACGAAACCGCCAACACAAAGCACGCAAAGCGGCGCATGGAGTTCTCCCTCTCGGTATTGCCCAATCGCTTGAAGCGGCAGGCCGTTGGCACGACGCGCAATTGACGGATGTTGCAGCTTTTATAACACCCGGCGACTGGGTGTGGCAACGTCGGCGGAGCGCGCGAACGCGACGTTACCCGAACGCCGGCCAAATCGACGAAACGCGCTACCCGCCGCCGCGCCGCCCGGCCCTTAGCGTGCAGAGCCGTTGCCACCGCGTGCGGGCGGCTGCCCGGCCGCGCCGGCGCTCGCGGCGTCATCGAGCGCCGAGCGCAGCATCAGGTACTCGCCGATGTTCTCGAGCGTGACGATGCCGGTCAGGCGGCCATGGTGTACGACGGGCAGCGTGCTCGTTCCCAGCTCCTGCATGCGGCGAAAGGTCGCTTCCAGCGGCGCGTCGTCCTCGACGACCGGCAAATCGCGGCGCATCACGTTGGCCACGGCGTCGTCGCGCCGGCCGGCGGCCAGCGCACGAATCAAATCGTGTCGCGTCAGCAGGCCCAGCACCCGGCCCTCGGCTGCCACCGGAAAGTCGATCTGCGACGTCGCCAACAGCTCGCTGGCGGCGTGCGTCAACGTATCGGTGGGGGCCAGCGCCCGGCTCTCGCCGATCACCACGGTGCGCACGGGCACGCCGCGGATGGTCGACCTCGTCTCGACTTGCTGCGCTTCGGCCTGCGCGCCGAGATAAACGAACAGCGCCACGAACACCAGCATGAACTGACCGCTCATCAAGCCGGCGAATCCGAAGCCGATGGCCAGCGATTGCCCCACTCGCGCCGCGATCTGCGTTGCCCGATTGTAGTCGTAACGCGTGGCCAACAGTGCCCGCAGCACGCGACCGCCATCCATCGGAAACGCCGGAATCAGATTGAACACCAATAGCGTGAGATTGACGGCAACCAACTGTGCCAGCAATGGCATTCTGACAAAGTCGCCCGTCATCAGCGTCGAGCCCAGTCCGACAACCACGAGAATCGCGCCGAGCACCACGGCGATCACCAGGTTCACGGCCGGCCCGGCCAGTGCCACCAGCAGTTCTTGCTTGGGGTCTTCAGGCATCCGCTCCAGTCGTGCCAATCCGCCGATCGGCAAAATCGTGATGTCGAGCGTGCGGATGCCGAACCGCCGCGCAGTGAGCGCGTGCCCCAGTTCGTGCAGCACAATGCAGCCGAACACGGCGATCACGAAGCCCACGGCGCTGATGCCGGCCGCCAGGTTGCCGCCGCGCGAAAAGCCCGACAGCAAGACCCAGGCAATCAAAATCGAAAACGTCCAATGGACGAAAATGCCGATGTCGGCGACCGTCCCCAGCTTCAGCGATCCCAGTTTCATTGATCCGCCCATCGTTCGACCTCAGTTCCGCCCGTTGTCGGGCAATCGCCGCGCGGCTAGACTGCGCGACGCTTTGGACCCCGGCGGTCCGCAGCAATTGATCCGTAAGTCACTAAAGCCTCGACCGAAAGCACGCCCGATGCAAGGCCTCGCCCAGCGAGTGGAAGAAGCCGCCGACGCCATCCGCCGCCAGTGGCCCCAGCAGCCGCACGCCGGCATCATCCTGGGGACCGGTCTCGGCGGGTTGGCCGCCGAAATCAATACCGCGGCCACGATCCCATACGATCAGTTGCCCCATTTTCCCAGAACCACGTCAATCAGCCATACCGGTCGGCTGGTTTGTGGAGAATTGTGCGGCAAGCACGTCCTGGCCATGGAAGGACGCGTTCACGCCTACGAGGGTTACTCCCTCTCCGAGATCACCTTTCCCGTGCGCGTGATGGCGGCGCTCGGGGCCGAGCTGTTGATCGTTTCCAACGCTTGCGGCGGCATGAACCCCAACTACACCGCCGGCGACATCGTCGTCATCGACGATCATATCAACTTATTGAATTCCAATCCGCTGGTCGGCCCGAACGACGACCGGCTCGGCCCGCGCTTCCCGGATATGTGCCAGCCGTACGATCCGGTGCTGAGCGCTCGGGCGCTCGAGATCGCGCGGGTCAAAAACATTGTCGCGCATCGCGGCGTGTACGTCGCCGTGCTCGGGCCGAATCTCGAAACCCGCGCCGAGTATCGCTTTCTGCGTTTGATCGGCGCCGATGTTGTCGGCATGTCGACCGTGCCCGAAGTGATTGTCGCCGTTCACGCGGGCTTGCGCGTGCTGGGGTTGTCGATCGTCACCGATATCTGTCTGCCCGATGCCTTGAAGCCGGCCAACATCGAAGAGATTCTGGCCGTGGCGGCCGTGGCTGAGCCGCGCTTGCGATCGATTGTGCGCGGCGTGCTGTCGGCCGAATAGCGCAAGAGGGCATGGCCGCTAATCTCCGTGTCGCCGACGCGTGTGCTAGCTTGGCAGATTCGACGCTCGGCGCTTAATTCTCATTACTCTTTGGCAATGCGCCACGGGCGCAGGATTGGCAGTTCTCCCGCGGCGAGGTGCCAAATTGGCACAGCCAACCGCTTTCATGCGCGCATACTACTTGCGGCAGTTTTGCCTCCATTCGGTACCTGGCTTTGCCTTCTGACAGCAGTGATTGCCAGAATCCGCAGGGTCTTTTCGCCCGAACACTTAGCGCCGCTTCGGAATCGAATTGTCGTCACGCGAAAGCCTTGTTCGCGTCCCATGAACTTCGTGAACGCGTCGCCGCACGGCACGCGATATGCTCCTTCAACGCGGCGAGAACGACACAAAAGCGCCAACGCAAACCGGCCCCTCGCGGCAACGTATTACGCCAGTAAGGCCTGCGTCAAAACGGCCGCGATACGGCAGACGAAACCTAAAGATTGTTTGGGAGACAGGTTGATGCATCGTGAATCAGCGACTTGGACCAAGACACACCATGCGAGCCCCGCGCCCCACCGACTGCTAGCGGCCGACAGCTCGCTGGGCGCCGGAGCCAATTCGCCGGTTCACGAAAAAATGCACTGCCTGAGCGAGGCCCGCCGCCGGCTGATGGCCAGCCCTTACTCGGCGCTCCACGGCGTTGCTTGCACCTTTCACGAAGGAGTGCTGGTGCTCCACGGCCGCGTTGCCAGCTTCTACTTGAAGCAACTAGCCCAGGCATCGGTAGGCCATATTGTGGGGGTTGACGAGGTCTCCAATCGAGTCGAGGTTGGTTAAATCGATTTTCTACCTGTGCAGTACCCAAAGCCCCGCACGGGATCAGCGAATACGGACTAGTTCGATTGTCAGATTTGCAGGACAGGGAAGCACCGCAATTCACTACGCGGAATTCCACAACACGGAGGACAGACCTATGCTTGTTTTGAGCCGCAAGGAAGGTGAACGGATCTGCATCGGCGAAAACATCGTCGTCACGGTGGTCGCGATTCGGGGGGATCGCGTGCGTCTCGGCTTCGAAGGACCACGCGAAGTGCCCATCCATCGCGAAGAAATCATGCGGGCGATCCACGAATTCCCCGCGGTCGAGCCGCTGCCGGAGTTCGGTGCGGCTGAACCTTGCCCGATGCTTTAGACCGCGTAGCGCCCATGTTCGGTCGCTCGAGCGCGCTACGGGGCGCGCTCGGTTGCCGACGTGGGGGGTACGGAACGGCCGAAGAATAACTTCTCCCCATTCCCCCTCTCTCCTCGCGGGAGAGGGCAGGGTGAGGGGGACGGGAGAACTGGAAGTTATTCTTCGGCCGTTCCCAAGTAGCAGGCGATCTCGTGGTTGTCTAACGCGCCACGTAACCGCCATCGACCATCAGGCATTCGGCCGTCACGAACGAGGCCTCGTCCGAAGCCAGGAACAGAATCGCCCGGGCGATCTCCGCCGGGTCCGCGCAGCGCTCGATCATGTGCGAGGCGCCAAAGTCGGGATGTTTATCGGCCGCCGCCCGGTCGAGCCCACGCTCGGCCGCTCGCTGCTGAACGATCGACGTCCAGATCGTGCCAGGGCAAACCGCGTTTACGCGAATTTTGTGCGGCGCCAAATCGAGCGCCATGCAGCGCGTCATCTGCGCGATCGCCCCCTTCGTGGTGTTGTACGTTACAAACTCGGGTTGCGCGATGAAACTCGAGATTGAACCGAGGTTGACGATCGCGCCGGCGCCTTGCCGCTTCATGTGCGGCACGACATGTTTGGCGCAGAGCGCGGGGCCGATCACGTTGACAGCCAGGATCTGCTGCCATTCTTCGACCGTGGCGTCGATCCCCCGCAGGATGAACACCGCGGCGTTATTGACCAGCACGTCGATGCGGCCGAAGCGCTCGATCGCCGCGGCGACCATCCGGACGATACTGGCCTCGTTGGCCACGTCGGTCGGCACGGCCAAAGCCTGGCCACCAGCCGCTTCAATCGCGCGGGCGGCTTCGGCGGCAGTCTCCGCATTGCGCTCCGCCACGACGACTGCGGCCCCCTCGCTGGCCAGCGCCTCGCACGTGGCTCGCCCGATCCCTTGCCCACCGCCGGTGACAATCGCCACGCGGCCAGCAAAGCGCTGCCGCGCGTTATCGTTACTTGTTGCCGATGCTTTGGCCGACATGAATCCCTCTCGATACGTTTGCGATTGCATGATTTGTTCGCCGTGATTCGGCTTGGGGTGCCATGCCCACGTCCCGACGTTGTGGCATGCTCACGCGACGGATCACGCGCAACTTATGGAATGCCATTCCACCCGGTTCGGCACGTGGGCATGTTTCGTTTCAGTGCGTGAGCATGGCACCCATCCGTCAGCGGACGGCACCTCCAATGCCGTTATCTGTTTGCGGCCGCCGTCTCCGATCCATCGGTGCGCCACAGTTGCCGCCGCAGCTTGGGGAACAGCTCCAGCGCGTTGTCGCGCAGCACCTGCCGGCCGATCCGCAAGGCATGCTCCTCCCGCAGTTCGCCGCGGTCGACTTTTTCGGCCAGCGCTTCGGTCAAGCACTGCCGCGTGAATTCGGTGGCGGCATAAATCCCTTCGGCCTGCACGGTGTCGGCCCCCCACATGATGCGGTTCGACGGCACCGCCTCGAGCCATTCCTGATACGCCCGCTTGCCCATCGTGTAGCTCAACAGCGGCAGCCAAACCGAATCGATCCAGACGTTTTTATATCGCATCGCGATCACGCCGGTTTCGCCCACCCAGGGGAAACCGCCATGGAACAGAATGTACTTCGTCTTGGGATTGTCCTCGATCTGATCGACCAACAGCATCGGGTTCGAACCCTGGATGCGGGCCTGCCCGGTGTGAATCTGGAACGGCAGGTCGTGCTTGGCGCTCAGCTCGCTGATCCGCCAGTGCATGAAGTCCTCGAAGTCGTGCTGCTCCTCGCGCGTGATTTCGTCGGGCTTCTTGCCGAATGCAACCGCCGCCCGCTCCTTCGAGACGTTCTTGAATTCGAGTGTCCGTTGATAGGCCAGCGTCGACTTCAGGCAGGCGGTATCAGCCTGCACGGCCCGTTGGAAAATGCGATCGATCACGGCCAGATACTCGTCGAGCGTCGTGCAGGGCATCTTCTCCCGCTCGGCGAACACGTACGGGCTGTCGAGCACGTTGTCGAACCGCTCGGCGTGGCTCCCCTGAATGATCATCGTCACGTTGAGGACCGGTACCGCGAACTGGTAGGCCCGCTCGAATTTCAGCCGCGCCCAATAGGGGTCGATGAACATCAACTCGATGTTCGCCCGCCGCGTGATCACGTCGACGAGCCAGCGATCGTCCTTATAGTTGGCCACAATCCGATCGTTGAGATACTTGGCCTGAGCGGCCGTGATCGTATCGAAGTCGACGCCATACAGGTCCTGAAACGCCGGCAGCAGGTAGCGATAAAAGCTCGTCGCCCGGGCGTTGTCGAAATCGTGCTGCGCGACTTTCCACCATTGGTCGAAACCTTTGCCGTTGGGCCAGGCGCTGAGTTTATTGATCCACGGGTAGTAGCTCCCCGCAAACACGCTGTGCAGCGTCATCTGCAAGCCGGCGTCGGTTTCGTCTTTGTTCGGCAGCTCGCCAAAGGGGCGCAAATGATCGTGCGTGTCGATGGCCGGCACGGCATCGAGCGCGGCCTTCATCCGCTGGTAGAGCTCGGTCTTCTTGATGTCGGCGGCGTGAGTTGACGATGCTGCGCCGAATAGTGCGATCATCATTGCGATCGCCAGCGCGATGGAAGTGGCTCGAACTAGCGTTGGGACGCTTCCCGGCCGCCACTCAACGCCGATAACCTTTCGAATGGTGCGAAATGGGTGGCCCAGCCGCTTGCCGGCACACTCGCTCCGCGAGATTGGCATCATCGGCCGAAGCAACAAGAAGCCATCTGAAATCGACGCGGCTGACATGGGCCGCGCGGCAAGAGCAGATTCTTGTGGCTGCGCCACCCGGCTGCGAGCAGCCGGGCCACCCCGATCAAGGGTCGCCGGCGCTGGGTGCCACTGCTGGCTTGCCCAGCAGTGCAGCGTGCGGCGGCGCCCTGCCAGGCGAGCCGGCGAAGTCATGCGACGTTGGCAGTCGGTCGCTGCGAAAACGATTTCCAGCAACCTGAGACTCGATCGAAGAATTTGGCGCATGATGAAGATCCTCGACAGAAAACCGACAGGCACGCATCACAATTCCCGACGTGCCAGGTTGCGTTGTGTTATACGGGCGTGCGCGACCGGCTGCCATTGGTGGTGTCCCGGGCGCGGAGGCGATATTCTATTTGCCGACCTCACGTTCCAGTCGCATCACATCACCTCTTTCAAGTGGGCATACCATGTCGAGCAATCCCTACGAAAGTCCAGCGCCGATCGAAGCGACTCCGATGCCACCAGAGCTTCCCGCTACGATCCTGCCGTTCGAATCGGGGCATCGACGTGCCGTGGTCGCCAAGGTTCTGCTGGGATTCAACATCCTGGTGTCATGCGTCGCAGCGCTTTCCTATTGGATGCAGATTTCGCTTTTGGAGCGGGCCAAGTTCGGTCAGGCGTCTGAGGAAGCGTTGATGATGAACGATGCGCGAGTCGGCCTGATCGCTCTCGCGGAACTCGCCATCTTGATCTCAACCGCTGTGTTGTTCTTGATGTGGTTTCACCGCGTCTATCGAAATCTGCCCGCCCTGGGCGCGGCCGGGCTACGATTCACGCCTGGCTGGGTTGTCGGATACTGGTTCATTCCTTTTGCAAACCTCGTGCGCCCGGTTCAGGCTGCCGGAGAAATGTGGCGCGGGAGCGACCCCGCATTGAATGAAACCTGGGGCACCGCTTGGCAACGGCGCCCTGGTTCCGTGTTAGTCGGGTCGTGGTGGGCGATCTGGTTGATTTCGAATATCTACGACAACTTCTCCATGCGAATTTCGCTGGGAACCGAGTCGATCGAATCGCTGATCAGCTCTTCGTGGCTGTCGATCGTGGGCGCCGCATTGAATATTCTCGCGGCACTACTCGCCATCGCTATGATCACGTCCATCGATCGTCGCCAGGAAGTAAAATACGAGCAGCGATTCCGCCAGGGCCAGCCGGTCGCCGTCGAACTGACACCGGGGTGATCGCACTTCCAACCGACGAGCCGGTCGCTGAGCAATGTCGAGTAACCCCTACGAAAGCCCGCCGCCTCTAGACTCCACGACGCAACTATCTCCCGACACAGTTGATGTTGTCCCCTTTGCCTCGGGAAACACCCGCGCGAACTGGACGCGAGCGCTACTCGGATGCGGCGTCCTCTTGTCCTGCCTCTCGATTCTCTCGAACGGGTGGCGAATCTCGATCCTTGACGCGCTGCAGAATAAAACCGGCTTCAACGCCGAACTGATTCGTGCTAATGAACTGCGTCACGCGTTCGTCGCACTGGCGGAGGCTGTCCTGGCGCTCGCCACCATCATCAGTTTCTGCACGTGGTTTCATCGCGTCTATCGCAATCTGCCGGCGCTCGGGGCGGCTCGCCTCTACCTTTCGCCAGGCTGGGCTGTCGGTTACTGGTTTATTCCGCTCCTCAATATCGTGGTTCCCTATGTCGCCACGACTGAAATCTGGCGCGCCAGCGATCCGTTGGTTACTGAAGTTCGAGGCACGCTGTGGCGTCGCGCGCCGGTAGCATTTCTTGTCCGCTTCTGGTGGGCGACGTGGTTGATTTCCATTGTCTTCTCCAACTTTTCCAGCCGCCTACCGTTGCCTACTGAATCCGTCGACAAGCTGATCGTAGCCGCGCGACTTTCCATCGTGGGCTCGGTATTGAATGTGCTCGCCGCGATGTTGGCCATTCAGTTGATCACCGCCATTGATCAGCGCCAGACCGAGAAGCACGCCCTCCGAATCTAAGATTCGCGGCCTACTCTCTCTCAATCTGCTACTGTGTGGCCCCTCGCGCGACCGTTGCCGATTCGCCGCGCATCCGCCAAACTCTGATCCATGCGAACGCTCGTCACAGGCGGTACCGGACTCGTCGGCAATAACTGCGCGCGGCTGTTGCTCGACCGCGGGCATCAGGTGCGCGTGCTCGCACGCGCCACGTCCGACGCGCGCCCCTTTGCCGGGCTCGATGTCGAAATTGCCTCGGGAGACGTCCGCGACGCTGCATCGTTGGTGGCGGCCACCCAAGAGATCGATTGGGTCGTGCATGCCGCCGCCATGGTCCACCTCGGCTGGACCGGGCTCGACCAGCAGCAAGCGATCAACGTCGCAGGAACGCGCAACGTCGCCCAGGCCGCGCGCGAGGCCCGCGCCCGGATGGTCCACGTGTCGAGCGTCGATGCGCTGGGGATCGGCACCCGCGCCCAGCCCGCCAACGAAGAGTCACCCATCGGCGGGCATGTCGAAAGTCCCTATGTCGTCACCAAGCGCGCGGCCGAGCAGGCGCTGCTCGAAGAAGTTTCGCGCGGGCTCGACGCCGTGATCGTAAATCCGGTTTACGTACTGGGGCCTTGGGATTGGAAGCCGTCGTCGGGGCGGATGATTCTGGCGGTCGCCAAAGGGCAAAGCTGGATCGCCCCTCCGGGCGGCAACGATTTTTGCGACGTGCGGAATGTCGCCCAAGGAGTGCTCGCGGCGCTGGATCGCGGTCAGACGGGGCGGCGCTACATCCTCGGCGGCCCGGCTCTGAGCTACTTCGAGGCCTGGAGCTTGTTCGCCGAAGTCACCGGTGGACGGCGGCCGATCATGAGAGCCCGACCACGCTGGCTGCGGGCGGCCGGCGCCTTGGGGAGCGCTTGGGGGCGGATCACCGGTCGCGAGCCCGACGTCAACAGCGCGTCGACTGCCATGTCGGCGCTGGAGCATCATTACTGCTGCGATCGGGCGGTGGCCGAGCTGGGTTACGAGCCGGGCGATGTTCGCACAGCGGCCGCGGCGGCCTGGGATTGGTTCCGGGCTCATGGGTATGCGTAAGGGGGAGTTTAGGACGCAAAACGGCCCCGTTAGGACGATCTAGGACGCAAGCGATTCGGGTTTTGCGTCCTAAGGATAAGTGCTTTTACAACAATGAGTTAGGTGCCGTTTTTACGGCCTTAGGACGGTTAGGACGCAAAATCCCGGAACACTTTATAGAAGAGGCCGGTGGTTGTCGTGCGCCGCTTTGCGATTCAATGCGAGCGGGCGGCCCACAGTCTGCAACCTGACGTCCTGCCGCCTGAAGTCTGAAGTCTGAAGCCTGTCGTCTGAAGCCTGTCGTCTGAAGCCTGAAGCCTGTCGTCTGAAGTCTGAAGCCTGTTCCAGCCCCCTGACTCTCGCCCGGCACCTGTTACGATTGACGACATGACAGAACCACCGGGCCCAGCGACTGAGTGCGACTCGCTCGACTGGATCGATGACGAGTTGGCGGAGCTTGATCGACGAAGCTTACGGCGCACGCGCCGCGTCTGCCGCCGCGTCGACTCGGCGCATCTTGAGGTCGACGGCCGCACGTACGTCAATTTCGCCAGCAACGATTACTTGGGCCTGGCCGATCATCCGCAGGTCGTGGCCGCCGCCGCCGCGACTGCTCGTGACGAAGGTTGGGGGGCCGGCGCGAGCCCGCTGGTCACGGGTAGGCACCCCGCTCACCAGCGGCTCGAAGCTCGGCTGGCCGAGTTCATGGGCTCCGAGGCGGCGCTACTGTTCCCGACCGGGTTCGCCGCGAACTTGGGAACCATCGGTGCGTTGGTCGGTCGCGGCGATCTGGTGTTCAGCGATGCGTTGAACCACGCCAGCCTGATCGACGGTTGCCGGCTGTCGCGTGCCGCGATCGAAGTTTATCACCACAACGATCTCGAAGCGTTGGCAGACCGGCTCGGCTCAAGCGCAGCACGAACCGCGCGCCGGCGGCTGATCGTCACCGATGCCCTGTTCAGCATGGATGGTCACGCCGCGCCGCTGCCAGAGTTGTGCGAATTGGCCGAGCGCTTTGGCGCGATGCTGATGGTTGACGAAGCGCATGCCTTGGGAGTTGTCGGGGCCAGCGGACGTGGAGTCTGCGAGGCGCAGGGCGTCGAAGAGCGCGTCGGCGTGCGGGTCGGCACGCTGAGCAAGTCGCTTGGTTCGTCGGGCGGGTTCGTCGTCGGGTCGCACAAGTTAATCAATTGGTTAGCCAATCGTGCCCGGTCTTATGTCTTTTCGACCGCCGGCACACCGGCCGCCGCGGCCGCCGCACTGGCCGCGCTTGACGTGATCGCCGCCGAACCGCAGCGACGCGAGCAACTGCAAGAGCGGTTCAGCGGTTTGGTGCGCAGCCTGGCCGCACAAGGCTGGCGACTGTCAGCCGATTCGGTGGTCGATCAACCCCGTGGCGTGCAGCGTTCGGGCTCTACTTCAAACGGCTCGACAGATTTGCGTGCGCCCAATCTTCCGGAAGTCGGCGCGATCGTGCCGGTGATCGTTGGCCCCAGTGAGCCGACTCTCGCACTGGCCGCGCGGCTCGCCGAGCGCGGGCTGTGGGTGCCGGCGATTCGTCCGCCCACCGTGCCCGATGGCACCGCGCGGCTACGCATCAGTTTGTCGTCAGCGCACACGCCGGACATGCTCGCCCGCCTGGTCGAGGCGTTGGACGAGTTTTCCGGCGACTGAATAATTCAGCACGTCGGACGAATGGCTAGTTGACGCCCGTCTCGCTAGATGACGCCCGTCGAGTCGGGCCGCGAACCGCTCCCCAGCCGTGATCGCGGCATCGTCCGTTGTTGGCGCCGACGTATCAGCATCCGCTGCTCGTCGTGCAGCTCGCGCTGCCGGGCCGCCTGAAAACGGGCTCGATTGGCTTGCCAAGTCGAGCTATAGGCGGGCACCGATTGATTCCAAGAAGGAGTCCAGTGGCTGAGCTGCCACCACAGCGAGCGCCAACTCTTGATGGGCATCGATTGACCCTAAGACCTGTTTGGCTCAGCGGGCCGGCGCACCACTTGCGCCGCGAGTGCCGCGGAGCAGATGAAAGTCAGCCTACCCATTTGCCGTAGAATCGCCAAAACATTTTTTCCCAGATTCGAGCCACACCAAGGCAATTCGAGGCAAACCAGAGCGCTCGGCCACTGGCAAGACTGCCGCGGCGAGCGGCTCGTGCGGCCAGCCTTTGCCCGGTCCCGCTAACCGGCAAGGTCGCCGCCCGGGCAGCCACTCCTGGGCGTAATCTCGTTCGCTAGTAGCACCGCTAGCGGTGCGGATCGTGCCGATCACGCCAGCAGGTAACGGATGTACCGAATACGCTGCGCGGTGGCGAATTTGGATGGTTGACCCCGGCGCGAACCGATTTCAGGTAGTGAGCATTATCCGATGCACACGGATTCTGCTGGCTTAACGGGATATACGCGGTCCTCGGGCAGTGCCGATCGCAAGGCTCCGACCGCAAGCGACAACGTGGCTTGGGCGCAAACTATATGACGCCGTTTCCGAAGTCGAAGTACTCGGTGGTCGGGGGACGACCGCAGGCCGCCGCCTTGCGGATGTCGTGTCCGCTCTGCTGTTCCCCCATCGATGCGGCCGAGCTGTTTGGCGATCGCGTGATCACCTGCGGCGAGTGCCAGCTCCGCTTTTCGCCCGAGAGCGTCGGCGTCGACGCCCGGCACAGCGATTCAAGACACAGCGATTCACGACTCAGTGGGCCGCGGCACGTTGAGCCGGTGCCGCCGACGCGCCTTCGCCGTACCGTCGAGTCGGCTCACGAGCACGGATCGCCGTGGGTGACCGAGCCGCGGCTTGCGGAGTTTGCTCCCGCGCCGATGGAGCCGCCACCCTTGCCACCGCCGATGCCACTAGGCGCCGCGCCTGCTCGCAGCGCGATGAGTAATGTGATGGGCAAGGGGTATCGACCGAGCTTCGCCCTGGCGGCTTCGCTGATGCTTGTCGTCGGCGCGGCGCTGGCGAGTGGCATCATGGCCTGGCGCGTCTCCGACACCCTGTGGGTCGCCCAAGAGCGGATCGTGGCCGCCGACGAGCGCTGCGAACAAACACTCGCCGAACGCAACGACGCCGAACGCCGCGTCCGCATGGCCGTGGCCACCCGGCTCAGCGAGGAATCGCAGGAGCTGTTGCCCGAGGCCCCGCAGCGCAGCATCGCTTTGGCGAGCGAAGCGGTCACGATGGCGATGGAAGCCGACGAACCACCGGCGCCTGCCGCCGAGCAATCGCTGCGCGACGCCCTGCTGACGCTCGACGACCGCCCACTGGCCGGCCACACCGATCGCATTTCGTCGGTGACTGTCAGCGCCAACGGTCGGCTCTTAGTCACGGCCAGTTACGACGGCACCGCCCGCTTGTGGGACCTCACCGCCAAGTATCCCGCTGCGGCGCCCATTGTGTTGGCGGGTCACGAAGGCCGACTGTGCGCCGTAGCGATGAGCCCCGATTGTCGCTGGTTGGCCACCGGCAGCTACGACGGCACCGTGCGGCTTTGGGACCTGAACGCCAAGAATCCGGCCACGGCCGTGTCGATCTTGCGAGGCCATGAAGGTCGTATCACCGCGGTCACCATTAGCGCAAACGGGCGCTGGCTGGTGAGCACCGGCGGTGGCTTCACCCCCAAGCACAACACGGCCCGCGTCTGGGATCTGACCGCCGCCGATCCCGGCACCAGCGCCCGCGTGTTGGTCGGGCACGAAGAGTCGATCCAGGCTGCCACGATCAGCCCGGATAGCCGTTGGTTGGTAACTGGCAGCTTCGATCGCACGGCCCGCGTGTGGGATCTCGAAGCGGTCGACCCCAGTTCGACGGCGATCGTGCTGACGGGCCACACCGAGCCGGTGCAGTCGGTGGCGATCGCGCCGAGCCGCCGGCTGGTGATCACCGGCAGCTTCGACGCCACGGCCCGCGTTTGGAATCTGGCCGCGGCCGATCCGAGCCGCGAGTCGGTGGTGCTCGCCGGGCATCGTGGTTGGATTCGCGCCGTGGCGATCAGCCCCGACGGACATTGGGCCGTCACAGGCGGCGAAGACAAGACTGCCCGCGTGTGGGATCTGACCGCCGCTGACCCGAGCGCGAACTCACACGTGCTTGAAGGTCACACCGCGTCGGTCCAAACGCTGGCAATTACGCCCGACGGACGCCGCCTGGTGACGGGCAGCCTCGATCAGACGGCGCGGATCTGGGATCTCACGAATCCGGCGGTTGCCTCGTGGCCGATCATTCTGCGTGGTCACAACGGCGCGGTGCAGTGCCTGGCGGTCAGCTCCGACAATCACTGGTTGGTAACGGCTGGCGACGATCGCACAGCTCGCTTATGGAACTTGCGGCTCGATGAGCTGAGCACGTTCGCCCGCGAAGTGTCGCACGGCGATCCGTTCATCGATCGGTTGCGTCGCTGCTTCCTCGAGCCGGTGACCGGCGGCCCGATCCGGCGCTAACCGACGCGCGTCGATCCGACGCAGCGACCAGCAGCGGCAATCAGACGTTGCGAACAGACGCCGTAATCAAACGAGGTCGAGCCGGCGCTTCGGCCGGCGCGGCCGGGCGCAGTCGGGGCAAGTCCCCAGCACGATCAAACGGTGCCCTGACACGCGAAACTGGTGCTGCCGCGCGACCGCTTCGCAGATCTCGCGCACCTCGTCGCTGTGAAACTCGATTAGTTTCTCGCACTGCTGGCAGTACAAGTGGTCGTGCTGCGGATAGCCGTAGTCGTGCTCGTAGACGCTGCGGGTGCCGAGCATCATCTTGCGCAGTAAGCCCGCTTCGACCAGTTCGCTTAGCGTGCGATAGACGGTCGGCCGGCTGACGCGACGATGGGGGTCTTGCTGCTGCACCTGCGAGACCAGGGCGTCGGCGTCGAAGTGCTCGTGCCCGGCGAAGACGTGCTCAACGATGATTCGCCGCTGCTGGGTGACCCGCTTGCCGCGACTCTGCAGAAACTCCTCGAAACGCTCGAGCGGCGAGAGGTTGACTTCAACGGCTTCGAGCTCAAAGGTTTCAGACATCACGGCATCCACGGCAACGACCCTGGTTGGCAGCATGGCTGTTGAGATAAGCCACCCTGTACCAGGATAACCTGCGAGCCTTAACTCTGCTCGCGAAAACGGGTTCTGCAGCAATCTAATAATGATTCTACAAACAGTGACGACTTTATCAAGCCGCACCAAAAACCCGGGTGTCGGTCAGTCGACTAAGCGGGCAGCCCGATCGGTGTCAGGAACCGATTCAATGGACGCAGAATGATTGGAGATGTGCCGCTTGAATCGGTTCCTGACACCGTTCGGACGCGGGTTCTGATCAGACAGACCGCTACGCGAAATCCCGCAGCCGCGACAACCTGCCGACAACTTTCCGCCTGCAGCTATTGCGCAGGCTCACTCTTGGCGGGCACGGCCAGGCGGGCTCCCTCCTGGAAGCAGACCAATTCGGTGGCCGTCCGCAGCAAGAGCCGGTCGCCGACCATCGCCGGCGTGGACATGCACATCGGTTCGCTCGCCAGTTCGTTCGTATAGAGGAGCTTGAATTCGGGGCCAGCCTCGACGACGAAGGTCACGCCAAACTCATTGATCGAGAAAATCTTGCCGCGGTACGCCCAAGGAGAAGCCGTGAAGGCGCGGCCTTCAGGCAGCCGCTGCTTCTCGTATTTGGCCTCGCCTGTGTGGGCGTCGTAGCAACTCAGCATGCCCCGATCGAGCAGTACGTAGAGGTAGTCTCCGTAGAGCAACGGACTGGTGTTATACGGCCCGCCGTCGGCCACATGCCAGGCAATCGATGGATTGGAGGGGGCGGCCTCGGTGAGCGAAATGTCGCCGCTGGCGCCGGGCCGCACTGCATAGATCGGCTTCTGCTTGTCCATGACGTAGCCCGACGAAAGGTACAGCATCCCGAAGCCGGCAAACGGCGTCGGAATGGCGATGCTCGACATGCCCCCCAGCTCCCAGAGCAGTTTGCCGTCGAGGTCGTAGGAACGGATTTTGTTGGTGCCGGCGGTGATCAGCTCTTCGCGCAGGTCGTTCTTCCAGACATAGGGCGTGGCCCAGTTGGTTTTCTCGTCGCGCGAGTCGCGCCACAGCTCGCTTCCCGTGGCGGCGTCGAGCGCGACGATGAACGAAGCCTCTTCGTTGTCGTCGACGATGAACACGCGACCACCGGAGACGACCGGCGAAGCCGCGGTCCCCCAGCCATTACGTGTCTGATGCGGCTCGAACTTCTTCGACCAGAGCGCTTGCCCGTCGAGGTCATAGCAGTAAATACCCAGGTTGCCGAAGTAAGCGTAGACGCGCTGCCCATCGGTGACCGGTGTCTCCGAGGCAAAGGTGTTCTTCACATGAATCGAGCTCAGCGGCACTCCTTCGTGCGCGAGCCGTTCCCAGAGCACTTCGCCGGTCGTGAGGTCAAGGCAGTAAACGATCCACTTGTGAATCGACTCGGGCGTGGGACGCTCACCGCGGAAGTAGAGCCCCTTGGTCGGCTCCTCAATGCCGGCGGTGTTAACGCACGTGGTCAGAAAAATCTTATTGCCCCAGACGATGGGGGATGACCAACCGCGCCCGGGGAGCGGACGTTTCCAGGCCACGTTCTCGGTCTCGCTCCAGCGCTCGGGCAGCCGATCGTTGTCGGCGGTCCCGAGCGATTCAGCGCCGCGGAACTGCGGCCAGTTTTCGACAGCCGTGGCCGTGCCCACCATCAGACCGCTCATCGCGCTGCCTGCGACCAGGGCGGCCAGCATGGCAAACCGCATCGAGAATGTCAGCCGAGCCCGGTGCCTTGCAGCCCGAGCCATGCCGAGTTCTTGCCGCGAGAATCGCAACGAATTGATCACGATGAGGTTCCTATGGCGTTAAATGCCCGTTGATGGCCGCGTGCGGGTTCGGCTCGGCTGGCACACCGGATGCCCGCTCCTGTGGCCGATCCTAGGTCACTTGCTTTGGCGGGGTCAAGGCGCCGGCAGTCGCTCGCTAGCGGTCAAATGTCGACCAGCGCGATACAATGAAAGCGAAATGCCGGCGAATCACCCTCGGCAAGTTACTTCCGGTCTAGATACCATCGCTATGAGCGAGTCGCCCAGCCAACCTGCCCTGCCAATTGCGGAGTCGCCGCCGGAGCGTCCGCCGCAATTCAGCCTGCGATCGCTGTTGATCGCGATGGCGTTGTGCAGCGCGTTATTCGCCGCACTGAGCGTGTTGCCGGCCGTCTGGTCGTTTGCCGCGATCTGGGTTGGCTTGCTCGTCGCCGCGCACGTCGCGGCGAATGCCTGGGGTAAGCGGACTTTTGAACCGGGTGCTCCTCGGCCGGGCGACTCGGATCCGCCCCGCACGGCGCCTTTGTCACCAGCGCAGGTCGAGCGCGCCGATGCGAATCGGCTACGGCATCAGGCGACGCTCGAACGCTCGCGCTACGTGACGACTCTGGTCGCGGCGGGCATCGGTGGGCTCATGGGCTGCCTGGTGCTCGCACTGATCCATCTACACCAGGTCAGTTTCGCGGCGTGCGCCGTTTGGACGGGCGCCTCGGCCGTGATCAGCGGCATCGCGGGTTTTGTCGGCAGTGGCTTCTGGCAGGTCATCAAACGCGCGCCCGACGAGCTGGCGCCGCTGCCGTAGCGGGCCAGCGTTTGGTTGACTTGCTTGCTCGCAAGCTGGCAGTTCGCCGCTTCTCTGTTTTTCCTTTCCTGCCTGCATCCCATGCGCCGGGCTGGCAGCACTGCTGGCAGTTGTGGTTTTTCGGACTAATCCGCAAAGTCGACTCAATCCACAAGGGCGGTCGGTCGATAACGATGGCGGATTCGACCCATTACGAACCGAACCGGCGGAATGCGCTCATGTCCACCCGCGAATATACGTTGGCCACGCTCGTGGCCCTGTTGCTGCTTGGCGGTGTCGCGCACGGCCAAGAAAAAGAGAAATCTACATCGCTCACGCAGCGATTCGATCGCTTCCGTCGCAATCTGTTCGGCGGCGACGATGATACGCGCGTGACGCAAGATCCGCGGGCCGCGACGCAGTCGCCGCGCTCGCGCGGCGGCGCTCCGCCCCGCGATCGCATCACAGGCGTGCCTGACTGGCCCGGACAGGGCGCCCCCTCGCGCGTGGGACCGCCGCGCTCGAACATGGCACGCCCGGCACAGCCTCCACGCACCGGATCGGGCAACTCCGGTTTCCCCAGTGAAATGACCATGTCCGGCAGCAGCGGCGAGCTGCCCCTGGCGGATCAAGGCGGCTCGATGATGCCCGCATCTGGCGCACCGGCTGGTTCGAGCCGCCGCACGGCGCAACCCGGTTACGAGCGTCAGACACCGCCCATGCAGGCCCAGCCCATGGCGCCTCAGGCACAAGAACTTACAACCCAGTCGAGTCCTTCGGCTCGGATGGAGCGGCCGGCGTCTGTCGCCAGCCGCCCGAGTGAACCACACGTTCCGGCCTCCAGCATGCCGGCAGCCAACGAGCTGGTCCCTCCGGCGCGCCCCGTCGAGATGGAACCAGTCGCGGCTGCACCGTCGGCCACGAACCCCAGCAATACAAATTCCACGGACGCCGAAACGGTTGCAGCACCTGCGACCACCGAGACGGTGGCGAGCCAACCGGCGCGCACGTCGCGGGCTACCCGTGGTAACTCGCTCGAAGAGCGGCTGGCCAGCGCTCGACGTGCCGGCTCGTCGCGATTGCTTTCCGGGGCGGGCACAGCAACCTCGAGCAGTAACACGACGGAGTCGACTGAGGCGGGCGTCGATGAGCCCGCTGCGATCGAAGAAAGCTCTACGACCGAAAGCGAGCAGCCCAGCAGCGACGCTACTGACACCTCGTCGAGTGACACAGAAAATACCGCGGGCGCAACGGCGCCCGCCAGCGAGCAAGCGTCGTCGACTCGCGAAACGCGTTCGTCGCGCCGCGCTACGACGAACGCGAGCGCGGCATCCGAGACCGTCCAGAATCGCTCACGACGTGGCGCCGGCCGATCGTCGCACACGGCAAGCGCCTCGGTCGCATCGACGCCCGACAATAGTTCCACGGCTTCGTCTGATAGGCGGGAATCCACCGCAGCGGCCGCGAGCACTTCGCGAAATGAAGCCGAGGCGGAAGCTGCGGGCCCCGATGTGCTCGTCACGCGGCAGAGCCCCGCGATCAGTGTCGAGACCGTCGGCCCTCGCAAGATCAAGGTCGACATGCCGGCCGCGTACCGCATCGTCGTCAAGAACTCGGGAGCGATCGCCGCCGCAGGGCTGCTCGTCACCGTGCGCGTGCCCGAGGGTGCCGAACTGGTTGGCAGCCAGGCAGGCGTCGGCAGCGTCCGGCCCGCCAAGTCGATCGATCGGGGCGCGGGGGTCGAGTGGTTGGTCGATTCGTTGGGCGCCCACAGCGAGACCAGCATGACGCTGCGACTCGTACCCAAGAAAAGCCGGCCGATCGAATTGGGAGTCGAATGGTCGCTGTCTCCCGTCGCTGTCAACACGATGGTTGAGGTCCAGGAACCCAAGCTGCTGATGAGCCTGGTCGGCCCCGAAGAGGTCTACTTTGGCAAACGCGATAGTTACAAGCTCACGCTTACGAATCCCGGCACCGGGGATGCCGAACATGTCGTCGTGCGACTGCTCCCCACGACACCTGGCGACACGCAGGCGGTGATCCACGAAGTCGGCACGCTGCGGGCAGGCGGCAGCAAAGTCGTCGAGCTCGAGCTCACCGCGCGCCAGCAAGGTACCTTACGTCTGCGGGCCGAAGCCACGGCCGATGGCTCGCTGACCGCTGCCGTCGACGAAGAAGTGCTCGTTCGTCGGGCCGATCTCAAAGTTGAAGTCGAAGGCCCGCAACTCCTGTATGCAGGCACGGCGGGCACCTACACCGTTCACGTCAGCAACCCCGGCAACGCGGCGGCGCAAAACGTCAAGCTTGCGGCCATTCTGCCGGCCGGCGCGACGTTCGTCTCCGGGAGCGACGGCGCCACCGTCGCTGAAGACTCGAAACGCACCGAGTGGTCGAGCGCAACGCTGCGACCCGGCGCCGAGTGGGTGGTGACCTACCGCTGTGAACTGACCGCGGCCGGTAACGCCACGACGCAGATTGTCGCCACGGCCGACGAAGAGCTCGAAAACAGCTTTAGCCTGACGACCGAAGTCGAGGCCCTCGCCGACCTGTCGTTGGAAGTCAAAGATCCTTCCGGCCCGGTGCCTGTCGGGCAGGAAGCGGTCTACGAGATTCACATTCATAATCGCGGCACGAAGAGCGCCGCCGGCATCGGCGTCGTGGCCTTCTTCTCTCGCGGCATCGAGCCCGTGCAGATCGAAGGGGGCAAGCACCACGTTGGCCCCGGGCGGATCACGTTCGCTCCGCTCGCTTCGATCGGCGCCGGGCAAGAAATCGTGCTGACGATCAAAGCCCAGGCGCAGCAGCCGGGCAACCATTTGTTCCGCGCCGAAGTTCAGTGCGCCGAGCTCGAGACTAAGCTGTCGGCAGAGGAAACCACTCGCTTCTATGGCGACGGAGCGGCCGCCAAGCCACGCCGTAGGAGCGCACCTGCTCCCGGTCCCGAAGACGCCGACGCTTCGAGCGAAGACGCCACCGGGGCAGCGCACGAAAGCGAGTCAGCCGGCGAAGGAGATGGCAGCTACTGGCCGGCTCCCGACGCCGACACATCGGGCGCAGGCCCCGTCGACGAAAGTTCGGCCGATGCCGACACGCTCGTGCCCGAAGAGACCTCGCCATAGCCACGAACCGGGGCCTTGGCCACGGCCACGTTACCTCACGCAACAAAAAAAAGACCCGCGCGGCAAGCCAGTGCTCGCCACGCGGGTCGTGTTGTTGAAGTGGTTGATCGGTCGACTACCGTCTCGTTAGGACTTCACGACAACGAAGAACTGCCGCCCTTGCGGACTGCGGACGAGCAGCAGAATGCCTTCCTCGAGCGTGGTGTCGGCGAGCGCTTTTTCGAACTCAGCGCTGTTCGACACGGCAGTGCGCCCGACGCGACGGACGAGCATCCCTTCGCGGATGCCTTTCTGGTAGGCGGGGCCATTCTCGTCAACCGACGTGACGAGCACGCCCGTCTGTCCTTCGTAGCCGAGCTTCGCGGCCTCTTCGGCGCCGAGATCGGCGACTTCGAGACCAAGCTTCGAGCCGGCCGCAGCCCGCTTCTTCGGCGACTCCGGAGACTCGTCCGCTTCGGCTGCTTCCGCTTGCGCAAAGTCGTTCGGCATCCGCTTGACGGTCACACTCAAATCGTGCGGCTTGCCATCGCGCAACACCTGCACGGTTTGCTTGTTGCCGAAGGGCGTCCGCTCGACTAATTCGGTCAGCTCGGTCGGGGTGTGTACCCGCTTGCCGCCGAAGTGCGTGATCACGTCGCCATCCTGGAAGCCCGCCTCGGCCGCCGGCGTGTTCGGCATTACCTCGCCGACGATCACGCCATCCGTCGTGTCACTGCCGAATTGCTGAGCGAGCTCGGAGCTCATCGCGCCGATCTTGACGCCCAGGTAAGCCCGTTCGACCGAGCCCTTCTCGATCAACTGCGGCACGACCCAACGGGCCAGGTTCACCGGCACGGCGAAACCAACCCCTTGGTAACCGCCGCTCGAAGAAGCAATGGCCGTGTTGATGCCGATCACTTCACCGTCGAGGTTCACCAGCGGCCCACCCGAGTTGCCCGGGTTGATCGCGGCGTCGGTCTGCAAGAAGCGCGCGCGGCGGATCGAGCCCAGCTCGCGGCCGCGACCACTGATGATCCCAGCGCTCACGGTCGTCTCGAGCTCGAACGGGTTGCCGATCGCCAGCACCCAGTCGCCAATCTCCAGACGGTCCGAATCGCCGAGCTTGGCGACGGGCAGATCGCCACCACCCGAGAAACGCACAACCGCCAGATCGCTTTCCGGATCGGTCTTCACTTCCGTAGCCTTGAACTCACGATGGTCCGACAGCACGACGATCACTTCGTCGGCCCCTTCGACCACGTGATTGTTGGTGAGCACGATGCCCGAGCGATCGATGATCACGCCCGAGCCGACGCCATCGCGCGGGGGAACGCGCATGTTGCCGTTGAAATCGCGGAACATGTCTTCCAGCGGAGTGCCGCGGAAGGGGTTCTCGCCGCTGGCGCGGCCAGAGACTTCCCGCTGCTTGGTGCGGGCTTTGATTTTCACGACCGTCGGCATGGCCGTATTGGCCGCTTGACGGAAGGCCTTCGAGAGTTGATTGGCCTCGGAGATGGCCTCGCGGGCCTCGGGCTGTTGCGACCAGGCCAGCGGCAGCGCCCCGCCAATCGCTAAGGCCCCGATCGCGGTGTATAGTCCGAGCCGCGAGCGAGCAGGTTGGGCTAGTGAGCTCATACGCGAAAACCTCCTACTTCTTTCCGATGAATCCTGATAAAGCGAAATGAATTGGGCTCGTCGCTGAGTTTCAGGCCGCGGCAGTCGACACTCGACAGATAAGCTCGCGCCATGATCTGTCGATGGCCCAACCGCCGCCCATGACGAGCCTGTGGCGTTCTACGCGGCGAAGTCAGCGTGAGTTCTCCACTTTCAGGCCGATGTCGACAAGACGAACTCGACGGCTGCTGTCACCCGCACTAGCGTTACGACGCGCACCCGGCGCGCCCTAGAAGCACTGTTGCGCGACGGCACGTTGATCTTTCGGAGCCTTTGCGAAACGTAATCTCACGGGCTTGCTGCCGGCCATTCGACGCGCGCAGGGGGATGCGTCCAATCCTGTTAAGATTGACAAAAATGCCGCTGGCAGCTAGGTTTACGTAAAGAGTAATCCCTGCCAGCGACAGGGGGCCGTTGTTCGATGCAGCAAGCTGCTGAGCCTTTCGCATGACCCGTTCGGTCGAGCTTCCGGATACCGCCATCGAGATTCCCTCGGATTTAGAGCGGTGTGAAAAGCGGATCGACTATACGTTCCAGAACAAGTCGCTGTTACGCGCCGCGCTCACGCACGCCTCGGGGGCCCAGCACCGCCTGGCCTCGAACGAGCGGCTCGAGTTTCTCGGCGACGCCATCCTCGGCGCGGTCGTTTGCGAGATGCTCTTCCACAGCTACCCTGAGAATCTCGAAGGGGAGCTCACCAAGATCAAAAGCATCGTCGTCAGTCGCCAAACCTGCGCGAAGATCAGCCAGGCGCTGGGGCTCGAAGAGTTTCTGATCCTCGGCAAAGGGATGACCACCCACCCGACCGTCCCCCCCTCGCTATTGGCCGACGTCTTCGAATCGCTCGTGGCGGCCATGTATCTCGACGGTGGCGATGCGCCGGCCCGCGCGTTCATTCGAGAACACATCGGTCCCGAGATC
This sequence comes from uncultured Planctomycetaceae bacterium, assembly GCA_964495375.1. Classification (GTDB taxonomy): domain Bacteria; phylum Planctomycetota; class Planctomycetia; order Pirellulales; family JAEUIK01; genus JAIESQ01. Next base: position 20,433 of record CAZBWM010000035.1, on the reverse strand, counting down.
GAAGCAGCCGCCGGTGGCGATCATGGCGGCAATTTCAAATCGATGCTGCAGCAGCTCGCCCAGCGCGAATACGGCACCACGCCTACGTATCAGTTGCTCGACGAGAAGGGCCCCGATCACAGCAAGTGCTTCAAGATCTCGGCCCAGATCGGCCGCAATCGCTACCAGCCTGCCTGGGGCCGCAACAAGAAAGAAGCTGAGCAACGGGCGGCCCGCAATGCACTCAGCGAATTGGGTGGCGAGCCGGTGCCGTATCCTTCCGACTGAGTCGCACCAGGCAGCCTCGCGTTATGCGCACAAGGCTGTCCCTTCGGCCAGGGCAGATTTCGATGGCCCACAACCTGCCGTCCGATCCGCCGACGACGTTTAGCCGCGAGATCAATCGCCAAACAAGCGCGCCGCGCGGTTTCTTCGCCGAGTTTTACGCGGGGTTCGCGGCTCCCATTCGCGGTCTGGCCTATTTGAACAAGCACCCGGCGCTCTGGCGCTACGGCATTCTGCCGGTGATCTTGAACATCCTGGTGACGTTGCTGGTGCTCGTCGCCGCGGTGTGGGGAGCGATTGCGTTTGGCCAGGCGATCCACGACCGCTTCGCGAACAGCATCTTGGGTTGGACCGGTGAAGTGCTCAGCATCTTGGGGCTCGTGGCGGCCACGGCCGGGTTGACCGTCGTCGGCTGGCTGATCTTCGGCGCGCTGTTGACCGATCAGTTCAACAGCGTGCTTGCCCGGCGCGTGGAGCTTTCGCTCGGCACTCCGGCTAGCGAGCTGCGCGAGCTCCCCGTCCTGCGGCAGATCTTCGACGCGCTATGGACGGCCCTGGTGCTATTGGTCATCAACGCCGGGCTGCTGCTGTTGAACTGCTTGCCGGTGATCGGCTCGATGATCGCGATCCCGCTGGCGATCGTCGTCGACGGCTACGTCTTTGGCCGCGACTATCTCGACTACCCACAGTCGCTGCGCGGCTGGCCACGGCCGCGAAAACACCAATTCGCCCGGCAGCATTGGCCGGCCACGATCGGGCTGGGGGTGGTGGTGCTCTTGGCCAATTTCGTGCCGATCTTAGGCGGGGTTTTGCTGACAACGGCCGTTGTTGGGGCAGTGCTCTTGTATCGCGACCTGGCGCCGAATCAAGCGGGTTGAAAGCCGCGCCAACCGGGCAGTTAGCCGCACATCGCGGGTTAACCACGGCTCGTACTACCGTCGGCCGCGTTTCGGTAGCCACTCAACGCCGCTAACCGTTTGATCTGGGTGGCCCGGCTGCTCGCAGCGCGCTCGCTCCGCGAGCTCAACAGCAACTGGCGCAGCCACAAGAATCGATTCATGCCGCGCGGCCAGCTCGAGGCACGACAGTTTCAGAAGGCTTCTTGTCGCTTCGCGACCCAGCCGGCAAGCGGCTGGGCCACCCACGGTTGGCGATTCAGAAGGCCAGCGGCATTGGGTGCCGCTGGCTCGGCCCATTGGTCTCGACACGGCTTAAGCTAGCGGCGCCCTGCTGATGGTGAGCATCAATCGTGGCACAGCCATTCTGGCCGTGTTTCGCAGGGGCTGGAAGACGATGCCACGATCCATTGCACACGTCACCCGGTGGCCCAAAAACACCCTTGACAAACGTTCATTATTTTGCATATAATAGAACGATCGGTCGCCGCAATACTGGCACCAGTGCCGGCGTCGCTGCGCACCGCATCGGCGGGCACCACACCATGGCCTCGCCGCGCGCCCTGCCGCTGGATGCTGGCGGTGCGCGCCGAGTCCCTCCATTCCCAATCCACGTAACTGAAGGAGTATCACCTCCCGCGCTCACGCTGCGCTGCGCGGGGCGGCCAGCCGCCTTGCAGTCGCTGCTCCCGAGGGCCGCACGCCAAAACGTGCGTGAACCGCTCGGATCGAGAGCGCGCTCGCGGTGCGCGCCGGCCGGACCGCCTGCGCCAAGACATCGCTTGCCAAGTGGTCCCCCGAGTTCATTGCTCGGCAGATCGGGCGGAGCGCCGTTCCGCGGTGCGCGCCAGGTCGATACGCGTCCCGCAGACGCGCGAAATAAATATACAAATTTTTGATCTAAATACCCTGGACAGAGAGCCACTCCCTCCCTAAGATTCATCGTTGCCACGGCGAAATGCCCGCGAACTGTCGACATCGATCTCGATCGCAGCCTCGTTGAGTTTTTGTGCCGGTCGATGAGCACTGCTCGCCAGTGCGTCATCTTCCGGCTCCTCCGAGCACCCGCGATCGGGAGACTGTCCGACAGTTCTCGTCCCAGCACTCTCTCCGCGCTCCCCCCCATTTCCATGGGCAGGCGCGAAGCGGTGGTTGGTTCGCCGTGGCCTTCGCCCGTTTTCCACGTACGTTGAGAAATGCCCACAAGAGTGCGCCGGAGGTCCCATTTGACCGAATCCAATTGAACCAATACCTGCCGACTGCGTAGAATCAGATTGTCATGGCTACCCTTCTGCGCCGATTGCCGGTGTTCCTCAGCGTGCTGGTGCTCGCCTGCCCGCAGGCGTTCTGCTGCTGCCTGTGGGCAGGGCAGGATGCTCCGGCCGGGGCCGCGCCGACTTGCTGTGCCAAGCTGGCGGGCCAAAGCCATTCTGAATGCGGCGATACGGAGAGCGCGCCGAATCACTCGGGTAGCCCCTGCCAGCCCGGTCTGCGCTGCTGCGGTCAAAGCGTTTCGGCCTTGCCCGAGAAGCCGCTGACGCAGCTCGACTCCGCTCCGAGCATCGACTGGGTGACTGCCTTGCCATGCGAGCCGGGCGGCGATCTGACCTGCGCGGCTACGGTCGAGGTTCATCATTTCCTGCCTGCGCCTGACGGCCCACCGCTGCACGTGCAGTTGTGCGTCTGGCGTTGTTGATGGTTGCGCGCCCGATTGCTGACCAGCTCGCCACAGAGCAGGACTCAGCGATCGGGTTCAGCGTCCCTTGTGCTTTTTCGCTGGCGAACTTGCTTGCGCGCGCGGTGCGCGCGATCGGCTCGCCAGCGGCATCAACCATCAATAAAGGAAATTTGCCATGAACAAGAAACTCATCACAGGCACCGCGGCCATCGCGCTGTTGGTGCTGTCGGTCGTCGTCTTTGCGGCTGCCGATAAGCCGGCGGCCGGCAAAGCGGCCGCGGAGACGAAGAACTGCTGTGCGGCCAAGCTCGCCTGCTGCGACGACGGTGGCAGCGCCTGCTGCGTGGCCGACGAGCGACTCGGCTGCTGCGAGAAGGGGATGAAGTGCTGCGCCGAGAATCTCGGCTGCTGCGCGGCGGTGCAGAAGTGCTGCACGGAAGGGTCGAAGTGCTGCGACGAGGCGAAAGCCTGCTGCGGCGCCAAGGCCAAGGCGAAGAGCTAACGCTCGCCGCCTGAGAAGCTAGTTCGACTAGCAAAAAACCTCGCTCGCCGGAGAGTGCTCGCCCGCTCTCCGGCAGCGAGGGTTTTCATTCTCGCTGGTCGCTGAACCCACCTCGGCCAATTGCCCGCCATCGCGCCCGGTAAATACCTCCTAGCCGCTACACGCCGCACTACTGGACCACAATCGATGCATTGGATTTGTCGCTCCGGTCGCGCGAAATCTCCCAGCGCCTAGAAAGTGCTAGACTTCCGATAGGAACGATTCTGCGACCGCGGCGCTCCTGCCTGCCACGCCACTCTGACGAACATACCCGCCGCGCGGTTTCTGCCCGTTGTCGCAGCCAGCGAAGCAGTACCCCCGGCAAATCGCCGATGCGAGTTGCCCCCGCTCGGCTGCCGAAGTTGAGAAATGACTCCTCACGGATTGATCCGCTCGGGCATGGACGCGCCCAGGCATGGCGATTTGCCCGCGCACCTCTCAAGGGTGACCGCGGCAAATCGGCGTTAACGCAATTCGGTGCTCCCCATCATGGCGTCCAATTCTGCCCGGCACGAGCCGAGCCGTCAGGCCGGTGTCGTCGCGTTTGTGTTTCTCGCGGCGGCAGCGTTTTTGCTGCTGTCGTTGGCCACGTTCGACGGTGGAGACGCGCCGCGCAAGCTCGTCTACCCCGTCAGCACGGAAACCAGCAATCTCTGCGGCCGCGCTGGCGCGTGGACGGCGGCGATCCTCTACGAAGGGCTTGGCGTCGGCGCCTGGTACTTCGCGTTGTCACTGGGCGCTTGCGGCGCCGTGATGATCGGTGGCCACGCGGTCAACGAGCCCGGCGTGCGGCTGTTCGGCTGGTTACTGTCGCTGATTGGCGGGACCGCTTTGGTCGATGCCGCGGTGCCAAGCCTGGCCGTGGGGACCGTGATCGGCTCGGGCGGATACCTGGGCGCGACCGTGCGCGGGTTGCTCGAACCGCATTGCGAAATCGCGGGCGTCTACATCCTGACGACCGGGCTCGTGCTCGGCGGCCTGGTGTTGGCGACCGATTACTTCCTTTTCAACACGATGGCCGCGACGACGCGCGTCACCGTTCGACAAGCACAGCGCGGGGCAGGGCAGCTCAGTCAGGTTGGCAAACTGCTCCCCACGGTTCGTAATCCGCTGGCTCGCAAGGGGGCTGTGACCGATGTGGCCAACGGCCCGGCGGCAGACACCGAGGAAGACGAGGACGAAGACGCTCGCGAACTGCGCATCAATCGCGGTTCGGCCAGCCGCGACGAAGAGTCTGAAAGCGCGGAGGACGCCACGACCGCGGCGGCAGAGTCGGACTCGGATGATAGCGAAGAGAAGTCCGCGGACGACGATGCGAAGAAGTCGACCGCCGACGCCCTGCGCGTGCGCCCTCCCCGCAAGACCGAGCGCGAAGCGCTGATGGCCGAGATCGAAGCGAACACGCGCCCCGTCGAAGCGGTCGACTACGAGCTCCCCTCGCTCGAGTTGCTGCAAGAAGGGACGCCGATGCAGTTCGACGAGCAGGAGAAGGATGTGCGCCGCAAGGCGAAGATCCTCGAGCGCACGTTCGCCAACTTCGGCTTCCAGGTCAAAGTGGTCGAAGTCGAAACCGGCCCGGTCATTGCCCAGTTTGAAGTGGAACTCGAAGCTGGCCTGCGCTTGAGCAAGATCACCAGCCTGGCCGACGACCTGGCGATCGCGCTCCGCGTGCCGAGCGTGCGCATCGTGGCGCCGATCCCCGGCAAGAACACCGTCGGCATCGAAGTGCCCAATGCCGAGCGGCAGATCGTCCGCCTGCGCGAAGTGATTGAAGAGTCGGCCGGCAAGGCCGCCAAAATGCGCATCCCGATCTTCCTGGGCAAGGACGTCTCGGGCAAATCGATGACGGTCGACCTGGCGACGTTGCCCCACTTGCTGATCGCCGGCCGCACCGGCACCGGCAAAAGCGTCTGCTTGAACACGATCATCATGTCGATCCTGATGACGCGCCGCCCTGACGACGTGCGAATGTTGTTGATCGATCCGAAGATGGTCGAGCTGAGCAGCTACATGCGGTTGCCCCACCTGATGCACCCGGTGGTCACTGACATGAAAAAGGCCGAGGCGATCCTCGCCTGGGCAGTCGACAAGATGGAAGAGCGCTACGCGCTGTTGGCCCGCGCCGGCGTGCGGCACATCAGCGTCTACAACCAGTTGGGCGAAGAAGAGCTGTTCGATCGCTTGCAGCCCGAGACCGACGAAGACCGCAAGCACATTCCGACACACTTGCCGTACATCGTGATCGTGGCCGACGAAATGGCCGACTTGATGATGACCGCCGCCAAGGAAGTCGAAGCGCACATTATCCGCCTGGCACAGAAGAGCCGGGCGGTGGGTATTCACCTGGTGCTCGCCACGCAGAAGCCGACGGTCGACGTCATCACGGGCCTCATCAAGTCGAACTTGCCAGCGCGCATTTCGTTCCAGGTGGCCAGCCGCACCGACAGCCGCGTCGTGCTCGATGAGATGGGGGCCGACAAGCTGTTGGGCAACGGCGACATGCTCTTCCTCTGGCCAGGCACCAGCACGTTGCTGCGTGGACAGGGCGCGTACGTCAGCGACGACGAGATCAGCCACGTGGTCGACGTTGTGGGGACGACCGAGCCGCAGTTCGTGCAAGAGCTCGTGGCGCTCAAGCCGGCTGCGCCCGACGCCAAGGAAGGGCCGAGCCGGCACAACGACGACCTCTACGATTCGGCGGTCGACATCGTGATTCGCGAGGGACGCGGCAGCGTGTCGCTGTTGCAGCGTTCGTTGGGCATCGGCTACGGTCGTGCGGCCCGCTTGATCGATTACATGGCCGAGGATGGAGTCGTCGGCCAGTACAACGGTTCGCAGGCCCGCGAAGTGCTGGTGACCATCGAACAATGGCAGGCGATGAGCGGCGAGGAAGGTGCGGCCGACGATCGGCTGGGTGCTGCCAGCGCCGCGGCCGGAGCATCCGCCGCGCCGCGCCGAGTGATGTTGCCAGCCCCTGAACAGAAACCAGCCACCACCAAGAAACCGCGCAAGAAGAAATCGGCCGTCGTCGAAGACGCGGAAGATGAGGTCGCAGACTACGAGGCCGAGGGAGACGAGATCGACGACCCGCCGTTCGCCGCCGAGGACGAGGAGGAGGAAGAATTCGAGGACGCCCCGGACGCCGACGATGAGGCGGACGACGAAGCCTACGATGAAGCAGACGACGGTGAATCTGACGAGGATGTCGACACGGATGACGGCGATTGGGAAGAAGTCGAGGAAGAGTCCAACGAGCTTGACGGGGCCGAAGAGGAGGACGACCAGGACGACCTAGAGGCCGACGACTCGGACGACGCCGACGATTCGCCCCCCCCGCGTATCCGCCGCCCGGCGTAATTCGAGAATTTTCCCGTTTGCCGGTGTCCGAGATGGCTAAAATGTAACAATCGCGAGGCAGTTCGCGCTGGGCTAGTTAGCGGCTGACACGACATTCGGGCCGCATCCCTCCGGCCATCGAAAGCAGCGGATGCCCACTATGAGCGACACGGTCACCCTCCCTCGCCCGGCCACCAAGTCCAAGCGGTACCACAAGGCCCCTCGCGATCGTGGCTCGGTCGCCAGCTCGCGGGTTCGCCAGCCCAAAGTTGCCAAGCCATATCGGCCGCATTCACGCGTGCTGGTGATTGGTGCGGGGCCCGCAGGCCTGGCCACGGCCGCCAGCTTGAAGATGGCTGGCGTCAAAGCCGACCTGGTCGATCGCTCAGGGCGCGTCGGTGGAGCGTACGCCCGGCTCGAAGCGGGCATTGTGCTGTCGTCACCGGCCAAGTCGATTCAGCTCCCGGGCCTGGCGATCGACGCCGCGACCCGCTACATCAACATCGGCGAGTACCGCGACTACCTGACGCGCTACGCCGCGCATCATGGGCTCGTGGCCGATCGGCAGATCATCGACAAGATCGAGCGCGCGGGCGACCGATTTGTCGTCCACATGGCCGGCGAACCGCAGCCACGCAAGTACGACGCCGTGGTTGTCGCCACCGGTATGTGCGATCACCCGGTCTGGCCGCGCATCGAAGGGTTGACCGAAGGTGCTCGCAAACAAAACACCCCGCGCGTGTTTCATTCGCGCGATTGGCCAGGGCACGCCGCCGTGGCCGGCAAGAAGATCCTCATCGTCGGTGGCGCGAGCAGCGCCATCGCCATCGCCGAGCAATGTGCCAAGGCCGGCACCCAGGTCACCGTCAGCAGTCGCCGCGAGCAAGTGAAGTTTTCGTGGGCCAAGGTGCTGGGCTTCGATCTGCGTCGCTGGACGTATCCGCTCACGCGGCATTTGCCCCGTTGGTTGTTCGGCGAGCGCTGCGGATCGCGGCCCGCCTTCACCGGCACCGACAATGGCTTTCGCAGGTATCGCAAACAGGGGTTCGTCGAAGTGCAGGGACCAGTCACCAAGTTCAACGGCCGGCAAGCCACCTTCGCCGATGGTTGGACCGCCCGCTACGACATCGTGGTGCTGGCAACTGGCTTTCGCTTTCACATGCCGTTCTTGCCCGAGGAGATTGAGCGGGCGAGCGGCGGTCAACCGCTGGCCGACGATGGACAATGCCGCTCATGGCCAGGGCTGTACTTTGTTGGCATCCCGTGCAGCCGCACCGTCGCCAGCGAGTTCTTGCATGGCATGGCGGCCGACGCCCCGAAAGTTGCCGCACAGATTCGCGCTCGGCTGCGGGTGCGATAGGGCCCACTCGGCTACATTGCGGTGATGCGATGGTTGCCGCTACGCCGCTAGTTTCAAATACGCCCAATCGAGGAACGAGCGTTGATAACAGCAATGCTGGCTCTGGTGGCAATTTGCTACGCTCGGAAGGCCGCGGGCCTGATATTCAGCCGTCGAGTTGTAAGCCACACGACAGCCCAAGCGGCATTCCTTCGGCTCAGTTGACATGGCCACCCTTCGCACCTAAGCTTGAGCACCGAGGTTTCGCTCCGTCTGACCACTGCCAAAGTCGCCAAAAATGGCCCGCATCACCGATCGCCGAATCGTCGATTGCCCCGTTGGGGCTTCGATGATTATTGCGCGGATCGTGATTATTGGAGACCACTTTCGGCCTTAAGGCTCGCCGCGGCGAAACACCAAGCCAGCAGCCCTGAGGCCAAACCGGCCCCAGGGTTTTTTTGTTGATGGAATGGTTGAAACTAGAGAGTTTTGAACGATCGCGCGACAACTCAACCGTTAGCCGCGGGACTTGTCCCGCGCACTAGCTCGTGGGGCGTCACGTCGAATTCGCTAGCGCGCGGAGTAAACTCCGCGGCTAACCAGTAGAAACCAATCGAATGGGTGAACCCGTGACCCGCATCCAGATCTACGACACCACACTCCGCGATGGCTGCCAGGGGGAAGGGGTCAACCTGTCGCTGCAAGACAAGCTTTTGATCACCGAGCGGCTCGACGCGCTGGGCTTCGATTTCGTCGAAGGGGGCTATCCCCTCTCGAACGAAAAGGACACGCAGTTCTTCCAGCGCGTGTTGCAGTTGCCGCTGCGGCACACGCAGGTGTGCGCATTCGGCATGACGCGCCGCAAGGGAGTGACGTGCGACGCCGATCCCGGCATGCAGGCCCTGTTGGATTCGCAGGCCGCCGTGCTGACGATCGTCGGCAAAACGTCCGACTTTCACGCTACGGAAATCTTGAGAGTCTCGCTCGAAGAAAATCTGGCCATGATCAGCGACACGTTGCGCTTCCTCTGCGCGGCTGGCCGGCGAGTGATCTACGACGCCGAGCACTTCTTCGATGGCTGGAAGTCGAATCCTGACTACGCCCGGAAAACCATCCGTGCGGCGGCCGATGCCGGTGCCGAGCTGATTGTGCTCTGCGACACCAACGGCGGCAGCATGCCCGAGGAAGTGGCTGAGTTGGTACGCGAAGCCGCCCGCTCGGTCGGCGTGCCGATCGGCATCCATTGCCACAACGATTGCGAGCTGGCCGTGGCCAATTCCCTGGCGGCCGTGGACGCGGGCGCCGTCCACGTGCAAGGAACGATCAACGGTCTGGGCGAACGTTGCGGCAACGCCGACCTGGTATCGGTTGTCGCCAACCTGGGGCTGAAGAAGCGCGGCTACGAGGTCCTCTCGCCCGGCGGAGTCGAGCATCTGACCGAGCTGTCGCGTTTTGTCTACGAAACGGCCAACTTGCATCTGCGGCCCGGCCAGCCGTTCGTCGGGCAAAGCGCGTTCGCCCACAAAGGGGGCATGCACGTGCACGCCATCAATCGGGCGACCGCCAGCTACGAGCACATCGCGCCCGAAAGCGTCGGCAACGAGCGCCGCGTGCTGGTGAGCGAACTGTCGGGCCGCTCCAACATCGAAGCGCTCGCCAATCGTCACGATCTGCCGCACGACCGCGAGCTGCTCGACAAAGTGCTGGCGCAGGTTGTCACCCTCGAGCACCAGGGCTATCAGTTCGAGGCGGCCGAAGCCTCGTTCGACTTGCTGGTCAAGAAATGTGCCGGCACATTCGCGCCGCACTTCGAGAGATTGAGTTATCGCGTTAACGTCGAGAGTGCCCCAGATGGTTCCGTGACGACCGAAGCGACGGTTAAACTGCGCGTTGGCGATCGCGTGCTGCACGAAGTGGCCGAGGGAGACGGCCCGGTCAACGCGCTCGATGCCGCCCTGCGCAAGGCGCTGGCCGATGTCTACCCGAACCTGGCCAGTATGCGGCTTGTCGATTACAAGGTGCGCGTTATCAACTCCGAAGCAGGCACCGCGGCCGGCGTGCGCGTGATGATCGAAAGCCAGGACGATGGCCCCCTGTGGGGCACGGTCGGCGTGAGCGAAAACGTCATCGAAGCGAGCTGGCTCGCCCTGGTCGACAGTTTCGAGTACAAGCTCTACAAGGATAAAGTGCGGAAAGCCCCTCGCTCCGCGCCGGAATTGGTTAAGAGTTAATCCGCAGCGAGAACACGATGTCCTCCCCGACAACGACCGAGGAACTTCCCAAACAATACGATCATCGCGCCGCGCAAACGCGGTGGTATCGCTTCTGGGAGGATCGCGGCTACTTTCATAGCGAGCCCGAGGCAGAGCGCAAGCGCTTCTCGATTGTCATTCCACCCCCCAACGTGACCGGCGCACTGCACCTGGGTCACGCGCTCAACAACTCGCTGCAAGACATCATCGTGCGCTTCAAGCGCATGCAGGGCTTCAATGCTCTGTGGATGCCGGGGACCGATCACGCCGGCATCGCCACGCAGGCCGTGGTCGAGCGGCGGCTCTTGTCCGAAGAAAAGAAAAGCCGCCACGATCTCGGTCGCGAAGAGCTTGTGCGTCGCATCTGGCAATGGAAGGCCGAGTACGAAGCCCGCATCCTCGGCCAGCTCAAGCAGATGGGCTGTAGCTGCGACTGGCAGCGCACGCGGTTCACGCTCGACGAGCAATGTGCGCGAGCCGTGCGGCATACCTTTTTTGACTTCTTCCGCAAGCGGTTGATCTACCGCGGCAAGCGGCTGGTGAACTGGGACACATTCCTGCAGACGGCCGTGAGCGACGACGAAGTGTTTCACGAGACCGTGAAAGGACACTTCTGGCATTTGCAGTATCCGGTCATCGATCCGCAACCTGGCGAGCCACGGTTTGTGACGATCGCCACGACGCGCCCCGAGACAATGCTGGGTGATACGGCGGTGGCCGTGCACCCCGATCCGGCAGCCGCGCTCGATGTTGCGGAGAAGACGCTGCGCGAGAAGCTGGCCGCAGCCAGCGCCAAGGAACGCCCTGAAATCGAAGCCGAATTAGAAAAACTCGCCGAGCGCCGCCGCACGCACTTGCCAGAGCTGCTGAAGCTGCGCGATATGGCCCGCGCTGGGCGGCAGCTCGAACTGCCGCTCCTCAAACGGCCAATCCCGCTGGTGGCCGACGAGTGGGCCAAGCCTGAAATGGGCTCTGGCGCGGTGAAGATCACACCGGGGCACGACCCCAACGATTACGAAGTGGGTCAGCGGCAGAAGCTGCCGATGATCAACATCCTCAACGCCGACGGCACGCTGAACGAGAACGCCGGGCCCTATCAAGGGCTTTCGATGGCCGAGGCGCGCCGCCGTGTTGTGGCCGATCTCGAAACGGCCGGACTGATGGGGGAGATCGAGGATCGCGAGATCGAGCTGGCGCACAGCGACCGTTCGAAGACGCCGATCGAGCCACGCTTGGCCGATCAGTGGTTCGTGCGGATGCAACATCTCGCGCAAACGGCCATGGACGCGGTGACCGACGAGCGGGTGCAGATCTTTCCCGCGCGATACGCCAAGAGCTATCTCGACTGGCTGGGCGAGAAGCGCGACTGGCCTGTGAGCCGGCAGCTCTGGTGGGGACATCAGATTCCGGTGTGGTACGCGCCGGCCGAAGCCACCGAGGCAGAGCTCACGCGCGCGTTCGCCGGCCGCGACGACATCGCCTGGGAACGCGACGCCGAAACCAATCGCTGGCTGATTTGCGCTCGCGACGCCGATCTGCCCGCTAACGCGCTCGCGCCGCACACACTTGTGCGCGAAGAGGACGTGCTCGATACCTGGTTCAGTAGCGCGCTGTGGCCGCACAGCACGCTCGGCTGGCCCGACGCCACACCGGAACTGCAGTACTACTATCCGACCGATTTGCTCATCACCAGCCGCGACATCATCACGTTGTGGGTGGCGCGAATGGTGCTTACCGGGCTGTCGAACGTGAGAGACGTTCCGTTCCGCCACGTGTACATCCACCCCAAGATTCTCGATCGCTACGGCGATACGATGGCGAAATCTAAGGGGAATGGTGTCGACCCACTCGATGTGATCGACAAGTTTGGAGCCGACGCATTGCGCTTCGGCATCGCCTATTTGGCAACCGAAACGCAGGACATCCGCATGCCGGTGGAGTTCGAGTGTCCGCATTGCCAGAAGCTGGTGGAGCAGACGCGCGAGAATCGCGCTCACGCCCGAATCAAATGCCCTTCGTGTGGCGAATCGTTCAGCACGCAGTGGGCTCAGAAGGACGCCGACCGTCAGTTGCCGCGCGGCGCCGTAGTGAGTGAGCGTTTCGAGTTTGGCCGCAATTTCTCCAACAAGCTGTGGAACGCTTCGCGGTTTGCCATCATGAACCTGGCCGGCTACGAGCCAGGTACGGTGAACGACGACGAACTGGCGATCGAAGACCGCTGGGTGCTAAGTCGGTTGGCCACTGTGACAGATGCCGTGACCACGGCGCTAGAAAGCTATAAGTTCGCCGAAGCCGCTGGGCAACTCTATTCTTTCGCTTGGGACGAATTCTGCAGCTTCTACCTGGAGATGAGCAAAGCGCGTTTGCAGGATGAAGCCCAGCGCCCCGCCGCGCAGCGCGTGCTGGCCCACGTGCTCGACAATCTCCTTCGCCTGTTGCATCCGTTCATTCCGTTCTTGACCGAAGAAGTGTGGCAGCGCTTGGCCGCCGTGGCTCCGGCGCGCGGACTGACAGCCGCTGAAGCACCGGCCGAGAGCATCATGATCGCTGCCTGGCCGGCGGCTGACATGGGGCGCCGCGAACCGGCCGTCGAATCGCGTTTCGCTCGCTTCCAGGAGCTGCTCACCGGCATTCGCGACGTGCGAGCACGTCAGACGATACCGACAAAGACAACTTTGAAGTTTGCCGCTCGATGTGATGCCGAGACGGCCCAAGAGCTATCGCCGCTGGCACCCTACTTTGTCTCGCAGGCGGGCGCCGAGGCCAGCGCCTGGGGGCCCAGCGTGGCCGTGCCGGAGACTCATGCCAAATTTCTGGCGGCCGGCTGCGAAGTGTTCGTCGATCTCGCGGGCCTGATTGACTTCGAGGCCGAGAAGGTAAAACTCGAGCGCGAGCGCGAGAAGACCTTCGGCTTCGTCGCAGCGAAGGAAAAGAAACTGGCCAACGCCAGCTTCGTGGAGCGGGCCCCCGCCGAGGTCGTGGCTGCCGAACGGGCGAGCCTGGCCGAGCTCAAGGCGCGGTTAGCATCGCTCGACGAGTCGCTCGTCCGGCTCAAGTCGCAAAAGTAACGCGACCACCTCAGGTTCAGCGGGCGGCCGTGCGGGTTTCGCGGCTTGTTGCCTGATAAAACCCCGCAATTTGCGTAGATTTTGCCTTGTCGCTCCAGAGCAATTTTATTAAGATTCATTTATCAATCGGGCGATAACTAATCAGTCGAGTGCGACTGTGAGCCTTGGACCGATTATGCCATTTGCCAGCCCACGCATCGCTCGAGAGTCGTACCGCTGGTCTCGGCTGTTGCTGGGGTTGGCGCTGATTCTGGCCGTGCCAGGCTTCGGTCAGTCGACACCGACACGCTGGCGCGTCGCTGAAGAAGAGGAGCAAACGGAGCGCGATTCGGCGGAGTCGCTAGCTTGCGCGACAGCCGACGGTCTGCGTTCGCGCGGCCGCTTGGTCGCCCCCGGCAAGTGGTTGCCCCCCCGCCAATGGTCGAAAACTGCCGGGCTCCACGGCAGTCGCAGTCACTGGCTTTCGCTCCGTCGCGACTGGCGACATCTGACGATTAGCTCCCTGAACGGTTGCGGCGCGTTCTTGCGCTGTTAGCTGGCGCCCGGTTTCTCGGGTCTTCCTATCCAAGTCCTTTGACAATCGAGCGGTGAGGTAGCGCCGGTTTTCGTGCGCAGCCCCCTTTCGTCGGCGCCTAGGGGCCTTCGTCTCGACCGCCAGCGTCAATTACTGACGCCTGCGGCTGACGACGAGGTGTGCTGCAATCCGCTTCTCGCACTGAATTGAGGGATTCGTCAATGCAACAACTCGTCGCTGGCATTCATCATTTCCAACAGCACGTGCAGCCAGGGCAGCGTCAATTATTCGCGAGCCTGGCACGTGGCCAGAATCCGCAGGCACTCTTCATCACTTGTTCCGATTCGCGGATCGTGCCAAACCTGATCACCAACACGGAGCCCGGTGACTTGTTCCTGTTGCGCAACGTTGGCAATCTGGTGCCGGCTTATTACGCCCAGCATGCCGACAGCAGTGCCGCGGCGGCTATCGAATTCGCCGTGGCCGTCCTGGAAGTCCCGGCCATCGTGGTGTGCGGGCATAGTAAGTGCGGCGCTGTCGACGCCCTGCTGCACCCCGAAAAGGTCGCAGGGCACCCGAGTGTGTCCGGCTGGCTCAAGCACGCCGAAGCGACGCGCCGCATCGTGCAAGAAAAATACGCGCACCTCAGCGACGAAAAGCGGCTGAACGTGGCGGTGCAAGAAAACGTGCTCGCGCAGCTCGAAAACCTGCGTACGCATCCGGCCGTGGCCGCTGCCCTGGCAAGCGGACGCCTGACGCTTCACGGTTGGGTCTACAAATTCGAATCGTGCGAAGTGTTCACCTACAGTCCGGACGTCGAGCAGTTCGTGGCGGTCAACGGCGACGCAGCGCCGGCCTTCGCAACGACGTTCGGTGCTCGAGCCATCCAATCCATTTAGGGAGATCGCGAATGGCTCATCAGAATGAAGCTCCGACGACAAGCACGAAATCAAACGAAACCGCGACCTGGTTCGATCGATTGCGGAGCGATTTCTCGGCATCGATCGTGGTGTTCTTGGTCGCGCTGCCGCTCTGCATGGGCCTGGCCTTGGCCGCCGGCGTGCCCGTCGGCTCGGGACTCGTGACCGGAATCATCGGTGGTCTAGTCGTGGGTACGCTGACCGGATCTCCGCTGCAGGTCAGTGGTCCGGGCAATGGCGTGATCGTCGTGGTCTACGACCTCGTTTTACGGCATGGCCTGCCCATGCTGGGGATCGTGGTACTAGCGGCCGGCGTTTTGCAAGTGCTGGCCGGCTGGCTACGGCTCGGCCAGTGGTTTCGGGCGGTATCGCCGGCAGTGATTCATGGCATGCTGGCAGGCATCGGCGTGTTGATCGTGGCCAGTCAGTTGCATGTGATGGTCGACGACAAGCCCAAGGGGAGCGGGCTGGAGAATCTGCTTACGGTACCGCGAGCAGTGCGCAACGGGCTGCCCTGGCCGGCTCTTGGCAGCGCTGGGGATCGAGAGAGAAAGCTGTTCTTGCTGCAGCAGGCGGGCGGACTCCACGAGCATCAGGCCGAACTTCAGGAACTGGTGGCCGAGCACGTCTCTCGCGAGCCTTCGCCAGAAGCCGAAACGCATTACGACGCAGAATTGATCGCCAACTGGGTCGAGCGCCAATCGAGCATTACCTCGCAATTGGGCGAGCTCTTGGCCATGGCTGCCCGCGATGGGGAAGTCGATCCGCGCAACCGCGTCGATTTGCCCGAGGCTGCTTCTCAGGCGTATCGTGCGGCACAACGGGCACTCGATCAGCTCGAGGAGCGACGTCTTGCGGAATTGAACGCCTCGCAAACAGCCGCCGTCAACGCGCTCTCCGAACTGCTCAGCCAACTCAAGAATCACGATTGGGCGGCAAAGGTAGGCTTGTTTACCATCGCGGTTCTCGTGCTGTGGAGGGGCGCTCTGCCCGCGGCGTCGAAAGTTATTCCGGCTCCGCTCGTGGCCATCTTACTTGCGACCGTCCTCACGGCCATTTTCAAGCTACCGGTGCTGTATGTGGAAGTGCCCGACCGCCTAACGGACGCCGTGCATTTACCAACGTGGTCGGTGTTGACCGAAGCTCCATACATGGACCTGTTGCCATTCGCGCTGGTCGTCGCCATGGTCACGAGTGCCGAAACGTTGCTCTGCGCGACGGCCATTGACCGACTGCACGATGGACCGCGCACGCGCTACGATCGCGAGCTGGCCGCGCAAGGCGTCGGCAACGTGCTCTGTGGTTTGCTGGGCGCGCTGCCCATGACCGGTGTTATCGTGCGCAGCGCCGCTAATGTTGGCGCCGGGGCCCGCACGCGACTATCAACGATCTTGCACGGCCTGTGGATACTGTTGTTCGTATCGGCACTGGGCTTTCTCCTGCGACTCGTGCCCACTTCAGCCCTGGCTGCGATTCTGGTCTACACCGGGTATAAGTTGATCGACCTGAAGGCCCTGCGCGAACTCTGGGCATACGGCAAAGCCGAGGTGCTCGTGTACTTTGCTACGCTCGTGCTGGTCGTCACACGCGACTTGCTCACCGGCGTTTGTGTTGGCATCGTGCTGTCGGCGGCCAAACTGCTCTACGACTTCTCGCGGTTGACTGTGCGCGTCGAGCGTGCTCGGCAGGGCAAAGTATGGACGGTGCGGCTCGCCGGCGCCGCTACCTTCTTGCAGTTACCCAAGCTGGCCGAAGCGCTCGATAGCGTGCCGGCGGACGTCGAGGCCCGCGTGGTTTGCGAGCGTCTGCGGTACATCGATCACGCCTGCTTGGAAGTGCTGACCGACTGGACGAAGCGCCGTGCGGCCAACGGGGCGCAAGCGAAGATTGATTGGGATACCTTGAAAAGACGCTCCGGCGAGGGTGCGCCCGCTACGGCATATGCAGCACGCGATCGACATGACCAGCACCAGCGGCGCGAGACGCCCGAGGAACCAGCCGATGAACTGCTGGAGTCGTCCGTCGGTCAGTAGGGAAAACGCTCGTCGAGCGAGGCGGCTGATAGCTCCACCAGAAACGGCGCCAACCGCTCAACCAACACTTCCATTGCGCGGCGCCCTTTATCGGCCGTGGCCTGATGGGGGTTGCCCGAGCCCGTGTTGGTCGTTAGCAAATGCCAGGGGCGCGTGATCGAGACCCAGCCAGCATTGACCGCGGCGAAGCGTGTTTCGGCCGTGGTGCCATCGTCGGCGGCCAGCGTACCGTCGGGTCGCCGCGCAACCAGGTCGGGAAAGTAGGCCAGGGCCAGCGAAGTCTCCATTTCACCGGCATGATCGTCGGGGGCGTCAAACAACTCTCGCTGCACGTCCCGCAGCACCTGGTACCAATTGCACAAAAACAGCTTTGCTGGCGAACGGCCATACAGTTCGCGCAGCAGCGGCTTCAGATCGTTGCCTCCATGGCTGTTGAGGAGCACGATTTTCTGGATACCATGCCCAACCAGCGATTCGACCAGATCGGTAATCACCAACGCCAACGTTGAAGGATTCAGATTCATCGACAGCGAACAGGCTCGCTGGTTGGTCTCGGTGCCGTAAGGAATCGTGGGGAGTAGCACGACCTTCGCTCCCCGCTCCCAAGCGGCTTCGCACAAGCGAGCGCCAATCGCGTCTCCTTCGAGCGTGTCGGTCGAGTAAGGCAAGTGCAGGTTGTGCGGTTCGGTGGCGCCTAACGGTAACACGGCGACTTCAAAGCTCTCGGCTTTGATCTCGGCGTACGTCGAGGTGGCCAGCTTCCAGGGAGGCATATTTGGCAGGCTCGAGGCTAGAAGATTACAGGCTTGCGGACAACCGCGAAATACCTCTGATCATTGCGCGGCCGCTGCGGCCGGTTCTGCGACTGCTGCCGGTTCGACCGGCAGCTTCTTAAGGAACTCGCGGTACTCATCATCGAGATCCGGGAAAGCCTGCCCGACGGCTTCTGCTAAGGTCGCTATCCGATCTTCGCCCGAATAAATCGCCACGAGATACTCGACCAGAGCATCGCGGTACCGACTGTCATGCGCGTGCATCAAGAAATGCGCCAGCCCAGCCGACTGGCTATACAGCATGGCGATTCGGGGGTCGTGCTGCAGGGCTTCCATGCCCATTGTGACCAGTTCGCCGAGCGGCACGTAGAATCCGTCAACGAGAGCACGATGCCGGGCCGCTTCCAAGCGCGGGCTGCGCGTGCCCCCCAGCGTGTCGAAAGTCTCGTGCAGCTCGAACGATTCCATATAGCAGGCGATTCCCTCCAGAATCCAGAAATTGGCTCGGCGGCCGGCGGTCTCAGCCATGGGCCGCGTCTCGGCGAACAACTGATGCGTCGCCTCATGATAGAGCGATGTGTGATCGGGATTCCCTTCCTCGTCCTGATCGGGAAAGAAATATGCGGTCCGCGTATCGCTCAGGTACAGACCAGTCGTCTCGATGTCGACCGGCAAGCGACTCCCCACGGCGGCTTGGTATTCCTCGCGATTGCGAAAGTAGATTGCCTGATGCCGCACGCTCGAACCGCGTGGTTGGCCGCGCCCCTCGAACATGCGCACGAGTTGGTCGGGCGTGGCACAAAAGGTGGCGAATGCTTGCTGCCAGGCCCGATAGAGCCGCTCCAGTCGACGGCCGAGATCCACTCCTGCTTCAAGGCTTACGTTCGTCGTGATCGTGTAGTGCTCGGTCTCGACGCGCCACCCATTGCGAATGTTGCTCCGCGCCCGCGCTTCTTCGGCAGCGGTGATCCAGCGACCACTATAGAAGCGCTCCCCAGCCTCGTAGCGCGCCAAGCTGGCCTGGGGGAGCCAACCGAACTGCTCGTGCCAAACGTAACCCGCTCGCAAACGCTTGATCTCGAACGGTGTGTGCCAGTTGCCTCGAAACCGCGTGTAGCCAAGTAGCCGACGGGCTTCTTCGTGGTCAGGGTCGCAACGCAAGGCTTCCAGCACCAATTCGTACGCTAGCGACGGCCGCTGGCCGCGAATCGACTGGCGCGCCAACTGAAACAGCGCGTTGGCGTGCGCGACGCGCATCGCGTCGAAGCGCTTGCGCCAATCGCTCGAAAGCTTGGCATTGGCTGATGCAAGTGGCTTCTCGTCGAGCACAACAAGGTACAACGTCCAGGGGCGCCGTTCGATGACGGCCGACCGCGTGGCGGCCGCTTCGGCCGGAAGTGAGTTGTCGTCACACCAGGTCGCCAACTCTACGAGTTGGCTCGTATAACTCTGCTCGAGTTCGACGCGCGCCTTGGAAAGTGGATCGGCCTGAGCGGCCGAAAGAATCGATTGCGCACAGACGCAGGCCTCGCAGGCCACGACCAGCAGAAACCCCTGCACCAGGCGGCACGCACGGTCAAACTGGTACTGGCGGCAACGATCCGTGTCCATGAATCAACCTTAGCGGGCCGTTAGCAACTCTGCCAGCACGCTGCGCAGGGGAGCCGCTACTTCCAGTGAAATCGCGCCAGAATCGGATAGTGATCCGACAGCAGACGGGCGGGATCGGGCGATTCGAGTCGCTGCCACGACACCGGTGTCAAACTCGCGCCATGATAAAAAATGTGATCGATCCGCGTTCCGCCCAGGTGGGTTGCCACGCGATCGTCGCGGCCGTCGTCGCTGGCCTGATCCGCCGCAGTGTATGAGTCGCGCCAGCCCCCGGACGTGAGTCGCGAGTAGTCCCCTCGCTTCTGGTCGGTATTGAAATCTCCGACGAACAACATCGGCAAGCCTCGTGGCGTGAACTTTTCAAACTGCCGACTGCACAACTCCGCCATCCGCGCCTGGCTCGGCATCGTATTGTCGAAATGGGTGTTGAACACGATCAATTCCTTGTCAGTCAGTTTATCGCGCAGTTGTGCCCAGACGACTAACCTGGGTAGCGTGTTGCCAAAACCGGTCGAGACCTTTTCCGGCGTTGGCGATAGCCACCAGTGGCCGCGCTCTTTTTCTTCAAATCGCTCGCGCTGGTAGAGCAACGCCGCGTCAGGATAGCCCTTATCGGTCGGCGAGCGACGATAGAGCACCACTTCGTAGTCCGGGAGTAGTTCGCCAAGCCATTTCATCTGGCCGGGCGAGGGCTCCTGCAAGCCAATAAGTTGGGCGTGTGCGTCCTTAAGCAGTTGCACGCACAACTCACGTCGCTCAGGCCAACGCGGCACCTGCGCGCTCGAACCGAAATCGACCAGGATGTTGAATGACACGACGGTCAGGTCGGTGTCGCTCGACGCGGCGGATGGGCTTTGCGGCTTTCTAGATGGTTCTTCGGCAACCGCAATTGTGATCAGGCTCGCAAAGCAGACAATCAAACCAAACCATCGCATGAGTGTTGACTATCTCCAAATAACACGACAGAAACCGCGACGCAAAGGCAACTGGTTGTGCAGCCGCTATTTGGGAATTATAAACTGGCCGCGGCTCGCTGTTGTAAGATCCACGCGAAATATCGCATTGTCCAGGATGCGAGCTTGCCAGGGGGATTGTACCCGCGAGCGCTCATCGGGCTATCGCCGGGCCGGCAGACGACAACGCCCGCGGGTCTCTAGTGCTGCGTCACAGTTTGAGTTTCGGGTAGAGGGATTTTAATTTACCGCGGG
>CAZBWM010000034.1:0-66660 GCA_964495375.1 uncultured Planctomycetaceae bacterium | reverse complement strand
CACGGTTGAGGGCGTCGGCGCTGGTCGCGACGTTCCCCGCCGCATCATAGGTCACCTGACGCTCGACTTCTTCGGGGGCCCGCCCGGGAAATGTCGTGATCACCGTGACCACTTGGGCCGAGATATCGGGATAGGCGTCGATGCGCTGCTGGGTGAAGGTCCAGGCTCCGGCCGCCATCACGGCCAGCGCCAAGCCGATCGCGATCAAGCGATGTCGCAAGCTGGCACGAATGAGCGCAGTAATCATGGCCGGCCGCTCGCTGAGATCATTCCGCCAGGCTGCGGACGGCCAGTGGCTTGAGCAGGATAGCGTCGTTGCCGGCGATGCGATCCCCCGGCTCCACGCCTTTCACCACTTCGACATACTCGCCGGGCGATTCGCTCACTTCGACCTCGACAACGTCGTAATGCTGCTTGTCGGCGGTTTGGCGAAAGACGTAATCGGCACGGTTGATGTGCACCACGGCGCTGGTCGGAATCAACGTTGCGGTTCGCTCATCGGCGCCCAATCCGATTTCGGCGAACATGCCCGGCTTCAGCAGGCTCTCGGGGTCGTTCAAATCGAAGAGCACCCGCAACGTGCGGCGCTCGGTCGAGAGCACTGAGCCAAGCTCCTCGACGTGAGCCGTGTAGACCACGCCCGGCAAACCGAAGAAGCGTACTTCGCAGGTCTGACCGACTTTGACCAGGCCGATCTTGGCTTCAGGAACGTTGGCCGAAACGAGCACCATGCCGTCGCGGGCGCGCGTCAGGGCAATCGACTCGATGCCGGACTGCGCGAGCTGCCGTTCGAGCGCGGCGTGGTCGCGAAACGCCTTCCGCAGTTGTGACTCTGCCGCGAAGACATCCTTCTGCCCTTGCAGCCGCACCTGCACCAGGTCGGCCTCGGCCGCCATCAACTCCTTAACCGGGATCGAGCCTGTCAACGCTTTGAGACGCGCGACGATCGTTTCGTTTCTGGCGATTTGGGCCTGGCTCAGTTCGCGCGTCGTATCGAGTTGCTTTTGATTGAACTCGATGTCGGCGCTTGTGCGCAGCCAATCGGCATAGGCCGTGGCCACGTCGGCGTTGGCGAACTGCCATTGCGATTCGAGCGTTTCGGTACCGGTAGGCACGCGCGCCACCACCGAGCCGGTGACCGTCAGCAGTGGGTACGAAACAGTTTTGCTGCTAACGGCAACGGTTTCAAGATTGCGGGCTAACGGGCTTTCGGCCCGCACAAAGACCTGTCGCGGCCCGGTGACTTGGGCCAGCGAATCGGTCGACTGTAACGAATGCGCGCGATGCGTTTGCCCCGAGCCCGCGCTATGCGTTGGTCGCAAGATCGAAAAAATCACCGCCACGGTCGCGAGCGTGGCCCCCAGCATCCAAGCCGCGCGCCAGAGCTTGGTCGCGCGGCTGGGCTCGGCTGCGGGTTCGTGCGCGGCGAGGATTGCGGTGGGGCTGGCGCCGTTCATGGCGTCCTCTGGGCAGGAGGGAAATGGCACCTTAATTGTAGGTCGTGTCCAAACAATCGGAGAAGAGAGAAATTGCGGATCAATCAGCCGATTTTCACAATTTTCGCCCCGAAAATTACGCTTTGGTAAGCTTAGTCATGCGGCGAGCGTTGCAGCACGCTAAGCCCTGTCGCGCAGCGAGCCCAGTACTGTCGCGCAGCGAGCCAAGCGCCCTAGCACCAGGATCGAGTACATTGAAGATTCGCTTTCGAGCGTCGAGTATTCACGTAGCGAGAAACCAATGACTGAAATGCCCGACCAACCGCAACCGCCCGCGGCGCCCAGCGACGCCCCGCCATCGCCCGAAACCCTGAAGGCGGCATTCAAGGCCTTCAAAAAACGACTCAAGCTCACTCAGCTGGACGATGCCTCGCGCATCGGTCGGGCACCGACGACGTCGGGCGGCCGCTCGGCGATCGCCGCGATCACGCCCCCGAATCAATACCCCCGCAGCGTGTGGGAAGAGCTGGTCAATCAGGGCAAGCTCAGCCGCCAGGGGCACGGCATGTACGGGCTGAAGCAATAGAGTCGCGCAATTCAGCAAACGGATGAACGGCGCGTCGCGCGCATGAGGCGCGTCCCGTCAGCTACTCGACGTACAGATACTCGCTGGTGTTCCACAGCACCCGGCCGAGGGCGCGCAAGCCAAACTGCTGGACGAAGGCTTCCAGCCGAGCTTGCTCTTCAGCGGCGGGCACGCGACTCCAGACGAGCCACGCGGTGCGCTCGACTTGAGCCGCGGGGTCGGCGCCCACTTCGCGCGCCACACGCTCGGCCAGCAATTCGCTTTGCCGCGCCACCAGCGGGTTGTTCAGCAAGCTCAGCGACTGGGTCGGCGTGGTCGTTTGCGATCGTTTCGGAGTCTGGACCGACGGATCGGGACAATCGAACACATCCAACAGCGGTGAAGTGTGCGACCGCACAATGTGTCGATACAACGTGCGCCGCCAGCGGGGTGGATCGACCAGCGCCGGAGCATCGTCGGCCAAAGGTTCGAAGATTGGAATGTTGCCGTCGGTGTACTGAAAAAAGCGATAGCTCGGCCCGCCGATCGTAGTGTCGAGCGTGCCGGCCGTGGCCAGCATCCCGTCGCGAACTTCCTCGGCCGAAAGCCGCCGCCGCGAGAACCGCGCGAGCAGCCGATTCGCGGGATCGCTGGCGTCGGCGCGTGCCGCGTTGCTGCCCGGCGGCGCGATCTGGCTCGATTGCTGATAGGCGCTCGAAAGCAGGATCAGTCGATGGATGTGCTTGAGCCGCCAACCGCTGGCGACCAGTTCGTCGGCCAACCAATCGAGCAACTCGGGATGGCTCGGCTGTCCGCCGCCGAAGCCTAGGTCGCTGGGGTTCTCGACCAGCCCCGCGCCAAAATGGTGTTGCCACAAGCGGTTGACGATCACCCGCGCAGTGAGCGGATTGCGGCGATCGACGATCCAATCGGCCAAGGCGCGGCGGCGCTCGCCGTCCGCCGCGCCGGCCGCGACAGTTAGTTCGCCCGAAAACTCCGCCAGACAGGAAAGCCCGCCCGCGGTCATTTCGTCCCCCGGCTGCTGCACGTCACCCCGCTTGAGCAGGTGAACCGCGTCGGGCGTTTGACTGACTGCTGCCCAACTGACAGGGGGCGCGGGCATCGCCGCCAGCTCAGCGTCGAGCAGCGTTTGACGGCGATCGAGATCGGCCCGTGCCGCCGAAAACTCGGCTTTCAATTGCGCTGCCGTTGATTCGTCATTACCTGCCGGCTCGGGGCGCTCGGCGACCATTTTCCACTCCGCCCCGTCGAGCGACACCAGCACGCGGTACTCTTGCGCCACGCGATCGCGGAACTGCCCCTGGCGGTCACGCCCCCACACCACGCGGGCGATCTCGCGCGGCTCAGCCAACTCGATCTGGACCCAGCCGCGCGGCTCGGCACTGATCCAACTGTGCGCATTGCCGACTTGCCCATCGTTCAGATGTGCGACCTGGTGGATCGCGAAGCCGGGCAAGAGCGACGAGGCGCTGGCCTTCGCGCCGGTTGCGGCTGCGGCCAGGTTCGGCGGCGCCGCGCCGTTTGCCGCGGGCTCAGCGCCAGGTTGATCGGCAGCGTCGGCCCCGAACAGTTCGATCTCATCGATACAGGGCTCCGCACCGTCGCGCGTCCGCTCGATTTCCAGACGCACAAAGCGAGCTGAGACTGGCGCAAACACGACCTCATTCCGCACGCTGTTCGCGGCACCGCTCAACTGATCGACTTGGGCGTCGAGCTCCGCCCGCTCGGTGGCCAGCGCTTGTTTGCGGTGCTCGAGTGCTTTGAGCTGCTCGCTGCGCGTGGCGTTGGCGGCCGCCGTCTCCAAGGGGCGATCGCCGAATCGCACGCCCGACAACGCGGCCGCGATGCGGTAGTAGTCGCGGCTGGCGATCGGGTCAAACTTGTGGTCGTGGCAGCGGGCGCAACCGACCGTCAGCCCCAAAAACGACGAGGTCGTCGTGGTCACGAAATCATCGAGCTCGTCCGCCCGTTCGCGGCGCCGTTCCAGCTCGCTGCCGTTGCCGACGTCGTTGTTGGGGCCAGTGACCAGAAATCCGGTCGGCACTGCCGCCTCCGCGTCGTCTGGGGCCAGCGCATCGCCGGCCAACTGACGCCGTACGAATTCGTCATAGGGCATGTCGGCGTTCGTCGCTTCCACCACCCAGTCGCGATAGCGCCAGGCGTGTTGCCGCAAACGATCGCGCTCGAAGCCCATGCTTTCGCTGAAGCGGACGACGTCGAGCCAATGCTGGGCCCAGCGCTCGCCGAAGCGCGGTGATGCCAGCAGCCGCTCGACGACGTGCGCGTAAGCATCCGCACGGTCATCGGCCACGAACGCTTGCACTTCCTCGGGTATTGGTGGCAGGCCCGTTAGATCGAACGTGACGCGGCGCACGAGTGCCGCTTGATCGGCGGGCGCGTTGAATGTCAGATTCTCTCGTTCAAGCCGCGCCAGCAAAAAGGCATCGATCGGCGTGGCCACGCGAGATTGGACTTTCACCGCCGGCACGTCGGGCCGGCGCACCGGCTGCAGCGACCACCAATCGCGACCAGCCCGGCGTTCCGTCGTGCGGGCGAGCGGATCGAGCGTTTCCCCCGCGGGCCAGTCGGCGCCGGCGGAGATCCATTGTTCGAGTTTCGCAATCTCATCGGCCGAAGGCCGCGGCTCTTTGCCTTCCGGGGGCATCGAGCCATCGCGCAGCCGCTCGATCAGCAAACTTTCGTTGGGCTTGCCAGTAATGAGCACCGCGCCGCTGTCGCCACCTGCCAACGCTTTCTCACGCGTCGAAAGATCGAGCCCGCCGTGCGGATCGCCCGGCCCGTGACATTCCAAGCAACAGCGCACCAAGAGTGGCGCGATCTGTTCGTTGAACGCGGATGCGCCGGCTTGTTCGACGCTTAGCCTGGCAGCAACTGCTTCGACTGCGGCCGGCTCCACGGCGGGCTCAGCCGCCATGCTCGATTTGCCGACAACGACACAGAACAGTGCACTCAGTGTCGCAACCGCGATGCGCATCGACACGCTTTTCATGGTTGCTTGCCACCGGTCGTCGTGCCGCGAGCGCGATACGCCGCTCGCCGGCCGAATCGGAGTGAAATAGACTCCGACGATTGTACCCTCGCCCGCGGCTAGCTGCGCGGAAAGGGCGACAACGCCACCAGCTCGTTCGGCTCGGCGGGCGTTGTCACCGAAGCGTCCCCCGTCGGCGAGCCCTCCGCCACCATCGCCCGGATCTCCTCGGTGATTTTCATCGAGCAGAACTTCGGCCCGCACATGCTGCAGAAGTGCGCGCTTTTGAAGGTGTCTTGCGGCAGCGTTTCGTCGTGCATCCGCTTGGCCGTCTCGGGGTCGAGCGACAGGCGGAACTGCTCATTCCAGTCGAAGGCAAACCGAGCCCGGCTCAGCGCGTCATCTCGGTCGCGGGCGCCGCGGCGGTGCCTGGCCAGGTCGGCCGCGTGCGCCGCGATCTTGTAGGCGATCACGCCCTGCCGAACATCTTCGCGATCGGGCAGACCCAGGTGCTCTTTCGGCGTTACGTAGCAGAGCATGGCCGCGCCGCTCCAGCCGGCCAAGGCCGCGCCGATGGCGCTGGTGATATGGTCGTAGCCCGGCGCGATGTCGGTCACCAGCGGGCCGAGCACGTAGAACGGCGCCTCGTCGCACCATTCCATTTGCTTCTTGATGTTCATGTCGATCTGGTCCATCGGCAGGTGGCCGGGGCCTTCGACCATCACCTGGCAACCGCGGCTCCAAGCGCGGCGCGTCAACTCGCCCAGCACCTTCAGCTCGGCGAACTGGGCGTCGTCGCTGGCATCGGCAATCGAGCCAGGGCGCAGCCCGTCTCCCAGGCTCCAGGTGACGTCGTACTGCCGCATGATGTCGCACAGTTCGTCAAAGTGCGTATAGAGCGGATTTTCCTCGTTGTGGGCGATCATCCACTTGGCGATCAGCGAACCGCCACGGCTGACGATGCCCGTCACGCGGTTTGTCGTCAGCGGCAAATGCGCCCGCAGCAAACCGGCGTGAATCGTCATGTAGTCGACACCCTGCTTGGCCTGGTGTTCGACCATGTCGAGAAAGTGCTGCGGCCGCATCGCCACCATGTCGCCGTCGAGATTCTGCAGCATCTGATAGATGGGGACGGTGCCGATCGGCACCGGCGAGGCATCGATGATCGCCTGGCGGATGTTGTCGATGTCGCGGCCAGTCGACAGGTCCATCACCGTGTCGCTGCCAAAATGGACGGCCGTGTGCAGCTTCTCGAGTTCTCCTTCGATATCGCTGGTAACCGCCGAGTTGCCGATGTTGGCGTTGATCTTCGTGCGGGCCGCGATGCCAATGCACATCGGCTCGAGCCGCTTCGTCAGGTGGACGCGATTGGCCGGAATCACCATGCGGCCACGCGCGACTTCCGCGCGGATCAATTCGGGCTCGAGCCCCTCACGCTGAGCGACAAACTCCATCTCGGGCGTGACATTGCCGGCGCGGGCCTGTTCCAACTGGGTGACGATCAACGGTGGGGCCTCCGAACGAGACGTAACGTAAAGCCATTTCGGCAATTCGAGCCACAGCGGTTCATCCTACCGGTCCCCTCCGATGTGTCAAACCGGCGGCCGAGATCAGGTGACGCCCTGGACACGCCGAGAGAGTTGAATGGGCCTTAGTCGCCTTGGATTCGCTGCGCCAAGACTGCGGCCAAGTCGGCGTTGCCGACGGGCCCCAAATGACTATCTCTCGGGAGCATGCGACGTCGATAGACCGGAAAGACCACGGGATCGATGTTCATTTGACGGCAAGCCTGGTACATGGCCAGCGGCACGCTGCTGTTGGCGGTCAGCAACACCACAATCAGATCGCGATGGTGTTCGCGGCAATCCGCCTGAAGTGCCGCGAGTGCGCGAGTTGTCGCATTCTCGGCTGGGGCGAGTTGTTTGGCATTGTCGAGCAACTGGTCCACGGTCGTGCCATCGGGCAAGCAATAGGAGTCGGGTGCTTGCGGCGTATTGCGGAACGCCGCCCAAAAAACCGCCGCGATCGGAGTCCGCGCCACGTAGCAATGGGATAACAGGGAATTGGCGGCCAGGCAAAGTGAGTGATGGACGCGGCCACGACTTCGGATCTCGAGTGTCTGGTCGTCATCTTCAAAGTCGTTTTCGCAGAAGGCATAGATCACTACGTCGGGAGAACTTTCGCGTTCCAGCAACTCCCCCTTGGTGACGCTCGCGAGCAGCCCAAAACCATCCACGCCAAGATTGAGAACGGAATAGTCGCTACCCAGCAGTCGAGCGAGTTGGGCGGGGTACGCTTGCTCGCTCTCGACGCCCCATCCCATCGTGTACGAATCGCCGATGCAGTGAATCGTTTTCGTCGGCCGCGATCCCGAAGCGTCAACGGATGGTATTGTGTGTGTGTGTGCAATTGGATCGTTCGTTCGCAATCCCAATTGGTCCGTGGTGATGGTCATGTCCAGCAACGAGAGGTTGTTGCTGGTGGACAGTCGCAGTCGACGCGACACATTCGGCCGCAAGTCGGTATTGTGCCAGCGAACGTACTCGTGCACCGCCAAAAAGTCGCCCACGAAGGTCACGAACTGCGGCTGCACAACTCGCAGTGCTAGTTCCAGAAGAAGCAAGGCAATGAACCAGATCGCCGCCAAGTACGCGACTTTTCGCCGCCAGGAAAGGTGACGCCTGGCCGGGCGATCGGTCGAAGCGGGTGGTTGAGCGGTTGCCATCGATATCAGCGGGTGCCAACGGTTTCGTGCCATTATGCCATGGGACGCAACGTCAGCAACATTTCTTCGGCGTTGGCACCGCCTGGCGCCGCTTGGCCGATAGTTGGCTTGCGGACCCACGGCGCGCAGCAAGCTTAGCTACGGCCGCCCCTCATAGCGCTTCATATTTTTATTCAAAATAATATCCATTTACATCTTGACGGGCGACCACTTCACGGTGATAATGCCAGACGTGAACAAGAGGGTTCTCGACGTGTGAGAACGAATTGAGCGGCAGCCGGCTCGCTGGTTGGCGGTTGCTTAGTCCGGATCTCGCGTTAGTGCAGTCTGCTAGAACGCTGTTGCCAGAACAACACGGCCAGCATGCCGCAGCCGGCAACGGCCACGATCCGGTAAGATCTGCACGGCTACTCTGGGCGCTTCTTGCGTCCGCTCGCCCAGAACCGTTGTTTCACTTCGGTGGCCGGTGCCCCGTCACCAGGGCCGGTTGGTTTCCCGACGACCCGTTCGATAGACGCGTGCCCCCTGCGCGCCGCTAAGTGCTGCCCGCCGTCGCAGACGCCGCGCCGGCCCGTCGAGCGGGCCTCGACCGCCTCCTCGCGCAGATGCCCCGCGCTTGCCGCCACGTCTGCGCACAACAACGGCCTGACGTCAGTGCTCTAAGGACGAATTCAGCAATCAACAAAAACGTCCTGCACCGGCCACCACGGGCCGGTGCAGGACGCGATTTCAAGCTACTTATTGCCAGCACGTGGCGACGCTGCCCTGCGATCGCCAAGCGCAACGAACACTACAGAGTTTTGAGATACTCCAACACGGCCACCTTCTCGTCTTCGCTCAGCAAATCGGGGAACAGATGCCCTTCCTTACTCTTGCCGAACATCGTCGTGTCGAAGTAGGTGCGGCGCTGCTTACCAGTGCGGGCAGTGGCTGGCACCGCGTCGAACTCGACGATCTCCAGCCCGCCTCGCTCGTAATCGTAACCGTCTTCGGTGCGCTGCCACACCTTGGGGCGTTTGTCGGCGTGGAACAGGTGCCAGAGCGTGGGGACCGACCCGTTGTGCAGGTACGGGGCCGACGCCCAGATACCGTTCAAAGGCTGGGCAACATATCCGCCCGGATCCGAGATCGACTTCTTCTCGCCGTGGTTCGAGAACCAGCTCAGCTCGTAGCCGTGCCGCATCTCGGGCGTAAGCGAATCGAGCCGGGCCCGGTCGGTGCCAACCACGTCGAGCGGCACGATCTTCTGCGGGAAGGCCGAACCGTCGCCGTAGGTGCCATGGCACTCGGCGCAGTTGTTATTGAAGATGCCACGGCCCTTGTCGGCCAGCGACTGATCGATCGAGTGCGGATACTTCGGCGGTTCGAGGGCCAGAATCCAAGTGTAGATTTCTTTGAAGTCGTCTTCGGCCTTGTGGAAGACTTCGGGGCCGTTCGACGGCGTCATCATGAACTGCATCAAAGCGCGATGCCCGGTGCCGGCGAAGCCGTCGGCGTACAGGTGGGTCTTGCGCTTGACGTTCCACCAGGGGGGCGCGTCGTGATCGTGATGGATCATCTTGGGCGCCGGGCGGTTCAGGTCGACGTTCAGGTTCTCGTCGCGATAGTTGCCCAAGACCACGCCAAAGATGATGGCGTTCGTGGTGCCGTTCGATTTACCGAGCGGCACCAACAGTGCGCCGACTTCTTCGCGCGGCACGATGCGGCCAATCGCCTGCTTTGCCTCGACGATTTCGCCGAACAGCGTTTCGAGCGCGATGTGCGTGTTGGGCAGGCCGGGGATCGTCTTACCTTCGAGCTTGCCGCCGTGGCAACCGAAGCAGTTGAAGACCCAGCCGCCGTGTCCGTCATCGGAGTATTGCAGCGGGATGCCCCCTTCACGGCCCGGCGCTTCGGTCAGGCCGTAGCGTGAGAGGGTCATTTTGCGGCGTTCCTCGGGGGTGGCCTTTTCGGCCTGCTCGCGAAGCGGCTTTTCCCAGGCGCGCCACAAGTTGTCGAACACTTCCTGATCCAACTGCGACGGCACGTATTCGTTATTCAGCAGGTGCTTGTAGCCGGGCTGCAGGTCGCCGTTGGGCAACCGAATCGCGGTCTCGGGGAGGAAGTCGCCGGCCCGCGCCTGAGAAGGCGTCGCCAGCGTGGCGATCGCAATGCCAAATAATGCGGCGCTGGCCAACAATGCGGGGGTGCTGACACGCATAGCGAGGCTGCGAGTGATGCCTGCGAGTTTCATGAATTGCCTTCTCCCCAAAGCCTGGTTGCGCGATCCAGCGCGCTGGGACTACGGATTGCGTGACGCGAGCGACAGCTCGGCGGCGGTTGATCGTGGCCGGCGTGATTGGCTCCTAGCAATTAGGTCGGCAATCGATCGGGGGTAAACCCAATGATTGACCTGCTAATCCTTAGTTGCCTAACCGTCTTCCGCTGAGTGTAGCAAGTTAAGCCCGTCGATTGCAAGAAAAATCCGAAGTGCACCGGCACTTATCCGTAGGCCATCGCGGGAGTTGAGTCCCATGCCAGCCGTACAGCGACATCCGCCAAAAGGGGGGCCGCCCGGTGCTTGGCGGTCTTACGCCGGCTCGTAACCCAGGTTCGGGGCCAACCAGCGCTCGACCTCATTCAGGGGCATACCCTTGCGCTTGGCATAACCCTCGACCTGGTCGCGCAGCAACATATCGACGGCAAAGTAGCGAGACTGCGGATGCGCGAAGTACAAACCGCTGACCGAGGCAGCCGGCATCATCGCGAAATTCTCGGTGAGCCGAATGCCCGTCTCCTGCTCGGCCCCCAGCAAGTTGAACAAAGTGCGCTTCTCGGTGTGATCGGGGCACGCCGGGTAGCCCGGCGCGGGGCGAATACCGCGGTACTTCTCTTGGATCAGATCGTCACTCGAAAGCCCTTCGTCTCGGCCGAAGCCCCACTCGCGCCGGGCGCGGGCGTGCAACATTTCGGCCAGCGCCTCGGCCAGGCGATCGGCCAGCGCCTTGACCATGATCGCTTCGTAGTCGTCGTGCTGGCTTTCAAATTGCCGAGCCAATTCATCGGCCCCAAAACCAGCCGAGACCGCGAACGCGCCGAGATAGTCGATCCGCCCACTCTCCAGCGGCGCGATGAAGTCGGCCAGCGAGTGAAACACGCTCTGCCCTTGCCGTTGCCACTGCTGACGCAACGTGTGAAAGCGGCACAGTTCGGCGCCGCGATCTTCGGCCGCGTACACCACGATGTCGTCACCCACGGAGTTCGCCGGCCAAAAACCGTACACGGCGCGGGCCGAGAGCAAACGCTCATCCACCAGCTTCGACAGCAGCCGCTGCGCGTCGTCGAACAACTTGCGCGCCTCTACGCCCAATTGCGGATTGTCGAAGATCGTCGGAAATTTCCCCTTCAGCTCCCATGCCATGAAGAACGGCGACCAATCGATGAACGGCACGATCTCCGTCAACGAAATCTCGCCCAGCGTGCGGGCGCCGAGAAACTCGGGGCGCGGGATTTCAAGCGCTGCCCAGTCGCACGTGAAGCGCTTCGCAACGGCTTCGGCGTACGGCACCAGCGTCGCTTGCCGGCGGTGATTGAACGATTCGACGAGCTTCGCCTGCGCGGCGCGATTCTCGCGGCCAAACGCTTCGCGGCTCTTGGGATTCACCAACTTCTCGACAATGCCCGGCGCGCGCGAGGCGTCGAGCACGTGCACCGTGGTGCGGCTGTAAGCCGGCGCGATCTTCACCGCCGTGTGCTTGGCGCTGGTGGTCGCGCCGCCGATCAACAGCGGCAGATCGAGACCGCGCCGCTGCATCTCGCGGGCGACGTGTACCATCTCGTCCAGGCTTGGCGTAATCAGGCCGCTCAGCCCGACCATGTCGACCCCCTCGATCGCGGCCGTGTCGAGAATCTTTTCGGCCGGCACCATCACGCCCAGATCGAGCACTTCGTAGTTGTTGCAGCCGAGCACGACGCCGACGATGTTCTTGCCGATGTCGTGTACGTCCCCTTTGACCGTGGCCAACAGCACTTTGCCACGCTTCTGTTGCGTGGTGCCGGCGCGGGCCTTTTCCTCTTCCATGAAGGGGAGCAAATAGGCGACTGCCTTCTTCATCACGCGGGCGCTCTTGACCACCTGCGGCAGAAACATCTTGCCGGCGCCGAACAAGTCGCCCACCACCTGCATGCCGGCCATCAGCGGGCCTTCGATGATCTCCAGGCAAGTGTCGTATTGCCCGCGGGCTTCTTCGACGTCGGCTTCGATGTAATCGGTGATTCCATGTACCAGGGCGTGCGACAGCCGCTGGGCGACAGTTCCGGCGCGCCACGCTTGTTCGACGACCGCAACCGTATCTTTCTTGCGGATCGTTTCGGCGAACTCGACCAGCCGCTCCGTGGCGTCGGCTCGGCGATTCAACAGCACGTCTTCAACCCGCTCGAGCAACTGCGGCTCGATGTCTTCGTAAACGGCCAACTGACCGGCGTTGACGATCCCCATGTCGAGCCCGGCCCGAATCGCGTGATACAAGAACGCCGCGTGCATCGCCTCACGCAGCGTATCGTTGCCGCGGAAGGCAAACGAAATGTTGCTCACGCCACCCGATACCTTGGCCCCCGGGCAAAGCTGCTTGATTTGCCGCGTCGCTTCGATGAAGTTCACCGCGTAGTCGTTGTGCTCTTCGATCCCCGTGGCCACGCTCAAGATGTTCGGGTCGAAGACGATTTCAGTAGGATCGAAACCCGCTTGCTCGGTCAGCAGTTGATACGCGCGCTGGCAAACCGCCACCTTATGCTCGACCGTCGTGGCCTGGCCCGTCTCGTCGAACGCCATCACCACCACCGTCGCGCCATAGCGGCGGCAGAGCCGGGCATGGTGCAAGAACTGCTCTTCCCCCTCTTTCAAACTGATCGAATTGACGATCCCGCGCCCTTGCACGCACTTCAGCCCAGCCTCGATGACCGACCACTTCGAGCTGTCGATCATGATCGGCACGCGGCTGATGTCGGGCTCCGAGGCGATCAAGTTCAAGAACCGCGTCATGGCGGCTTCGCCGTCCAACAGCGCCGCGTCCATATTCACATCGAGGATATTGGCGCCTGCTTCAACCTGTTCGCGAGCCACGGCCAGCGCGGTTTCATAGTCGCCATTGAGGACCAATCGCGCGAACCGCTTCGAGCCGGTGATGTTCGTCCGCTCGCCGATGAGCATGAAGTTCGCATCGGGGCGAATCACCAAGGTGTCGGTGCCGCTGAGCGTCGTATAGCGACTGGGCGTCGACCGCACGCGCGGCGCAACTCCGGCAACCGCTTGCGCAATCGCGCGAATGTGAGCCGGCGTGGTTCCGCAACAGCCGCCGACCAGGTTCAGCCAGCCCTGCTCGGCAAAGTCCCGCAGCACGCAGGCCATCTGCTCGGGCGTTTCATCAAAGCCGCCAAAGGCGTTCGGCAAGCCGGCGTTCGGGTAGCAACTCACGTACACTGGCGCGATCCGCGCCAGCTCTTCGACATACGGGCGCAGCATCTCCGGGCCCAGCGCGCAGTTGATGCCGACGCTCAAGAGCGGCGCGTGCGAGATCGACGCCCAGACCGCTTCGACCGACTGGGCCGAGAGCGTCTTACCGCCGTTGAAGATCGTGAACGACGCCATCACTGGCAGCCGCACCCCGTGCTCTTCAAAGTACTTGTCGATCGCGAACAAGCAGGCTTTGAGCACCAACGTGTCGAAGGCGGTCTCGGCCAGCAGGATGTCGACACCCCCTTCGATCAGCGCCCCCACCTGTTCGTAGTAGGTGTCGACCATCTCATCGTAGGTAGCGCCGCGGTGGGCCGGGTCGTCCACGCTGCCGGCAACCGACAACTGCCGATTGGTCGGACCGATCGAACCGGCCACGAATCGCGGACGTTCTGGGTCGCGCTGGTTGAAATCGTCGACCGCCCGGCGAGCCAGCCGAGCGGCCGCCAGGTTCAGCTCGCGTACCAGCCCCTCGAGCCCGAAATCGGCCAAGGCCACACTCGTAGCCGTGAACGTGTTCGTCTCGACGATGTCGGCGCCCGCTTCCAGATACTGGCGATGGATCTGTTCAATCGCCGCGGGCTGGGTCAGGCACAAGATATCGATGCAATTGCGCAGGTTTTTGGGGTGCGCGGCAAACCGCTCGCTGCGCCACTGCTCCTCCGTCAGTTCGAGCGCGTGGACCATCGTCCCCATCGCGCCGTCGAGGACCAGAATCCGCTGGGTCAACAGTTGCTCGAGCTGCTGCGTTGCATCGATCAAATTGGCGATGGCCATAGTGGGCTGTGGGTTACGTGCGGGGAGGGAAGGATGGGAGTGCGAGGCCGGCAATTCAATGCTAGCATCGCGACGGGGCAGTATTTGAGTATCGCCCCTGGTCGCCCGATCGACAACCCAGCCCCCCGGCGGGCCTTTCCCAATCGATCGCTTCGCTGCCAGGGCTCAAGACTCCGAACAGGCAGGGTCGATACAACGCACAGGGTCGCACCCTGCGCTGGCGGTTTTACGCAGTGGCGCGGCCTCCCACCTGGTTGTGCGTCGCAAACCTCGTTTTTTGTCGAGCAGCAAGGAAGCGGCTCGGCGACGCGCCTCTTCCGCATAGGCTCGCGACCCATGGCCAATCCAGCAAGCCCGTGGAATGCCTCGCATTCATACGTGCCCCTTTGCGCGACTACCGATGGACCGGTCGGCGGCGTGTCGGCAACCGGGCCGGCCCGACGCGTCTTAATTCGTCTCCCCGATCTGTCGGCAGTGATCGCCAACCAGGCGACGGTCGCTCCGGTCGGGTTGCTGGGCGAGAAGGCATCGCTCGACGTTGCCCCGGCCACCAGCGCCCCGTACTCGCCGAGCGACTTGGCACAGTTCGAATCGATTGGCG
The DNA here is from genome assembly GCA_964495375.1 of uncultured Planctomycetaceae bacterium. Classification (GTDB taxonomy): domain Bacteria; phylum Planctomycetota; class Planctomycetia; order Pirellulales; family JAEUIK01; genus JAIESQ01. Next base: position 52,055 of record CAZBWM010000034.1, on the reverse strand, counting down.
TCGATGCGCGCCGCGACGACAAGAGCTCGCAGCTCACCGAACAACTCGAGCACGCGACCCTGCGTGCCGCGCTGGTCCGCATGATCGTGGCATACCTGAACCATTTGGCCCGGCATCCACGCACCTTGGCGGCAGGACTACTGGTGGCCGTGGCGCAGTTCTTTCTGCTGATGCTCGTCAACGGGCGACTGACGATCAGCGAGCCGATGCCCGCCGGCGCCGCGGCCATGCAAAACCAGGTGGCCGGCGGCGACTGGCTGCCACCGGCCCTGGCGCCTGCCGCCGCCGAAGCCCCGAAATGGACCGCCGTAACGACAACCGATCACGATCCGGCATCTGCTTCGCCCATCGGCGATGCCGACCCGGCTTCGCTTCCCGCGGCGCCGGGAACTGACACGCCCGCCGTCGAGGCGCCGGCGGCGGAACCTGCCGCGACGCCCACCGCTCCCGCCGCCGATTCCTTGCCAAGCGCGAGCACAAGCGCGCCGCAGCGCCTCACGATCGAGCAAGCAAATGCGCTGATGGCGAGTCGCCCCAAGCCGCCTGGCACAACGACGGCAATTCCGACGCACACACCGGGCGTGGCCAGGCTCCGCGGGCAAATCGCGCCGCATGGATATCTTCGCGAGCCCCTGACGTCCGCCGCCCAAGGAACGCAGCAATGAGTCACATGGACGCGGCCTTCATCAAGGCCTACGGACTGAGCGACGCCGCCACTCTGGCGCAGCGCGAGCGATCGCGCATCAGCCAACACACGACTGCCGACGCTGCGCTGCGGGACGCACCACAGGATACGCTGCTCGACGCGCCGCCGTTTGCCCCGTTCGACACAGCGGCCGTTGCGCCGCCTGCCGCGGCCATGCTGGCCACCTCTCCAGATCCCACGGCGGTCGTCGAGACTGCCAGCCCGCGACACGAGTTCCCGCTCGACTTGCGCATCGACAACTCGCACAGCACGAAACGTCCGCTGTCGTCGTTTCGATTCGCGACTGATCGACTGTTGGATGACGTGAACGCGGCGGCCGACACGGCGACGACCACCGCCGGCGCGACGAGCACGGCCCTGCCGCCGCTCGCCTCGACGTTATCCGACTGGCAGACACCGGCGCAGGTAAACATCCAACCGGCGTTCTTCGTCCCCTGTTTCGATTGGCCGGCCGATTGCCGCCAACTGTTGGCCGTGCGCCGTCCGATGTGGGATGAATTAGTCGAGCAACTCCAGCGCGGTGCCCAAGAAGATCGCCGCGTACTGGCAATCGCGCCGGCTAGCCGCGGTGCCGGTGCGACGACACTCTCGCTCACACTCGCATTGGCGCTGGCCGAACATGGCGTGCGCGCCGCCCTGGTCGACGGCGACTGGGACGATCCCCAACTCTCCACACGCTTGGGCCTGGCGCCGCAAGTCGGCTGGGACGATTCGGACGAAACCCAAACCGACCCCAGCGGTCTGCTGATCGAATCGGCGGCCGATGGGCTCGTGCTGCTCCCCTGCCGGCAACCGCTCGTGGCCGCGCTAGTCGATTTGCCTTACCACGCGGCACGGATGGTGCGCACCTTGCGTGCGACCTACGACCTGGTGCTCGTCGATACCGGGCCGATCGACTCGCCAAGCGTGTCGTGGCGGCGCGTCTGGCATCGGTCGCTCGTCGACGGCGTGATTCTCGTCGAACGCGCGGCGAATGACGCCGACCAGCAGCCCAATGGCTCGTCCGCCGAGTCGCAGGCCGATCAGGTGCTCGCCTCGGCCGGCATCGCCTGGTGGGGCGTCGCCGAAACCTTCGCCAACAACTAGAGTCGCTCGAGATCTTCACGCATGTACGAAGCCTACTGGCAACTCGACGCCAAACCGTTCGAGTGGACTCCGCACACCGAGTTCTACTATCCGGGCGAAGCGCACCAAGGCGCGCTCCTGAAGCTGCGCTACGCGATCGAAAACCATCGCGGCGCGGCGCTATTGGCAGGCGCCCCCGGCCTGGGCAAGACCTTGCTGCTCCAGCGACTGCGCCAACAGCTCGACGAGCGCTTTGCGCCGCTCGTGCAACTGGTGTTTCCGCAGATGACCACCCCCGAGTTATTGGCCTGGCTGGCCGACGCGTTCGATCCGCCGGCCACGCCCGTCCGCGGTGCGCTGCCGCCGGTTAACCACAGCGTCGATCGCATCCTGGCGGCGCTGGAAGCAAACTCGCAGCGCGGTCGGCAGGCCGTGGTCGTGCTCGACGAAGCCCATCTCGTCGAGGATTACGACACGCTCGAAGCGCTCCGCATGTTGTTGAACTTCGAGACGTCGACCGGACTGGGCCTGACGCTCGTGCTGGCCGGGCAACCGAGCCTGCTGTCGACGTTCGAACGGATGCCCCATTGGGAAGAGCGCCTGGGCATCAAGTGCCTGCTGCGGCCTCTGAATGTTGCCGAAACGATGGCCTACGTTTCCCATCGATTGACTGCCGCCGGAGCGCAACGATCGATCTTTGCCGCCGACGCGCTCGAGGCCATCTACTACCTCACCCAGGGGAATCCCCGGCGGATCAACCGCCTCTGCGATCTGGCCTTGCTGATTGGATTTGCCGAGCAATGTTCGGAGATCACGATCGAAGAGCTGGAAGCGGTCGCCGGCGAGCTGGTGACCGTGCAGCCGGAGTAGCTGCCTCGACTCAGCATCAATCGAGCTGTCGCGCGGAGTAAGTCCGGCGGCGAACATTCTGCCGGTGCGGCCGCTTCCGCCCGCTCGCAGCCCGCGCGCGAATCCGCTAATCTGTCATTCGCATTCGACGTGCTTTTACCCTGTTCCCACGAGGGACCTCACGCCCGTGTCGATCGAACAAACCACGTTCAGCTTTCCGACTCTCATTCGTTACGGCGCCGGCGCACGGCAAGCGCTGGCCGACTTCGCCACGCGCGAAGAGGTGCGCCGCCCGCTGTTGGTGACCGATCCCGGCCTGGTGCCGACCGAAGCATATCGCCTGGTCGCGGCCGAGATGGATCGCGTCTGGCCTGGCGCCTGGGCACGCTTCGCCGAGGTGCATCCCAATCCGCTGGAAGCCGACGTCGAAGAAGCCTGGCAAACCTATCTCAAGGGAAACTGCGACTGCGTCGTCGGCCTCGGCGGTGGCAGTGCGCTCGATGCTGCGAAAGCCGTACGGCTCAAAGCCGCCTTCCCCGACTTGCCGTTGGCCGACGTACCGCTCGACAAACTCCCGAAGCGGTTGATCGCGATGTGCGCGATCCCGACCACGGCCGGCACCGGTAGCGAGGTCGGTCGCAGCTCCGTGATCACGATCGAGCGGTGGGGGCGCAAGGGAGTTTTCGGCGGCCCGCCAATGATGCCCAATCTGGCGATCCTCGACCCTGAGCTGACCGTCGGCCTGCCGCCGCATTTGACCGCGGCCACGGGCATGGACGCGCTGACGCACGCCATCGAGAGCTACGTCTGTCCCGTGTTCCATCCGATGTGCGATGCGATCGCGCTGGAAGCCGTTCGGATCGTTCGCGAGTATTTGCCGCGCGCCGTCTCCGATGGAAGCGATCTCGAAGCCCGCGGCCAGATGCTCATCGCGGCTTCGATGGGGGCCGTCTCGTTTCAAAAGGATCTCGGTGCGGCCCACTCGCTGGCCCATCCGCTTTCGACTGAGTATGGCACACATCACGGACTGGCCAACGCGTTGGTGCTGCCGCATGTCGTGCGCTTCAATGGCGAAACCGATTCGAAGCAGTACGCCCGCGTGGCCGATGCCTTGGGGTTGCCGGAGAGCCGCGACCCAGCGGGAGCAGTCGCCGATTTTCTGGCGTCGTTCAATGCCCGGCTCGGCTTGCCAGGGCAGTTGCGTGAGGTGCGAATTCCGCGAGAAAGTCTGCCGAAGCTGGCCGCCAAAGCGATTGAAGATGGTTGCCACCAGACGAACCCCCGCCCCTGCACCGAGGCGGATCTGTTGGCACTCTACGAACGGGCCTGGTAGCCGGCGCCCCCTGGTGTAGGGTGCGTGCAGCATGCAGCTAAGTTTGTGGTGCGTTTCGCAAGCAGTCGGAGAAAAGCTCTCAACGCTAAGCATAAAACTACCCCGTAGCGTGCGCAACGCACCAGGAAAAGCGACTTGCTCCACGCACCCTAAAAATGCAGAGATTGATCCCATGCAATTCCCCAAGGCCCTGTTGATCGACGGTAAGCTGCGGGCCGAAGCCACCGGCGGACGCATCAAGCTGATCGAGCCGGCGACCGAGCAGCCGTTGTGCGAAGTGCCCGCCGCCGGCAAGCCCGAGATCGATGAAGCGCTGGAAGCCGCCAGCCGGGCGTTCGCGACCGCCCGCTGGGCGCGCATCCCGGCCCCGCAGCGCAGCGCGGTGTTGTTGAAAGTCGCCGCCCTGATTCGCGAGCATGCCGAACACCTGGCACAGCTCGAAGCCCGTAACGCCGGCAAGCCGATCGGCGACGCGCGTTGGGAGATCAACGCCGGAGCGCGCTGCTTCGAGTATTACGCCGGCGCGGTCAGTGCGTTGCTCGGCGAGACGATCCCCACGAGCGGCGAGGGGCTCGACTACACGTTGAAAGTTCCCGTCGGCATCGTCGCGGCGATCGTGCCGTGGAACTTTCCGTTCTTGATGGCGTGCTGGAAAGTCGCGCCGGCCCTCGTCACTGGCAATGCGGTTGTGCTCAAGCCAGCAAGTCTGACTCCGCTGACGGCGTTGGAACTCGGTCGCTTGGCCCTGGAAGCGGGTGTGCCCGCCGGCATTTTACAGGTGCTGGCCGGTCCCGGCAGCGAGATCGGCGATTACCTCGTCTCGCATCCACGGGTGCGCAAGATTGCCTTCACCGGCGAAACGACGACCGGCGCTCGCATCATGAAGCTGGCTGCCGACGATCTCAAGCGCGTCTCGCTCGAGCTCGGCGGCAAGAGCCCGAACATCATTTTCGCCGACGCCGATATCGACGCCGCCGCGGCCGCCGCCCCCATGTCGGTGTTCGCAAATACCGGGCAAGACTGCTGCGCTCGTAGCCGCGTGCTCGTCGAAGCATCCGCTTACGAGCGATTTGTCGAGGGCTTTGTCGCGGCGACCCGCGCGCTGGTCGTCGGCGATCCACTGGACGAAAAGTCGCAGATCGGCCCCATGATCTCCAAGGGGCAACGCGAGCGCGTCGAAGCTTACATCGATGAGGCCCGCAACTCGGGCGGGCGAATTCTGATTGGCGGCGATCGACCGCGCCAGCCAGGCTGGTATCTCGCGCCGACGATCATCGACGGTCTCGAAAGCCACGCCCGAGTTTGTCAGGAGGAGATCTTTGGCCCCGTTGCCTGCGTGATCCCGTTCCGCGACGAGGCCGAAGCGATCCGCCTGGCAAACGACACCGTCTACGGATTGGCCGGCTCGCTCTGGACGCGCGATCTCGAGCGCGGCTTGCGTGTCGCCCGCGCCGTCGAAACCGGCGTGCTGAGCGTCAACACCAACAGCAGCGTCTATCAAGAGGCGCCGTTCGGCGGCTTCAAGCGGAGCGGTTTCGGCCGCGACCTGGGGCTCGACGCCATGCGCCTCTACACCGAAACCAAGAACGTGTTCATTCGCGTGCGAGAACCGTCTTAACGCGCCGCTGAGAATCCCATGACCGACCTAGCGCAAAACACGCCCGACTGGCTCCCCGCCTGGTTCAACGACGAACAGATCGATACGGTGCTCGTCGTGTTCCCAGACGTCTACGGCCGACTGCTCGGCAAGCGTTTCACGCGCAGCCACTTCCATCGGGCGGTTGTCGAAGCCGGCACGCACGCCTGCAATTATCTGCTGACCGTCGACTTGGAGATGAATCCGCTCGAAGGATTTCGGCTGGCGAGCTGGGAGCAAGGCTACGGCGACTTTCATCTACATCCCATTCGCACAAGCATGAAGCGCACCCCCTGGGCACCGGGATCGTGCGTGGTGCTTTGCGATCTGGACCACGAGGGGGGCGGCCCGATCGTCGAAGCCCCGCGCAGCGTGCTGGTGCGCCAGATCGAACGCTTGACCGAGCGTGGGCTGGCCGCCTTCACCGCGTCGGAGCTCGAGTTCTACCTGTTCCACGATTCGTACGAAGAGGCCACGGCCCGGCGTTATTGCGACCTCACCCCGTCGTCGCAGTACCTGATCGACTACCACACCTTGCAGCCGGCGCGCGACGAGCCCTACCTGCGCCGCTTGCGCAATGAGCTCGACGAGGCTGGCATCACCGTCGAAGGTAGTAAAGGTGAATGGGGCCGCGGTCAGCAGGAGTTGAACCTGCTCTACTGTGAAGCCCTCGAGATGGCCGACCGTCACGTACTCTTCAAACAAGCCGCCAAGGAGATCGCCGCCCAGCAAGGCGCCTCAGTCACCTTCATGGCCAAGCCGTTCGCCGACCAGGCGGGCAGCAGCTTTCATCTGCATGCCAGCTTGTGGGACGCGGCCGGCACGCGCACCCGATTCGCGACCGCCAAAGGTGAGCCCTCGACCGAGTTCCGCCAGTTCCTCGGGGGCCTGATGAAGTACGCCCGCGAGTTTTCCTATTTCTTCGCTCCGACGATCAATAGCTACAAGCGATTTCAGGCGGCCAGTTGGGCGCCCACTTCGCTCGTGTGGGCGAACGACAATCGCACCACGGCCTTCCGCGTCGTGGGGCACGGCAATTCGCTGCGGATCGAGAACCGGGCACCGGGGGCCGACGCCAACCCCTATCTCGCCTTTGCCGCCACGATTGTCGCGGGACTCAAGGGGATCGACGAAAAGCTCGATTGCGGTCCGCCTTACCAGGGGAACGCGTACGTCGATCCGGCGCTCCCCCGGCTCCCCAGTTCGCTCGACGAATCGGCCGCGCTGCTCGACGCCAGCCGGTTAGCCCGCGAAGCGCTGGGGGACGAGGTGGTCGATTTCTACGTCCATACCGCACGGCAAGAATGCGAGGCCTACCGCTCGGCCGTGACCGACTGGGAACGCCAGCGCTACTTTGAGCGGATCTAACCTGGGCGTCACCCTCTATGTCATCAGCTATCGCCGTCGTTCGTGGCATCCTTTGGCCGCCGGCCGCCCCCATCGCTGCCGCCGATCGGGCCAGCCGCGCCTGGTGGGGCACACTTTGCGTGCTGCTGGTGATCCCGCTTACCGCGGTGCTGCATCACGCGATTTTCTTCCGCCCCACCTGCATGCTAAACCACTTCAATGCCACGGATTACAACTTCGAGGGGTTGCGGCTCTGGCTCTCGGGCGATCCATCGCTGTACGTGGCCCTCGTGGTGGCCGTGCTCGTCTGGTTCGCCGGGCTACGGTTGGAGTTCGTCCGCCTACTGGCGGCCCCCTTCTGGGTCAGCTTTCTCCCCTTCAGCATTTGGATCTGGGACATCCCCGGGTCGGGTCGGTTGATCTGCAAGCTTTGCCACGACGGGCGGGTCGTGCTCCCGCTGCTCGACCTCACGGTACGCACCCGACACCTCTATCTGGTCGGCATGGTGGCCTACGCGGTGCTTTCGGGACTGACTTTTTTGGCGTGGCGGCAATTTTCTGAGCGGTCCCAGCCGTCAGCCAGCTAAGGTCGTAAGCCGTTTGACCGCCTTGGTTTTGCCGCTGGCGGGCACGCCTAGCACCCACTTATCGGCGCAATTCAATTGGCCGTAAAGTCAACGCAGTCAACGCATTCTGCGCAGTTTGCTTGACTTTTGAATCTGCTTCCCTCTAATGGCGACTCCCAACTGGTTCGGACGCGGACCAATTGGGAATTTGTTTTTTCGGAGGATAGGAAACCTCGACTACGGAGACTTGTACGATGAAGAAAGTTCTGATGATCGCAGGAGTGGGGCTGGTCGCGTTAGTGATGCTTTCGAACGACGCTTCGGCTCGTTGCCGCCGCCGCCGTTGCTGTGCTCCGGCCTGCCCGCCGCCATGCTGTGCCGCCCCGGCCTGCGATAGCTGTGCTCCGGCTTCGTGCGGTAGCTGCGCGTCGGCCCCAGTTTGTGCCGATGGCTCCTGCACGGCCGCGGTTGGTAGCACCGGCGCGACGTACGCCGCCCGCCCCGCCAAGAAGGCTCCGGCCGTAGCCAAGGCCACCAAGCCGGCTCCGACCACCAAGAGCCGTACGGCCAGCACCCCCAGCAAGACGGCCCAGCGCACGACCACCTCGGCCGCTCGCTAGCCCTTGTCAGTGCGGATCGCCGCCTGAAGGAACGCAGAAGGCGTTTCGGCAATATTCCCAAGGCGCCCGGGTGAGATGGATTCCCCGGCGCCTTTTTATTGCGCCTTCGGGGGCCCGGGGCGGTACACGGCTCCTTGGCCAGCCAGCCGGCCATGTGGTAGCTTTGATCGACAGCGAACGATTGGCCGTTGTGTGCTTCAAAAGCCCGCGATCGGCCCGCCGCTTCGGAGGGTAAGCGAATGGCTAGCGGCGACACTGGAAATGTCGTGCCCCGCAAGGGGTTGCGGGTTCGAGTCCCGTGCCCTCCGCTCGTTTGACAGCGCTTGATTGAACGACCGCTCCAGGCCGTTCACACGCTCACCGGCAGCTCGTCGCGGCACCGTCGGGTGGCGTCGGGTGCCGGGCGAAGCCTGCGGGTGCCTGCGGTGCGATCGCCGCTCGATTGCCCGAACTAAATCGCAGGCCCAATGCTCGCCTGAATTCTTCTCGGGCACCTGTCCACGATCATCGGCTTGCAATAAAAGTCGTTCGCCGATTTTCTCGCGGCCATAACCTTTGCTAGGGCGATCAAATGCGATGGCCGGCACTTTCCCCGCGCGTCCCGTGTTTTGTTCCGCGCGCTCGCACCGCATGCCTACGAGCCAGCAAACATGCGGCCCCCCCGCGAAATCTCATCGGCACTTTCGGCTCGTTCGTCGGTTGAAACTGCTGGACCCCGCGCGCGAGCAATCTAAAATCGCCAGTGCCTTGTGTCCCTGCACTGCGCACTGCAATGAAATCACAATTGCTTCGCAACTGAATCAAAGACCTAAGCCGTCGAAGTTTTCTTCGACCGCAACCATCAGGAGATCGAAACCGTGCGAGCTTTCCTGGCGACGATCGTGGCGCTAGTTCTAAGTACGGCATCCGCCACGGCGGCCGCCAAGCCGAATATCATCATCTTTCTCACCGATGACGTCGGCTGGGGCGAGTACGGATTTCAAGGCGCCAAGGATATCCCCACGCCGCACATCGATTCGATCGCGCACAACGGCGTTCGCTGCACGCAGGGCTACGTGTCGGGACCCTACTGCAGCCCCACGCGCGCAGGGCTGATGACGGGTCGCTATCAAACGCGGTTCGGTCATGAATTCAACAGCACGGCCCGGCAGCTCGGCCTGTCGCTGAACGAGATAACGATCGCCGATCGCCTGAAGAGTCTGGGCTATGCCACGGCGGCGGTCGGCAAATGGCACCTGGGCGACAAGCCGGAATATCGCCCCGGGCAGCGCGGTTTTGACGAATTCTATGGCACGCTGGCCAACACCCCCTACTTTCACCCGACGAACTTCGTCGACAGCCGCGTCTCCAACGAAGTGCAGCAGGTAAGCGACGAGAAGTTCTACACGACCGATCAATACGCCACGCGCGCGGTCCAGTTCATCGACGCGCATAAAGATCAGCCTTGGTTCTTGTACCTGCCGTTCAATGCGCAGCACGCACCGCTGCAAGCGCCGCAGAAGTACCTCGATCGCTTTGCTGGTATCGCCGACGAAAAGCGTCGCGCCTTCGCCGCCATGATGTCAGCCAAGGACGACGCGGTCGGCCAGGTGCTCGCCAAAGTCCGCCAACTCGGTCAAGAAGAAAACACGCTGATCTTCTTTTTGGCTGATAACGGCGGCCCCACCCTGCAAACCACCTCGAGCAACGGCCCCTTGCGCGGCTTCAAAGCCACGACCTGGGAGGGAGGCGTACGGGTGCCTTTCGCCGTGCAGTGGAAAGGACATATCAAGCCGGGCCAAACTTACGAGAAGCCGATCATTCAGCTCGATATTCTTCCCACCGCGATCGTAGCGGCCGGCGGCGAGGTCGAGCCGAGTTGGAAGCTCGACGGGCTCGATTTGCTCCCTTACCTCAGCGGCGCAGCCCAGGGCACGCCGCACGAGACCCTGTACTGGCGCTTCGGCCAGCAGTGGGCCGTGCGTCACGGTGATTGGAAGCTGGTGGTCGGGCGCGATGGCGGCAGCGAGCCGTTGCTCTTTAACCTGGCCGCGGATCTTGGCGAAAAGAACAACCTCGCGGCCAGCGAGCCCGCCAAAGCCGCCGAGCTATTGAAGCTCTGGCAAGCCTGGAACGCCGAACAAGCCCCCCCGTCGGTCCCCGACATCAAGCCCGGGCAGCGCCCCAACCGTCGCCGCAATCGTGGCGCCGCCCCGGCCGAATCGACCGACGCTTCGGTGCCTTCGCGCGTTAAGCAGTCTTGAACGACCAGCTCACGTCGGCCGGCAGCAGGTTGCCGAACCGATCGCGAATACCACTGCTTCCTCCCTTGACGGTCATCGTGAACGTCGTGGCCCTGGCCAGCCGAGTTACCGGCGTAATGACGACGGTTTGGGTCGTGCTGTTATAGACGACGTTGATCGGGATCAACGTCCCCGAGGCGTTTCGCAGTTGTAAGCTGGTGCTGTTGAGCGACGACGCATCCATTTCCACGCCAAAGGCGATCGAAATGCTCGCCGTCCGGGCAACGCCCGTAGCCCCCGCCGCCGGTGTCACCGAAGCGATTGGCGACTTCACAAAGACGACGTCGACCCAGTAGTTGCTCGCCTGGTAAGTTGAGCTCGGGAAGCCCGACGTGCCGTAGCGGTAGACGCCGTTGCCACCGTCGACCCCCGAGCCGAGCGCCTGGATCGGCCCGTTGGTCACCGTGGTCGCCAGCCCGTTGTTGGTGACGGAGAAGTGACCCTTCGGGGCGTAGTACGAAACGACGTAGGTGGTGTTGGCCGTCACCGCCACGGGGTTCGAGAAGGTCGCCGTCTGCCAGCCGGAGGCGGTTTCATTGGTAAAGGTCACCGTGGCCAGCTTCGTGCCAGTGCTGCTCCACAAGGTGCCGGTGTGCGTGCCGGTGTTGGCGGCCGCCTTGTAGAAACTGACACCGGTGATGAAGCCGTCGGCCGTGACGCGGAACTTCATGCCGATTTCCAACGCCGACGAGTCGCCGACGTCGACAATCGCTGGAGTTCCCGTACCACCCCACACGCTGTAAGTGGCCGGCGCGACCGGCGCCGTCGTGAACGACGATGTCACATTCACCGGCACGGCGTTGCCCGACGTATCGCGAACGCCGCTTACGCCACCCACGACCGTCACCGTGTAGACCGTGCTATTGGACAGCGTGGAAGTCGGCGTTAGCGTGGCGGTGCGAGTCGTGGCGTTGTAGGAGAACGAGACCGCCACCTGGGCGCCGCTGGCGTCTTGTAGTTTCAAGTTCGCAGCCGTCAGTGTCGTGGCGTCCATCGCCTGGCCGAACACGACGGTGATTGTGCTAGTGATGGCGACGTTCGTCGAGTTGGCGCTCGGCGAGATGCTCGACACGCTCGGCGGCGCGACCGTCGTAAAGCTCGAAGTGAACGACACCGGCATCGTGTAGTTGAGCTTCTCTTTGACGCCGCTCGCGCCCCCCACAACCGTCACGGTGTACTGCGTCGAGTACGACAGTGGGGCGCTGGGCGTCAGCGTCGCCACGCGCGTCGTGGCGTTGTAAGACACGTTGGCAGGTACAACGATATCGGAAGTAGTCTTCAGCACGATCGTCGAGCTGTTGATCGTCGCCGCGTTCATCTCGGTGTTGAAGACGACCGTAATCGCGCCGTTCAGCGCGACTCCGGTGCCGCCGCTGCTCGGTGTCACCGAAGCGATTGGCGACTTCACAAAGACGACGTCGACCCAGTAGTTGCTCGCCTGGTAAGTTGAGCTCGGGAAGCCCGACGTGCCGTAGCGGTAGACGCCGTTGCCACCGTCGACCCCCGAGCCGAGCGCCTGGATCGGCCCGTTGGTCACCGTGGTCGCCAGCCCGTTGTTGGTGACGGAGAAGTGACCCTTCGGGGCGTAGTACGAAACGACGTAGGTGGTGTTGGCCGTCACCGCCACGGGGTTCGAGAAGGTCGCCGTCTGCCAGCCGGAGGCGGTTTCATTGGTAAAGGTCACCGTGGCCAGCTTCGTGCCAGTGCTGCTCCACAAGGTGCCGGTGTGCGTGCCGGTGTTGGCGGCCGCCTTGTAGAAACTGACACCGGTGATGAAGCCGTCGGCCGTGACGCGGAACTTCATGCCGATTTCCAACGCCGACGAGTCGCCGACGTCGACAATCGCTGGAGTTCCCGTACCACCCCACACGCTGTAAGTGGCCGGCGCGACCGGCGCCGTCGTGAACGACGATGTCACATTCACCGGCACGGCGTTGCCCGACGTATCGCGAACGCCGCTTACGCCACCCACGACCGTCACCGTGTAGACCGTGCTATTGGACAGCGTGGAAGTCGGCGTTAGCGTGGCGGTGCGAGTCGTGGCGTTGTAGGAGAACGAGACCGCCACCTGGTCGCCACTGGCGTCTTGCAAGCGGAGATTCGCGGCCGTGAGCGTCGCCGCATTCATGTCGACCGAGAAAGTGATCTTCGGCGCGCTGTCGACTGGCACATTCGTCGCGCTCGTCGCTGGCGAGATAGACGCGATCGGCGACTTGATGAACAGTACGTCGACCCAGTAGTTGCTCGATCGGTCGCTCTGCGTCGGGAAACCAGTCGAACCGGAGCGGAACACACCGTTCGCGCCATCCTCCACCGTGTGCAACGGGCCTGGATTGATGTCGCTGAGCAGGCCCGAGTTGGTGACCGAGTAGTGCCCTCGCGGCGCGTAGTAGGAGATGACGTAGGTGGTGTTGGCTGTGATCGTCACGGCGTTGGAGAAAGTGGCCGTCTGCCAGCCCGACGCGCTTTCGCCGCTGAAGGTCACCGTGGCCAGCTTCGTGCCGTCGCTGCTCCACAACGTGCCGACGTGCGTGCCGGTGTTGGGCACGCTCTTGTAGAAGCGAATGCCCGTCACGTAGCCGTCGACATCCGAACGGAACTTGGTGCCGACCTCGATCGCAGTGCTCGTGCCGCTGTCGGCCACCGCCGGCAAAGCAGCCGTGGTCCACAGGCTGGCCGCCAACGTGGTCGACGTGCTGAAGGTCGTCGTCATGTCAGCCGGCAGGCCGTGTCCTTCAGCGTTGCGGACACCGGTCGAGCCGCCGCTGACGACCACCGTATAAGTCGCGCCACCGAAAAGCGGCGCCACGGGCGAGAGCGTAGCAATGTTCGTTTGCGGATCGTAAGCGACCGTGGCCGCGACATTCTTGCCGTTGGGGTGGACCAGGCGGATCGTCGCGCCGTTGACGTAAGCCAGATCCATCGCGCTGTTGAACGCGACCTTCACCGTGGTCGTGGTCGCAGCCAGTGTTGCGCCGTGCACCGGCGTGATCGACGTCACGAGCGATTCAACGTAGACGACATCGACCCAGTAATTGCTCGACTGATAACTATCGGTCGGAAAGCCTGAAGCGCCATAGCGGAACACGCCCGTCGTGCTCCCACCGGTGACGGTCAACGCCCCCGACTGAATCGTCGATGCCAGCCCCGACGGGTCGATCGAGTAGTGCCCCTTCGGAGCGTAGTACGAGATGATGTACGTGGTGTTCGCCTGGATCGACACTGGTTTGCTGAAGCTGGCCTGCTGCCAGCCGCTGGCGCTCTCGCCAGTGAAGGTCACCGTCGCCAGCAGGGTGCCATCGGCGCTCCACAGGTTGCCGACGTGCGTGCCGGTGTTGGCCGCTCCCTTGTAGAAGCGAACGCCGGTGACAAAGCCGTTGGCGGTCGCGCTGAACTTCATGCCGAGCTCGACGGCGCCGCCGTCCCCGGAATCGACGATCTGCGGTGTCGTCGTGCTCGACCACACGCTCTGGGAGGCGGCGATCGGCGCCACGGTAGAGAACGTCGCGAACACGTCGTTGGCCAGCGCGTTGCCGTCCTCGTCGAGCACGCCGCCGGCGCGACCGCGTACGGAGAGCGTGTAAGTCCCCCCGGCCACGAGCGGCGCATTGGGCACGATCGTCGCCGTGTAGGTGTTTTCGTCGTAGCTCACCGTGGCCGAAATCAGCACGGCCCGCGAGCACATGCAAGTCGCGCAACCTCCCAGACCGCAAGGCGTCGAGATGAACAACGAGATGGTCTTCGAATTCACGGTCGTCGCATCGACGGGCCGGGCAAACTTGATCACGATCGGCGCATCGGCCGCGAAGTTCGTATCCCCCGCCTGCGGGCTCATGCTCTCGATGAAGCTGCTGACGAAGACCGGCGCAACCCAGTAGTTCGCCTGGTCGTAAGTGTCGCTGGGGAATCCCGCGGCCGTGTATTTGAACAGCCCGTTGGGGGTGTCGTCGCTTCCCAGCGAAGTGAGCGAGTACTCGGACGACGCCTGGCGCAGTCCCGATCGCGTCACTGAGTAATGCCCGTTCGGTGCAAAGTACGAAATGACGTACGTCGTGTCGGCCTGAATGTAGACAGGCACGGCAAAGTTCGCCTGCTGCCAGCCGCTGGCTGTTTCATTGGTGAAGTTCACGCTCGCCAGCAGTTTGCCGTCGGCGCTCCACAAGCTGCCAGTGTGCAGGCCAGTGTTGGCCGCGCTCTTGTAAAAGCGCACGCCAGTGATGTAGCCGGAGACGTTGGTCTGGAACCGCATCCCCAGTTCGATCGCCGAGCCATCGCCACCGTCGACGGTCTCGGGCACCTCGTCCGCCCACAGCGTCTGCTCAGGCCCCGCGCTCGGCGCGGCGGTCTTGAACGAAGAGCTGATATCGCGACCGAGCGCCACGCCGCCGCTGGTCTTCACGCCGCTGGTTTGGCCCCGCACCACCACGGTGTAGGACATGCCCGCCAAAAGGGACGAACTGGGGGTCAACGTCACCGTGCGTGTGTTCGCATTGTACGAGACGGTCGCCGGCACCACCGCGCCGGTCGAGTCGAGCAATTGCACCGTGCTGGCGTTGATGCTCGAGGCGGTCATCGCCGTGTTGAAGACGACCTTAATCGCCGTGTCGCGATCGACGTACTCGGCATTCGCGGCCGGCGTGATCACCGCATTGGTCGTTGAGAAAATCGGATCGACCCAGTAATTGCTCGCCTGGTAGGTGCTGGTGGGGAACGTGTTCAGTCCGTAGCTGTAAACTCCTGCCGTGGCGCGCAAAGTGCCGCTGGAGATACCTCCATTCGGGAAGTAGTTCTGCGTGACAGCGTACCGCCCCAGCGGCGCGGTATACGAAATGACGTAATTGGTATTGGCCTGAATCGCGACCGCCGAATCGAACATCGCGGTTTGCCAGCCGTCGACGGTCTCGCTGGTGAAGGTCACGGTCGCCAGCAACGTCCCATTGCTCGACCAGAGGTGACCCCGGTGGGTCCCGATGTTGAGGTCTCCCTTGTAGAAGCGGATCCCCGTCACGAAGCCGGCCACGGTCGACGAGAACCTGGTGCCGACCTCGACGGCCAGCGGATCGGCGTTGCTGGCCACGGCCGGCAGGTTCCAATGGTTCCACAAGCTGAGTTGCCCGGAGGCGCCGACCGCTTCGACGCTCACGCCAACCAGGGGCGTTTCGATGTTGCCGCTATCGTCGACGGCCCGCGTCAGAAGGTAGTAGCCCCCTTGCGTCGAGGGGGTCCACTCGTAGCTCCAGTTTTCGCGACCGTTGGCCTTGCGCCAAGTGACGCCGCCGTCGAGCGAGATTTCCACGCCCGCGACGACCCCGCCGCCGTTCTCGCGCGCCGTACCGGTGATGAACACCGCGCCGTTCGCCACGACCGTGCCGCCATTGACCAGCGACGTGATCTGCGAAGTAGGGGCGGTGTAATCGGTCGATTGTTCCGAGTCGATCAGGCCGGCCAGCAAGCTCCCCGGTCGCGCTCCCATGTCGGCGAACAAGTTGACCGTGGCCTGCATCAAACGCAGGTCGGGCGTCGTCGCCGGACCTTCATGAACGCTATCGAGCCCCCACGAGTACTGGATCGTGCCGGCACTGAACACGAGCGCCCCGCTCGCCGCGCGATACAGCGTCATGCTGTGTACCGCAGTCCCCGGCAAATAACCGTTCGCGGCATCGTACAACTTCAGCGGCACGTCGATCGACGTAGTCGAAAGGTTCATCAATCCGGCCGGCCGAAACCCGTTGTCGACATCTTCGTTGATTTCGTAGCCCAGGATGTAGTCGCCGAGCACGACCGACTGCCCCGGCGCCAACGTGGCCACGTCGGTGTTGCGCCAGAAGCGCAACTGGCCGTCGGCGGCCGAGACCTCCAGCGAAGTCCCCGGCGTCCCTATGTAGATACTGGTAAACAGCGTGCCGGTCAGCGCGTTTTCAGGGATACCGCCGTCGGAGGTGTTGCTATAGGTCGAGTCGCGCCAGGTGCCGGTCCAGACCTCCCCCCACGGGTCGATCTTGTTGTTGGCCAGGCTTTCCTTGTAGCAAATCAGCGTGCGGTAGGGTGTTCCCGAGCCGTCGATCGAGTTGGCGTAACGTACCTTCCAGAAAACGTCGTTGCCGGTGAAAAAGCCCAAATTCACGCCGGCGTCGCGAGCCGCTTCGACGTGCTGGCGCTGTTCGGCAGACCAATACTCGTCGTGCCCGACCGACAAAAAGGTCTCGTGATTCAGCAGCGTGTAGCCCAGGCGATCCGTATCGATATTGGTCGTATACGAAACGTCGTAGCCGTTCGCCTCGATGAACCGCACCATGGGATACTCCCAGGTGAAGAACTGCAAGCCACCCTCATAAGGGCGATTGAAGCTCACGGCGTACGCGCGATCGGCGGCCAACAGCCCCGTGTTGTCGGTGTACAGGCTCGAACCACCCCAGGTGTTGTAAGCCTGCCAGGTCGAGACCGACGTTTGGAACAGCATCTCCGACGTGCTCGCGTCGTCGCGCACGATGAAGATCGCCTGATTCGCGCCGACCACGCCATCGGTGCGAATCAAGTCGGCCAGGTAAACGCCCGACGTCAACGAGCTGGAAATGTTCCACGATGCCGAGACCGACCAGTTCCCCGCGTCGATCAAGCCCGTCGTCAGGTCGCGCAGCGCGTCGGGCTGCTGGTAGCCAAACAAGCCGTCGAGCGAGGCCACGAGCCGGGCACCGTCGCCGTTGTAGTAGCCCATCCGATAGATATCGATGCGGTACGTGCTCGCATCGGTATCGATTTTGAAGTTAACCGTCTCGCCGAGGTTGTAGCTGACGTTGTCGGTGTAGCCCTGGATGCTGTCGGAGATATAGGCCGACACGTCCCACACGCTCTGCGGGGTGCCGGTGAGTTGGTTCTCGGCGACAATGCTCAGCCCCGACATCATGTGCCGCGCTTCGAGCGCTTCGATCCGCAGCCGGCGACGACGGGGAGCAGGCTGCTTCGACACGGTATGCCCACTTGGGCGCGCAAAATGAGCGCGGAGCCATGACAGGCGCATGCCGCCACCTCAGAACTAGGTGCTTGCGACGAGTGGGGAAGGCGTCCGTGCGTTACGCCTGCCCTACCGAGCGCCGAATCCACAGAACGTGGATGCATCCAATGAGGGGGTGCCCGGTCCGAAATGGCCTGGCAATCATCCCCGCGGCGCCGTCGAGGTAGTCCCTACCTTATGGGCAGACATTAACGATAATTTAGGTAATCCGGGAAAACAATGCCGGCGAGGGCGATTTGACGGATTTTGAGTCGAAAAGTCTGTCCGCGTTTGAAGTAACGACCAGCTTGGCCGCTAGCCCACCAGAACTGCTTCGGAGGTGGCTTTCCGACAGTTAAGTTGAAATAACGTGCGGAAGTATGCACGCCGGCTCGTGGACGATTGGAACGCCGGCGATCAATTCGCCGCGGTCGTGAACGACCAACTCATGTCGGCCGGCATCAACACACCCAAGCCGTCGCGAATGCCGCTGGTGCCCCCCTTGACCGTTACGCTATAAGTCGTGGCGCCGGCCAACTGGCTGGTTGGCGTGAGCACTGCGGTTCGCGTCGCGCTGTTGTAGACGACGTTGATCGGAATCGACGTGCCCGAGGCGCTTTTCAACTGGAGATTCGTGGTATTGAGCGTCGTGGCATCCATCGCCGCGGCAAAGACGATTGAGATGCTTGCGGTTCGCGCCACTCCCGTCGCGCCGCTGGCTGGGGTGGCCGACGCAATCGGCGATTTCACATAAACGACGTCAACCCAGTAATTGCTTGAACTCCAGGTGCTGGTGGGGAAGCCTGATGTGCCGTAACGGAACACGCCATTGGCGCCGTCGACGCCCGATCCCAGAGCTTGTACCGGGCCCGTGCCCTCGGAGTTGGTCAGGCCACCCACGGTGATCGCGTAATGTCCCCGCGGTGCAAAGTACGAAATCACGTAGGTTGTGTTGGCTTTGACGGCCACGGCACTGGAGAAGGTCGCCGTTTGCCAACCCGAGGCCGTTTCGCCCGTGAACGTCACCGTGGCCAAGAGTGTGCCGCTAGCGCTCCACAAGTGCCCCACGTGTGTACCGGTGTTGGCCGCGCTCTTGTAGAAGCTCATGCCGGTGATGAATCCATCGGTATCGACACGGAACTTCATGCCGACTTCAACCGCGGCGCTGTCGCCGTTATCGGCCATCGCCGGCGTGACAGCGCTATCCCACACGCTATACGTGGTTGGCCCGAGCGGAGCCGTGGTGAAGGTCGAGGTCACACTGGCCGGCAATGCGTTGCCCAATGCGTCGCGCACGCCGCTCGCACCACCTGCCACGATCACCGTATAGTTCGCGTCGTGGGCCAACTGCGAAGTGGGAGTGAGCGTGGCCGTGCGTGTCGTGGCGTTGTAAGAGATCGTGGCGCTCACTTGAGCGCCAGTTGAGTCTTGCAACCTCAGATTCGCGGTCGTCAGGCTCGAAGCGTCCATCGACTGGGCAAAGACCACGCTAATCGGCTTGTTTACGCCCACATTCGTGGCGCCGCTCGCCGGCGTGATGCTCGATACGCTCGGCGGGGCGACCGTCGTAAAGCTCGACGTATAGGTCACCGGCAGCAGGTTATTGGCACTGTCCTTGATGCCGCTGGCGCCGCCGACGACCGTCACGCTGTACTGCGACGAGTAGGAAAGCGGGGCATTGGAGGTCAGCGTGGCCGTGCGCGTCGTGGCGTTATAAGACACGTTGGCCGGCACGACGACGCCGGCCGCGGTCTTGAGCACGATCGTCGAGCTGTTAATCGACGCCGCGTTCATGGCGGTGTTGAACGCCACGGTGATCGCGCCGTTAAGACCAACTCCCGTCGACCCGCTGGTCGGCGTGACCGAAGCGATCGGTGACTTCACGAAGACGACGTCGACCCAGTAGTTGCTGGCGCTCCAGCTACTCGTCGGGAAGCCCGACGAGCCATAGCGGAAGACCCCGTTGGTGCCGTCGACTCCGGAGCCTAGCGCCTGCACGGGTCCGGCATCGACCGTGCTCGCGAGTCCATTGATGGTCATCGAATAGTGACCGCGCGGGGCATAGTACGAAACGACGTAGGTCGAGTTGGCCTGCACCGCCACGGGGTTCGAGAACGTGGCAGTCTGCCAGCCCGACGCGCTTTCGCCGCTAAACGTGACCGTGGCCAGCAGCGTGCCGCTGGAGCTCCACAGGTGACCGATATGCGTGCCGGTGTTGGCAGCGGCTTTATAGAAGCTAACGCCGGTAATGAAGCCGTCGGCGGTGACGCGGAACTTCATGCCAACCTCGAGCGCGGCGCCGTCGCCGCTATCGACGATCGCCGGCGTGGGAGTTCCTCCCCACACGCTGTACGAAGCGGGCGCCACGGGAACGGTCGTGAACGTCGAAGTGACATTTGCGGGCAACGCGTTGCCCGAAGTGTCGCGAACGCCGCTGGCGCCGCCGACCACCACGACCGTGTACGCGGTGCTATTTGCGAGCGGCGCGGAAGGCGTCAGCGTCGCGGTGCGCGTCGTGGCATTGTACGAGATGGAGACCGCCACTGGGGCTCCCGTCGCGTCTTGCAGCTTCAGGTTCGCGGCGGTCAGCGTCGCGGCGTTCATGGCCTGGCCAAATACGACCGTCACCACCGAGCTGGTGCCCACGTTCGTGGCGCCCGAACTGGGCGTAATGCCCGATACGCTCGGCGGCGCCACCGTGGTGAAACTCGAGGTATACGACACCGGCAACGTGGTGTTATTGCTGTCCTTGATGCCGTTGGCACCACCGACGACCGTCACGATGTACTGCGTCGTGTATGAGAGTGGCGCGCCGGGCGTCAGCGTGGCGGTACGGGTCGCGGCGTTGTAAGTCACGTTGGCCGGCACGACCACGCCGGCCGCATTCTTGAGGACGATCGTCGAGCCGTTAATCGACGTGGCGTTCATGTCGGTATTGAAGGTCACCGCCACGGCAGTGGTCAGCATCGTGCCCGTCACGCCATTGGCGGGCGTCACCGAGGCGATGGGCGACTTCACGAAGACGACGTCGACCCAGTAGTTGCTCGACTGGTAGGAGCTCGTCGGAAACGCCGAACTTCCATATCGGAAAACACCCGCGGCGGTGCCACCTTGCACGCGGAGCACGCCGCTCGAGACGCCGCTGCTCAAGCCGGCGACGTCCATCGAGAAGTGACCTTTTGGCGCGAAATAGGAGATGACGTAGGTCGTGTTCGCTTGAATAGCGACGGGAGTGCTGAATAAGGCCTGCTGCCAACCCGACGCCGACTCGTTCGTGAAGGTCACGCTGGCCAGCCGCGTGCCATCTGCGGTCCACAAGGTTCCCGTGTGCACCCCGGTGTTGGCAGCGCTCTTATAGAACCGCACGCCCGTGACATAGCCATTGACGGTCGCGCTGAACTGCATGCCGAGTTCGACGGCGCCCGGATCGGCGGTGTCCAGGATGGCCGGCGTTGCGGAACTACTCCAGATGGATTGGGGCGCTGAGGTCGGCGATACCGTGGTGAAGGTGGAAATCACGTCCTCCGGCGTGGCATTGCCCGACGCGTCTTTAACGCCCGGGCCACGCCCGCGCACCACGACCTGGTAGCTCGCGTTGGGGGCCAGTGCCGCCGACGGTGTCAGGGTTGCCGTCCGGCTGCTGGACGAATAAGTCACCGTGGCCGACACCAGGTTGTTATTCGCGTCCAAGAGCTGGATCGAACTGCTCGTGATGCTGGCCGCATCCATGGCCCGCGTGAACGACACCGTAATGGGGGCATCGGCGGAGTAGTTGGCTGTGCCGCTAACTGGCGAGATTTGGTCGACGAGCTTGCCGACGAAGACGGGCGACACCCAGTAGTTGCTCGCCGAGTAGGTGTTCGTCGGAAAGCCCGTCTTGCCGTAGCGAAAGAGACCGTTCGGGCTGGCCGCCGTGCTGGCCAGCGCCGTTAATGCTCCCGAGGTGATCGGCGCATTCAGGCCGGAGGGAGTGACGGAGTAATGACCGTAAGGGGAATAGTATGAGATCACATACGTGGTGTTGGCTTTAACGGCGACAGGGCTCGAAAAGCTCGCGTACTGCCAGCCACTGGCCGTTTCGTTGGTAAACGTCACGGTTGAGAGCAACTCGCCGTCTGTCGTCCAGAGGCTCCCCGTGTGCATGCCCGTGTTGTTGGCCGCCTTGTAGAACTGGACCCCTGTGACGAAGCCATCAACGTTGGCTTGAAACTTGAGGCCGACTTCAACGGCCCCATTGTCCTTGCTGTCGATCATCTGGGGAACCGCGGACGACGACCACAGAGACTGCGTCGCACCGTAGCTCACCTTCTCGGTGGTGAACGTCGACACTACGTCACGACCAAGCGCGACGCCTTGGCTGCTGGTGATGCCACCAGGTTGGCCAAGCACCGCTACGGTGTAGTTCATGCCATAAGTCAGCGGACTCGTGGGCGTGAGGGTCGCCACGCGCGTCGTCGCGTTGTAACTGACGGTCGCCGCCACCACAGCGCCTGTCGCGTCGCGCAATTGAATGTTGTTGGCGTTGATGGTCGCGGCCGACATCGCCGCGCTGAAGTTAACCGCAATGCTGCTCCCAACCGCGACATTACCCGAGCCATCGCCCGGCGTAATGGTCACGTTGGTCGAGGCCACGATCGGGTCGACCCAATAATTCGCGGAGTTATAAGTGCCGGTCGGAAATCCCATTCCGCCATAGAAAAACAAGCCGTTGCTGCCGTTCTCGCCCTCGCCCAAGGCGCGCAAGCTGCCGTTGGTTACGGCTCCCTCACGGAAGTAGTTCGGCGTAACCGCGTACCGTCCGTTGGGCGCGAAGTAGGAGATGATGTAGGTGGTATTGGCTTGCAGTTGCACGGGTGTGGCAAACAGCGCCGTCTGCCAGCCGCTCGCGGTCTCATTGCCGAAAGTGACCGTCGCCAGCAATTCGCCTGTACTGCTCCACAGATGACCGAAATGCGTACCAATGTTCTGCACGCCTTTGTAGAACCGCATTCCGGTCAAGTATCCGCCCGTGGTCGTCGTGAACTTCATGCCGAGTTCGACCGGGCTCACGTCGGGGTTGGATGTCAGCTCGGGAAGCGCGTTGTCGTCCCAAATACTGGTCTGACTGGCCGCGGCCACCACGTTCACGGTCACGCCGGCCGAGGGCGTTTCGATGTTTCCGCTATCGTCGGTCGCCCGCGTCAGAACTTGATAAGTGCCCGGCGCCGATGGAATCCACTGGTAGCTCCAATTGCGTCGCCCGTTGGCCTCGAACCAGGTTTGACCGCCATCGACGGAGATCTCGATACCCCCCACGACGCCGCCACCGAAGTCCTGCGCAGTGCCCGAAATCAATACCGCGCCATGAGCAAACACGGTGCTGCCATTGACCAACGAAGTGATCGCCGAGCTGGGCTTCGTGAAATCGGTCGAAGCCGTCGTTTGCACGAGCCCGGCTTGCAGCGACCCGGCCTGCACGCCCATGTCGGCAAACAAGTTGACCGTGGCCTGCTGTACCCGCGGATCGGGGACCGACGGAATCCAGTCGTGATTGCCGTCGAGACCCCAACTCCATTGAATCGTTCCAGCGCTGAAGACCAAGGCGCCGCTGGCCGCACGATACAGCGTTAGGCTGTGCTCGACCTTGCCTGGCTCGTAGGTCCCGCCGGCGTCCTGCAACATCAACGCGACATCCATCGTCGTGCTCGACAGGTTAATCAAGCCCGCCGGACGAAAACCGTTATTGGCGTCGATATTCCATTCGTAGCCCAGCGTGCGATTGGTGAGCGTCGCCACGTCTCCCGGCGCCAGCTCGGCGATCGAGGTGTTGCGCCACAGGCGCATCTGGCCCTCTTCGGCCGACACCTGAATGGCATATCCGCCCGTGCCGTCGCCATTGACCACAAACAAGGTTCCGGTCAAGGCATTCTCGGGGTTGCCGCCATCCAACTGGGTGCTCGACGTCGGATCGCGCCACGTCCCTGTCCAGATCGACGAATTGGGGTCGACCGAACCGCCGGCGAGCGACGTCTTGTAGCAGATCAGCGTGCGATAGGGTGTGCCACTGCCGTCGATCGAATCGGCATAAGTCACCTTCCAGAAAACGTCGTTGCCGCCGAAGAAGGCCAGGTCGACGCCAGCATCGCGCGCCGCTTCGACGTTGGCGCGCTGTTCGGCCGACCAGTATTCGTCGTGCCCCACCGACAGAAAGACTTCGTGATTCAGCAATAAATTGCCGTAACGCGTGGCGTCGACATCGGTGAAATAGCTGACGTCGTACCCGTTGGACTCCAGCCAACGAATCATCGGGTACTCGGTATAGAATACGCTGTTGGTGATCGAGTTCGTACGGTTGTTGAACGGCCGGTTGTAGCTGACGGCAAACGCGCGACCAGCCGCAAGATCCCCGTCGTCCTCATACAGGCTTTCGCCACCCCAGGAGTTATAGGCTTGCCAGGTAGCGTCGGAAGTCTTGAACAGCAAGTCAGAATTGCCATCATCGTCGCGCACGACGAAGTACATCTGGTTCGTCCCCGACACGCCGTCGGTGCGCACCAGGTTGGCGAAGTACACGCCCGATACGGCGTCCTCCGGAATGTCCCAGGTGGCGGTCACCCCCCAGGTGCCATAGTCTTCCAATCCGGTGGTGGGGTCGGCGATCGGCGGCGGTTGCAAGCTGGGACTGGATTCCCAAATCGAGGTAATCAGCCGCGCTCCATCGCCGCCGTAATACCCCATCCGATAGATGTCGATGCGGTACGAACTGGCCGGGGTGCTTACCTTGAATTCGACGGTCTGCCCCTGGTCGTAACTGATGTCCGCCGTGTAGCCGGCGATCAGCGAGGAAGTTTGCGCCACCAGGTCCCATTGGCTTTGCGGCGTGCCCGGCAACAAGTTCTCGGCCACGATCGCATTGACCGACATCATGTGACGGGATTCGAGCGCTTCGATCCGCAGCCGGCGCCGACGCGGCGCGGGCTTCTTGGCCACGGTGTGTCGACTCGAGCGCGCAAAATGAGCGCGGAACCACGACAGGCGCATGCCACCACCTCAGAAACGGGTGATTGCCACGAACAGGAATGCGTCCCTGCTTTACGCCTGCCTTACCGAGCGCCGAATCCACAGAACGTGGATGCATCCGATGAGGGGGTGCCCGGTCTGAGCTGACCCGGGAATAACCCCCGCGGCGCCGTCGAGGTGCTCCTTACCTTGAAGGCAGACATTCAGAGTAATTTGGGCATTTGCGAAAACAATAATGCCCCAAGGGCCCAACGCCCGCTAGCGGCGAGCTACTCGCGCCAAACCGTGTTGCGTTCTGTCAACACGCGTCGCAAGACAAATCACAAAAATAACTTGCGGCGCGAACTTGCGTTCCGATTTTGACGCGCCGCGCGCGAGAATTTTCGCCCTGCGGCCGCCAGCTTGCGGTCTTGTAGCGCGCAGAGTGTTGACCAGAACCGGTCGGAGACGCTGGTTTTGTCCCCGCTCCGCGTCGAACGCACTCGTCGCTGCGCGGCGTAGAGCGGTAGCGGGGACGGGAGTCGTTCCGGCGCTCAAGCGATTCGCCACGGAGCGGCGTTTGATTTAGCCGCACCGGTGAGAGGCGGGGAACTAGCCGCGCAAGTGATAAAGAGATTGGACGCGCTATAGCAGCGCGATCACGAGGGGCGCACGAGACCGCATCCGTCGATGCGACTCGATACGGAGAGCCCGTCACCGCCTGCGATCAAGGAAGATACGGGCCTGCGCCTCAGCCAGCCAGTCGAGCGATGCGGTTGGCCGGCGACACGGCCACCTCTTGCTCGGGATGCCAGAACTCCATGATGTAAGCATCCTCGGGCGTGTCTTCATAGAAGTTTCGCAGCACCGAGACAGCCCGAAATCCGGCGCGGCGGAAGAAAAGCTGCGCGGCCAAGTTCGTCTCGCGAACTTCGAGCGCGATGCGGGTGCGTCGCTGATGGGAGAGCTTGCCCGCCAGTTTGGCAAACATTTGGGTGCCGATGCCTTGGCGGCGAGAGCGCGAATTGACGGCAAAATTGAGCACGTGCAATTGCGTTTTGTGCAGTTCGTAGATCATGAAGCCGACGACGCGATCGTCGTGCTCGGCAACCATGCCAATGCAATTGCGCTGCTGCAGCGCGCGGAGGAAGTCCTCTTCGCACCAGGGAAACTCGAAGCTCGAACTTTCGATCTCCAGCACTTCGTGCATGTCCCGACGGATCATCCAACGAATGTGGACCTGCAAGTCTTGTTTGCGTCCGGCACTCATCGAAGGCCTCCTTGCCTGTCGGGCGTGGCGCGAGCCGATTTCGTCTTCGCCTGGCACGAGGCCGCCATCCTGCGGCCGCGGCGACGCCAAGCCAATCGCTGTATCTTCAGACCAACCGCCGAGCCGAGAACCCTTCTCGGTGGCGATCGGCATTCGGGCTAGGTTGTCCGCGCGGCGAGAAATTAACAGATCGAAAGGCCCCTGCAAAGGTCGCTTTTCGGCCGAGGTTGCCCCACCGCCGAACGCCACGTCGTGACCTCGCGGGGCTCAAAAAAAACGCCCCTTGCCGGCCGAATAGGCGAACTGCACAAGCGCGGCGCAATCCAGCGACCTACTGGCCGACCGATCGTGCGCTGCCGAACCAGCGCCCGACTCCGCTCCATATCGACAGGCTGACCGCGACCAGCGCGATTCCCAAGAACGGCCACGCTAGCCAAAGTGCCCAGATCGCGCCCGCGATCATTCCCAGGGCGGGCGGACGCGCCACGAGCCAGGCACCCCAGGCCCGACAAAGGGCACTGCCAAGCGCCACTGGGATCAGCAGGACGCACACCGCGGCCAAGGCCCAGGTCACAGCCCGCTGGCCACCGGGCCGTCGCTGCAGCTCGAAATCGAACCGCGGCTGCCCCCCTTGGAAGACTGCCCGCAGATCGGCCGCATTGTGAGCCGGCGCCGAGGGGTCTCGCAGCCACGCCGCGGTCGCTGGCGGAACGATTGGCGAGGCGGCGGCCAGGGGCTGGCGGTCGTCCCCCGTCCGCGACATTTCGCGCGTGGTCGTCGCGACCGAATCGGGAAGGCGTCGTTGTAATCGCGCGCTGGCCTGATCCAGGGCTTCGAGCTGTGAAAGTATGGCCTCGTGCTGGTCCGTGGGCGTCTGATCGAGCAACGCCTGGAGGGTCGCACGTGCGGATCGCAAACGCCCGAGCCAACTCTCGGCGGCGCGCACCAGGTCGGCCTCTAGCGGCGGATTAAGCGCGTCGCAAAGCGTATCGACGACTCCGCTGAGGCTCGCGGACCGGATGATCTCGTACCGTGAGGCGCCCAGGTGATTGCGACCCGGTCGAAACGGGTTGTCAGTCGCCCATGGCCTGCCAACGCGCCATAGCGAACGCTCGATCGGCAAGTCGCCGGGCCAGGGGACGACAAAACTCGCGTGCCGCGATCGTGTCCCAGCAGCGACCCGGCTACGAAACAACACTTCGACGCGCTGCGGGATCTGCGCCGTATGCAGGAGCAACCGATAGTTGCCCAGGCCGTTGGGTACGAGACAGCCGGGTACCTGCTCGACCCAGGTCTGCACTAACTCGCAGTCGCCCGGCACCGTCAGCGGCAAATACTTGCGATCGGCCGGATCGAGATCGAACGCCGCGAGCCCCTGCCAACGTCCATCGGGCAAGAGTTCGATGGTAAAATCGGCCAGCCGGACTTGTGAATCTCCGCCATCGACGGCTTCTTGCACCACGGCCTCGAAGTCGTTCGCCAGAATTCCGTGCGCGACCGCTGCGCTACCGCCGTCGACTGCTCCCACCTGGGCGAGACCGGACGGAAGCTCGGCGCGTGCCAGCCCACGCGTTTGCCACGCGACACCTTGCCCTCCCGCTCGGCCAGGGAGCACAAGGTACCGCTCTTCGCGCGCGGTATCGGCCGACTCGATGTGGGGCGCGGCAACTTGCCGACCCGACCGCGGCGCGACACTGGCTCGCAACTCCACGACGTACTTTCCGCGCACCGGCTCAGCCGGCGCGACCGTCAATAGGCGGCGCCGCTCGCCCGGAATTGGTGTGATGGACGTCTGGCCGGGCGGGTTCACTTCAATCGCTTCGCCGACTTCGGGCGGAAGCCAAACGCGCAGGCGATCGAGGGTGCCCCCTGCGACTTCGTAGTGGGCGTGCCAGCGCACGCGCCAATTGCTTGCTTCGCGGTCCATGACCGTCGCGGTGGTCAGCTTGACCTCGGGTCGATTGGCCTCGACCGCGAGCTGTGCTTCGTACTGGGTGTCGACAACCTCGAAGCGGGCGACCTCGCGCGCCTCGACCGGCGCGCTTGCGGTAGTCACGCCGGTCAAGGGCCGCAGCCCCCGTTGCGGCGTCACCGAGACCAGCACGGACGAATGTCGCCAAATGCTTAGCTCGCTGCTGGTGAGCGCAGCGCTGGCCAAGCGCACAACCGGCACCGCCTGTTCGCCGGTGCCTGGCAGTGGGAGCGTGCCGACGAACGATAACTCGTGTCCACCCGACAACGGCGCGGCGAGAAAAATCGTCAAGCGACCCCGTTCGTCGAGTGCCCACCGCGCGCGGCGCGGTGCGCGACCCACCGTGACCGACAGCGTCTCGATATGCAAACCGGGCGGAACCTCGACTTGATGCCGGAATAGCGATCCGCCGGTCGTCTGAAGTTGTGCGGAATAACTCAGCCGCAGACGGCTGCGAGCGTATTGGCAACTCAACGTCGCTCGCCCCGCAACTTGAGCCGCGCGCGGTCGGCTCGAAATCAGCCAATTTGTGTCGTGGTTGCCACTATGCACATAAACGTGGGATGGCGCGGGGTACATCGCTCCCCACACGGCAACAAACTCTTCCGCTCCAGCGGCTTCGAACGGCTCGATCGCTTGCTCGCCGAGCTCCAGGCCATTGGTTGCCGAGACCGCCAGCCAGTGCCGCGAGACGCGTCCCCCCAGTGGCTTAATCCAAGGCGCGGCGAACTGGCCGACTCCCGATGCGCGTTCGGCCAGCAACGTGACCTCGGCCTGGGCAACGCCGTCCGGGCCAACAACCAAAGGCAACGTCAGCACCTGGCGCGACCGCGTCGTCCGTTCGACACTCGTCGCCGGCCGTGCCTCATCGCTGGCGGGTAACGGACGCAGATCGTCCGAAGTCTCGAGTTGCAATGTCTGCGAACCCGTCGCCTCGGCGCGACGAAAACGTACTTGCACGACAACCGCCCCCGGCTGCATCGTCACTGAGGTGAGCTGCTCGAGATCGGCTATGGCTCGCTCACCCATTGCTGACGGGTTTTCGGGCCAGCGCAGCTCAACGCGCTCGAGTGTACCGAGCTGCCCTGTGAGCAATTGTTGTCCGGCCCCCGACGTGACGGGTCCCGTGGCCGTGATCAACTCGAGCGGCGGTGCATCGGGCGGCAACTCCACGCGCGCGCGGGCGTGCGGCAAACCGGGCACGCGGAAGCTTAAGCCCGCTTTGACGTCGCCATCGGCCGGCGGTTCGAATTGCAGTTCAAGACGATAGACTCCCGCTTCCACGACGACGAACTCCACTCCGCCTGCACCCGTGGCTGGTTGTGCGACAATTCGTTGACCATCGAGCCGTGACACGATTGCCCCCTCGGCTGACTCCTCGCCAAAGGGAATTACGATCCGAGCATTGCCCGAGAAGACATGTAAATCGTACGAGGCCACGAGCCGCGCCACGCGCAGGCTCGTCCCGTTGCGCGCCCACTCCAGCGCCACTCGGTAGTCCCCTTCGGCCAAGAGCCAGCCCTGAGGTTGCCGAGCAAGCTCCGCCGCGGCGCGCTGCATTTCCCGCCATAAAACCTCGGGGACGAGATATCGGTCTCCGGTCGGCTCCTTGCCGTTGCGCGCAGGGATCAGCACCTGAGGTATTTCGCCAAACGCCGCCTCGGCGGCCGCGACCGTGCGTTGTGTGGCCAGCGCGGCGCCGGCCGCCAGCGCCAACCACAGCACGAACTTCGCGCCGGCCAACAGCGTCGGGTGTGGGCGTTCGGGCATTGGCGGCTGCCTGTCGGCGGCCAGACTCGTCAGCAGTTGGCCGCTTACCAAGCCGACCAGCAGGCCGATCCAGATCCGATTTGCCAGCAACCAATAGGGATTCGGCAAGACAAGGGCGAGGGCCGCAGCCGCGCAACAGCACGCCATGCACCAACGACCGCTCGGCTGGCGCCACCACACCACCGCGACTGAAATCCAAAACACTCCCCAGCCCAGCACGCGCAAGGTCGACCAATTGGCAAGCACAACGTGCGCTTCGGACCCGGCCACGTCACCCACTGATTGGATGTCGACCACCTGATCGCCGACGGCCGAGACTTCGCGGCTGGCAAAGCCTGAATCAGGCTTTCGAGCGAGATCGCCAAAGAGTCGCTCACGCCAGCCGACGGCGACGTTCCCGCTCCGGTCCCCAGGCCGACCGGCGCCCACGATCGCCAGCCCCGCCGGCAGCGTCATCGACCAGCGCGGCGCCAGCATGGGGATGTCGTCACCGACCGGCAGCGGCAGCGGAAACGCGCAACGTGACCAAAATCTCAAGGGGAGCTGCTGGCGCGATCGCAACTCCACGACGAGCGTGACATACCGGGCGTCGGCCGGTAGCGCAACCAGCAGTTCCTGCGAGCTTACTAACTTCACAGGTTGCTGTCGGCCGTCAATCCGTACGTCCATTGCTTCCACATCGGCGGGGAGTCGCAGCTTCAGTTGATTGAGCGCGGCCAGCTCCAACTGATAGGTAGCTGTATGGTTGGCCGCGCCATCGGCCGCCACCGTCGAATCCACGTGTGCATCCCAGATCACGGCGCTGGCATGCAGGCCGGCCGAGTCCTTCCGTAGCAGTGTGATCGCAGGCGCCGCCGTCGGGTCGGCATCGACGCGTGGGTCGTAGGCGTACGCGGCGACAACATCCGCGGCCCGACTAGCTCCCCGGCCTTCGAGTGACAGCCCACGTAGCCGCGGCGCCGAAATTTCCAGGTCGGCGCCATCCAATAATTTCACATCGATTCGACCGATCTGCTGGTCCGCCTCGGGCAACGACAACAAGCTGATCGGGTTCACGGCGCTTAAGCTACTCCGTCGGGCTCCGAACAACTTGAAGGGCGCGCTAGTGGCGCGCGGCAGCGTGATCTCCCAGACTTCGCCCCCCGGCGGTAGCTCGAGGCGACGCTGCTCATCCTGCTCGAGTAGACGAGCTGCCAAGGGATCACCGTCGACGTTCTCCGCTCGCCAGGCGGGTGGTTCGACGCGCGGTTGTGAGAAGCGCACCCAGACTTTCCGCACACGCGTCTGTTGGGGCACGCAGGCAACTTCGTAGCGTTCGCTGATTTGCCCCTCTCCCAAGGTCACGGACACGCGAATGTCGGACGTCATGCCCGGCCGATCCGCGCGCAGCGCGAGCGGCGTCTCGGCGTTGTCGGCGTTCAAAGCCACGAGCAGACTCTCCGGACCACCGGCGACGAGCTCCAACTGCTGCGCCGTCAGTTTCGTGGAATCGACTCGCAAGACTGACGGATCGCGCCCCAGGTCCAGGCGCCACGGAGCGGCGGCTTGCAGATTAAACAGCGACGTCCGGCTCTGTTCGGGCGGCAACGACAGCATCCCCAGTTCCTCCGCTGGAAATTCCTGATCCACGGGCCAGCGCGGCCGCCGCCCATGGACGACCAGCGACAACGCCTGCTCGGCTCGCAGCGGACGCGCTAACCGAACTGTCAATTGGTGGTCGCCGCTGGGCTGCGGATCGACCGACCAATCGGCCAAGGCCTCGCTGGGCACTGCTTCGACCGTGTCGATCATCCACGCCGGCTCGATCAGGGCGGCAATCGTGAATGTTTCGCCCGACTCGGCCTGTAACGCCAGCTCGCTGCGCCCGGCGATTTCTCCGTCCTTGAAGTCGAGCCGCGTCCCGATCGCAGCTTGCCACCGCGCAGGTCGCGGAACGATGCTCGCCGTGATGGTCGCGCTCGCGTCGAACCACTCGAACTCATAAACGTCGCCTTGGGCTGGCGGCGGTAGGCTCGCCAATCCAGCCTGGCGGCACTTCGACAGGTCGAGCGACTCGAGCCACAAAGGTGACTTCACGGTTAGTGTCGTTCGGCCAGATTGCCACACCGCGCCCGCCGGGCGAACAGCCGTCAAAGGCCGCGCGCCACCAACCAGTTGCGCCTGGCCCGTAACTTTGACGAGCTGTCGAGCCGCGGTGCCGGGCGTGGGGCTGTGCGCTGTGTAGACAACCGTGCCGTCGGCTCGCGCGGGGGACGCCGCGACGATCGCGGCCGCGGCGCCGATGCGCACCTCGATTAACTCGAATCCCACATCGCCAACGAACTCAAAAGTGTCCAAGGTGCCTTGATAACGCTCGTACTCCAGATCCGCGGAGATCTCGATTCCCTGACCGGTTACGTCGTACTTGAGAGCCTGTCGCACGCGCGTCGTCGCCAAGGCAGACGGATCTTGCGAGGCGCGCACGGCCAACGCCAGACTTTGCCCAGATCCAAGCGTCACGTGCCACCAACGCGCGCTGCCACCCTCGCGGTCGCCGGCCGCCGTCAAACCTTCGCGGGCGACAATCCGTTCAGTATCCGCGACCAGGCACGACACCTGGTTCGCGGTCGCCGGTGGCAGCGCGAGCGCGAAATCGCAGTGACCCGGCGCAACGCTCGATCCGCGCAGCAACCAATCGAATCGCAGCTCGCCACTGCGGTCGACGAGTACGACCGGTTCACCCGTCGACGATCGTCCGAGGACCGGAGGGGGCCCCCCTTGGTCCCACCGCAGGTTCTGGATCGCGAGATTGCATTGGCCAAGTCGCAAAACGGCCCGGCCCGTCGACTGCTGTTCGACGACCAGCCGCGCCTCACCTTGCAGTACCGGACTGCGGGTGGCGCGCGTTGTGTAGACCGCGCTGCGAATATGCACGGCCAACTCCGCGCTTGTCAGTGGACGACTCGCAAGCTCGGCCGCCAATTGCTCGAATCGCGCTGCTGGCACCGGTAGATAGGTGTCGCGCATCGTCGGCCACGCCAGGGGGCGATCGTGCGGAACCAGCAAGCGACGGAATTCCAGCCGCGGGCGCACAGATTGGGCACCGCCGTCCGGCCCGTCCGCGAGTCGCGGCGCGATTTCTACGGCGCGCGGTTGCGCTGGCTCGGCAAGCGTCCCCTGCGCGCCGCCTGGCCCGGGCTCGGCTGCCGGCAAGTCGCCTGCCACGACGACCGTCGCCAGCCACACGATTTGCATCACCCCGCGCCGCATGAGCGCGGCGCAGGCTTTCCGGAAGCTATGAATCTTGCTGACGCCACTCATTCGACAGGCACCGAAGCCGCAGTCGTCGACGAATTCGATCCTGTGCCCGCGATGGCGAAGGCCGTCGGCGTCAAATCGTGATCCAACCGCGAACTGCCGGAGCGCGTGACGATCACCCGCACGGGGCGCTGACCGCGCGCTTGCCTGTGCCACCAGGCGGCCAGCAAGCTCAGCAGCACGCCCAGGCTGCCGGCCTGAGCAGCCAACACGGCGAGCTGCACGTCCCACAAACAGGCCGCCGTCGCAACGGCGCCCAGCGCCAATAGCCACTCCGGCCGGCGCAATCGTGGCACGTACAGCAAGAGCAAGCCGACGACCAACGTGGCGCCCGACATCGACAACACAATCAGCCACCGCGGAGCCGTCACGATGGCCACGGGCTGCAAGTCTCCCACTCGGCTGGCGAGATAGCGGTGATAACCTTGCGGCGCGTCGCGCTCGTGGTGAGCGCCGCTCCAGCGTTCGAGAGCGTCGTCGTCGAGCCGCGAACGACGCTCCCAGCCAAGTCCGGCCCAACGCCATTGGAACTCGGGACCCCAGTTCGCGGGCAGGTAGGCCAGGTGCTCCTGGTCGCCGAGCACAAACTGCCAATAGGCCTGCCGTACCCAGCACTCCGGCACAATGCTCGGCGGCGTCAACTCCAAGTGGCCCCAAGTCGAAAGCGTGTTCGGACAACGGTACTGTAGTTCAATTACGTGCCGCCGATCGCGGGAAACCGCCAGCGGCACCACGATGCGGTTCACGGTGCCTTGCGTCGGCGCCACTCGGGCGCCATCCAAAAGCACCTGCAAACTCTTGGCGTCCGCGCCCGCGGGAAGTAAGAACTCGACGCGGGATTGTCCTGTCAACAGCTCGAACACCGCGCGATCCTGGCGATCGGTCCCCAGGTGCCACGTTTGAATCCAGGCCCGCTCGACGACGAGGGCGTCGGCCGCCCCGTTACCCGTCGCCGTGATTCGCAGCGGAAGTTGGTTCTTGGCCCCCTCGGCCAGCAAACGTTGCCCGTTGCCGCGATCGACACGAGCCGCCAATTCCGACTTGTCGACCTGCCAGTCGGCGGAAACACCGCGCAATTCAAGACCTGCTTCGGCGAGCAGGCGCACCGCATTTTGAGTTACGCGGTCGACGCGCGGCATCGGCAATTGCACATCAAGCATTCCGTCCTTACCCGGCGGCGGAGCAGCCATCGCCAAGGGATAGCGAATCACGACTTCGACGCGTCCCAGCCGCGGTTGCGGCAGCGTCAGCGTCCACACACGGCCACCCGTCGCCACCTGGCTCGGATCGCGCACCAATCCCAGCGGATCGGGCGCGAGCTCGCGTGTCCCCCCTAACTCAGCGGACAGATCGGAGACCACGATGGATGCCGGATTACCGTCGACGAGCACCTCTTTGCCGGCAATTGAGCTCAGTGCCGCGGGCACGTCGAAGTCGATGCGATCGGACGCTTCGCGTGTGATTTGCACCACGGTCGTCTGTGTGACCGAAGCTTCCGATCGGCGGCACTCGACTACCGTCGCGACCTGGGCCGTGGTCTCGCGCGGCAACTGCCGGCACCGAGCCACGAATCGCGGTAGCGGACCCGTCGCGCGATAGCTCAAAGGCTCCTCGCCCGCGAGCGCTGGCAAACCGTCGTTCGACGCCAGGGGTTGCGGCGTGAGCCCCACCAGTTCCTCTGGCAGCGGAATGATCTGCACGTTATTGGCCGACGTCACGACGAGACTTCCCGGCCGCAGCACGGTCGCGACCGGCTCGACAAGCACTTCGCGCCAGGGGCTGCCGTCCGCCAACCTGGTGCGCCGCGCCACGATCGTCAACTCGACCTCGCCCAGTGCCGGCTTCAGCAGCGGAACTACCAGGGGATCACGTTCGTCAGGAGACAAACTGTCCACATCGACCAACGTCGCCGGGCCGATCTCCTCGATCTTCCAAGCGGGATCCAGCCCGCGGCATTCCAAGGCGAATAACCGGGCGCCCCTCACCGAGTACTTCAATCGAGCTTGCAGGCGGACACCGTCGGGCTCAACGGTTAAGGTGCTCGCGGCGCTGGCCGTTACACGCGGTGTCCGCGGTACGATTCGGCACACCAACGAGCACGGTTGTGCCCAGTACTCAAAGGCGGCCACCAACGACTCGGCTCCCAGAGCCTCGGGTAACTCGGCCGGGGTGATTCGCCGCACCTGGTGTTGCCGCTGCCAGACGACCTGCCAATCTCCCTCGACGGCCAACGCCAGGTGCCCGGCTTGGCGGCGCGCTTGCCGAACCATGAATCCGGCCAGCTCGACATCCGCGAGCGCCGTTTGCTCGTCAAGCTGACGCTCTGTTTCGAGAAAGATCTCCGCTTGCTCGGCGGGCTGACTGAAACGCACGGCAACCACGCTCCCCGGCGCGCTGTTAGCTTCCCAAACCGGTGCATCCGGATCGTTGGCGCGAAGCTCTTGCACGGTATAACCTGGCCCTCCGCTGGCCGCGACCAGTTGAGCCCCGACCGGCAAGCGCACATGGCAGCGCGAAAACTCTCCCACCAGCGATTGAATCGACAACCGCGCCTGCGTCCGAATGGTGCGGCCATCGATGTGCACGGAAACAGCGCCCGTCGCTTCGAGCGCCTGGCGGTCTTCGACACTGCCGTCGTCGGCATGCGACCAGCTCAATTCGAAGCGCTCCGCGGCCGTCGACAAACGAAAATCGGTGCCACCCCCTTCGACAACCGGCTCGACATCGAGCGCCGCGGGTTCGGTCGCGCGCCCCTGCACGCGGTCGCCGGCGACATGCAGCTTGAGCTGCGCGGCACTGGCACGCGGCAACATCAGCCGCAATTGAGTTTCGCCCGAGCGTTGCACAATCGGCACGCGCAACTTCAGTTTCAACTGATGCTGGGCGTCGGCATCACCCCGCAGCCAGCAAACGTAACCCCGGGCGCCAACTGCCGGCAGCAACACGGCGCTCCCCGGCCCCTCGTAACGATCGCTCTCTGGGAGCAACAGTCCCTCATCGAGCCGCAGTGGCACGGCGATCCAGCCCCCCTTCAGCGCGCGGATATCGACAGTGACATCGAGCTCCGCATCGTTGGCTCGCGCCTCTCCTTCGGCCAGCAGCGAAAGCGCGAAGTCGGGCCGCTTCCCTTCGCTGTTGGCCTGATCCAGCGCTAACAGTCGCTCGAGCCGGTCGAGCGAAAGATTGAGCACCGGCTGCAGCACGCCCGCCGCATCGGGAATCAAGAAGACCGACGGGCCTCGTTCTGCCAAGGCAGGGCCAGAGGTTGCCGAGGGCTGAGCCTTGCTGTCGGCCTTTGAGCTCGCGGCTGGACTTTCGGTCGCACCTGCGGCTGCTTCGTTCGCGCTGGGAGCTTGCGCTGCCGGCGCTGCGACCGGCACCGCTTCCTGCGCAATTGCCCCTGCGACCATCCAACCGATGGTGACCGCGAGTGCAATTTGCCGAAAGCCTGGAATGCGCAACACCACGTCCCTTGAAGCGGACCGCCGTCCGGGCCTCGTCGAGCGTCCCTACCGCCGTCAGACATGACGGCAAGATGTGCGTGAAAAAATGGAGCCCGAGCGGCCCTTTTCAGTGTAACTACAACCCTATCGCGACAATAGCGCGGGCTGCCGCCGCGATGATTGGGGGTCGCGAAAACAGCCGCTGCGGGGACAAATCTCCGAATCTCAGGGCGTTCCGGGGCGCAGCCGGGCACGCAGCGCCGCGTGCAATTCGGGGGTCGAGGCCGCCACGAACTTCGGGCGGTTGAAATCAAGGGGCCCGCCGTCCATCGCGGTCATGATTCCGCCAGCTTCGCGAACAATCAGCAACCCCGCGGCGATGTCCCAGGCGTGCGTTTCCGTGGCCCAAAACCCGTCGAGCTGCCCCGCGGCGACATACGAAAGATTCAGGGCCGCCGATCCGAGCCGGCGCACCCCCCGGCAGGATTCCAGCACTTCGAGGAAGTTCAGCACCTCGTCGCTCGATCGCTGAACTCGCGGCGGAAAGCTGACGGCCACAAGCGCTTCGTCGAGTCGTTGAGCGCTGCTTACGGAGAGCCGCTTGCCGTTACAGAACGCCCCGCCCCCCAGGCTGGCCGAATAGCAGGTATCGTGCTGCGGCTCGTAAATCGTCGCGGCGAGCACTTCGCCGTCTCGCTCCAGGGCGATGGAAGAACAGTAGCCGTAGAGCCCGTGCACGTAGTTCATCGTGCCGTCCAAAGGGTCCACAATCCAGCGATAGCCACCCGCCGGCGGGCGATTCGGCTCCTCCTCGCTCAAAAAAGCGTGGTCGGGAAAGGCTCCGAGCAGGATGTCGCGGACCACTTCCTGGCTCGCCAGGTCGGCCTGGGTCACCAGGTCGGCGGGGCCCTTTTCACGCACCTCGAAGCGGCCGCGCCAGTCGAGCAGCACCTTTCCGGCAGCCCGGGCCGCTTGTTCACAAACTACTGCGAAATCTTGCATTACATCCAATCGGGAAATGGCCGCCTTGACCAGGGAGTTTAACGTTTGGCAGGTTCCGCGAAGATTATAGGAGAGCCACCGCGCCCCCGACAACGAGCGCCACGACGAGCCGCCACACCGACCGAGCCTCCGCAACTTCTCGCACGCGGTCTTTTGGTAGCCAATGGTTAGCCCCCGCTGATTTTTTTTAGGAAAAGCTGGACACGGCACTTGGACTTGTTATTATCAAGGGCGTCGTCGCTGCAAGGTGACGTAGATTCATCCCGGAGCACGATTCGTTCGCCTGAGAGAGTCGCAAGAACCATCGCCCGACAGCGTGCCGTTCTTGCCAAAACTGAGGTCGGCCTCTTCTCTGTTCCGGCCCCGCCGTACGTAACTTGTTGCGGACGGCGGGGTTTTTTTATTGGTGCTCCCGCAACTTGCCGACCAACTAGGCCGTTGCCGTGTCTCAACCAGCCACCTGGTCTATCGACGCCGAGCACGCGCATCTGGCATCGCAGGCGCTTGCCGCTACGGTTGAGTTGCTCGACCCCACGCATGGACTACATGACCTGCAATACCGCGGGCGGCCGATCGCCGAAGTGCGCGCCTTGCTCGGGCTCTCCTTCGAGACGCGCACTCCGCTACAGCCCGAGCTGCTGTTGGACGCCTATGATCGCCAGGGGGATCTCGTCGTTTCGTACGCGCAATCGCCGCGGCGCGATGTCGCGGTGCAAGCCTATTGGCGCGCAAGTGAGTTTGGTTCGTCGGCCGATCCCGTGATCGATTTGCAGACGTCGGTGCAGACGGCGCTCCTCGACAGCGTGCCGAGCATCTACACGTATAACGTCGCCCTGGCGCGCGAAGTCTGGCTACCGCGCGACGACCTAGCGCGCGATTGGCATCGACCGTGGCAAGTGGGCGATCCCAGTTTTGAATTGACCGACAGCGCGTCGCCGATCTGTTTAGTGCTCCGCCTGCCCGAAGCCCACTTGCCCAGCCTGATCGTCATGGTGCGGCCAGGCGATTTGCGCTCCGGCCGGGGCATCGTCGATCCTACCGAGCCTGAGCGGCTGGCGATTGTCTGCCAGCAGTTGCACGAGCATCTGGAGAAGGGAGTCATCCGCCGCGTCTGGCAGCGCACGGCCCTGGTCGACTCGGCGCGCGATCTGGAAATCGCCGGCGAGCTCTATCGCAGCTTCGTCACCGCCGCACCGAGCTTGACGGTCTAGACATCTTGACCGACTGAGATGCATGGCGATTTGATCGCCGCCCCTGCTAGATCGGCGCGATGGCGAGCTTGTGCTTCGCCATGTAAGCGATCGCTTCATCGCGATTAAAGACGGTGTCGGTCGCCCCGATGCCGCGCACGCAACTGGCCCCCAGGGCACTTCCCCACGCCAGGCATCCCGCGGCATCGGCGCCCGCCAACAAGCCCGCGATATAGCCGGCGTCGAACGCGTCTCCCGCGCCGGTGCCGCCGACATAATCCACCGGGTAGGTGCCGGCCCGCAATCGTTGGCCGCGATCGACCAACACGCTGCCACCGCCACCGCAGGTGATCACGACACTGCCCGCCCCCGCTGCGACGAAGCGTTCTGCCTGTTGCACGGGGTCGCGGTGACCGGTCAGTGCCTCCCCTTCGTCCGAGTTCGGCAAGAACACGTCGGTCTCAGGCAAAACCGCTTCGAGCGCTGGCCAGCAGTCTTCATTTCCCGGCAACACAATGTCGAGCACCGTTTTGACGCCTGCCTGGCGAGCCGCGCGAAACACGCCCGCTAACTTCTCCCCCGCGAGCGCACGCAGCAGCAAGTAGCCGCCGACGTACAGCACCTTGCTCTGGCGAACCATCTCCAACGGTATGTCGTCGGCGCACAACAGTGCGTTGGCCCCGATCGTATGGACGAAGCGTCGATCCTCGCCGGCCACATTGACAATCAGCGTCTGCGATGTGTGCGCGCCGTCGGCAACGCGGATGCCCGCGGTGTGCGCCCCCCCAGCGGCCAGGGCGTCGATCAGGTAGCGGCCGAACAGGTCTCCCCCCACGCAGCCGATCGTCGCCACGCGCACCCCGGCCCGCGCCAAATCCAACGACACGTTCGCGGCGCAGCCTCCGACCGCGACGGGCAAGTCGTCGGCCAGCACAAGTTCCCCGGCTCGCGGAACGTGCGAGATCGGTGTCGTCAGGTGGTCGGCAACAAGGATGCCGACGCTCAAGCAATCGAACGACAAGCGGTATTCCTTCCTGATCGTGCTAGCAAATCCGCCGCGGCGCGAGTCGCCACGCACTCTCCGCGCCCACCGGCTGGGCTCGCTGACCTTGACGCTGGTGCCTGCTGGCCGTTATTGTCCGCACCCCCAAGTCCCGCCTCACGCGCCCGCACCCGTGCCGACCGCACGTTTCTAGCAACCAATCGATTCGACCGCCAGACCCTCGGTTAAGCGCTCAAATCGTTTGGCAGGACACCTCGCTGGGAGAGAACGATGGCGCGTCGCCAGGAGTCGCATCCGTCACCGAAAAAACGAGGTATCGCTCGGCCGTTGCTATTGGCAATTGCGTTAGCGCTGGCCCTGGCGTCCACGAGCACTCGCGGAGCTGACGAAGAGACCGCGGCGCCGGTCACCAATGCCGATCAGGCCACGGAAGCTGCGGCGGCCGCCAGCCCCGACCCCGTGGCCCGTGTCGCCCGCCTCATCCGCGATCTGGGGCACGAGTCGTTCTCCGCGCGACAAGCCGCCGACACCGAGTTGCTCTCGCTCGGCGAAGCCGGCCGCGAACAACTCGAAATCGCCGGCCGCTCCCCCGACCCCGAGGTCCGCGTGCGGGCTCTCGATCTGCTGCGGCGCATCAAGGTCGAAGAACTGTGGTCCGGCACCCACGTCACTCTCTCTGGCGAAGAACAGCCGGCCACGGCCCTCGTGCAGCAGTTGGCCGCCGCGTCGCACAACAAGCTGGTGATCGGCGAAGGTTACGAAGCCTTTCGCGACAAGCCGATCCGACTCAGCCCCGACGAACAGTTCTTCTGGCAGGCGCTCGACGACCTGTGCCGCAAGTCGGGCAATCAGGTGCGACCGCACTACGACACCCGCGAGGCCGCGCTGATTATCTCCGCCGGAACGACCAGCCAGGCTCCCGTGGCGTACGCCGGGCCGGTGCGCATCGAAGCCACGACCGCGCGGCGCGAATTCCGCGAGGACCTGCACTACAAGCAGACGGAGCGCCGCGCCA
The DNA here is from genome assembly GCA_964495375.1 of uncultured Planctomycetaceae bacterium. GTDB lineage: Bacteria > Planctomycetota > Planctomycetia > Pirellulales > JAEUIK01 > JAIESQ01. The sequence continues at coordinate 11,720 of CAZBWM010000034.1, read as the reverse complement.
CGCATACGTTTCAACTCAATCTGCAAGCGATGTGGGAGAGCAGCTTTCGACTCGTTGCCTACCGCGTGCAGCCCGACGTTGTCGAAGCCGTGACCGACACCGGACAGCGATTGGCTCTCTGCGTCAGCGCGACCGGCTGGAACGTCTGCGGCCCCGAAACTCGCCAGGTGCCGCTCGAATTGAAGCTGCACCCGCCGACCGTGGCCGCCGAGCGCCTCGAACGCCTGCACTTGCGTTGGAATCTGCTGGCCGTCGGCGACTTCGCGACGTTGGAAGTCGGCGACTTCACGAAGCGCGAGCCCTACCAGCAAGACGACATCGAAGTTGTGATCGAGGATCAGCAAACGATCGAATCAAATCAGTTTCAAGTCACGCTGCTGGTGGCGCGACCCTACGCTGTGCCAGAGCCGCACGAGGTGTTGTTTCAAGAGAATCGCTTTGAACTGCTCGGCGCCGACGACAAGCCATGGGGCATCGCCAATCACGTGCAGGAGATGCATGGTGGCGCCGTGCGGGCGAAGCTGACGTTCCGCCGACCGAGCGGAGTGGCCGCCACCGATCGACCGACGAAGCTCAAGCTGCACTATCCGCGCATTCGCTCGCAGCGTGCGCTCGACCTGGTGCTTTCCGGCGTGCCACTACCGCATGGTCGGCCAGAATAATCGCCGCACAATCGGCCTGGCGCAGAACTCGACGCTATTTGCGTGCTCGCGCCGGACGCGCGATAGTCTTCTTCTTCACAGCGGCGCCATTCGTGGCGCTGTCACCGGCGCCGACAGCGATCAACCGCGCTTGAATCACGCGCAATATGCCGCGGCTGACGTCTTCCTTGCTACCGGCCAGCGAATCGACGACGTGCCCCGCTCGATCGAGAATCTCGACCTGATTGTCGGGCGCGTTCATCGCGTCTGGGCCGTTGGAAACCACCAGGTCGCAGCGTTTCTTCTCCAGCTTGGCGAGCGCGCGCAAACGGCGGTCTTCAGTCTCGAGGGCGAAGCCGACCACCCATTGATGAGCCCCCCGCTCGGCGGCCAGCGTGGCCACGATGTCGGGCGTTTCGATCAGTTCCAGCCGTAGCGGATCACCCGTTTTGGCGATCTTGCTGGGAGCGACCTGTTGCGGGCGATAGTCACACGGCGCGGCCGCCCCGATCAGTCCGTCGCAGTGGGCAAACTGCTGGCGGGCGACGTCGAGCATCTCCTCGGTCGAAACCACCCGCAGCACCCGCGCCTTACGAGGATAAGGCACTTCAACCGGCCCGCTGACGACCGTCACCTTGTGACCGAGCTCGAGCGCGGCCAGCGCCAAGGCGCGCCCCATCCGACCGCTCGACGCGTTTGTTAAATAGCGCACCGGATCGAGGTACTGCCGCGTTGGGCCAGACGTGATGAGGATGTGTGCCACGTGCGTGCGCCCGGTCGCGTAAGGACGAGTTGGATCGCAGAGGTTCAGCTATCAGAAGTCTAGACTAGCGTGCAGGCAAATGCCGCACGATCTCGGCCAGAATTGATTCCGGCGCCGCCATCCGGCCCACCCCTTTCTGCCGGCAACTGAGCCAGCCTGCCTCGGGGTCGACGATGTGAAAGCCATCGTCGCGCAACTGCTGCAAATTGCGCTGCACGGCCGGCTTCTCCCACATCGCGGTGTTCATGGCCGGAGCCAACACGATGGGGCCGTTGAACGCCAAAACCAACGTGCTCAACAGGTCGTCAGCCAGGCCGTGCGCGGCCTTGGCCAGAAAATCGGCCGTGGCCGGCGCCACGCACAACAGTTCGCCGCGCGTGGCCAGATCGATGTGGGCCCCCAGCGGATGTGCCGGCTCGCCGAAGACGCTGCTGTTCACGGGCCGGCCAGTCAGCGCCTCGAACGTGGCACGCCCGACAAACTTCTCGCCGGCCGTCGTCAGCACCACCGTCACGCTGGCGCCACTTTGCACCAATTGGCTGACGAGCGCCGCGGTCTTGTAGGCCGCGATGCCACCGGTTACGCCGACCACAAGCTCGCGGCCGTTCATCGCAGACTCTCGTGACATTTAGGATCGGCTCGAAAGCAACTTTCTACTTTTTGAACCCCTCACCCCGCCCTCTCCCGCAAGGGGAGAGAGAGTCTGAGGAAAAGTTGCTTCGAGCCGATCCAGATTGGTTGCCGCGACTACAAGTTGCTGAGATCCAGCTCGGGGGGACCGCCGGCCTCTTCCTGCTCGGCCACGGTGCGCACCTTGAGCGAGGTGTCGAGAAAGATCTTGTCCTGGATGATCTCTTGAATCACGATCTGCAAACGATCGCTCGTATTGAGATCAACCAGCGGGCGTGCGCCGGCATTGAGCGCCACCAAGCGCTTCTGAATCAGCGCCGAGAGCTTGAAGCGTCCGCCGACCTTGTTGATGATGTCCTCTTCTTTCAGGTCTTCGAGCATTTCGTCGCCTCGGGGGTCTGAGTGATGATGCGGCACAAGGCCGCGATGGCGGTTTCCAGATCGTCGTTCACGATCCGGCATTGATAGCGGTTGGCGTAGGTCATTTCGCGTCGTGCGCCAGCCAAGCGGCGCTCGATCGACTGCTCCGATTCGGTGCCGCGCCGCCGCAGCCGCAGCTCCAATTCGTCGAGCGAGCCCGGCTCCACAAAGATCGTCAGGGCTTCGGGATACCGCTCGAGCACGGCCAGCGTCCCCTGCACGTCAATCTCTAAGACTACCTGCTTTCCCGCGGCCAGACTAGGGGCCACCTGCGACCACAGCGTGCCGTACCAGTGTCCCCCCTCATAAACCTCGAAACATTCGAGAAAGTCGCCATGCTCGCGGCGCCGGGCGAATTCCTCCTGACTCAAGAACAGGTAGTCGATCCCGTTTTGCTCGCCGGGCCGCGGGGCACGCGTTGTCGCCGAAATGCTCAGCTCGAGCTGGCCGGGATAGCGCGTCAAGAGTTCGCGCACCAGCGTGCTCTTCCCCGACCCAGAAGGTCCGGAAATGACGATCAGGCGGCCTGGCGCGGCGTCGGTCATGGAGCCAGCTACTCCACGTTCTGGATCATCTCGCGGATCCGTTCGATGGCGGTTTTGATCTCGATCACGTGCCGGGCAATTTCCACGTCGTTCGCCTTCGAGCCGATGGTGTTCGTCTCGCGGTGCATTTCCTGGATGACAAACTCCAGTTTGCGTCCCGAGCTTTCGGACAGGTCGAGCGCCGCGTCGAATTGTTCCAGATGGCTGCGCAGCCGCACGACCTCTTCCGAAATGTCACTCCGCTCGGCGAACAAGCTCACTTCGCGCAATAGGTCCGAGGGGTCGAGCGTCAGTTGATAATCGGCCAACAGCTTTCGCAGCCGCTCTTCGAGCCGGTTACGATAGCCTTCAACCACCAGCGGCGCCCGTTTGGCGATCGCTTCGAGCGCCGTGGCGATCTGGCCGGTGTTCGACCGCAAGTCGGCGGCCATCGCCGCCCCTTCGACGCGCCGCATCTCGGCCAACTGCGTCAGGGCCGCTTCGACTGTCTGCGAAATCAGCGGCCATTCATCGGCCAGTTCGCGCTCGTCGGGCACGTGGTCTTCGACAACCCCCGGCAGAACCAGCAGCCGTTCGAGCGTCACCGGCTCGCCGATGTGCCACTCCGCGTGCAGCTTCTCGAGCTGCTCGCGATAGGCTGCCAAGGCCACAGCGTTGAGCTGATAGTCTTCGGCGCGCCGTCCCCGATCGATTCGCAAATTGACCTGAATCGTCCCCCGTTTGATGTGCTGCCGAACCAGCGCCTCGATGTCGGGCTCGAGCACCGCGTAGGTTTCCCCCGCGCGCACCGATAGTTTGAAGTACCGGCTATTGATCGTGCGAACTTCCACGGCGATCGCCAGCCCGGCCTCTTGCCGGTGCGCCTCGCCGTAGCCCGTCATGCTGAGCAACACGCGCGATTCTCGAGAGAAGGATTAAGGAGTCGAGGAGGGAGCAGCCGGGGGACTCGCAGGCGCGGCCGGGGGTGCTTCGGCCGAACCGCTTGGCGCGGGGGCCACGGGGGCCGCAGGAGCGGTACCGCCTGCTGGCGCTGTGCCGCCAGCCGGCGCCGTCGCGCCAGGCCCCGGTTGGGCGGGCTGGGTGCCGGTGCCACTGGTTTGAGTGGCGTTACCGCTGGCCCGACGCAGCGCGCTGTCGCTGCCGGTCAGCAGCTTGTCGGCCGCCATGCAGAGCAGAATCCAAGCGGCCGCGACGCCGATCGTAATCTTGGTGAACAAGTCGCCGGCTTTGGTGCCGAACGCGCTCTGCCCCCCCATGCCACCGAACGCGCCGGCCAGACCGCCGCCCCGCCCACGCTGGATCAGCACCAGCAGAATGAGGAACAGCGCGACGACAAATAACAACACCCAGATGACAAAACTCATTGCTGGCAATCTCCCGATTGCGACGATTTCCGATCGACCTTTGCCTGGAATCCACTGGTCAGGCCGTGGCCGCGATGATCCCCAAAAAGTCGACCGCCTTCAGGCTGGCTCCGCCGACTAACGCTCCATCGACGTTCGGCTTGGCGAACAACTGCGCGGCGTTCTCCGGTTTGACGCTGCCGCCATAGAGAATCCGCGTTTCGCCCGCGATGGCGGCATTGTAGCGGTCGGCCACCCGCTTGCGAAGGTCGGCATGCACCTCCTCGGCCTGCTCGGGCGTGGCAACCCGCCCGGTGCCGATCGCCCAAACCGGCTCGTAGGCGAGCACCACCCGGGCCATTTCCTCGTCGGAAAGCTCGGCCAGGGAGCCCTTGAACTGGCTCTCGATGACTGCCTGGGTCTGGCCGGCCTCGCGCTCGGCCAGCGTTTCGCCGACACAAACAATCGGCGTCAGGCGGTGCCCGCCGCGCTCGGCGGCCAGCGCCGCCCGGGTCTTTTTCAGCACGCTGGCATCGGTTTCGCCGAACAGTTGCCGGCGTTCGCTATGCCCGATGATCACCCACCGGCAGCCGACATCCAGGAGCATCGCGGCGCTCACCTCGCCGGTGAACGCGCCGGACCCCTCGTGATAAAGGTCTTGCGCGCCAAGCTCGACGGCCGACCCCCGGAGCGCTCCGCCGATTGCCTCCAGATAGACAAACGGAGGGCAGAGCACGACATCGACCCCCGCGCGGCCGGCGCAGCCAGCCACGACATCCATGGCCAGCGTGGTGCCTGCGGCCCGATCGAGATTCATCTTCCAATTGCCGGCAATCAGCGGTCGGCGCATCGCGTGTCTCCTCCTGGTTGATGCAAGTGCGCGATCCGCCGTCTACGACTTGCCGTGAATGTAAGCTTCGACCTTGTTCCACTGGCGCCGCCGAAACAGCGCGATGCCGCCGGAGACCGCCAGCAACCCGACCCCCATCGCCAGTGGCTCATAGTTGGGTTTGATGATGCCGCCGACCGCCGAATGCGTGGGATCGGCCGCCAGGTACGTCACGTCCGCCTGACCTTTTTGCAGGATCTCGTCGAATTGCTGCTCGCTGACCGTGAATTGCTTTTGGTACGTCGTCGGATCGTCGGGCGGTTGATAGTTGAGCGTCACACTGTAGGCCGTTCGACCCTTGCCGGTGCTCAATTTGTTCGAATCAACGAGCGTGCCGACGACCTGCTGACCGTGCGTGGACAGTTGCCCCGCGCGGTAAATCTCGTAGCCACCGCCGCCAAGCGCTGCCAGCCCACCAACCAGCGACAGCCACATCAACAGCCAGATGCGCCGATTCAGTCGCGGATAAACGCGCGGCGGCCGCGGTTCGTCGGGCGGAAGTTGCAGCGTCTCAACCATCGGGCGCCGCTAGCTCGCTACGGCAACCGCGCCGTTGGAAATCCGTTTGCCCAACAGCTCGGCCAACGCGCGAATCTGCGCCGCTATGGCCGTATACTGATCGGGCAGCAAGGCCTGCGGGCCGTCGGAAAGCGCCTCTTCGGGGCAGTTATGCACTTCGATGTGGACACCGTCGGCGCCGGCCGCCACGCCCGCCAACGCGCAGGCCGGAATCAAATCGGGGCGCCCCGTCGCGTGGCTCGGATCGACAATGATCGGCAGATGCGACAAGCCCTTGGCCAGCGGCACCGCCGCCACGTCGAACAAGTTGCGGGTGTCGGTGTCGAAGCTGCGCACGCCTCGCTCGCAGAGCACCACCTGCGAGTTGCCCTGCGACATGATGTACTCGGCGCTCATCAGCAGGTCTTTGATCGTGGCGCTCATGCCCCGCTTCAGCAGCACCGGCTTGCGGGCCCGACCCACTTCGGTCAGCAACGAAAAGTTCTGCATGTTCCGCGCGCCGATTTGCAGCATGTCGGCGTAGTCGGCCACCAGGTCGACAAAGCGCGGGTCCATCACTTCGGTCACCACCGGCATGCCATGCCGATCGCCGACTTCGCGAAGAATCTTCAACCCCTCTTCGCCGAGACCCTGGAACGCATAGGGACTGGTGCGCGGCTTGAACGCGCCGCCGCGCAATAGGTTGGCCCCCGCTTGCCGCACCGCGCCGGCGATTTCGTCGAGCCGTTCCCGGCTTTCGATCGCGCACGGGCCAGCGATCATCCCCAGATGCCCACCGCCGATCTTGACCCCCGCCACGTCGATCACGCTCGGCTCGCCGTGCGCCTCGCGGCTGGCTAGCTTGAACGCCGGCAAAATAGGAATCACGTCGGCCACTCCAGGGATCGCACCCAGGGGCGCCACCTGAAGTTGCGATTCGTCGCCGATTACGCCGATGATGGTGCGGTACGTGCCGCGGCTCAAATGGGCGCTGAGCCCCATCGCCTCGACCCGCTCGATGACATGCTGAATCTGTTCGTCGTTGACACCCGGCTTGAGAACGATAATCACGAGAATCTCAGTCGCGACAGAGGAAGGAGAACAACGGGTAGTGGACCAGATGCCCAGCACGCGGCGAGTCGGCCGCGATATCCAAGGCAAGCGCGCTACCGGCACACGGCAACGCCGCAAGGGGCTTGAGTTTAGCACGCGGCCCGGCGCTCGGCTAGCCAACCGGCGCGCTGCGCGGATACGAGCCCAAGACCTCGAAACGCAGCGTTTTCCGCTGCAACAGCGCCAGCGCCTTGGCCACCCGGGCGTCCTTCTCGTGCCCCTCGCACTCGACGAAGAACAGGTAGCCCCCCTCGGGCCGCGCGATCGGAAACGACTCGATCCAGGTCAGGTTCAGCTTATAGCGCTTGAACACCCCCATCGCGTCGGCCAGCGAGCCTGGGCGATGGGCAATCTCGAACATCAGCGACGTCTTGTCGCGCCCCGTCCGCTCGGCCGACGCTTCGCCGATCACGGCAAACCGCGTCAGATTGTCGGGCTGGTCCTCAATGTTCGGCACCAACACTTCGAGACCATAGTGCTGCGCCGCCTGCGAACTGGCGATCGCCGCGGCGCCGGCCTTCTCCTGGGCTAACTGGGCGGCCGTGGTCGTGCTGGCGACCTCGACGGCGCGCACGTTCGGCAGGTGCTTGGCGATCCAGTTCCGGCACTGGCTCAACGCCTGCGGCTTGCTGTAAACCTCGGTCACGTCGCCCCGCGAGCAACGGGCCAGCAGGTTGTGATGGATTCGCAACTGCACTTCGCCACAGATGCGGGCCGGCAACCGCGCGAACATGTCGAGCGTGTCGGCGATCCGCCCGTCGGTCGAATTCTCCAGCGGCACCAGGCCGAACTGCGCGTGCCCGCGGTTGACTTCCTCGAACACTGCCGGGATGGTGCCGACCGCGACCAGCTCAACGCCGTCACCAAAACGCTGGTGGGCCGCCAAATGCGTGTAGCTATAAGGTGGGCCGAGGTACGCCACGCGCAGCTTAGCTTCCAGCGCGCGCGAGCCACTGATCAGCTCGCGAAAGATCGAGCGAATGCACTCGGGCGGCAGCGGCCCGCGGCTCGCCTCGATCGCACGCAGAATGACTTCTTCTTCGCGACCAGGGGCGTAGGCTGGCTGCCCGTTGGCGTCTTTGAGTTTGCCGATTTCGGCGGCAAATTCGGCGCGCTGATTCGCCAGCCGGACGATCTCGCGGTCCAAGCGATCGATCTGGCTCCGCAAGCCGGCCAGGCTCGCCGAGCGCGGTGCTGATTTTTGCCCCTTCGTCGAGGGCTTGTCCTTGGCCATCGGGCGATGCTTCCCCAGGCGCGACAGGTCTCAAGATTAGACGGCGTAACGACCTACGCCAGCGCCAGCGCGCCACCTGCCAAACCAGACCTCTTGTACTTGTGCCCTCGGGGGGTGTCAAGCAGCGGCGATCCGAGTGGTTTACCCCGCGTGCGCGATCGGCTCGACCCAATTGTACGGCGCATTTACACGCACCGAGCGGTGTACCAATCGGAGCGTGCCAGCCGGCCGCGCGGCACCTTTCACGGTACGGCCATCACCTGCGAACGATGTGGTATTTTTCAAACGAGGCCGGCCCTGGCGACGCCGATACTGGGTCAAATTGCCGAGTCGAAAACTGCCAAATTGGCAGCGTCGGCGTGGCCACAGTCGAGCTTCGGCTCCCAAACTGGCAGCCTCGAACGTTCGATTCTGCGGCGCCCCGAACAACGTCGCCGATGCGCGCGTGCTAAGTAGCTGGCATTTAAGCATTTGATATAGTGTGGTCGGACGACGACCTGCGGCACACCCTTTGCGTTTCCACTTCGAACCATCATGCCGCCAAGCCGATCCGCGAATTGCGGCGGCCAACAACCGCGGCGTGCTCGTTCGACGACGAAAAAAGTCAATCTTCAGCAGCATCGCGATCGCGAGCGAGCAACGAGATAAAGGAGCGTTCTTATGGCTCAAGGCGAAAAAATCATCGGCATCGACCTGGGTACCACCAACTCGGTCGTCGCCGTTATGGAAGGTAAAGAAGCGAAAGTCGTCCCCAACGCGGAAGGCAATCGCCTCACCCCGAGCGTGGTCGCGTTCACCGATAAAGGCGACGTGCTCGTCGGCGAGCCCGCGCGCCGCCAGGCGGTCACCAACCCCACGCGCACGGTCTATTCGATCAAGCGTTTCATGGGTCGTCGGCACAACGAAGTGCAAGGCGAAGAGAAGATGGTCCCCTACCAGGTCGTAGGCGGATCGAACGACTACGTCAAAGTCAAAGTCGGCGACAAGGAGTTCACCCCGCCGGAAATCTCCGCGCTGATTCTCCGCAAGCTCAAGGAAGCGGCCGAAGCCTACCTCGGGCACAAGGTCAATAAGGCTGTCATCACGGTGCCGGCCTACTTCAACGACGCCCAGCGGCAAGCCACGAAAGACGCTGGCGAAATCGCCGGCCTCGAAGTCGCCCGCATCATCAACGAGCCGACGGCCGCGGCCCTGGCCTACGGTCTCGATCGTAAAGAGCACGAGAAGATCGCGGTCTTCGATCTCGGCGGCGGTACCTTCGACGTGTCGGTGTTGGAAGTCGCCGATGGCGTCTTCCGCGTCATCAGCACCAATGGCGACACCCACCTGGGCGGCGACGACTTCGACGAAGTCCTCATCAACTACGTCGCCGACGAGTTCAAACGCGAGCAGGGGATCGACCTCCGCAAAGACACCATGGCCCTGCAGCGGCTGCAAGAAGCCTGCGAAAAGGCCAAGAAAGAGCTGAGCTCGGCCGCCTCGACCGACATCAACCTGCCGTTCATCACGGCCGATGCCAGTGGGCCGAAGCACTTGCAAGTCACGATCACCCGCGCCAAGTTCGAGCAACTGGTCGATCACCTGATCGAGCGTTGCCGCGGGCCCGTGCTGCAAGCGCTCAAAGACGCCAAGTTCACGCCGAAGGATATCGACGAGGTTGTGCTCGTCGGCGGTTCTACCCGCATCCCCAAGGTGCAAGAGCTCGTCAAGAAGCTCTTCGAGAAAGAGCCGCACAAGGGGGTGAACCCCGATGAAGTCGTGGCCGTTGGCGCCGCCATCCAAGGTGGCGTGCTCGCCGGCGAAGTGAAGGACGTGCTCCTCTTGGATGTCACGCCGTTGTCGCTCGGCATCGAAACCCTCGGCGGCATTTTCACCAAGCTCGTCGAGCGCAACACCACGATCCCCACCGAGCGCAAACAAGTCTTCAGCACGGCTGAAGACAATCAAACCGCGGTCACGGTCCGCGTCTTCCAGGGCGAACGCGAAATGGCGGCCGATAACCGCTTGCTCGGTCAGTTCAATCTCGAAGGGATCGGCGCCGCGCCGCGCGGCATGCCGCAGATCGAAGTCAAGTTCGACATCGATCAGAACGGTATCCTCAACGTGTCGGCCAAAGACCTCGGCACCGGCAAGCAGCAGACGGTCCGCATCGAGCAATCGAGCGGCTTGTCGGACACTGAGATCGAGCGGATGCGCAAAGACGCCGAGTCCCACGCGGCCGAAGACAAGAAACGCCGCGAGCTCGCCGAACAGCGCAACGAAATCGAATCGCGCGCCTTCCAGATCGAGAAGCTCTTGAAGGAGCACGAAGCCAAGCTCAGTGGCGCCGACAAACAGGCCACCGAGGCCGCCGTCGCCCGGGCTCGCGAAACCGCTAAGAGTGACGACATCGAGAAACTCAAGGCGGCCAATCACGAGCTCGATCAGGCCAACCAGGCCCTCAGCCGCGCTTTGTATCAAGCTGGCGACGGCGGAGCTGCCGGCGGCGCACAAACCGCCGGTGGGCCCGATGGCGGTAACGGCGCCGGCGGCGGCAAGCCCGACGACGTGATCGACGCCGAGTTCGAAGTCAAAGACTCGTAATCGAATTGCAATCCACAGAAGACGCAGTGGATCGCAGAAGTCCTGTGGAGCCGTTCAACGCGTTCTTCAGATTTCTGTGCCCTTCTGTGTCTTTCAGCGGATCATGCATTCGTTAGCCGCGGAGTTTACTCCGCGCGCTAGCTCGTGCGGTTCGGGGACTGTCCCATTTTTCGGTGTGTGACTCGGCGCCTGCCGACTCGCATGTTCCGAAAACATGGGACTGTCCCCCTCCGCAGCTCGCGCGACCAGAAACCCACCGCCGCGCAGCACTCGCTCCCGCGCGGAGTTTGCTTCGCAGCATTCGTTGGTCGCGCGGTATAGTCTCCTAGTTCCAACGTCTACGCTCCTTCGGGGCTTTTTTCCATGGCCTTCCGACTCGACAAACTCACCATCAAGGCTCAAGAAGCGGTTCAGCAGGCGCAAGAGATTGCCGCCGATGCCGGCAATCCCCAGATCGACCCGCTGCATCTGCTCGCCGGGCTGTTGACCGAAAGCGAGGGCGTGGTCCGCCCATTGCTCGACAAGATCGGCGTCAATCGCCCGCAGCTCGACAAGATCGTCAAAGCCGAACTCGGTCACTTCCCCAGAGTCTCCGGCGGCGCCACGCCGGCGCCGAGCCAGGCCCTGATGCAGGTGCTCGAAGCGGCCCAGCGCGAAGCCGACACGATGAAGGACGACTTCATCTCGACCGAGCACCTGCTGTTGGCGCTGGCCAAGGTCGACTCGAAGGCCAAGAACGTCCTGAAGCTCAACGCCATCACCGAGAAAGAGCTGCTCGGCGCGCTGCAAACCGTGCGTGGCGCCAGCCGCGTGCAGGATCAAAATCCCGAAGAAAAGTTCCAGGCCCTTGAAAAGTACGGTATCGACCTCGTCAAGCGCGCCAATCAAGGCAAGCTCGATCCGGTGATCGGCCGCGATCAAGAGATTCGCCGCGTCGTGCAGGTCCTCTCGCGCCGCACCAAGAACAACCCCGTGCTGATCGGCGAGCCAGGCGTCGGCAAAACGGCCATCGCCGAGGGGCTCGCCCTGCGCATCGTGCAAGGCGACGTTCCGCAAAGCCT
>CAZBWM010000033.1:0-67069 GCA_964495375.1 uncultured Planctomycetaceae bacterium | reverse complement strand
CCCCTGATACGGGCCTGAGAACCAGGGCCTGACGCCCTCGGCAAAAAAAGAATCAGCATAAATCGCCGATCCGAAAACCACGCGCGACGCCCCCCACGAGGACCTATCGGAAAGGCTTCTGCGAGCGCTGCGACGACACGGGAACAGGCGACGGACTACAGACCGCAGGCGACAGGTGGGGCAGTCTTAGGACGCAAAACTGCCCCGTTAGGACGATCTAGGACGCAAGCGATTTTGATTTTGCGTCCTAAGGTCAAGTGTTTTCATAGCAAGGCTTTAGGTTCTGTTTTTTCGGGCTTAGGACGGTTAGGACGCAAAATCCCGGAACACTTTATTGAGGACCCCCCCGCGTCGTATGCACTCGACCCTTTCAGGGCACGCGGTTGGTCACCGTTTCGAGAATCTTCTGCTCTCGGTCGTGCAGCAATCGCCCCTGAACACCGAGCACGAAATAGTAGAGGACCGTGATCGCCGCGCTCTGGCCCAGCGCCAGTAACAGCGCGACCGGCACTCCGGTCGCCACCTTCTGCCAGTGCAGCAGGGCCTCGATCCCCAGTGGCAGCAGCGTGAACGCCTGCGTCAACGGGAACAGGAGCGCGAACAAGAGCATCTGCACGAGCGCGGGGATCAGCTTCGATTGCGCCGGTTTGAGCGAGCCGGCCGCGACCGGCATCGGCGCGTAGATCGAGCTCAGGTTCATCAGCATCGAGAACAGCAGAAACATCGAGACGAATTGCGGTGCCAGCGCGACGAAGTGATCGATCCGCATCGGCCGCGCGATCTGCACGACCGTGATCATGATCGCGGAAATGATCAGCGTGAGCGGGAGACACGCCAGGTTCTTGCCGAGCAGGATGTCGCGTCGCGGCACGGCGCTTAAGACATAAACTCGGAATCCGTCACGGTCGAAGCCGAACTGGTTGGCCGTCAATTGCAGGATGCCGAAGAGCGACAAGCAGATGGCCCCCACGCCTGCGAACGGGCGCAGGATTTCGGCGGCGTTGGCAGGCGCTCGAAACAAGGACGAAGCGAACAGCACCCCCAACAAGATCGGCATCAACAGCATCACCTTGGTTTCCGGCGCGCGCAGTTGTGATCGCAAGCTCGCCAGTGCGATCGCGGCCACGGGCTCGGGCAAGCCGCGAAACTTGCGCTCGACCAGGATGGTGCGCGTGTGCCCGACCTTGCCCTGCACGGTCCCGGCGATTGGGCGCGGCCTGCTGGCAGAGCCGCGCGACGTGAACTCGCCTTGATAGAGTCGCAGAGTGGTGCGATAAGCGCGCCACAGACTCGCCGAGCCGATCAAGGTCATGCCGGCGAACCCCAACAGCGCGGGCCAGGCGTTACGCTCCGCGGCTGCCGTGACGCCGAGCGGCAGCCAGCCGATCGGTAGCAACGTGTTTGCGAGCCGGGCGGTGCGATCCCACCTTTGCGCATTTTCTTGGCGAATCTGCTCGGTCGCCACCTGGTTCTGCTCGATCGCGATGTTCTGCCGTCGCAGATGTTCGACCGCGTCGAACTCGCCGGCAGCAAACTCGCGATTCAATTCGTCCAATTCTTGCACCAGCCGTTTCGATTGCTCGGCCCGCCGCTGGGCGCCCGACGGCCGGAAGATGTTCAACAAGCTCGGCAATTGAAACGCAACCATCAGCACGGCCGTGGTGCCAACGACGATCGCGCGGCGCCGCCGGGGGTTGCTCATCATCGAGGCCAGCCAGCCCTGAAACTGATAGGTCAGCATCGTGACCATAAAGAAAAACGCCAACACCAGCGGTACGGCACTGGCGAGCCACACGCCGCGTGAAATTGCCAGTCCAATTCCCAATCCGCACAGCACCGGAACGAATAACACCAGGCTCAGTCGCAGCAGCGAACTGAGATAATTGATCAAGAACGCCGCGCTCAATTTGACGGGCAAGTGCAGAAACTTCGACAGCGCGAAGGCCTCGGTCCGTTGCAAGTCGGTAAGCAGCCCGATCGTCCAGAAGAAAGTGAATGCCAGGACGATCGCATCAAACAAATACAGCAGCGTCGGCAGCGGGGCCGTGTCGAGCGCGAAGAAGCCGATCGCCACGCAGCCAAAGAAGAGTGGCACCGCCAGCACGATGCACCCCACGACGAGGATCGTCATTACCACGGCGTTGAACGTGCCGGCACGTCGCCACTGGTTGGCCAACAGTCGCCAGCGCAGCCAGAGGAAGGCCGCCAAATGCGCTCGATTCACGAGGCCGCCTCCTCGAGCCAATTAAGCTTGTGCGTCGCTTCGGCCTGAGCTCCTGCGTAATGCAAGAAGCGGTCCTCAAGCGAGCCGGCCTGGTGGATCGTTGCCAGCGATGCCTGCTCGACGAGCTTTCCCTTGACGATGATGCCCACGTGTGTACACAAGCGTTCGACGATTTCCAGCACGTGCGAAGTCAGAAAGACGGTCGAGCCGCGGGCGACAAAGCCGGCCAACAGATCGCGAATCACCCGCGAGGTGACGGCGTCGACCCCCTCGAACGGTTCGTCGAGAAACAACAGATCGGGGTTGTGGAGAATCGCCGCGGCCAGGGCCAGTTTTTTCTTCATCCCGTGCGAGTATTCGAGCGTGAGCTTTTTTTCCTCGTTCTCCAGCGCCAACAGAGAGAGTAGTTCGTCGATGCGAGTGCGAATCGTGTCGCGCGGCATCAGATGGATGCGGCCGACAAACGTCAGGTACTCGCGGGCAGTCAGGTTGTCGAACAGCGCCAAGTCCTCGGGCACGACACCCATGCGGCGCTTCGCTTCGAGCGATTCGCGCGGATCGAGCATGTTGTGCCCGAGCACCGAGATTCGCCCGCCTGACGTGGCCAAAAGACCGGTCAGCATCTTGATCGTGGTCGACTTGCCAGCGCCATTGGGACCGAGGAAACCGTAGAACGTGCCCGACTCAACGCGCAGCTCAATGCCTTCGACGGCGCAAAAATCATTGAAGTACCGCTTCAGGTCGTGCGTCTCGATGGCCAGGGTCATGGATGCCTGCTTGTCGTGGGAGACTGGAGTGCTTGCTCGCACCTACGCTAACACAGTCGGTTCACGAGGGCCAATGACTGCGGAGAAGCTTACGTCCCGCAGCGTCGCCGCTGGCGACAATGCGCGACGTGAGCTTTCCTGACACCGATGGCCTCGTTAGATTCAAGCCGCCGACAACTTCAGGCGAGGGTCGAAGCTGATGAATGGATTTCCACTGCTCTTAGCGCAATCCGCGAGCGTGCCGCTGCAATGGCTCGACGTGCTGATTCTCGTCGGCACGATCGTCGGGGTAACCGGCTTTGGAATGTGGATCGGCCGCAAGGAGGAGAACACCAGCGACTATTACCTGGCTGGCCGCACTATCGCCTGGTGGGCTGTGGCCGGATCGATCTTCGGCACCAACATCAGTTCGCACCACATGGTCGGCATGATGGGGGCCGGCCTGAAAGAGGGTTTCGCCCAGGCGAACTTCGAGTTCGGCGCCATATTCGGGCTGCTGATGCTCTGCTACTTCTTTCTACCGTTCTATCGCCGCATGGGCTTGTACACGCTGTCCGAGTATCTCGGCCGCCGTTTTGACGATCGCAGCCGCCTGGTTTACTCACTCACCAACATGGCGTTCCTGCTGATTCAGATGGTTGGCACCATGATTCTCGGCGCGCTAACGTTGGCCACGCTCACGGCCGACTCGCCGTATGCTGTCAGCTACCCAATGGCTGTTTGCCTGCTGGCCGCCGTGGCTGCGGCGTACACGCTCTATGGTGGACTCAAGGCGGACATCTTCAACGACGTCGTCCAAAGCGTGCTGCTGCTGGTCGGTAGCGGCTTGCTGGCCGTGCTGGCGATCTGGCACCCGAATGTGGGCGGGCTCTCCGGCTTGCTCGAAAAACAGCCGGAGAAATTCCATGTTTTCTTCGACGCCGGCCATCCCGAATTGCCCTGGAGCGGCGTCCTCAGCGGGTTGATGGTGCTGCACCTTTACTATTGGGGCACCAACCAATTCATCGTGCAGCGCACCCTCGGTGCGCGTAGCGACTGGGATGCCCGCATGGGGACCATCTCGGCGGGCTTCTGCAAGCTGCTGATCCCATTTCTCTGCATCGTGCCGGGCATGGCGGCCGGTTACATCATGGCGATCGATCCGGCCACCGAAAGCGATACGGCGTTCGCCGGCCTGACGCGCGAGTTGCTGCCAGCCGGTTACGGCCTGGTGGGGTTGGTGATGGCAGGGCTCGTCGCGGGCATTCTCTCGACGATCGACTCGATGATGAACTCGACGGCCACGCTGTTCACCTTCGATATCTACAAGAAGTACCTCCGGCCGCAGGCGTCGGAATTGAGGCTGATCTGGGTTGGCCGCGCGGCGATGATGCTGATGGTGGGCACGGCCATCGCGCTGTCGCTCTATTTTGGCCAGACCAAGGGGGGCATCTTCAATCGCATGGCCGACTTTAATGCTTACCTGGTGCCCGGTGTGATCGTGGCCTACGTGGCCGGCATTCGACAACCGTTTGTCACGCGCACGGCCGCCCTGGTCTGCATTCTGGCGGGCCCGATCTTGTCGATTGTGTTCGAACAAGTTGCCCGCCTTGGGTTCGACCATCAACTACAGGCGTTTCATCGCGCTGCCTTAGCGACGTTGACCTGCTATGCCGTGCTGCTGGTTGTGAGCCTAGCGACGCAACACCAGCGCGACGCCGACCGCGAGCAGTACACCTGGACTCGATTCCGGCGCGAACGGCCGGAGCAAACGGTCGAGCGCCCCTGGTGGCAGAACGACAAGCTATGGGCCGGCGCGCTGGTGGCCTGCACGCTCGGGATGTGCTGGTTCTTTCGCTAGGGAAAAACCAGAGCGATTTAATCATGGTTGCAAAACTTCATACGATGGTATGATCTCGTCTTTCCCCCCAAGGAGGATTCCCATGGCGAAGAAGAAGACCGCGAAGAAGAAGGCCGTTACGAAGAAGAGTGTCAAGAAGGGCGCCGCGAAGAAGGCCGCTCCGGCCAAGAAGGCCAAGCCCGCGAAGAAGGCCAAGGTCGCCAAAAAAGGGCCCGTGAAGGCGCTAGTCAGTGACGCCGTCGGCGCTGTGGAAGGGGTCGTCGAAGGCTTCGTCGCTGGCGTCAAGAAGCGCGTCGCCAAGCGCAAGGCGCGCCGCAAGGCCCGTCGCGGCACGATCAAGAAGGCGCTCGGATTGGGCTAGCCAAGTCCTAAGCTGCTAACTCTCGCAGACGATTCGACGCCCGACTGCGTTGGGCCAGCAAAGTCCAACGCAGTCGGCGACGTCCAACGCAGTCGGCGACCGCGAACTCGACGAGCGCGCCCGCGCGGTAGCGGAAAGCCGGCCCCCCCGGCTCAGGCCACGATCTCCTTGATGACACGACCGCCAACATCGGTTAGGCTTTCCTCGCGCCCTTGATGGAAGTAGGTGAGCAGCTCGTGATCGAGCCCCATCAGGTGCAGTATCGTGGCGTGAATATCGTGCAGGTGGGCTTTGTTCGTGACCGCTTCGAATCCAAACTCGTCGGTCTCGCCGTAGGTGATGCCCCCTTTAACGCCTGCCCCGGCGAACCACATCGAGAAGCCGTACGGGTTGTGATTGCGACCTGGCGCGTCTTTCCCTTCGCTGAAGGGCATGCGGCCGAACTCGCCTCCCCAGACGACGAGCGTCGACTCGAGCAGCCCGCGCTGCGCCAAGTCGGTCAGCAGCGCGGCGATCGGCTGATCAACTTCCAGGCCGTGGCGACCGTGATTCTTCTCGACGCTTTCGTGGGCGTCCCAAGTCTCTTCCAAATGGCCGCCGCCGGAGTAGAGCTGCACGAAGCGAACGCCCCGCTCGACCAGTCGCCGCGCGATCAAGCAGTTGCGGCCGAACTCGTCGGTCGGCTGCGTGCCGACACCGTACATTGATAACGTTGTCTCGGTTTCTTGTCCCAAGTCGACCGCTTCGGGGGTGTCGCTCTGCATGCGGAACGCCAGCTCGTAGCTGTTGATGCGGGCGGCCAGTTCCTCGCCACCTTGCCGCTCGTGCAAATGACGGTCGTTGAGCTGTGCCAACAAATCGAGCTGAGCGCGCTGCGCGCTGGGGTCGATGTACTCGGGACCACGCAGATTGAGAATCGGGTTACCGGTCGGGCGGAACAAAGTGCCCTGATACGTTGCCGACATGAAGCCGCTCGACCAGTTGGGCTGGCCGCTGATCGGCCCGCCGCGTTTGTCGAGCATGACGACAAAGCCGGGCAGATTCTGATTCTCGGTCCCCAGTCCGTAGACGGCCCAACTGCCAAGCGATGGTCGGCCGATGAGGGTCTTGCCCGTGTTCATCGCCACGAGCGCCGAGCCGTGCGCGTGGCTATCGGTGTGACACGAGTTGATCACGCACAGTTTGTCGGCATGCTGGCGGACGTTGGGAAAGTAATCGGAGATTAGCAGCCCGCTTTCGCCGCCGGGCCGAAACGGCCGCCAGGCGGGAGTGAGAAAGCCCATCTGACGATTGCCGGAGTTGATGAACTTCTTCCCCTCAGGCAACGTCTTGCCGGCGTACTTAGCGAGCTCCGGCTTAAAGTCGAACGTGTCGACCTGGCTCGGCGCGCCGTTCATCATCAAGAAGATGACGCTTTTGGCGCGCCCCTCATAGTGAGGCTTGCGTGGCGACAGCGGCCCGGTCGGCGAGGCGGTTGCGGCCCGAGCCGAGGGCGCGGTGAAGCCTTGTCCTTGCAAAAGTCCGGCGAGCGCGGTGCCGACGAAACCGCCTCCCATCTGCCAGACGAACTCGCGCCGCGTGACGCCGCACGGATAGCTCAGCGATCGAACGGATCGGTCGTTCACGTTCTTCGTCTCCAAGGCCGTGTTTGCTGCTGGCGTCGCTTAGGTTCTCATCTGTCGCAGTTGCTCGACCGACGTCTCAGTCGACGTACAAAAACTCGTTGCTGTTCAAAAGCACATGGCAAAGCGATTCGAAGGCCAGCGCCGCGGCGTCTGAAGTAGCGGCACCGCTGGCTGGCCGGCCAGCAAAGTTCGCTTGCTGACGTTCAAGATGGGCGAGCGACAATTGCAACTCGTCATCGGCGGGCTCGCGACCGAGGGCACGGCTCCAGGCCAAACGCACGCGGCCTGCCGTATCAAGCCCGCTGGCTTCGGCGACGACATGGTTGGCCAACGCCCGACTACGCTGGTGAACCAACGAATCGTTCAACAGCGCCAATGCCTGCGGCGCCACGATCGTGACGTCGCGCGCCGCGCAGGGCAGCGTGGTATCGCTGTAATCGAAGGTCGTGAGGAACGGCGCCAGCAAGCTGCGCTGGCTGTAGATATACAGTCCGCGGCGGCGCTGCTCTTCGGCGGGCGATTCGGTCCAGGCCGCGCCTTTCTTCGAGAGCCCCTCGAGCGCCTCGGGGGCTATCGCGGGACGGAAACTTGGGCCACCGACCCGCAAGTCGAGCTCGCCGCTGGCTGCCAACAGTGCGTCCCACAGCGCTTCGGCGTCCAGCCGGCGACGCTCGGCGCGCCACCATAGCCGGTTACCCGCGTCGCGCTGCACGTATTCTTCGTGTCGGGGATGGTTCGACGATTGCTGCCAGGTGCTCGAGGTGACGATCAGCTTATGCAACCGCTTGGCCTGCCAACCGCTGTCGACCAACTCGGCGGCGAGCCAGTCGAGCAACTCGGGGTGGGTCGGTTGATCGCCACGAAAGCCAAAGTTACTCGGTGAGCGCACCAGCGCCTGGCCGAAGTGATGTTGCCACAGGCGATTGACCATCACGCGCGCGGGCAACGGGTTCTCGGGCGCGACGATCCAGCGCGCCAAACGCAGCCGTCGGCCGGAGGTTTTGGCCGCCGGCGGCGGGCTCTCAAGCAAGCGATCGGGGACCGATGCGAACGACAACGGCTCGGCCGGTACTTCGGCGCCAGGATTGTGCCGTTCCCCTTTCTTGAGCAAGTGCAGCGGTGGCGGCTCGGTCCGCACGTCGGTCCAACCGAGCACCTGCTCGAAGCCGAGCTCGGCCGCGGAGGGTCCGCCCAACAGATCGGCGCCGCGCTGCTCGATCGGGCCGGCCCAGAAAGCCGCCGCCATGCGGTAATAGTCTTGCTGTGGAATGGGATCGAACTTGTGGTCGTGGCACCGCGCGCAATTAACGGTCAAACCCAGGAATGCCGCCGAGGTGCCATGCACCAAATCTTCGAGCCGATCGTACTTGTAGTCCTCTGCATCGTTGGGCTCGTCGTTCCAGGTGCCCAAGCGCAGAAAGCCGGTCGCGATTACTGTTTGCTCGGTGCGCTCGGGCAACTCGTCGCCGGCCAACTGCTGAACCACGAATTCGTCGTAAGGCAGGTCGTTGTTGAGTGCGCTGACAACCCAGTCGCGGTAGCGCCACGCGAACGGTTTTTCTTGATCGCGTTCGTAACCAGACGTTTCGGCGAAGCGCACGACATCGAGCCAGTAACGCGCCCAGCGCTCACCGTAGTGAGGTGATGCGAGCATCTCGTCGACCAGCCGCTCCCAAGCCGCAGTCGAAGGATCGGCCACGAAATCGCGCACCTGCTGTTCACTCGGTGGCAGGCCCAATAGATCGAACGACAAGCGGCGCACTAGCGTGCGAGCGTCGGCGCGCGGCGCGGGCTCGAACTTTGCATCGCATAGCTTGGACTGGATGAACGCGTCGATCGGGTTGGTGCTCGCCGCACCTGATTCATCGGCTGGCACCGCGGGACGCTGGATCGGCCGCAATGACCACCAGTCACGGCCAGCCCGCACGTCAGTCGTCCGCTCGAACAGGCTCAAGCGCCGATCGGCCGGCCACTGGGCACCGGCCGCAATCCAGCGTCGTAACAACTCGACTTCGGCCGCCGGTAGGGGCTGTGGCTTCCCCTGCTTCTCAGGTGGCATTTCGCCGTCGACGACGCGGCTCAACAGATTGCTGTCGTCTGGTGCGCCGGGAGTAATCGCTGCGCCACTATCACCACCGGCCAGCGCCGACTCGCGATTCTCCAGAATCAGCCCGCCCGCAGCCTGTGTCTGGTTGTGACATTCGAGGCACCGCTTCACCAACAGGGGCGCGATCGCGTGCTCAAAATCGGGGGGTAGCTCGTCGAAGCCGGCGGCCTGCCCGGCACCAGTCAACAGGATCATGGCGCCCAGAAGCCAGGTTCTTATCGCCGTAGTCCGACGACTTGGTGAATCGGATTGCCCGCAGGAGACTAACCAAAGCATCGGTATCTGGTAATCGGATTGCTGCACGAACACACCCTGTGTCTCAAGATCGTGTCCAGATATTGCCGCGACAGTTGCTGCGGCGTGGTGCACTCGCCCGGCATCTGCCACGGTCGGCGGTCACGGGCGGTCGTCCCCCACGCCTGGCAAGCGTCAGCATAACCGACGAATAAGCCCAACGTTAAAGAGAGACCGATTTCTCGGTGGGGCCAGGTTCGGGACTGTTACCAACGAGGCCCTGTAACGTCGAACCCACCCTGTGGATAGGGATACTGTCCAAGATGCGTCCGCCGGCCCTTGGTCGACAAGCGATCAGGCATTCGTCGTGAGGCCCGCGTACTAAAGCCATGCTCTAACTAGTTGAGCGCTTGGTCGTGTTCGCAGTGGTCCGCTTGTAGCAAGTTGTCGGACCGTACGCTTAGGTCATACGGATGGCCCGTAGCCGCGATCGCCGCTGAGATTCGCGCACAAGGGGCGTGTTAGAACGAAGTTGTGGAATTCACGTCCGAGAAGCGCATAATCGAATCGGTGGGTCGTGCGGATGGAATCCAGGCCGCGCCGGCAGACGCCTTGTTTTTGGCACCTTCGCACCCTGCCCGCGTTGTCGCTACCGGTTGATTTTGCGGAAAAACAGCGACGATCGCGCCGGTTCGCAGTGAACATGCGTTGCGACCGCGCGCGGCAAAAGGGCACGCTACAATGCGGCGTCCCGGGCCGATAATCTTTTACCACCCGGGTGGAACTTTGCGCCGTGCGCTGGGAGACTACCGATCCCTCGAGGATGCACCATGCTTGTTTCCGATGTGTTAGTTCTGACTTCACCTGGCCGGGTTGACGCCGCGGCGGCGATTGCCGCCTGCCGGGCCGGCGCCCGTGGCGCTCTCGATCTCGAGTACGCCGGCGATGCCAAGCAGGCGCGCGAACAGATCGCACGGTTTGCGCAGTTCACGACCGGCGCCCTGGGAATCAAAATCGCTCCGACCGGCCTGCTCTCAGTCGAACAACTGCTGGAGCTGACGTCGGGACGCTTGGGCTGGGTGCTGTTGGCCGGCGGCGAAGAGCTCGCTCTGCCCGGCTGGATCGCACCACTGAAGGCCGCGGGCATTGAAGTCCTTTGCGAAGCGATCAGCGTCGACGAAGCCCGTCGGGCCGTCGAGCTCGGCGCGACCGGCATTGTCCTTAAAGGCAGCGAAGCTCCTGGCCGCATCGGCAACCTGCCCGCCAGCGAACTGGTGCAAAACTGGGGGCAACTGGCGACCAGCACGGGCGTCGACGCTCCCTACTGGGTGCAAGGAAGCATCGGCCTGCGCACCGCAGCGGCCTGCCAGGTGGCCGGCGCTCGTGGCGTGGTGCTCGAAGATCAACTCTTATTGGCCCGGGAATCGCAACTGAGTGACGCGGCCCGCCATCGGCTCGAAGCCTGCGACGGCACGGAAACCCACGTCCTGGGCATGGCGCTCGGCGCCGGATACCGACTTCACAACGAGCCCGGCTCCCGCGCGCTCGTCGAATTGGAAGCCGCCCTGGCCGAGATCGAAAAAGGATCGCTCCCCGCGAGCGAGCGAGCCGCCGCTTGGCGTGCCGCCGTGCGGCGCGTAGTTATCGAACACGCGGGCGAGGAATTGCTGCTGCTCGGACAAGACGCGGCGCTCGCCAACAACTTGGCGGCGTCGTGCGCGACCGTCGGCGGCATCGTGCAGCAAATTGCCGCCGAAGGCGAGCGTAATCTCGCTGTTGCCCGTCGATTGAATCCGTTGGCGGCTGGCGCGCCTTTGGCGATCGAACAACAGACGCGTTATCCCCTCGTGCAGTGTCCGCTCCCTGGCGCAACGGCGACGCTTGATTTCGCGCAGGTTGTGGCCACGGAAGGTGCACTACCAATTCTGGCTCTGGGCCAACTGCGTAAGGCCGACGTCACGAAGCTGCTGAGAGAAGCCGCCAGCCGGCTCCTCGCATCTCCATGGGGTGTGGGGTTGCAGGGTGGCATTCCGGCCGAGATCTTCGCCGAACAAATTGCCGCGACGCTCGCCGCCCGTCCGAAATTCGCTCTCCTCGCAGGTGGGCGGTTTGACCATGCCAAGCAGCTCGAAAAACGCGGGATCGCCACGTACCTCGAAGTCTCATCGCCTGAAATCTTGCGACAAAGTTTACGCGACGGCGCCCGCCGGTTCGTGTTTGCCGGCGGCGACACTGCCGGCGTTGCCTCGGTGCCTTCGACATTCCTGCTGTGGGAGACCTTGTGCGACGCCGCGCTCGAGTTCATCGGCACGAGCCAGCGCGGTAGCGAGCTGAGCATCGTGCTGTCTGGCGGCATTCACGATGCCGTTTCCGCGGCCATGGCGACGGTTGTCGCCAGTAGCCTGGCCGATCGTGGCGTGCGCGTCGGCGTCTCGATCTGCGGTGCGTACCATGCGACGAGCGCCGCCGTGGCAGCCAACGGCAAGCAAAACGGCCATGCCACGCCTGCCACTCAGAAGGCAGTGGACGTCGCGCAATTGCACACGAGTGTCTGTGAAGGCTCCAACCAGTTGCTCACAGAACTCGAACTCGAGCTCGCCGAGCAGCCCGCGGCCGAGGCACCGTGCGACATCGCCGTGATCGGCATGTCGTGCT
Source organism: uncultured Planctomycetaceae bacterium (assembly GCA_964495375.1). Lineage (GTDB taxonomy): Bacteria > Planctomycetota > Planctomycetia > Pirellulales > JAEUIK01 > JAIESQ01. The sequence continues at coordinate 55,256 of CAZBWM010000033.1, read as the reverse complement.
TTTACCCGGGGGCGACGAGCCTGAACGCCTATTGGGAGAACATTCTCGCGAAGAAGGTGGAAGTCCGCGAGATTCCGGCCACGCATTGGGACTGGGAGCTGTACTACGACGCCGACCCGCTGGCCAAGGACAAGATCGTCTCCAAGTGGGGTGGCTTCCTCAGCGATATCAATTTCGATCCACTGCGCTACGGCATTACGCCGGCCAGTATGAAGTCGATCGAGCCGTTGCAGTTGTTATTGCTCGAAGCGGTGAGACACGCATTGACCGACGCCGGTTACGATCGGCGCCCGTTCAATCGAGACCGCACGGCGGCCGTGGTCGGCATCGGTGGCGGGGGCAGCCCAATGGCCACGGCCTATGGCTTCCGCACCTGCATGCGATTGATCGACAATGTGCCCGACGCGCCCGTTTCGTCCGACGCCGTGCTGGCAAGCTGCGACGAGGTGCTGCCGGAATGGACTGAAGACTCGTTCCCCGGCTTCTTGTTCAACGTGGCAGTCGGCCGCGTGGCGAATCGCTTCAATCTCGGCGGGCCAAACTACGCCATCGACGCCGCCTGTGCCAGCTCGCTGGCGGCACTGCAAGCGGCTGTCCGCGAGTTGACAATCGGCACGAGCGACATGGCCATCGCGATGGGGGCCGACACCGTTCAAACCCCGTTCGCCTACATGGCGTTCAGCAAGACCTATGCCCTCTCGCGTAAAGGGCGCAGCCGACCGTTCGACGCCGAGGCCGATGGCATCGTGCTCAGCGAAGGGATCGGCGTGTTGGTGCTCAAGCGGCTGGCCGACGCTCAGCGCGATGGTGACCGCATTTACGCCGTGATCAAGGGTATCGGCTCGTCGAGCGACGGTAAAGAGAAAGGGCTAACAGCTCCCAACGCCACGGGCCAGAAGCGCGCTTTGGCTCGTGCATACGCACAAGCGCAGATTGCGCCGGCCACCGTCCGGCTTATCGAAGCACACGGCACCGGCACCGTCGTGGGCGATCGCACCGAAGCCGAAAGCATGGCGTCGGTGCTGTTGGCCGCCGGGGCCGCGCCGCGGTCGTGCGCCGTGGGCTCGGTCAAGTCGCTCATCGGTCACGCCAAGTGCGCCGCAGGTCTGGCCGGCATGATCAAGGGGATACTGTCACTCGATCGCAAAGTGCTACCGCCGACGTTGGTCGAAACGCCAAACTCGGCTGTGCAGTTTGCCGACAGCCCGCTTTACCTCAACACCGAGCCTCGCCCCTGGATTCAAGCTGACGATGAACCGCGTCGGGCAGGAGTCAGCGCGTTCGGTTTCGGCGGCACGAATTTCCACGTGGTGTTGGAAGAGTATCGCGGCGATTACCTCCGCGAGCAGCCATTGGCCAGCGAACATTGGCCCGCCGAACTGGTCGTCTTCCGGCGTCGCAATCGCGAGGAGTTGACCGCCGCGATTCGCGAGTGTCAGCAAGCCTTGGCTGCCGGCGCGAAGCCCGCTTTGCACGAGCTGGCCGCCGCTATCTGGCACAGCAATCCCCAGCGTGCCGATCTGCCGGTCGTGGCCATCGTGGCCACTTCGCTCGACGATCTGCAGGCGAAGCTCTCCACGATTGAAAACGTCCTGCAAGGGAAAGAGGCGACCTATCGCGATCCGCGCGGCTGCTACTTTGCCGAGCAACCGGCCGACACCGCCGGGCAGATCGCGCTGGTTTTCCCAGGTCAAGGTTCGCAATACGCCAATATGCTCGGCGACGTGGCAATGGCATTTGCCGAGGCCCGCGAGGAACTCGATCGCGCGGAAGCCTTGCTCGCCGGCAAGTTGCCCCGGCCACTCGGTTCGTACCTCTATCCGCCATCCGCATTCGACGACACGCAGCGCACCGCGAACGAGCGAGCTCTGGCAGATGCCACGGTCGCCCAGCCGGCGATTGCCGCGGCCAGCCTGGCCATGCTGCGAGTGTTACGGCGATTGGGATTGAAGGCCGATTTCGCGGCCGGCCACAGCTTCGGTGAATATGTCGCGCTCACGTCCGCCGACGCGATTGATTCGGCGTCGCTGTACAACATCGCATTGCGGCGCGGCGAACTGATTGCCGCCGCGGCCGCCAATGGCAACGGAGGCATGGTGGCCGTCGCCGCCGCGCCGACCGTCACCGAGCAGTTGCTCGAAGGGCTCGCCGACGCTTGGATCGCCAACGAGAACAGTCCGCAACAAACGGTTGTCGCCGGCACTGACGCCGCGCTGAACGCCCTCGTCGAGCGCTGCCAGCAGCAAAAACTGCGGGCCGCGCGGCTCCCCGTTGCTTGCGGCTTCCACTCGCCGCTGGTGGCCGACGCGGCCACGGCACTCGGTGAAGTGCTGGCCGCGCAGAGCTGGTCGACGCCGCGCAAAACGGTGTTCGCCAATACGACGGGTCAGGCCTACACAGGTTCGTCGAACGAAATCGTCGAGCAGCTCACCAAGCACCTTTCGTCTCCAGTTCGCTTCCAAGACGAGATCGAGGCCCTCTACGCGGCCGGAGCGCGCACGTTCGTCGAGGTCGGTCCGCACAACGTACTGACTGGTTTGATCGGTAACATCTTGGGCGATCGACCGCATGTTGCCTTAGCGACCGATATGCGGGGCCGCAGCGGGCTCGTGCAGTTGGCCCACACGATCGGCCAGTTGCTTGTGCATGGTGTCGATTTGCGTGTTGAAGAGTTGTATGCCGGACGCGTAAGAAACGAATTCGATCTGGCAAGCCTGTCGCGACAGACAGGCGAGATATCGCACTCGTCGATGACCTGGCTGGTCAACGGCGTACGTTGCCGACCCATCGACGGCCCGGAGCCGTCGCTGCTCGGTCAGCGGCTGAAACCCAAGGATGGTGGACCAATCGCCAATGCTCCTGGGCATGGCCGGGCAACCGAACTGAAGCATGCGGAGAGATTCTCAATGAAGTCTGCGATCCCGGCGCCCGCCGCGCCTGTGAGCCAAAACGGCAACGCGGTTCCCCATATGAACGGCAACGGTAACGTCAATGGCCACAGCAACGGGCACTTCTGGTCGGCCCCCGCGCCAGCTCCTGTAGCGACCGTGCCATCCCCTGTGCCGACGCCAGTCGCACCTCCGGTGAATGGTAATCATTACAACACCCCACCTGCGCAAATCACGCCGAACGCGAATGGCGCTCCCACATCGCACCTGGTGCCGAGCGCCGCGCCGGTAAACCCGGTTGCCGCCGACGCCGCCACGCAAGTCGTCCTTCGCTATCAAGATCTCATGGAACGCTTCCTCGAATCGCAGCGTTCCGTGATGCTCGCGTATTTGCAGGGCGGCACGCCGGCAATCTCCGTGGAACCCATCGCACCGTCGATGGCGCCCATCACGACCGCGCCCGCAATGGTAGCGCCCGTTGCGGCAGCCCCGCCTGCTCCTAGTGCAATCGCTGCTCCGCCCATCGCGCTAGCGCCGGCCTCGCAAAACGGCGCGGCGTACTGGCAGAGCCCATCGCACGAAATCGTGCCAACTCCGGTTGCCGCGCCTGGCGTTGCGCCGCTCGCAGCGCCCCCCGTTAAAGCACCGGCGATCGCGCAGCCGCCCGTCGCCCAACCAGAAGCTCCGACCGCGACTACCGAAGTCACTGCTGCCGCGCTGACTTCGCTGGATTTCGATCAGATTCGCGACCGCCTGCTCGAACTGGTCAGCAAGCGAACCGGCTACCCGATCGCCATGCTCGACCTGGATCTCGACCTCGAAGCCGAGTTGGGCATCGACTCGATCAAGCGCGTGGAGATTCTCAGCGGCCTGGCCGAATCGCTCACCAACATCTCGAGCGATCTCGAATCGAAGATCGTGCTGGAAAAGCTCACGGTCATTCGCACGCTCGGCGGCATCATCGACTACCTCAAGACGGCCCTGGCCGACGACGATGCCGGGGCTGACGCCGAACTTGCCGACGATTACAACGATGCCGAGGACGAGGAAATCGCCGCGACGATTGCGACCAGCACTCCCGCCGCCGAGCTCGAGGTGCAGCGCACCATCGTGCAACTGACCGACGCTCCGCTGCCGGCCGATGCCGAGTTGGTCGCTCCGGCCGGCACCGTGCTCATCACCGACGATGGCCGCGGGATCGCCAAGGGGCTGGCCCGCATACTTCAGGAACTGGAAATCAAGTCGGCGCTCGTCCAGCAAGCTGCCGGCGCCGCGGCAACCTTCAAAGCCGGCGTACTTCAGGGAGACCTGACCGACGCCGACACGGTTGAGAAGCTGCTCACGCTTGCCGGCAAGAAGCTCGGCCCAATCGCCGGGCTGGTGCACCTGCTACCGCTGGCCGAGGCTTCTCCAGAGACCGCGCCGGCCGACCGCGCCTACGCCGAAACCAAATCGCTCTACTTGATGGCCCGGCAGCTCGAAGCAAATTTTCGCGCCCTGGCCGACAAAGGGGGCAACCCGATGCTGCTGACCGCAACCGGCTTGGGGGGTGGGCTGGGCTTTGCCGATCCGGCCGCTCATCCGCTGCCCGATGAATACTTCGGCGGCAATGGTGGCGTCGTCGGGCTGGCCAAGTGCATCGCACAAGAGTGGAACGGCGTGCTGGTGCGCGTGGTCGATGTCGATCCCGCACTCGCGCCCGCTCAGATCGTCGAACACCTGACTACCGAAATGGGTGACCGCCGCGGCCCGGCCGAAATCGGTTACCTCGACGGCAACCGCATCACCTGGCAACTGGCTCAAGAAACTCTGGAAGCCACCTCGCCGGTCGATCCGGCGCCCCTCACCGAAGGAGCCAAGATCCTGGTCACCGGTGGCGCTCGCGGCATCACGGCTGCCATCGCGATCGAGCTCGCCCGCCGCTTTCGCCCATCGTTGATCTTGGTCGGTCGCTCGCCACTGCCTCCGGCCGAAGAGGAGCCGCACACCGTGGGCCTGAAGGAACCGGGCGAGTTGAAGGCCGCGCTCATCAAGCATCTCAGCAATGGCAAGCCGCCGCGCCCCGCCGAAGTCGAGAAGGCCTACCAGCGTCTGTTGCAAGAACGTGAGATACGCGACAACCTGGCGAGCATGCGGGCCGCCGGCGCAACGGCCGAATACTACTCGGTCGACGTCCGCGACGAGCAAGCCCTCGAGCGGTTGATCGCAGACGTTCGTGCCCGGCACGGCCATCTCGACGGCGTCCTGCACGGCGCAGGCGTAATCGAAGACAAGCTGTTGCGCGATAAAACGCCCGAGTCGTTCGATCGCGTCTTCCGCACCAAGGTTGACAGCGCCTTCGCGCTCTGCCGGCTCCTGCCGCTCGATGAGCTGAAGTTCCTGGTCTTCTTTGCGTCGCTGGCCAGCCGCTACGGCAACCGCGGGCAGTCGGACTACGCGGCCGCCAACGAGGTGTTGAGCAAGCTGGCCGTGCAGCTCGATCGTCAATTGCCGGCTCGCGTCTTCTCGGTCGCCTGGGGCCCGTGGGCCGAAGTCGGCATGGTTGCCGAGCTCGAGCCGCACCTCACGCGCCGCGGCCTGAAGTTGATTTCGCCTGCCACCGGGCCGGCCTTCTTGATCGACGAGCTGTTGCTCGGTCGCAAGGGGACCGCCGAGATCGTCGTGGCCGGTGGAGCCGAACGACTCGTGGCCCCCGTCGAAGCGACGGGCTGAGCGAGTTAGCCCGATGCACCTCACCAAAACTCCCCAGCGGGCCGATCACGTGTCGCGACTGGTCGAACCTTCCGATGCGCCGGCGGCGACCTGGCCGACCGAGCTGTTCGTTCTCGAAGGTGCGGATCGCGCCGATCTGCAGCGCCGTGCCGCCCGCTTGGCTGAGTTCTGTCGCCAGCAGCCGGCCACGCGTTTGAGCGCTCTGGCCTATTCGCTCGACATCGCAAACAAACGGAACGCTGCGAATAACCACGCGGTGCCCGACCGATTGGCGATCGTGGCCGCCTCGCTCGACGAGTTGGTCGTGCGGCTCACCCGCGCGGCCGATCGTTTGGCGCAAGCCGATTGCGTGCAGATTCAAGACGGCGCCGGCATCTACTACGCCTCGCAACCCTTGGGGCGCACGGGGCGCGTGGCGTGGCTCTTTCCTGGCGAAGGGGCCCAGTATCCCAACATGTTGGGAGACCTCGCCGACTGTTTTCCCATCGTGCGGCAATGCGCCGGTGCGATGGCGAAGTACGAAGCCAGCGATAGCGCGAAGCTGTCGATGGCCGACCTCCTGATTCTGCCCGACGACAGCGTGCGCGAGGCCGCCGAACAGCAACTGCGCAGCATTGATGATGGCATTCGCGCCGTGCTGTCGGCCGACTGGGCCATCGCCAGCTTGTTGACGGAATTCGGCCTGCAACCCGACGTCATCGGCGGCCATAGTGCCGGCGAATTGGCGGCGCTGTCGACCGCCGGCTGCTTTGACACGGCGCAAAACACCGACCAGGTCGGCGGTATGCTCCGCGAGTTTGCTGCACAGGGGGAAGCGGCCGACGGTGCCGATGCCGCGCTCGTGGCCATCGGCACTTCGCGCGAGAAGCTCGCGCAGATCATCGACGGCGTGGTGGCGCGCACGGGCGATGCCCGGTTGGCGTCCGAGCTGTTTATCGGCATGGACAATTGCCCTCATCAGGTCGTGCTGGTCGGCACCTCGGCAGCCGTCGCGCTGGTCGAGCCCGAGCTGGTCGCCAACAAGCTGATGCATGAGCGGCTGCCCTTCAATCGGCCGTACCACACAGAATTGTTCCGGCCCTACTTGGGCCCCTTGAAGCGGATGTTCGACGCGATCGATTTTCATCCGCCGCGGACCACCGTTTATTCGTGCAGTACGGGAGCGCCGTTTTCGTCTGATCCCGCCGAGATCCGCGAGCTGGCACTCAATCATTGGGCGATGCCGGTCGCGTTCCCCAAGATGATTCGCGCGATGCACGCCGACGGTGTGCGGCTGTTCGTCGAAGTCGGGCCGCGCGGCAACCTTACTGCCTTCGTCCACGACATTCTGCGCAACGAGCAGTTCCTCGCCGTCTCGGCCAGCGTTCAGCGCCGCCATGGCCTGACGCAGCTTCAGCACTTGCTGGGTCAGTTGGCCGCGCAGCATGTCCCCTTGCGGCTCGATCCTCTGTTCAGCGAGCGTAACGTGCAGACCATCAATTGGGACCACGCGCCGGCTCACGTGCCCCTCGTGATGCCGGCTCCGACTGCCATGCCATCTGCTGCGGTCGCCGCGCCCAACAGGCAGGCGCCGGTGGCTACCACACCGACCTCCGCGCCAGCGGCGCCCGCGCCAACCTTTGCCGCCACCCCAGCGCCGCGGCCGGTCGAGATCGGTGCGCCGGTCGTGCCGCAACCGCGCGCCATTGCGCCGCAGGTGGCCCCCACCTCGCCGGCACTCGACAACCGATCGGCGGTGGTCGCGCGGCATTTCCAGGTGATGGAGCGTTGGCTCGACGATCAGCAGCACGTGATCGAGCAGTTTCTGGCGCACCCGCGGCGAGGCGCGGCACCAGCGGTTCCGGCCAGATCGACGACGCCTCCGCGACCTGCCGCACCGGCGACTTCGCCACGCACATTCGCAACCGCGCCCGTGGCGCCAGTGCACGCAGTAGCGCCCGTGCACCCGGCCGCGTTGCCGCAGCCCGTCAATCGCCTGACGACAATCCCACCTGCGCCGGCTGCTCCGCCAGCTAGCCCAATTGCTGAACCCAAGTTCCGCTTGTTGGGTGAGATCGTCGAGCACGTGCCGGGCCAACAGCTCGTCGCGCGCCGCCGTTTGGACCTCGCCGAAGATCACTATGCCGACGAGCACACCGTTGGCGGGCGCGACGTTAGCAAGGTCGATCCCGAGCAGCGCGGCCTGCCCGTGATGCCGATGACTTTCATCCTCGAAATGATGGCCGAAACCGCCACGCAGTTGTTCCCCGGCAAGGTCGCCCGCGCAATTGGCGACATCGTGCTGATGCGCTGGTTGGCGATCGAGGACGAACCCGGCACGGTCGAAATGCGGGCGAAGGTGCAGCCGGCCACCGCTGGTAAAAAGTCGGCATCCGGCACTGGCAACGCCTCGCCTGAGATTCATATCCGCGTGGAAGTTCGCGACTTGGGGACCGCCAGCTCGCCACGCAACGAGCCACAGCAATTGGCGGCCGTCGGCACCGTGGTGCTGGCCGACGACTACTTGCCGGCCCCGCCAGCCCGCCGGGCCGTATCGGATCAGGCCGTGCCGTGCAAAGTCACCGTGGCCGATGCTTACAAGAGTTTGTTCCATGGTCCATTGTTCCAAGGCATCGTGTCGCTCGACCTGATCGACGATCAAGGAATCGAAGCCACGATCCAGGTGCAGCCGCGCCGCGGGTTGTTCACCAGCGATCCCGATCCCAACTTCCTGCTCGACCCGGTCACGATCGACATCGGCCTGCATCCCGCCGCTTCGTGGCACGTCGCGCAGCCCGATCAAAACGGCCGCATCCTGTTGCCCTGCGCGATGGAGCGGATCGAACTGTACGGGCCGCGACCTCCCGAGCACACCACGATGCGGGCCCGAGCCTGGATCATCAGCGCCTCGCAGCGGCAGTTCACACAGTCCGGCGAGATCAGCACCGTCGACGGCCGCGTTTGGTGCCGGCTGCATCACCTCAAGTGCTGGCGGTTCTATCTCCCGTTTGGCGAGGTGAACTTCAACGGCCCCAAGGATCAGTACTTCATCAGCCAGCCGTGGCGCCCGTGGACCTCCGCGGCCGATGCCAGCGAACAGACCGTGGCGGCCGCCGGCGGATCGGTCTTCGATCGTCAGGACGTCGGCGAATCGGCCGATCGTCAGTTGGTGCGCGCCGCCCCCACGCCCGATATGAACCAGCCAGGGCTGCAAATCGCCGCCGCGCGGGTGACGCTGAGCCCCGATGAGCTGCGCCAATTCAACCAACAATCGCCCGGCGACGAACGAACCGATTGGTTCGTCGCCCGCGTCACTGCGAAGGAAGCGGTGCGCATTCTCTGGCGCCGTATGCATGGCGTGCGGCTCTACACGGCAGATGTCGAGGTCGCGCTCGACGAGCAAGGCCGCTTCCGCTGCTCGCCGCGCGCCGCGGCCCGACCGCACGACTTCCCCAGCGTGGCCGTGGCGACGGCCGCTGGAGAGTTCACTGCGCTCGCCACGAGCACCGGCACGGCAGGCGTCGGCCTGGTGCGCGTCGACAAGCGCGGTGCTCTGCCAAAGGCCGCGCCCGATGCCGCTGGGCTGTTGAGCGACGCCGAGCGTAAGCTCGCCCGGCAAGCGGCCAAGCTCCATAAGCTCGACGGCGCCGAAGCCCGGCTCGTCGCCGCCCGGCAAGCGGTCGCCAGCGCCGTCGGCCCCATCGCGGCCGAGGGCCTGTCGATTGAAATTCGTTCGCTCGATTCCGATGGCACCGTGCTTGTCGCCGCGCCAGTCACGCTGAGCACGTCGCTCGCACCGGGTGAACTGCTCAAAGTATCGACTGCCCGCGACGGGTTGTTCGTCGTCGCCACCTGGTGCGGAGAGACCCAGTCTCGATGAACGCCTCGTCGACCACAGCCGAAATTGTCGATCAATTGGCGGTCCTGCTCCGCGATTTCGAGGGGCGGCATTACTCCGATCCAATCGGTTCCGACACGCGCTTCTTCGGCGACTTGGGTTTTTCGTCGATCGACGCCGTGCTCTTGGGCGAACAACTCGAAGCGCTCTGCGGGCGCTCGCTTCCATTTCACGAACACGCCGCGCAGTTGGCCAACTCGGGGGCGACCGATCTGACCGTCGGCCAGATCGCCACGTTCTTGCGAAGTTGCCTGGCCGACAATTCGTAGGGATGCCACCATGCCGCGCCTCGCGCTCGACGGATTCGAGTGTCACTATCAGCAGCATGGCGCCGGACCCGATGTCGTGCTCGTGCATGGCTTCACCAGCAACCAGGCGATGTGGCTATTCTCCGGAATCGTCACCACGCTGGCCGCCGAGTTTCGCGTCACCACGTTCGATTTGCGCGGGCACGGGCTGAGCGCCGCGCCGCCCACTGGCTATACGTCGGACAGTATCGCCAGCGACTTCCGTCAACTGCACGAGCGGCTGGGGCTCGGCCCGGCGCTGGTCGTGGGGCACAGCTTCGGCGGCGTGGCGACCATGCAGTCGGCCCTCGACGAGCCGGAGCGCATCGCCGGCATCATTCTTTGCGACACCTACTTTCCCGGGCTGGCACACCTCGAACCGAACATGGGGAGCGCCGAAGTCTGGACGGGCCTGCGCGATAGCTTTCAGGCGGCCGGCATCGAGATCGGCGACACGGTCGACTTTCGCCGGCTGTTCGACGCGCTGCCCACACTGACCGATGCCCAGCGCAACGTGCTCACCGAGCGAATGGGTGCGCCGGGCGTGCGCTGGCTCGCCCAGCTTGGTCCGTTGACGACGACGACCGCCGCCGAGGATGTCTTTCTCCCGGCGGGGCTCACGGCCGAGCAAATCTGCCGGGTGCGGCAACCGATCGTCGCGCTGTACGACGAATGGACGCCGTTCGCGGCCACGCGCGATTTTCTGGCCGCCAACCTGCCGAACTGCCGCGTCGACACGGTCCCCGGTTCGGGGCACCTGGCAATGCTCGAAAACCCCACCGGCTTCGTCGAGCGCGTACAGCAGAACCTGCGCGAACTGGCCAGCCAGCGGCCTTGAGCGGCACTACTCTCTGTTCCCCTGGATCGCTTTCTCTACGCTTCGCGCCCGCAGGGCGACCATAGCCAGCAGACAATGGCCTGAGGGCCTCTGCGATAAAGTGTTCCGGGATTTTGCGTCCAAACCGTCCAAAGCTCGTGTTACCGGCCTTTAAGTGCTTGTGGTACATGGGCTTATTCTTGGACGCAAAACGGCAAATGTTTGCGTCCAACGTGCGTCCAATTTGCGTCCAAGACCAATGGAGTCCTTGGATGACGGAGCTTTGGACCAAGAAGATTTCGACCAAGGATGGCACGAATTGCACGGATAGTGGAATCGGGTCTCTTCTCATCCATGTGATCTGTGGAATTCGTGGTCAACGTAGTTCCAATTCGCGGCTCGTGTGACGAGTCATGGTAAGCGCTTGGTCATCGTGGTGTCGTGGTGGTGAACCTCACGCGCGCAGCGCCGCAAGGGATAGGAGTCGCGCCCTGCGGGCGAATACAGGTGAGCAGCAGAGAGTTGAGCAGGTGAGTGAACGAACCACGATCGACCGACGCCTGAACGACTCGCGTGCCCTTTGGTGCCGACGGTGTCAGGAACCACCTTCGACGACGTGCAGGGCTCTGGATCGTGGCAAGCTCGGCGGTTCCAGACACCGAAGCCGGAACGACTCGCGTGCCCGCACTGCTGGGCAAGCCAGCAGTGGCAGCCAAATCGGGTCTTGAAACCGCTGCTCATCGTTCAATGGCCTTCGCGCCTACATGTTCGTGCGATCGTCTTCACTCTCGGTTCCAAGCAGCGAATCGAGCGCGGTGGCCAGTTGGCGATCGTGCCCCGAAGTTTGCGTGTAGATGCGGCAGATCCGCGAGCTGAGCGGAATCTGGCGGAGCAGCTCGTTATCCATCAAGGGGCGCGTGACGCCGCTGGCCGAGTCGTAGAGAAAGTTCTGCCCGGCCGCCGGCCCGCGCGTGCCGGGCCGATGGACGTGGCGCGCGAGATCGACCCGTAGCGGCATGTCGCGCAGCTCGCGCGGCAGCCGATCGCGGAGCGCTTGTTCGACAAACCGCTGGCTGCTGAAAATGCTGCCGCGCTCGGCTTCACCGGCGGCGAAGAACCGCGTTCGCTCGCACGCCATCCGCCAAGGGAGCTTGCGCGCCAACAGCCGCTGCCAGCGCAGCCCCAGCTCGCGCTTGACGGGGTCGTCGCTCGTGGGCCAGCGGGCGACGTCGACCAACAGCGACCATTCGGTGAACTGCTGATACAGGTCCAGGCGTTCGAGCGGATTGCCAGGAAAGACGTACGCCTTGCTGTCGGCGAACAGTTCGGCGAGCGCCAGGTCGATTGCCCGCACCGTGCGATGGAAGTAGACCGCGCGAAACAGTTGCGCTCGCACGCCAACGAAGTTCGCCAAGGCGGCGATCCCGCGCGCGTGCAGCGTGAGCCCCGACGGACTGAAGAAGCTGTAGTGCAGCAGTCGTTCGAGATCAAAGGCCCGCGTGTTGTAGCCCGACATATAGGCGTCGCGGAGCACAAAATCCATGTTGTCGATCGTGTAGAGCCCACTGAACAAGCTGCGCAAGAAGCGGAGCCAGGTGGGGGCGAGGTTGGCGCCGGCGGCGCTAGGGTCGGCAGTGGCACTGGTGGTGTCGGCGGCCGTCGGTCGGGTGATTAAGTAAGCGACGTGCTCAGGGTCAAGCGTTTCGTGCGAGGCCAATTGACTGTTGGGGTTGCGGCGCAAGCGGCGGATGATGTCGCCCAACTGGCTTTTGATGATCGCCGAACCAAGCGTTTCGTGCGTCAGCCCATAGTCGGCCAGGTAGTGTTCGTCGAAGAAGTGCCCGAAGGGGCCATGCCCGACGTCGTGCAAGAGTCCAGCGACGCGCAAGAGCGATTCGACGTAACCACGGCTGGGCGCGTCGGGGCAGACGTCGGCCAGGCTGTCGTAGAGCGCGGCGGCCGCGCGGCTTCCCAGGTGCATCACGCCGACGATGTGCTGAAAGCGCGTGTGCTCGGCAGTAGGGAACACCCACCAGGCGGTCTGCAATTGATGGATCTGCCGCATCCGTTGCACCCACGGATGATCGATGAGGTGTTCCTCAGCAGCCTCCGCGGCTGGCAGTCCATGCGCCGAAGTGAACGCGATGTAGCCGTGCAGCGGATCGTGACACAAGCTCTCGTGGTCGAACTGCTTCATAGCGGGCAATTATCAACGTTCTGGCTAGCTTGCGCAAGATGCATCGCCGCCCGGCGATTCTGTGGAGTCGGCATGAGTTGACGATTGCTGTAACATTGACGAGCCCTTTGGCGCAACGATTGCTGCCAGGCGACTGCGCGCGATCGCTCACGCTGGCGCGTGTGTGGATTGCGGCCGAGACCAAGGCGCGTAACGCTTTGCGAGCCTGACGTCTGCCCGCGTGGCGCGGCGGTGGGCCGATCGGCTATGCGTCGTGCCCAAGTCGAGCGGGTGGAGGTAAATGCTTGAAAATGCCCACGTGCCGGAGCGTTGAATTTCGTCGCAAGGGATTGTCCTTTATAGACTTGTCGGCGATTGAAAAAATTTCGGATTTCGGATGGTCGGTCGTTGCCCGAGCGTTACGAGCAGTGGTAAAAAGAGGCGTCTGCGCAAAGTTGCGAAGCTGTATGCCTCTCCGACGACGGTATTCGATGCCCTAAACTTTTCGGTAAATGCCGGACGAGATAGTCGATGCCGGTTGGAACGGTTGTGCTGCGATGGCACGCTGTGTCGCGGGGAGTTGAACCGGTGGCGTCCGAGGGGAAGTCCGTTTTCGATTTGAGGAGAGACCGAGTGCACCGCTCGCTGCCCGCAACCGGATATGCCTGGCTCTGGATCGTCGGCTTGTTATGCACCAGCTCGGCCACCGCGGCTCCGCTGGCCGACACATTGCTGCCGAACACGACGCGCGGCATGGTGTCGATCTCGAACTTCGCGGATGTCTCGGCGCGATTCGATCAGACGTTGATCGGACAGTTGATCGCCGATCCGGCGATGGAGCCGTTCGTCGAAGACTTGCGGCAGCAGTTGCGCGACAAGTTCGCGGAGACGTACAACCGACTGGGTCTCACCTGGGACGAGCTCAGCACCGTTCCGGCCCGCGAAGTTTCGATGGGCATGGTGCACGCGAAGGCGACCCCGCCGGCCGCGGTGCTGTTGGTCGATATCACCGATCGCGAGGCGCAGGCCAAGCAGCTTTTGGCCGACATCGCCAAGCGGTTCACGGCGCAGCGGGCGAAGACGGTGAAGCGCGACCTGAACGGCGCCGCGATCGTGGTCTACGAGTTGCCCCCCGCCAAGGGTGAGAAGCAGCCGCAGCGCACCGCGCTTTGCTTGAAAGACAACGTGCTGATCGTCGCCGATCAGTTGCTGGTCGTCGAAGGGATCGTCAAGCGCATCGGGGCGAAGCCGGCCGCCGACTCGCTGGGGACGCTCCCCGCGTTCCGCGCCGTGATGGAGCGTTGTGCGGCCGAAGCGGGCCCCGACGCGCCGCACGTCCGCTGGTGGATCGAACCGTTCGGGCTGGCCACGGCCATGCGAGCGAGCCGCCCGGCCGACGATGCTTCGGCCCGCAATGCCGAGCGTCAGAAGAACGCCCTGAAGGTGGGCTTTGGCGCGCTACAAGGGGCGGGCGGTTTCGTGCAAGTGGCGACCGACCGCTACGACTTCCTGATGCGGACGGCGATCTACGCTCCCAAGCCTTGGGAGAAGTCGATGAACATGCTGGCGTTCCCGAACGCCGCGCCGGTGCCGCCGCCGAGTTGGGTGCCGCGTGACGTCGGCACCTACGTGTCGGCCAGCGTCGACGCCAAGACGGCCGAGGCCCATTTCGAGCCCTTCTTCGACAGCATGTTCGGCGAAGGAGACACGGGCGTCTGGACCGAAGTGAAGGAAAGCCTCCGCGACGACCCCAACGGCCCACGCATCGACCTGCAGCGCGATCTTATCGATCACCTCGGCCAGCGGGTGACGGCGATCGTCGACTATCACACGCCGATCACGCCCAGCAGCGAGCGCGTCTGCGTGGCGATCAACATCACGAACGACCGCGCGGTCGCCGAGACGATCCGCCGCTCGATGGAAACCGACCCCAACGTCAAGCGCCGCACGATTGGCGGCTTCGATGTCTGGGAGTTGGTCGAAGAGCAACTCGAATTGCCGCAGGTAGAAATCGACGGCGAAGCCAAGTCGCCCGTCGGCGGCGACGGCGCGGGCCCCGAGGGAGAGACCTCGGATCGACTGTTGCCCCGTTCGGCCATCGTGGTGGCGCATGGGCACTTGTTCGTGGCCTCGCACACCGATTTCCTCGAGATGGTGTTGGCGCCGCGAGCCCCTGCCGACAACCTGGCGGCCTCGCCCGACTTCCGCCTGCTCGACGACGAGATGCAGCGGCTCGGCGCTTCGCAGAATAGTTTCCGCGGCTATGTGCGGCAGAACCGCTCACAGCGCGTGACTTACGAGATGACGCGCCAGAACCGCATGCCCGAGGCCAAGACGCTGATGGCCGGTTTGATGAACACGGTGCTCGGCGCTCAGGAGGGGGTGGTTCGCGAGTCTCAGTTCGATGGTCGCACGCTGCCGGAGTTCGAGAAGGTCGAGCACTACTTCGGCCCGGCCGGCATGTTCGTGACGACCGAGGAGACGGGCTGGTTCGCGGTGACGTTCGTCGTGAACAAGCAAGTGCTCGCGGCGCGTAATCCGAAGATTGGCGCCCGCCCCGGCACTCCGCAGCCTGGCGCGGTGCGGACGCGGTAAGCGTGTCGATGGCCGTTGAACCGTTGGATCTCAGCCGGCTCAAGGTGTTTCCGCTCAGCGAGCGGCATCACCTGACGCGCGCGGCTGAGATCCTGATCGACCCGGGCGCCGAGCCCAAGCCCTGTTCGCCGGCCAACGCGGCTTTGATCGAGCGGGCGGCGGCCGATATCCGCTCGGCCCGCCAGCGTGGCGCCGCGGTGATGCTGATCTACGGCGCGCATCTGCTGCGCAACGGCGCTGCGCAGATTCTCGAACGTTTGATGGCCGCCGATCAGCTCACGCACCTGGCGACCAACGGCGCCGGCACGATCCACGATTGGGAATACGCCTGGTTCGGCGCTTCGACCGAGAGTGTCGAGATGAACGTCGCCACGGGCACGTTCGGCACCTGGGACGAGACGGCCACGAACATTCACCGCGCGATCATGGCCGGCGCGCTCGATGGCTTGGGCTATGGCCGGTCGCTCGGTCGCTTGATTCACGAGGACGGAGTCACGCTGCCGTCGGTCGACGAACTGACTGCTGCGATTTCTGCTGAGCCGGCCCATCCGCTCACGGCAGCGCGGGCCGACTTGCTGACGGCGATGCGCTCGCAAGGCTGGTTGGCCGGGCACACGCGCATCGAGCACCGCTGGAAACAGGCTTCGATTCTCGCGCAGGCTTATCGCCACGGCGTGCCGGTGACGGTCCACCCGGGCGTCGGCTACGACATCATCGCCAATCATCCGGTCTTCAGCGGTTCGGCGATCGGCCGCGGGGCCGAGCTGGATTTCAAGCTGTTCGGCGGCTCCGTCGCGCAGTTGGAGGGGGGCGTCGTGCTGTCGGTCGGCTCGGCGATCATGGGGCCGCAGGTGTTCGAGAAGAGTGTGAGTTGCGTGAACAACCTGCGCTTGCAAGACGGCCTGCCCGTGCTGACGAACATGAGCCTGTACGTGGTCGACCTGCAAGACGGCGGTAACTGGGATTGGACCCAAGGGGAACCGCCCAAGTCGAACCCCGCGTACTATCTGCGATTCTGCAAAAGCTATTCGCGCATGGGGGGCGTGATGCACTACTTGCAGTGCGACAACGCCACGTTCATTCATCAACTTTATCGCCGGCTGGCTGCATAGACGAACTCTCAATCTTGAAACACGTCAGCGACTGTTAGCCGCGGAGCTTGCTCCGCGCGCTAGCTTGCGCGATGTCACTTCAACAACGATTACACCGATCAGAAAGTCGAACGAGCTAGCGCGCGGGATGAATCCCGCGGCTAACAGCATCCGTGTCGCACTTCGCTTAACGTCGAGCGTACTCACCCCAGCCCGTAGCGCTGTTGCAGCACGCAGGCGCTGGCCACGGTCGTGAGAATGAAGCTCACGCCGCTGCGTTTGCTCTCGGGCAACTCGGGCAGCTTGTCCAGCAGCTCGATAATCGCCCGCTGATCGAAGAATGGTAGCGCTTCGAGGGACGGCCCGCGCAGCGTGTCTTGCAGCAGTTGCGTGAATCGCCCGGTGAGGTCGAGCGCCGCCGGCGGCGCGAGGAACGGATGCTTCTGCCGGCGATAGACGGTGTCGGTGATGTAGGGCCGGACCGCTTCGCGCAGCACGTACTTCTCAGTCAGTCCACGAATTTTCAGCGAGACTGGCAACTGCACCACGCGCTCGACCACCTTGTGATCCAGGAATGGCACGCGCCCCTCGACCGAGTGGGCCATCTCCATGCGATCGCCGAGGAAATTGAGCAAGTAGTTGCAGAGCGTCGAGCGGGTCCAGAGATAGAGCGACTGATTGACCGGGTCGCGGCCGGCCAACTGCCCTTGGACGTCGAACTTGTTGAGAAACACGCGGAAAGCGTCACGCTGGGGGAATTCGGCCGCGAACTGCGGATGAAACAGCCGGCGATACCGCACGGCGTTGGCGCTGCGCGTTTCCATCCACGAGGGGACAAAGCCCAGCGTGTGCTGCACGGTGTCCATCGACAGCGGCGACCCGGTCGGCAGCAGCAGCCCACGCGAGACTTCGTTCTCGGCGGTGAGCTGCGCGAGCAGGCGATCGACTTCGGCCGGATCTTGCCCGCCGGAGTTGTACAGCAGCATGTCGCGGCGAAAGTGGGCGTAACCGCCGAGGATTTCGTCGGAACCTTCGCCGGTGAGCACGACCTTGTAGCCCTGGTCGCGCACCATCTGGCTGAGCATGTACTTGGCCACGCCGTGCGGGTTGGCCGTCATCACTTCGGCATGCCAGACGGCGTCGGAGAAATGATCGGCCAATTGCGTTTGCGTGACGGGCAGCGGGCAGAAATCGGCCCCGGCTTGGGCCGCCATTTCGCGGGCGACCTCTTCCTCGTTGTAAGCCGCCGTGTCGAAGCAGAGGGTGAAGGCCTTGATCGGCTGCGGATGATGTCGCGCGGCCAGCCCCAACAGGGCACAAGAATCGATGCCCCCCGACAGGTAGCAACCGACCGGTACGTCGGCCCGCAGGCGCAGTCGCACGGCTTCGTCCAGCTCGGCCCGCAGCGCTTCGATGTGGTCTCGTTCGGCGGCGATGGCTTTGTCAGGGTCGGCCGGCAAACGCGAGACTTCGGCCGGCGGGTAGTCGAAATCCCAGTAGCGGATGATGCGCACCTGTGTCGGCGTGGCCAGCAGGTAGCAACCCGGCGGCACCTGATACACGCCTTCGAACAGCGAACGGTCCTGATCGAAGTTGACGTGCATCGACTGGTAGAACGACTCGTGATCCCAGCGGGCGGGCACGCCGGCGGCGAACAGCGCCTTGGCCTCGGACGCTAGATAGATACGCCCCTGATGCCTGGTCCAGTAGAGCGGTTTGATGCCGAAGCGATCGCGGGCGGCGATCAAGGTCTGATTCGGTTCGTCCCAGATCACGCAGGCGAACTCGCCGCGCAGGCGGTGGAGCGCGCGGGTGCCACACTCTTGATAAAGGTGCAGTGCGATCTCGCTGTCGCTCTTGGTGCGCAGTTTGTGGCCGCGTTCAACCAGCTCGCGCTGGATCGCTTCGTAACCATAGAACTCGCCGTTGACGATGATGTGCAGATCGTCGTTTTCACTGGCGATCGGCTGATCGCCCGTCTCGAGATCGATGATCGAAAGCCGCACATGGCCGAGCGCCACGCGCCCGTGCGGCGCGATCCAGTGTCGGCGCCCGTCAGGTCCGCGATGTTGGAGTACGGCCAGCCCGCGCTCGAGCGCTGGTAGCGAGACTGGCTCCTGCGGTGAAAAAATCGCCAAGATGCCGCACACGACCGCTTCCCCCATCCCACGAAAGGGCGCACTGGCGCCCGGAAAGAACTCCCGAGTTGAGTCCAGCCGCCGGCGCGCGTCAAGCTGGGCGGGTGACATTTAGCGGGCTCGTCGTATAGACTGGAAGCGAGCATTGCAGGCGACGCAGCGAGAATGCGAGTGTCGCGGCGGGCCGCTCCCCAGGGGCATGGTAGCCGGCGCCCGACGGCCTGCTGTTCGATGTGCGGCGAGCGACAAGGTTCGCCTTGCTTCCGCAATTTTTCCCGTTGGATTCTTGCGTTGCTTGCCAGGGGTGGCCGCCGGGTCGGCGCCGCCGTGAACGAACGCTAACCAAGCGCGTGCCAGATGGCCCTGTGGGTGTTGCGAATTGTTTTTGTCGCCGTGGCGGCCGGGCTTGGGGTCTGGATCGTCAAGGGGAGCAATGCGCCGATCCGGCTGCCGGTCGACGACCACCCGGTGGCCGTGCTGTTGGCCGTGATCGGTATCGCGGTGGGCGTGATCGCCATCGATGTCTCGGTGCGCCGTAAGCGGCTCGACACGATTTCGGCCGTCTACTTCGGGCTGATCGTCGGGCTGCTGTTGTCGTATGCGGTCTATCTGGCGACAACGCCGCTACCGATCGATCGCAGCGTGCGCGAAGCGCTGCAACTGGTGACCGGCCTCGTGCTTTGTTACTTGTGCATCAGTCTGCTGCTACAGACGCGCGACGATTTCCGCTTCATTATTCCGTATGTCGAGTTCGCCCGCGAAGTGAAGGGGCTGAAGCCCTTCGTGCTCGACACCAGCGCGATCATCGACGGGCGGATTGCCGACATCATCGAGACGCGGCTGTTCGACAGTCAGTTGATCATTCCGCGTTTCGTGCTGGCCGAATTGCAAGGCGTGGCCGACAGCTCCGATCGCCTGCGCCGGGGCCGCGGTCGCCGGGGGCTCGACATCCTCAATCGGCTGCGGACGATGACCGGCGTCGACCTGTCGATCTACGAGCGCGAGCCGCAAGAGATCGTCGATCAGCCGGTCGATCTCAAGCTGATCCTCTTGGCCAAGCACCTCAACGCCAAGGTGATCACCGGCGACTACAACCTCAACAAAGTGGCCCAACTGCACGAAGTCGGCGTGATCAATCTCAATGATCTCGCCAACGCGCTGAAGCCGGTCTTCTTGCCGGGCGAAGCACTCGAAGTGCGCGTCGTCAAACCGGGGGAAGAGCCGGGGCAAGGCGTGGGCTACCTCGACGACGGCACCATGGTCGTCATCGAGGCCGGCCGCGAGCAGGTGGGCAAGACCATCCGCATCACGGTTACCAGCGTGCTGCAAACCAGCGCCGGCCGGATGGTCTTCGGCCGCTTCGACGCACGGGCGGCGTAAGGGCTACTGGCCGCGGGCGGGTACGACTCTAGTCCAAATCTCGCCCGAGAGATTCGTTAGCCGCGGGATTTATCTCGCGCGCTAGCTCGATCGACGTCGCGACTTCAATTGTGAAACAACGCCGCCCGAGCTAGCGCGCGGAGCAAGCTCCGCGGCTAACAGGTAGTCGTGACGCTGCTTCCGCGTTATCCCCGCCGCTCGGGGTGCGATAAGATCAGGCTGCAATTCGTGCCGCCGAAGCCGAATGAGTTCGACAGCGCGTAGGCGACCTCTGCACGGCGTGCTTCGCGCACCACCGGCAAGTCGGCCACGACGGGGTCGGGGTCTTCGAGATTGATGTTCGGCGCCAGAAAGTTCTCGTGCATCATCAAGATGCAAAAGATCGCTTCGAGCGCGCCGGCCGCGCCCAACCCGTGCCCGGTCATCGATTTGGTCGACGAAAATGGTGGCATCTTCGCGCTGAACACCGCTCGCAAGGCGTCGATTTCTTTGGCATCTCCCACGGGGGTCGACGTGCCGTGCAGGTTGACGTAGTCGATGCGCTCGCGGGTCAGGCCCGCATCCTCGAGCGCCAGTTTCATGGCGGCCTGGGCGCCGATGCCATTGGGCACGACCATGTCTTCGCCGTCGCACGTGGCGCCGGCTCCTTCGACGATCGCCCAGATTTTCGCGCCGCGGGCTTTGGCGATCTCCAGGTTCTCGAGCACGAGAATGCCAGCCCCGCCCGAGAAGACGAATCCATCGCGGGCTTTGTCCAGCGGTCGCGAGGCGCGCTGGGGCTCGTCGTTGAAGGCGCTGGACAGCGCGCCCATGCCGTCGAACGCCGAGGCCGACACCGTGTTGACGTCTTCCGATCCGCCCGCAAAGACGCGGTCTTGCCGCCCGCTGCGGATCAGATCCAGCCCCTGCATGATCGTGTGGGCCGACGTCGAGCAGGCGCTCGTCATGCAGTACGAGTGACCATGAATCTGGTAGATCGTGCCCAGGTTGGCCGACAGCGACGAGCCCATGATCAGAGGAACCTGATACGCGCCGACCTTCGAGCCGCCGCGCGCTTTGAGGCGCTCGCCAAGCGCCACGGCGTCGGGCATGCTGGCCCCCGCGCCGGTCCCCACCACCACTCCGGTGCGTGGGTCTTGCACTTCGGCCTTCGACAGTTCGGCATGAGCGATGGCGTCCGCCATGGCCGCAGCGGCCAACAGGGCCGGGTCGCAGAGAAAGCGGTTCTGCTTGCGATCGAATTGTTCGCGCAGCGACTCGGTCTCGACGTTGCCCGAGATCTGCGAGCGCAGCCCGGCATCGCTCCATTCGGGTCGGCGCGAAATGACGCCCGACTTGCCGGCCCGCAGCGCGGCGGCGTTTTCTGCCAGGCCGCGCCCCAAGGGGCTGAGCACTCCGAAACCAGTGACCGCGACTTGCGTTTGCGTCATGGGTACTCGTAATCCAAGTTGCCGAAGAGCCCCACCATGATGCCACTGACTTCAACCGAGAGCGTGCCATCGACGTAGGCCGACGCTTCGGCGAACGCGATCGGCGTCGGCCGTTCGGTGATCTTCTTGAAGTCGAGCCGGTAGCTGACCAGCTTGTGATGCGGACGGACCTGCTCGCGGAACGTCAGCTTGCCGGCGCGCAAGGCCCGGCCGCGGCCGTCGAACCCACGGTGCATCAAGAAGAAGCCGGCCAACTGCAGAATGGCATCGAGCTGCAGCACGCCGGGCATCACCGGGTCGCCTTCGAAGTGCGAGAAGAAGAACCACTCTTTGAAGAGGACGTCCTTCTCGGCGACGATATACCCCTTGCCGAATTGGCCACCATCCATGTGGATTTCGGGGATGCGATCGAACATCAACAGCGGCGGCGCAGGCAATCGCCGCACCTTGTTCTCGGGATCGTGCACGCAGAGGTGCAAGACGTCCTTTTCGTCGTAGGACGTTTTGGTCATCGGCCACTTCCTCCCTGCTGGCAGTTCGCGCGGCGGCGCGCGGTGTTTTCGTCCGTGAAACCGTGTTCATAGCCCTCGGGGGTACACGGTTATTCGGCGGCGCGCAGCCAGCCGTAGCGGCACTGTTGTGGATACTGGCGAGCTTGGCAAGAGCAAATTGGCCCTGGGCGGCTAGGAAAGGGCGGAAACGCGGGGAATTTTGGTGGGTTGCTGGCGTGCTGGCTGGTCCGCTAGCGACAGCGAGCTTGAAATAGCGCGTCGAATGGCGCCTAGAATTGGCTCACGCGGAGCCGCGGAGAGCGCGGATTTCCGAGCAAGCGATCTGATTGGCGGAGCGGGGAAGTTCGATGGCGCGATTGCTGTTTGTCGTTGAGGATCGATTTGAGATCGCGGAACATGGACTTGTTCCGGTCCCGGGCTTCCAGCCAATCGACGACGAGCGCTTTATGGTCGGCGATTTGATTCGGCTGAGAAAGCCCGATGGGACTGATACTGTCGTTCCGATCGGTGGCATCGAGCTTCCAAATCCCAATCCCAATCACCTAATCGTCATCCTGCTCAAAGGTCTCACGAAAGCCGACGTACCGATTGGCACCGAGGTGTGGTCGATCGAGCACACTGAGTAGCGGCCGAAATTTACTCCGACTTCGCCTCCTCGGTCTTCTCTTCCACCCGTTTCGCCGGCACGCGCTGGCCGTTCTGGAATAACACGAAGCCAGGATACGGGCCGTCTTCTGATGGTTCGGCCTCCGGTATCACTACATCCGCTGCGTCCGGTTTCACGGCGTCTGCATCCGCGGCTTGCTCAACCGCACCAAACTCCAGCCGCGCTTCGACCACGCGATAGAACAGTTCTTTCTCCGACGCCGGGTAGACCCGCACCTCGGGCTGGCCGGTAAGTTGCGCGAACAGCCGCTCACCGTCGCGGCGGATCTTCATCACGGCCGGCACGCCCGTCATCTCAAAGTTGCCGACGAATCGATCGAGGGCCTCGGGCGAGAGCTTCGCCATGTGCCGATACGGCAGCGGGCCCGGCCTGCGCCCCTGGAGCATCGACAGCAGCCCGTAGCCCACCAGATCGACCCCTTGCCAGGCGGTGCTGGCCAGCACGACAACACCGAGCTTGAGGTCAGGACGCAGCGCCACGATCGCGTGATAGCCGCCGGTCTGACCGTTATGCATGATCGTTTTGCCGTCGGGCAGAATGTGCCAGGCCAGGGCGACGGCGCCGTCGCCATTTCCGCTATCGACGCGCCGCTCGTGCGACAACGCGATCGCCTTCTTGAGCGGAGTATCGACGAGTGCCAATTGCGCGGCCGAGTAGGCCAACATGTCGAACGCATCGCTGCGGATGCCGCCGGCGCCGGCCAGCACGTTGAGATCCCACGGCTTGACCGCGGCGCCGTCACCATCGTGAGCCTGAGCCAAGTCGGCCCGCAGCGCGTCGTCGAGCGCGATCCGCGTGCGCGTCATGCCGAGTGGCCGGCAGATGCGCTCTTCAATCAGTTGCTCGTACGGTTTGCCCGCGGCCAGTGCCAAGGCGTGCCCCAGCAGGCCCATCCCCAAGTTGCTGTACGCCGGCTTACCGCCGGGCTCGCGCAACCGGCGGGCCTTACGAAAGTATTCGTACAGATTCTGTTCGTCGTAATCGGCATACGGGTTGGCGAGGTCGGTCGGCGTGAAGTTGCTCGGCATCCGCGGCAAGCCCGAGGTGTGTGTGGCCAACTGCACGAGGGTGATCTGCTTGCCATCGCGCGAGGTGGTGGGCACGTCGGCCGGCAAGTACTTCTGCACCGGGTCGTCGAGCGACACTTCGCCGCGCTCGACCATATCGGCCAGCAAGAGCGCGGTGAACGTCTTGCTGACGGAGCCGATCTCAAAGAGCGTGTTGCGATCGGGAGCACGCGGGCTGTCGTCGTTGACGCGGCCGATGAAGTACCAGCGCGTGGCCGCCCCGCCAAAGCGAGCGAGGTGCACAGGCCCACGGTCGTCGGCCGATGGGGCGAGTGCTTTGGACGCGTCTTGCGCGTCGACTGCCCGGCCGTCGATCACGCCGATCGCCAGGGCCGCCACGATCTGCTCGTCGGCGAGCGGCTGAATGAGTTTGGCAACCCGCTGGTCGAAATCGTGCAGGCCCGCGGGGGCCAGAGCATTGGGCTGGGGTTCAGCGGGATCGGCCGCCGAGACAGAGGCACTCGCAACGGAGACGAGTAACCATGCTGCCAGCAGGTGACGAAATGAATTGCTTGAGCCCATGAAATCACTTCCCTATGACCAGGTAATAGGTACGTGAACCGCTAAGCCCACCGATTGCAATCGGTGGGCTTACTTCGCTTCCAACCGCCGTACCTTGTGGTTCGTCTCCCGCCGCGATAGATCAATCTGATATATTGACGGCCGGCAGTCTACAAGTGTTCACTGTAAACGAACTGGCGAATTGTTCCGCCCGAGCGCAGGTCGATGGTCCGCGAAACCGTTCTCAAGGAAGACACAACGCCCGCCGCCGTCGAGGAAGATCGCTTCCTGCGGCCGCAGCGGATGACCGAGATCGTCGGCCAGCGCGAGGTCTACGCGCGGATCGAGATCGCAGTCGACGCCGCCCGCAAGCGGAGCGAGCCACTGGGGCACATCCTGTTCGACGGCCCCCCCGGCTTGGGCAAAACCACGTTCGCCACGGTCATCCCGCGCGATCTGGGGGTGCCGCTGCAGATTGCCAGCGGCGCGGCGCTGTCGGCCCCCAAGGATTTGATCCCCTATCTCACCAACGCCAGCGAAGGCTCGGTGCTGTTCATCGACGAGATTCACCGCTTGCCCAAGGCGGTCGAAGAGTTCCTCTATCCGGCGATGGAAGATTTCCGCATCGACATCGCGCTGGGCGAAGGGGTCAACGCCCGCACGATCAACATGCAGCTCAAGCCGTTCACCCTGATCGGGGCGACGACGCGCACGGGCCTGTTGTCGGCGCCGTTACGCGACCGCTTCCACATGCGCGAGCATCTCGATTTCTACTCGCTGGCCGAGCTATCCGAGATCGTGCGCCGCAGCGCCAATAAGCTGCGCGTGAAGATCAGCGACGACGCGTGCGAGCTGATCGCAGGCCGCAGCCGTAGCACGCCGCGAATCGCCAACAACCGCCTGCGCTGGGTGCGCGACTATGCCACGAGCCGGGCCGACGGCAACATCTCGCGCCATGTGGCCGAAGCGGCCCTCGACATGCAGGGGGTCGACCTGCTGGGGCTCGACTCGCAGGACCGCAAGTATCTGGAGACGTTGCTGCGCGTCTTCGGCGGGGGGCCGGCCGGAGTCGAAGCGGTCGCCCACACCATGAACACGGCCGTCGACACATTGAGCGACGAGCTCGAGCCCTACTTGCTGCGGGCAGAACTGATTGTTCGCACCCCCCGCGGGCGGCGGCTCACCGAGGCTGGCTACCGGCACCTGGGGACCAGCCCGCCAAAGCCTGAGCCCGACGGCCAGGCGGAGTTGTTCGAGTAGGGAAGTTCGGGGAGCGGGTCAGTCGAGTGAACGGGCAGCCCGAACGGTGTCAGGAACCGATTCGAGCGGCCAGTTAGCAATTTGAGGGCCCGCACTTGAATCGGTTCCTGACACCGTTCGGACGAGGGGCCTCGGACGACTGACCCGTTGTCGAAATGTTCGAGTCGCGTGGGCCGGCGCGGTAGAATCGGAGCCGACCGGGGGGCCACCAAGCGGGGATGTGCTGCAAAGCGGGGGAGTTTAGCCACAGAGGGCTCAGAGGACACTGAGGGGGGATTTCATGTCCCCGTCGCGCGGCAGATCAACAAATACCGTCCAACAAATACTGTCACAATAATTCAGCTTGTTCAGCGACTACCCTCTCTGCATTTCCTCGGTGAGCTCTGTGCCCTCGGTGGCAAATAAGCAATTCTCGTCCAGCTCTCGGCAGTCAAACTCAAAGCGATTCAAGCGAGGTGCGGTGATGACACGGCTCGTCGTTCAACTGCGATTGTCGTCGGTGGCCTGCTTCACCTTGGTTGCGGCGCTAGCGCTGGTAGCCAGTCACGCGTCGGCGGCGGAAGCTGCCAACGACTCAGGGGCTAGCTCCCCTGCCTCGCTCGGCCGGCAAGTCGCCGATTTCACCCTGAGCGACTATCGCGGCAAGGAAGTGTCGCTGGCCGAGTTCAAAGATTCGAAGGCCGTGGTGCTGGCGTTTCTGGGAGTCGAATGCCCGTTGGCCCGCGCGTATGCTCCGCGGCTGACCGAGCTGGCGAAAGAGTTCGCAGCCAAGGGAGTGACGTTCCTGGTGATCGACGCCAACCGGCAGGACTCGCTCAGCGAGCTGGCCCAGTTCGCGCGGCAGTTCTCGGTGGAGTTGCCGCTGTTGAAGGACCGGAATCAGCAAGTGGCCGACGCCGTGGGCGCATCACGCACGCCAGAGGTGTTCGTGCTCGATGGCGAGCGCCGCGTGCGCTATGCCGGCCGCATCGACGATCAATTCGGCGTCGAGCGGGGCGGCAGCTTCCAGCGACCACAGCCGACGCGCCGCGACCTGGCTTTGGCGCTCGAGCAGTTACTGGCCGGCCAGGCGATTGAAGTTGCGCAAACCGCCAGCACCGGCTGCTTGATTGGTCGCGCCCGCGCGGCCGATGAACTGGCGACGGTCACCTATTCGAATCAGATCGCGCGGATCTTCAACAATCGCTGCGTCGAGTGCCATCGGCCTGGGCAGATCGGCCCGTTCGCGCTCACCAGCTATGACGAGGCGGCCGGCTGGTCGGAGATGATCGCCGAAGTGGTGCGCGAGGGGCGCATGCCTCCTTGGCACGCCGATCCGCAGCATGGCCACTTCAGCAACGACGCCCGGTTGACTGACGAAGAGCGCGAGCAGGTGTTCGCCTGGGTGGCGGCCGGCGCGCCGCGCGGTGACGAGGCCGACTTACCCCCGGCGCCCACGTTTGTCGAAGGCTGGCAAATGCCGCAGGCGCCCGACCTGGTGGTGCACATGCAGGACACGCCGTTCGACGTGCCGGCCGAAGGGACCGTGGCCTACAAATACTTCGTCACCGATCCTGGCTTCACCGAAGACAAATGGGTGCGCGTGGCCGAGTGTCTGCCCGACAATCGCGCCGTGGTACACCACATTATTGTCTTCATTCGCCCGCCCGACGGGGCCAAGAGCGCGGATCGCCGGGGCTTCAACTTTCTGGTGGGCTACGCGCCGGGCACGCGGCCGATGGTCGCGCCCGAGAACGCGGCCAAGCGCATCCCCGCCGGCTCGAAGCTGGTGTTCCAGATGCACTACACGCCGATCGGCACGCCGCAGCAAGACCGCAGCAGCGTGGGCCTGGTGTTCGTCAAAGATCCCTCGACGATTACGCAGGAGCTGGTGACCACGTCGGCCAGCAATCACACGTTTGCGATTCCGCCCGGGGCCGACAATCACGAGGTGCTCTCGGCCCGCAAGTTCGGCAAAGACACGCTCTTGTTGTCGTTCTTTCCGCACATGCACCTGCGGGGCAAGTCGTTCCGCTACGAGCTGGAGCTGGCCGACGGCTCGCGCGAAATTCTGCTCGACGTGCCGCGGTACGACTTCAACTGGCAGAATCACTTTCTGTTGAACGAGCCGCGCGTGCTGCCGAAGGGGAGCATTCTGCGTTGCACGGCCCACTTCGATAACTCGACCGAGAACCCGGCGAACCCCGACCCGACCGAGACGGTGCGCTGGGGGGACCAGACTTGGGAAGAAATGATGATCGGCTGGTACGACGTGCTGCTGCCGCTGGGCGAGACGCTCGACGCGGTGCCGGTGGGCCCCGGCGATAGCGATTCGGCGGAGGGGGAGTGAGCGGGGCGGTGCGTTCGAAGATTGTCCGAGAACCGTATTCAGCGCGCGACGGCCAATGCCGAGCGGACATGACGGGTGGCCCGGCTGCTCGCAGCCGGGTGGCGCAGCCACAAGAATCAATTCATGCCGCGGGGCCGAGCTCAGCAGCGTCGGGTCCGGAAGGCTTCTTGTCGCTTCGCGACCCAGCCGGCAAGCGGCTGGGCCACCCACCCTTCACGAATCAGACGATTTGCGGCGCAAAGTGGCACCCGATCGGGTTTCTCGTCTGCCTATTCGTTGCTGTCTCGACCGCTTCGGCCGAAGATTGGCCGCGCTGGCGCGGGCCGCGCGGCGATGGCACCTGGCAGGCGCCTCCCTCCTTGCCGGCGCGGTGGGAGACCGAGCAACTGCCGATCAAATGGGGCCAACCGATTGGCGGCGGCTATGCGGGTGTCGTTGCACGCTATGAGTATGTGTACGTCTTTGATCGCCGCACGGCCGACCAGGCAGCAGAAGCGGCCGCCGGGCAGGCCGAAGCATCATCAACCCGGCAGGGCGAGCGCGAGCGACTACTCTGTTTTGCGCTCGAAGATGGTCGCCCAATTTGGACGCACGAGTATCCCGTGCGCTATGGCCAGCTCGATTATGGTAATGGCCCGCGCGCGGCGCCGACGATTCACGAAAATCGCCTCTACGCGATGGGCGCGCTGGGGCACGCCTGCTGCTTGCATGCCGAGACGGGCAAGCTGATCTGGTCGCACGATTTTTTCGCGGCCGAGCGCCAGCCCGACGAACCGCTGGCCAAGGAGCTGCTCCCCGAGTGGGGGCTGGCCGCGTCGCCGGTGGTCGTCGGCGACCTGGTGATCTTTCATCCAGGGTGCAAGCCGGGGGGCTGCTTCGTCGCGCTCGATCGCGCGACCGGTAAGGAGGTTTGGCGATCGGGGGACGACCCGGCCGGTTACGCCACGCCGATCGAGATCGAGCGTGGCGGGCGCCGCGAGCTCGTCGCCTGGACTCCCGAGCACGTGCAGGGGATGTCCGCCGACACGGGCAAGATACTTTGGAGCGTGCCGTACAAGGTCACGTATGGAGTGTCGATTGCCACGCCCATCTACGCCGATGGTATCGCGCTCGTGACCGGCTACTGGGAGGGGACCAAGGCGATCAAGCTCGGCGAAGGACCGGCCGACGCCACGCTCGCCTGGGAAGAGAATCGCTACCTGCGCGGGCTGATGTCGCAGCCGCTGGTGCGCGACGGGCTCGTCTTCAGCATCGACAAATCAAACGGGCTCACCTGCTTCGAGCTGGCGACCGGCCGCATCTTGTGGAACGACGACAACCGCATGACGCCGCGCGGCCGCAATCCGCAGGCCACTATGGTTTGGACCAGGAGCTCGGATCGCGTGCTGGTGCTCAACTCCGATGGCGAGCTGATTCTGGCCCGCTTCACCCGCGAGGGGTATGTCGAACAATCGCGCACCAAGCTGATCGGGCCGACTTGGGCCCACCCGGCTTACGCGGCCGATTGCATCTTTGCTCGCGACGATCAAGAGTTGGTCTGTGCAGAGCTGCGGGCCGCTAAGTAGCGATGATATCTCTCGTTAGCCGCGGAGTTTACTCCGCGCGCTAGCTCGCGCGACATCGAATTTCATGCTATCCCCGCGCTTGGCCCGCCCCCCGGCCGCGCTATAATCGACTGGCCCCCCCTTGCAGATTCTGCCAGCATCCCCCAATTTCGCCCCCACCCAACGGAGCATTCATGGCCACGCTGACGCGCCCCACGAACCTGCGCGAGCTGCGCGAAAGCGGCTGGACGTCAAAATCGGTCAAGCGCGAGATTCACGATAACTTCGTCGCGGCCCTGGCCCGCGGCGACGAGCTGTTCCCCGGCATCATCGGTTATGAAGATACCGTCATCCCCGAGATCAACATTGCCCTGTTGGCCCAGCACGACATGCTCTTTTTGGGGGAAAAGGGGCAAGCCAAGAGCCGGCTGATGCGCTCGCTCGTCGGGTTGCTGGACGAAGAGATTCCCTACGTCGACATCCCCGAAGCGCCGCTGCACGACGATCCGTTGCGGCCGATCTCAGGCGCGGTGAAGCGCTTTCTCGCCAACACACCGGAAGAGCACGTGCCGATCGGCTGGTGGCCACGCGCCGAGCGCTACGCTGAACGCCTCGCGCCGGGCACCAAGTTCGCCGACATCATCGGCGAGATCGATCCGGCCAAGCTGGCCGCCGGCACCAGCATGGCCGCGGAAGAGGCCCTGCACTTCGGGCTCATCCCGCGCATGCACCGCGGCATCTTCGCGATGAACGAACTGCCTGAGCTCGACGAGCTGGTGCAGGTTGGCCTGTTCAACATTCTCGAAGAGCGCGACGTGCAAATCCGCGGTTACCCCGTGAAGTTCGATATCGACGTGCTGATTCTCTTCTCGGCCAACCCGGCTACGTACAACCGCTCGGGCAAGGTCATTCCGCAGCTCAAGGACCGCATCGGCTCGCTCATCCACACGCACTATCCGCGCGAGCGCGACCTCGGCATCCAGATCATGGAACAGGAGAGCGGGCTCGATCTCGGCGGCGACTATCCCGTGGTGGTCCCCTACTTCATGCGCGAAGTCGTCGAAGAGATCAGCCGCATTGCCCGCAAGAGCAAGTTCATCGATCAGCAGTCGGGCGTGAGCGCGCGGCTGTCGATCGCCAACTATCGCACGATGGTCGCCAGCGCCCGGCAGCGCGGCATTCGCCTGGGCGAGCGCCCCGCGGTGGTGCGCATCAGCGACCTGGGGCATTTGTACGCGTCGAGCCTGGGCAAGCTGGAACTCGATCTGATGAGCAGCCATCAGCTTAGCGAACGGCAAGTGCTCGACGCCCTGCTGGCCGACGCCGTGAAGAACGTGTTCGAAGAGTACGTCGAAAGGCACGGGCTCGACGAGATCGCCCGCATTTTCGGCGAAGGGGTGAAGATCGAGGTCGGCGACGTGCTGCCGAGCGAACAGTACGCCGAGCGTCTCAAACGCGTGCCACCGGCGTGGGACAAAGCGTTCGAGGTTCACGCTTCGAGCGACGCGGCGATGCGGGCGAGCTGCGTGGAATTCGTGCTGGCCGGGCTACACGCCACGGATCACATCTCCCGTAGCGAGCGGCACGGGCGGATTGAGTATGAGGTGTAGCCGATGCGTATCCCAGGCAAACGCGTCAGACGCATTCGACTGATTCAGACCGAGAAATACGTTGTCGCGGTCGAGGTCGAGTTGGTCGTGCCCGTCGACGATCCAAGCGAACCCTGTTACGAGGCGGAAACAATCGATCTCTTGCGCCAGGTCAAAGAGCATGCCGAACACGGAGACGTCGAGTGGTTGGCCAGGCATGGCAAAGTCTATGCGGCCGTCGACGCGGCGTAAGAACGGCGCAATGCAATTCACCCTGCGAACGTTGCTGCTGCTTGTGCTGCTCGCGGCAGTCTTGTTCGCGATCGAAACGTCCACGGAAATTAAAGTCGGTCTTGTACTCAGCGCGTCCCTGGCGTGCGCAACGATGTATCAATTGCAACACGGCTGGCGTCTAGGCGGGGTGATTGTCATCGTGTATGCAGTCGTCGGTTTGATGCTGCTTGGCGTTTGGATTTCATTCGTGTCGGGGTTGAACTGGCCGTGAGGGAATGGAGCTAACACCCGCGAACTCACGGCCACAAGTTGTTTCAGCAAACCGCCCTCTCCTTTGTGGGAGGTGTTAGAAGCCATTGCAACGAAAGACTCCCACGATAGGACAACGCCTGAAGTTCCGAGCCGAACGAGCAGCGTACCCCTCACCCCCGGCCCCTCTCCCGCAAGGGGAGAGGGGAGAATGTAATGACCACACCTTCCCGCCTTGGCGGCGTTATTCACACCTATCGCAAGTTCGATCCGCAGCGGTTTCCCAGCCCGCGGCAGCCCGAGGCCGACCTGGTCTCCGGCGCGTTCGAGCACTTGCTGATGTACGGCTCGCTGCGCGAACTGACTGACGAGGAATTGGCCCGCGCCGTGCGGCTCGACCCCAGCCAGATCGCCGGGCTGGGCCCCAGCATCGAAGCGCTGCGTCACTTGCTCGAGGAGCGCAAGCGCAAGATTCTCGAACGTTATGAAACGCGTCGCGTGCGGAAGGACGCGGCCGTCGAGTACCAGCGCCGCGCCAAGGCCGCCAAACCGCCGAAATCCTTGCGCGGGCTGTTTCATCGCGCCGTCAAAGAAGAGCAACTCCGCGACCTGGAGCACATCTGGTATCAGGCCGGCGACGATCGCTCGCAGTTTGCCGCCGCGATGATGCCGCTGATCGGCGCGCTGGGCAACAAGTACCAGATCGACGAGTTGGCCGAGAAGTATGAGTTCACCGGCCGCGAGCGGCTCACCATCCACGACGCCCTGGAAGTCAAGGAAGAGCTCGAAACGATCGATCGCCTGCTCAAGCAACTCGAAGAAGCCGAGAAGACCGCCCAGATCGGCATCATCGACATGGACGCGCTGGCCGAGTTCGCCGAGCCGGGCGATATCGAACAACTCGGCGCCCTGCGACAGCAGATCGAAGACCTGATGCGCGAGATGGCCGAACGACAGGGGCTCGAGCGCAACCGCTCAGGCAGTTACGAGCTGACGCCCAAGGCGTACCGCATCTTTCAAAGCAAGCTGCTCGAGCGGATCTTCAGCGAGCTGGACGCCGCCCGCAGCGGCCGGCACACCGGCCCGATCGTCGGCGAAGGAGCGGTCGAGATGCAGGCCACGCGGCCGTACGAATTCGGCGACGCCGTGGCCAACATGGATATCCCCGCGTCGTTCGTCAACGCCCTGCTGCGCAGCGGGCCAGGCACGCCGGTGCGGCTCACCACCGACGACATCGAAATCCATCGCACGCGCAACACGCCCAAGTGCGCCACCTCGGTGTTGATGGACATGAGCGGTTCGATGCGCTACGGCGGGCAGTACATCAACGTCAAACGCATGGCTCTGGCGCTCGACGGGCTGATGCGCCGCGAGTACCCCGGCGACTTCCTGCAGTTCATCGAGGTTTACAGCTTTGCCAAAGTTCGGCACTCGAGCGAAATCGTCAACCTGATGCCGAAGCCGGTCACCATCTTTCAACCGTTCGTGCGGCTCAAAGCCGACATGAGCAACCCCGACATCAGCGAGCTGCAGGTTCCGCCCCACTTCACCAACATTCAGCACGGGCTGAACCTGGCCCGCAAGTTTCTCAGCCTGCAAGACACGCCCAACCGGCAGATCATCTTGATCACCGACGGGCTGCCGACCGCCCACTTCGAGGCGCAAATGCTTTACCTGCTCTATCCGCCCGACTCGCGGACGGAAGAGGCCACGATGCGCGAGGCGCGCTTGTGCCACCGCGAGGGGATCACGATCAACATCTTTCTGCTGAGCGGCTGGTCGCAGTCGGAAGAAGATATCCGCTTCGCGTACCGCATGGCCGAATCGACCAAAGGACGGGTGTTCTTCAGCGGCGGCCGCGACCTCGACCGCTACGTGGTGTGGGATTATCTGAAGCGGCGGCGGGAGATTGTGTCGTAGTGGATGGTGAGACGAGGACGAGAATCGTTTCCGCCGGGTGGCCCAGGGACGCGCAGCGTGCCTGGGTCGCGCAGCGACAAGAGGAACTGCTTCAGCGTTGTCGCTGAGTCGGTCGCGGGCACCGAAAATCAACCTCAGCACAGAAAAGGTCCGCGTCGATTTCGCGCTCGCGATCCAGCTTGGCGCCCTCGCGCGCATGACTACCGTTTCTAAGTACCTCTTGTGGCTTCGCCACCCCGGCAACAAGTTGCCGGGGCCACCCACTGTTTCCCCTCGCTCACTTCTTAATCACCCCCGTCCACCCTCCGGCGATCAGCGTGACCAGGTCGGCCAGCACCGGGCCCAGTGTCCAGCCGCCCGGTGAGGCCAAGTATTTGGGGCGCCACTCGGGGTCGAACTTGTCCTTGTATTGCCGCAGCCCCTGGAAGTTGTAGAGACGCTCGCCGTGACGATAGAGCAGGGCCGCCAACTGGTTCCAGACCGGCGCCAGGTTGCGGCTTTCGACGCCCGCGAGCGGGGCCATGCCCAGGTTGAACCACTCGTAACCGCGCTCGTGTCCCCACAGCATCAGCTCGATGAACAAAAACTCCATCACGCCAGCGGGGGCATCCGGCAGGTGCCGCATCAAATCGAGCGATAGCTCATCGCGGTCGGCCGTCTCGAACAAATTGGCGAACGCCACGATCTGGCCATCGACGCGCACCACGGCGCAGGGAAACCGCCGTAGGTAATCTTCGTCGAAGTAACCGAGCGAGAAGCCCTTCTCGCGGGCCTGCTTTTCGCCGAGCCAGGCGTCGGAGACTTCACGCAGCCTGGGTAACAGCGCCGGAACATCGACCTCGGGCACCACCTCGAACGTGCAGCCGGCGCCGGCCAGCTTCGTGCGCGTATGCCGGAGCCCTTTGCGCTGTTTGCCTTCGAGCGAAAAATCGGCCAGCGGCACGCGCGCTTCTTCGCCGAGCTTCAGCAGCGTCAGGCCCAGGTCGAGATATTGCCCCAAGCGCTCTTCGTTCACCTGGTAGAAGATGGTCCAACCGCCGTAGCTGTCAACCAGTTCGTGGAACTGCCACACCAACTCGGGCTGCATGTCGGTCGGTGCAACCGGATCGCCGAGCGCCACCCACGAGCGGCCTGCCACCTGATACATCACCAGGCCGCGATCGGCTTCGTCGAACAAGAGCAGCTTGTCGCCCAAGAGCGCGAGCTGGGCATCGGCGCGCGGCGACTGGCCAACGATCGCGGTGGCGCGCGCCAGCTCTTCGGGCCCAGGCAATTCCGGCCGGCGCGGGGCCGGGCTCAGCAATCGCGCGAAGCCGTAGACGATTGCCAGCACGCTCGCGGCCACGCTCGCCCGCAGCACGCGGGGGGCATCGGCTTCAAACGCGAACTGCCACCACAATTCGTCGCGATACTCGATGTGCCGGAAGGAGAACATCGCCAAGGCCATCGATCCGCCGACGACCAACGCCACGGTGGTCAGCCAACTGGCGGTCATCCGCTGCGTGAACAGCGACGAGCGGCGATAGAAGTACGGCCGTGCCGGCCAGAGCGCCGCGGCCGCCAAGGCGAGCACAGCCGCTTCTTCGTAGTCCCAGCCCTTGGCGAGCGAAGCCACAATGCCGACGGCCAGCAGGCCGAGCGTCAGGTGATAGGCGGCGTCGAGCCGGCGTTGCAAGCCGCGGGCCAAGAGCACGAGCGCCACCCCCACCAGGCTGCCGGCAAAGTGCGACACTTCGACCAATGGGAGCGATACGTGGCGCTGTAGCCAACTCAAGCGATCGGGGTCGGCAGGTGTTGCCCCGGAGATGAGCAGCACGGCGCCGGCCAACAGCGTCAGCAGAGCCAACAAGTTCGGCGCGATCGCGGGGAGCCAGCGCCCGGCGCGAGAGCCCCACGCCGATAGCACGTGCCAGCGCTGTGAGACTTCGTAAACCACCAACAGGACCGCCGCCACACCCAGCGGCAGCAGGTAGTAGATCGCGCGAAACGCCACCAAGGCGCCAAAGAGCGCCGCGTGATCGGTCGAATCGGGAAAGGCCTTGAGCATCGCGGCCTCGAACACGCCGACGCCGCCCGGCACATGGCTTAGCATGCCGACGACCTGCGCCGCCACGTAGAGCCCGAGAAAACCCAGAAAGCCCAGCGAGCTCCCCTCAGGCAGCAGGACCCAGAGCACGCTGGCCGAAAGGGTCATATCGAGCGAGGCCAGCGCGATCTGCGCGACGGCCATCCGCGGCTTCGGCAGGCTCTCCTTGCGGCGCTGCCAGGCGGTCGGCAAGCGACCCAGCGCCGTGATGGTTAAGTAGGCGATCACCACCACCAACAGCGTTCCGCCCGCCAAACGCAGGTCCAGGGGCCGCAGCGCCACGGCATCGGCCACCACCGGCGAACCAATCGCCAAGGCCACGCCCGCCAACGCGCAGACGCCGAGCGAGAAGGTCAGCCCACAGAAGCCGACAAGCTTGGCAATCTCCAGTGCCGAGAGACCCCAGGAGGAATAGATGCGATAGCGCATCGACGTTCCGCCCAACAGCGCGCCAAAGTTATGGCTCGAGGCGTACGTGAGGAACGACGCGAGCGCCACCCGGCGATAGGCCAGCGCGCGGCCGAGAAAGGTGAGCCCCAGGTAGTCGTACCCCCCCAGCACCAGGTAGTTAGCCACGGTCAGCGCCAAGGCCAACAGTAGATGACCGCGCGGAATGGCGGCCAGGCTGTGCTCGATGTCGCGATAGTTGTAGTGGGCCAGCTCGTGCCGCAGCACGGCCAGGGCGGCCAGAAACACCCCGGTGATCGCGACGGCGCCGGCGATGTGCAGCAACCGCGGGTGGCATTCGGCCCATTGCAGCGCGCGGGCTAAGAGCCTTGACGAGTTGCCGGGGGAGTCGCCCGTTGCGTCGGCGTCGGCGTCGTGGGTGGGTGGCGACACGGCGCCGCCGTCTGGGAGTGGATCGTCAGGCTCGACCGGCGGCAACACGTTCACGGCAAACCGAAGCCTCCTGCTGGCGGTGGGAACGTCGAACCGGCCCAAGTCCTCGATCGGGTAAGGGGTTACTTTGAATTCCGTGTGCCACGGGCGCTGCCGGTGCTCCTTCGGCACGCTGTAAAACACGGCCCGGGCAGAGCTGGTGGCACACGGGTGTACTCACATATTCTTCAAAGTGAACCACCACTCTCGATCGCCGATCGATTCAGGCCATCCGCCCCACGCCGGGTCGATCGGCGGCGGCCTGACGACGGCCGCCGACCGACCGGCAATGAAGCGATTGGTCATTCGCTCGAAATCGCGTCAAATTTGACCAGACGCTACTTCTTTTTTCCAGATTTCTTCGTCGGCGCTGGCGATTTTGCGGGCGGAGTCACCTCGACGGCGCGTCGGGCGCCGCGCGAGCGATGGGCCGCCCGCTCCAGGGCCCCACGCGACTTGTGCGACCAGTCCTCGAGCTTGGCCAGCCATTCTAGGGCCTTCTTGTCGTGGAGGACGAATTGATGCAAGTCGTTCTCGCGAGCCAAAGTAGCCATATTTCGCAGCGTCGTGGCGATGTCGAACACGCGTAAAGAAAGGTCGTCGATGCGTCGCTGATCGTACGGTTCGAGCGTCATAGCGTCGGGCCTCGATGGGTGATGAATTGCGGAGGGCAGCGCGGCAAGCCCCGCGCGGTGCTTACTTTATTGTACCTCATCTTGGCCGAACATCACCGCCTTTACTAGGTTGTATTTTGTTCAAAAATATGTATTGACTTGTGAGCCAATCGCCGCCATAATCAGGACGTTCGATACGACCGCCACCCCCGGCCATTTACCACACCTGCTGCGGAGGCCCTGCCCCGATGGCTGTTTCCGGAAATCCACGCGACCCCCAAACGCCCAGGCACGCCCCCCGGTTTCCGGCTACCACGCCGGGCCCGGCTGGCTTTCGGTCACCCGCGCCCGATCGCGCCCCGCTGCCGGGAGAGCTCGACCCTGAGAGTTGGCTCGAGCGGTTCGATCGCGACCTGGCCGATGCGCTGGAGGACAGCCAGTTTGAGCTTGATGAGAAGGTAACCGACTGGCCCCAGCGCGATGCCGGCGACGGCAGCGAGGACTAGCGCGCCGGGCGCTGCGCACTTCACAGAGACGACACCATGATTGAGCTGGAGAAAATCCAACGCGTGCACCGCTTGCTAGCGACGGGCGAGCACTCGCAGCGCGCGATCGCCCTGCTGGCGGGGGTCAGTCGCGCAACGGTCAGGCAGGTTGCGCGCGGGCTGTTCGACGAGCGGATCGCATCGATCACGGATGAAGATTTAGAGACCGAGCTTGACGAACCCCAGCGACCGTACGTGCGCTGTCCTACGTGCGGCGGTCGGGTCTGGATGCCGTGTGTGCTCTGTCAGATGGCGGCACGCCGCGAGCGCGATCGCCGTCGGGCGCAGCTCAAGCAATGGCTGGCCACACCCGACGGGCAGCGCGAATCCGTCGACCCGGTCGCCGCGCGCCGGCGGCCCATCGAATGGCCCCGGCGACACGAAGCGACCTTCGTCGATACGGAGGACGATGTCACCGAGTCAGGCCGCAGCGCTACATCGCTCGATGACGAATCGCGCGATGATGCACCGCGCGGCCACGAATCGCCACACCAAGCCCTACGACCAAGCCCACGGCTGCCAGCACCAGGCTGCTCGGCTCGGGCACTTGATTGAGCACCCCCACCGCGTCGAGATCGAAACCGCCCGAGGCGAACGCCGTCGGCCAGAGATCGTTCACCTTGTGTCCTTGCGAGTCGAACGTGGCATAAGCCGGATCGATTGAGCCGATGACGTCGATGATGCGCACATAGCGGACGTGCGAGATATCCAACAGTGGAGAGATGCCCGACAACTCGGCCAGGTCGAACGGCGTGCCGAAGCCCGCACGGTATTTGCCGGCCAGGTCGGAGAGATTCGTAGCGTCGAGCGCGCCGAAGCTGCCGATCTGGGTGTCGGTCTGCGTGAGTGAAACACTTGCGAAGCGGAAAAAGTCGGTTCCGTTGGAGCTGACTTCGACGAAACCCAACTCGAGAAACGTATCGGTAACCCCGTTTTCAAACACGGCGAAATCTGCCCCCGGCCCGTCGGTGATTGCATTTGCGAAGCTGAGGGTGATCTGCCCACCATCACCCAAGCTGACGACGGGGGTGCCGTTGCCGGTCGTAGCATTGGCGGCGCCGAGCGCGTTGCCTTCGACGCCGAACGAGGCGAGCCCCAACTTGAGATCGGAGATATTCTGCGGACCGCGCGTGAGACTTTCGACTTTCGTGGCCCAGGCGATCGGAGCGCTGGCGGGCACGGCATCGCTGCCGCTTTGCCCCGCGGGGGGAGCGTAGGGCCCGGCCGCGGCTGCCGAAACGAGCGCCGCGCTGGCTGCAAAAACGGTTGCACGAGTCAGAAAACAGAAACAACGTTGCATGGGTTAGCGTCCTTTACTTCGCAAGTGAATATCAACGGGGAGTGAATTGATGCGGCATTAATATCAGGGTTGAGCTCATGTCGAGACCGCAGCCAGGAATTGCATCCTGGGCGAAGTCGAACGTGGCACTGCTGGGCAAGCCAGCAGTGGCACCCGAAGCGTGCGACTTGCTACCGTCGCCGCCCGCGCCGTGCAGCCAACCCTACGAGCGCCGCGCCGACGAGTGCCAGCAGGCAAGTCGCCGGCTCGGGCACAGGCGTCAGCACCAGGTTGTCGAGCGCCACGTAGGCGGGAGTGTTCAATCCGAAGTCGCCGGAGTCCGAACCGTCCGCGGAAAGCACGAGAAACCGCGCGCCGGCCAGCGAGGAGAGATCGACCGTGGTCCAAGCGTCGACGATATAAGGCGCCGCGCCACCGATTTGCCGATAGTCGGCCAGATAGAACTCCACGGGGGCGGTGGGCAGCGGAGCGCCGCCGGCGTCAAGACCCGTGATCGTGAGCTTGAGCCAGTCGGTCCACACCTGCGGCTGCTGCCCCGCCGGAGGCGTGCCAAACTTGCGTGAGTAGCCGTTCGGGTCGCCGTCGCGCATCACCAGCGCTGCGAAGGCCACGTTCGTCAACTCGATCGACGTCGGTTTCACTCCCTCGGGCAAGGTGATGCGGGCATCGGGAAGCAAGAAGGGAGTCACGTAAGCGACTGCGTAGTTCTTCGATCCACCGGCGCCGCCTCCGCCGTCAGTCGGAGCGTAGGCATCGTAGCCCCAGAGTTGCGGATCGTAGACACCGGGAAAGGATGTGTTATCGACCGGCGCCGGGATCGTGAGATTCTGCTTCGAGTAGGCGAAACCTTCGAAGTATGGCAGCGCGCCGCCAAAATCGGCCGCCGAATTATTGAACGACACACCGCCGCTGGTGAACGAGCCCGACAGGTTGAGCCCCGCCTCGAAACCACTCGCCGGGACGCTGAGCTCCTCAAAGTCGACGACGACCGCGCGGGCGGCGCCCACCGGCAGCAGCAGCGCGGCCGTGGCCAGCGCCAGTCGCAAATTGTTCATCGAAAGATGTCGCATCGTGTAGTACTCCGGAAACCAGATTGAAAGTGAAGTTGGTGAGGGTCCCTTGCTGTGCATTCCATCCCGACACGGTTCAATAGGAAAAAGGCTCGCCGCCGGCGCGGGTGCAGAGGGCGCCGAGCACGCGGCGATCGATCGATTCGGTGATCGTGCGCGTCGAGGTATCGCAAAACAGCACGTTGACGCCGGCCGGGTGCTGGCTGCGCAGCTCGTTGTCGAAGGCCGGCCCGCGATTGATCGGATAAGCCTGCTCGAACACGTTGCGGCCGTTGATCCATTGGCCGTCGGAGAACTGGCCGACCTCGCCCACGACGAGCGTGTTGGACAGGCCGTCGCGGATTTGGATGTAGGTCACGGCGCGTTCGTAGATCATTGTTCCTTTGGGAGGAGAGTTTGGCCCGTTCAAGCGCTCGCCGTAGATGCCGCCGTAGTCGCAGGCCGCCAGCCCGTTGATCAACTCGCTATCGCGCGACGTGCTCGGGCAGAGATAGATCGGCAGTACCGTGGCGCCGGCCTCGGCATTGCGAGGGCTGTCGAACGCTTGCTTCAGATCCAATCGATCGTAGAGCGGCTGCTGCTCGAGTTGCGGCAAAAGGAAGACGCTCCAGGCCAACTGCTTGCGCGGTTGAGCGGCGTTGGCGCGCCATTCGACGCAGCCGACCGGAAACGCCGACCAGGTGTTGTGATACAGGGCGAGCGCCGTGCCGATCTGCTTCAAGTTGCCAATGCAGGTGGTGCGGCGACCCGACTCGCGAGCCAT
Organism: uncultured Planctomycetaceae bacterium; assembly: GCA_964495375.1. Classification (GTDB taxonomy): domain Bacteria; phylum Planctomycetota; class Planctomycetia; order Pirellulales; family JAEUIK01; genus JAIESQ01. The sequence goes on along the minus strand of CAZBWM010000033.1, from coordinate 14,736 downwards.
CTGCACGGCCGGCAGCACGATGGCCAGCAGCAGGGCGATGATGCCGATGACAACCAGCAGTTCGACGAGCGTGAAGCCGCGCGCCGCAGTGTGGCGCGATGACGTGTCGCGCGCTAGGGTGCGGCGTGGTGAGCGAAGTATGTTGTGTGTAGGCAATGCGCGCATGGTGGGTGCACGCCAATTCACCGAATCGTCTTCAGCACATCGATCGCCGAACAACTTCCGCACGATCCCCTCTCCCCTTGCGGGAGAGGGAAGGGTGTGGGGTATCCAAGCAGGCTTGTTGTTCGGCGGTCGACCTTTACGGGCGCGCAGCAACCACCAGGCGCGGATTGAGACTCAAGCGCGCGCAGCAGCCGACACCAAGGGGCGCAGCAGGGCGCAGAGCTTCAGACACCGAGCGCAGGCGGTCGACGCGCGAACGAGCGCGGTCGAACGATTCAGTGGATTAGCGATCCTCTGTCGGGGAGCGACTAAGGCGGGCACCCAATGTGAGCACCAGCCGACCACGTTCCAGCCATCAGGCGAACCGCACGCGGCCGCAAAACAACTGGCGACAAACACCCGTCCCACGCGGGCACTTGCACAATGCGCTGGTAGGTCTTCTGACTCCCGAGCTGGAGCAACCTGGCCTTCTCGCCGTTCTGCTCGCGGGGTTCGGCAGCCCGAAACGGGGCCAAAACGCGGGCAGAAACGACAATGGCTTGAAGAAGAGGTTGCTCTCCTACGCTCGGATACAGCGGCGGGGCCGTTCCGGATTTGCACCGGATTCCCTGTTCGTCGGCCACTTAGCAAGCGGCCGACCACCAACGCATCCAAGCCGGGAGTATAGCCGCCGGAAGTGGGGTGTCAACCAAGTCCAGGGAAACCGCATCGAAACGTGCTGAGCAGGATGGTTGAGGACCGCAACATGCAGCCGCGGCACTCGGCTGGCGCAACCCCTTTGTTACATTGGCCCTCTTCAACACCTGAGGAGACCTATGAACCCCACGCTGGCTACCGTCGTGCTGCTGACCATCTCCAACGCCTTCATGACGATGGCCTGGTACGGTCATCTCAAGTTCGAGCGGACCGCGCTCTGGCAGGTCATCCTGGTGAGTTGGGGAATCGCCTTCTTCGAGTACTGCTTTCAGGTGCCGGCCAATCGCATCGGCCACGTCGGCGGGCTGTCGGGCGGGCAGCTCAAAGTGATTCAGGAAGTGATCACGCTCGTGGTGTTCGCCGTCTTCGCGCGGTGGTATCTCGGCGAGCGTTTGATGTGGAACCACTACGTGGCCTTCGCACTGATCGTGGCCGCGGTGTTTTTTGTGTTCACGAAGTGGAATTAACATCGCTCGATATGCTTAATCAGGGTGCCACTTAACGCCGCTAACCTTCGTAACCGTGGAAATGGGTGGCCCAGGGACGCGCAGCGTGCCTGGGTCGCGCAGCGACAAGAGGAACTTCAGTGGCGCCGCGGCTGACATGGGCCGCGCGGCATGAATAGATTCTTGTGGCTGCGCCACCCGGCTGCGAGCAGCCGGGCCACCCCGATCAAGGTTTAACAGCGTTGGGTGCCACTGCTGGCTTGCCCAGCAGTGCGAAGCTCGGGTGATATCGAAATGACCAATCGGCATGCATGACGACGAGATTCAACCCGAGCGAGCAACGCCGCGCGAGCCGCGCGATGACCGCGCGCGTGCCGCGCCGCTCGTGGCCGGGGTCGACTACTACATCGAGCGCGGCTGCCTGGTCTTCACGCGCGAGTATCACCTCAAGCGCGGATACTGCTGCAACTCGGGCTGTCGGCACTGCCCTTATGAGAAAGAAGGAGCATGAGGTGCACGGTTAACCCGCAGTGCCATCAGCCGGCACTGAGTTGCTGGGTGCCGGCCCGACTGCTACTCAACACTCACACTCAAGTATTACCCGGCTGTTCCGTCGGCCGGCACAGCGCGATGCCCGTGCAACCAGCGCACCACAAAATACAAGAGCAGCCCGACGGGGCCGAGCATCAAGGTGAAGAACAGGCAGGGAATCACTTGCCAGTGTGGGATGGCCAAACGCCGGGCGTTGCGCACTTCCCAAGCGCCGATAAACAGATCGAACGCCAGATAATGCAGCCAGCCGGCCAAGGCGACCAGTGGATTGGCAAACAACTGCTGCACGCCAGCCAGACTGGTCATGCCTCCTTCGGCCTGGCCCAGGCCCATCGCGATGACGACGCCATAAATGCCGGCGATCACCAGCGAAAACGCGGCGCTGTGCACGAGCCAGGTGGTGGCTTTCCATCGCGGCGCCACGGCCAGCAAGATCCACGCCGGCAGCACGGCATTGTTGGCGATGGAGAAGATTAGATCGGGGGTCATTTTTCCGCCGTGTCTTGGCCGTTCTGTGTGACCTGTTCGCGCTTGATCCGACGCGTCGCAGTTCGGAGTGTCCAGATAAACGCAATGACAAACCCACAAAAGGCGACGGCGTTGAACCAGCGTCCACCAAGAATTGCTGTGCAGAATCCGATCGTACAAAAGACGATCAGGATGGTGAATCCAATTCTGTTAACTAATAGTCGCTCGCCTGCAGTCGTCGATGACATGGGAATGCCTATTGTCCTGCGAACGTCCCCCTCTTCACGGCTTCAGCACAATCTTGCCTGCCAGCGTGCCTGCCTTATGAATCGTGTTCTCTTCTTGCAATTTGTGCGCTGCGGCGGCCTGCGCCAGCGGGATGACGCGGTCGATGCATGGTTTCAACTTGCCGCCGGCCAGCCAACCGTTGATCGCTTCGCCCGCCTGCTGCTGCACTTCGGCCGAACTGTTGAACATGGCAAAACCGATCACGGTGCAATCCTTCGTATAAAACGGGCCGACCGGGAACGTGGGCCGCGCGTCGCGCCCGGCCATCAGGATCATCCGTCCACGCATGGCCAGCAGGCCGACGGTGCGATCGAAGTCGGGCTCGCGCAGCGTTTCCCACCAGACGTCGACGCCGCCGGGGGCCGCTGCGCGAATCGCCTCGTCGACGTTGTCGGTTTTGTAGTTGATCGCGACGTCGGCCCCCAGCGTGCGGCAGAGCTTGACCTTCTCGTCGCTGCCGGCCGTGGTGATCACCTTGGCGCCGATCGCCTTGGCCATTTGCACCACGGTGCTGCCAACGCCGCCGGAGCCACCGTTGACGAACAGCGTTTCGCCACTTTTGAGCGCGGCGCGCGGCACCAGCCCGATCCAAGCGGTAATGCCCACCAGTGCGGCGGCCGCGGCCTGTTCGTCGCTGACACCGGCCGGCGTGTGATTGAGCCATGCCTCGTCAACCGCGGCGTACTCTGCGAACGAACCTTGTCGCCCCATCAATCCTTGGTTCGAGCACCAGACGCGGTCACCCGCCTTGAAACGTTTGACGCCCGATCCGACCGCTTCGACGGTGCCGGCCAGATCGCAACCGATGATGAACGGGCTGGGCAACTGGGCCTTGATCAATCCGCCACGGATGTAGGTGTCGATCGGATTGACGGCCACGGCCCCCACACATACCAGCGCCTGGCCGGGGCCGGCCGAGGGCGTGGGGAGCTCACCGTACTGAATTGTCTCGGGGGGACCGGGCTGCGTGATATAGGCGGCTTTCATGGCGCGTTCTCGCGGAATGCGGAAGTTAACAGTGCAGATTAAGGAGACATGCTACTGGCGTTCAGCTTGCTGCGGTAGCGATTCGGCGGGCTGTCGAGGAGATTCCTCACGCGCCGCGGTTGTAGCCGTTGCCATTGCCGTTGCCGCCGCGGCCATAACCGTTGCGACCATTTCCATTATTGCGCTGTGGCTGCCGCAGCGGCGCGGCCAACAGCTTCACATGGCCGAGGCCCAACAGATCATCGACCCGCGAGCGCAGCTCCGACGAAACGGCCACCCGCATGCCCGAGCACTCGCTGTAGAGCTTCGAGCCGTCGTCCATTTGAAACACCAACTCCAGCGCGCAGTTGCCGGGATAGCCGCGCAGAATCTCATACAACTGATCGACGTGCTTGGGCGTGTGCCGCGCTTCGTCGAGCTTAATGAGCATGCCGCGCGTCATGCGCTCGGCAAGTTGATCCAACGGAATGAGGTCGTTGACGATCAGGTTCGCTTCGTCGCTGCCGGGGCGCTTGTCGATCGCCCCGCGCACTACCAGAATCGCGTCGGCCTGCACCAGCGGCTCCAGGCGCGCGTAATCCTCAGGCCAGACGATCGAACGCATGATCCCTTCGGCGTCCTCGAGATCGAACATCGCATACTTAGTGGCGGTGCTCCCCGGGCGCGGGTTCTTGGTGCGCTTGGTGACCAGCGAGGCGATCATGCCACCCAGCAGCACTTCAGTGCGATGGGCCAGGGCCACGGCTTCGACCGTAGTGTGCGTGCAGTAGGTGCGCAGTTGCTGCTCGTGCTCGGCCAGCGGATGACTCGTGAGATAGAAGCCGAGGACTTCCTTCTCACCCGACAGGCTTTGACGCGGGTCCCAGGGGGGCACGTCGGGCAAGGCGGGCGAGGCGGCCGGACCAGCGTCGTCGTCCATGTCGAACAAACCGCGTTGCCCCGCCCGGCGATCGGCCGCAGCCTGCGACCCGGCCTGCAGCGCCCGTTCGACAGCGGCCAGCAACTGCGCGCGATGCCCGCCGAGCGAATCGCAAGCGCCGGCTTTGACGAGCGACTCGATCGCGGCCCGATTGACCGCCGCGGCGTCGACGCGCTCGCAGAAGTCGAACAAGTCGCGAAACGGCCCACCACTTTCGCGGGCACGCACGATCGCTTCGGCCGCCGGCCAGCCGCAGCCCTTGATGGCCGCCAGGCCGAAATGAATCCGCCCGTTCTTCACGCTGAAGTCGGGATGCGACTGGTTGACGTCGGGCTCGACGACCACAACCTCCATCCGCCGGCAATCTTCGATATGTTCGACCAGCGGGTCTTTGCGCTTGAAGTTGCGGTTCGACATATCGCCCGACAAGAGCGCCGCCATGAACTCGACGGGCCAATGCGCCTTGAGGTAGGCGGTCATGTAGGCGACCAGGGCATAGGCGGTCGAATGGCTCTTGTTGAAGCCGTAGCCGGCGAACTTCTGAATCAGCGCGAAGATTTCCTCGGCGTCTTTGCGCTTCAGCCCGTTGGCCATCGAGCCCTGATAGAACTCCTCGCGGAAGCGGTCGATGATCTCGGCTTTCTTCTTCGAGATGGCCTTGATGCAGGTGTACGCGCTCGACAGCTCGATGCCGCCGAGCCGGTTCATGAGCCGCATTACCTGCTCTTGGTAGACCATCACGCCGTGCGTTTCTTCGAGCACTTCGCGCATCCGCGGATGCTTGTACTCGGGCTGCTTGCGGCCGTGCTTGACCTGGATGTAGTCGTCGACCATACCCCCTTCGAGCGGGCCGGGGCGATAGAGCGCGTTGGTGGCGATGATGTCGTGGAAGTGATCGGGCTTCATCCGCTGCAGCAGGTCGCGAATGCCGCCACTTTCGAGCTGGAACACGCCCTTGGTTTCACCCCGGCACAGCAGCGCGAACGTCTCCTTGTCGTCGAGCGGGAACTTGTACGGATCGATCCGCTCGCCGGTTGTCTGCTCGATCAGCTCGACCGCCTTGGCCAAAATCGTCAAGTTGCGCAGGCCCAGAAAGTCCATCTTCAGCAGGCCAGCCTTCTCGACGTCTCCCATTTCCCACTGGGTGATGATTTCCTCTTTGCCGGTCACCTGCTGCAAAGGGACGTACTCGACCAGCGGTCGATCGGCGATCACCACGCCCGCCGCGTGCGTGCCGACATTGCGGGCGAGCCCTTCGATGGCCCGGGCGAGGTCGACCAGCTCGTGGACGTCGGCGTCCGACTCATAGGCTTTACGCAGCTCGTCGCTCTTTTTCAGCGCGTCGTCGAGGCTGATACCCAGCTCTTCGGGAATCATAGCGACGATCGAATCGGCGCGGGCCGACAGCGACAGCGCGCGGGCGACGTCGCGAATCGCCGCCTTGGCCGCCAGCGTGCCGAAGGTGCCGATCTGGGCAACGTTCTCCTCGCCGTATTTGGCCTTCACATACTGAATGACTTCGGCACGGCGATCCTTGCAGAAGTCGATATCGATATCGGGCGCTTCCTTGCGGCTTTCGTCGAGGAAGCGCTCGAAGAGCAAGTCGTATCGCAGCGGGCAAACGTGACTCATCCCCAGTCCGTAGGCGACCAGCGAGCCGACGCCCGAGCCGCGCGCCGTGCAGGGGATGCCCTGTTCGTGCGCGAACCGCACAAAGTCCCACACGATCAAAAAGTAGTTCGCGAAGCCGAGCGTATTGATGACGTGCAGTTCGCGGTCGAGCCGCTGCAGCACGTCGGGCGCGAGTTTGCCGTCGACGATTCGCTCGGCGTCTCCTTCGTAGCGGCGCAGCAACCCCGCCTCGCACGTCGCCCGCAGGTAGTCGGCCGAGGTCTGGCCGGCTGGCGGATCGTAGGTGGGAAAGTGCCGCTTGCCGAGCTCCAGATCGATGTCGACCGTGTCGGCAATCTGCTGGCTGCGGGCGACCGCGTCTTCGAGCCCCGGAAAGGCCGCGTACATTTCCTCGGGATTGCGCAGGAAGAACTGGTCTCCCTCCATTTTCATGCGATTGGTGTCGGTGCGGAACCGCCCGGTATTGATGCACAGCAGCACATCCTGGGCGACCGCGTCTTCGCGCCGCACGTAGTGGGCGTCGCTCGTGGCCACCAGCGGCAGCCCGACGCGCTGCGCGACTTCGACCGCCCCTTCAAGGGCGAGCCGCTGCACATCGACACCATTGTTCTGGATCTCGATGAAGTAGCGATCGCCGAAAATCGAGTGGAACCAGCCGGCGACGTCGCACGCTTCTTTGATGTTCAGCTCGGGGTCTTGCCCGCGCAAGATCATCCGGCTGAACTCGCCCGACACGCAGCCGCTCAGGCAGATGATCCCCTCGCTATGGGCGGCCAGCAGCTCGCGGTCGATGCGCGGCTTGTAATAGAAGCCTTCGCGAAACGCCGCGCTCGCCAGCTTGATCAGGTTCTTGAAGCCGGTGCGGTTCTGAGCCAAGAGCGTGAGGTGGTAATTCGTTTCTTCGCTTCGTTCATACGAGCGGCGGAAGCGGCTATCGGGCGCGATGTAAGCTTCGTAGCCGAGCACGGGATTGATGCCGCCACTTTTGCAGGCCTGATAGAACTCGATCGCGCCGTGCAAGTTGCCGTGATCGGTGATGGCCAGAGCGGTCATTCCTTCGGCCTTGGCCCGCTTGACCAGGTCGGGGATGCGGCTCGCGCCGTCCAACAGGCTGTAGTGCGTGTGGCAGTGCAGGTGGGCGAATGGACGCAGCGTGGTGGCGGCACTTGTGGCAGTCGACGCGTCGGTCGCGATGGTGGGGGTGGCGGTGGTGGGCGGAGCAGTGGGAGCGGCGGTGGACATCGCGATTCCTTCGGACGCAGGGCGTTCCGTCTTGGGGGCAAGCGGCGGCGCGAGAGTTCGCGGGGGGAGATGTCGCCCACGATCGCGCGTCGGCCGCGACTTCTGATTGTCTCGCGACGGGGGCCGATCGGCAACGGGGTGAATCTGTAATAGCCCAGATGCGACTCATCAACTATTTCACTTCAAGCCAAATACGGCCTTAAGTGCGTCGTTGATCTGTTTCATTGCTTTGGGCGAAAGCCGACCAACCGAGCCGATCACTCGACTTTGATCCGTCGAGAACGACTTGTCGCAACGAACATGCCAAGGCTTCTTGACGCCCGAGGTGGGCTCCGAGCCAGGTCGATTGCAAAGCTCGTGGAACTTGAGGTTCCACTGATCATCGCCAGAATCACGTCGCGCTTCGGCAGTGCGTCAGAACTGACGACCAGCGCCGGACGAACTTTGGATCCGGAACCGTCGGAAAACGGGTAGTCGAAAGCGACGACTTCACCGCGCTTCATATCAACCCATCAGCGGACGCGTCTTCCCAACCTGCTGATTTGCCGATTTCCTGGATCAGCGCCGTTTGTTCGTCGGCGGTCGGCTCGTCATATTCCAACAGCGACTTGATCCGTTCGTAGAAATCCGCGCGGACCAATACGAAGTGCTCGTTCGTCCGCGGATCGATCATCTCCACCGGAGTACCCTGAGCAGCATTGACGGCGGCTTGCAGTTCAACTGGCATGTCCATGAAGGTATTTTCGGCTTCCTGCACGCGCCTGGCAAGCGCCTGCGGGGGCACGCCAGGCGGCGGCGCGGTAATCGTTTTGTTCGCCAACCTTTGGCGAAATTGCCTTGCCGAGGGAGTCCGCCCGGATAGCCTTTTCCCCGCGGTTGGTATAATCTGAAGAGCACACCCACCTTGCAGCGCCGGCCCGTCGCGCGGGACTATCCGCGAGCAACGTACCTGCCCGGCCTGCAAATCCACCCGCCGCAGTAACGTTCGCCTGCCGATTGAGTCGGGGCCTTCACCCGTTGCCCGCGTGCTGAGTGCATCATGCCTTTAGGACCAGAGCCCGTGTCGGTCGATCTCGAGACACTCGTTCGCCTGTTCTATGAAGATGGCGGCGAGCTGGGCCACTTTACTGAGAAGTCGGCCGAGGCCATGCCCGCCGCCTATCGCCCACTGTTGGCCCATACAGGGCACATGACGGAGACCGTCGAGGCGCATCACGGCGATCGGGTCGATGTAGAGGTGCTGGCCAAGCAGGTGACGGCGAGCCATTACGCGCGCAAGATTTTGCTGCGCCGGCGGCGCGATCGCCGAGTGGTGCAGTTCGGCATCATGCGTGTCGCATTCGAGTATCTGCCCGACGCCGCCCGCGCCGAAATCGAGGCCGAGACGACGCCGCTGGGTCGCGTGCTGATCGAGCACAACGTGTTGCGGTCGGTCGAGCTCGTGGCGCTGTGGCGCGTGGAGCCGGGGCGCGACCTGCAAAAGCTGTTCGGCACTCCTGCCGGCGTTGAAACCTACGGACGCACGGCCCTGATCTACTGCAATCACGAACCAGCGGTCGAGTTGCTGGAAATCGTCACGCCGGTGTAGTGATTCGTGGGCAGTGGCTAGTGGCTAGAGTTCGATAAAGTGCTGATGCTCTGACCCCGAAACCCTGACCCCTGATCTCTAACCCCTGACCTCTATTCCCTACCCATGCCCGAGTTGCCTGAAGTCGAAACGATGCGGCGGGGTATCGCGCCGGTCGTCGGCGCTCGGGTGGCCGCGGTCGAACGCCCGACGTGCAAGTTGCGGCCGATCTCGCTGACGCCAGCGCGGATGCCGCAATGGCGCGCGCGGCTCGTCGGTACAACGATCATCGGCACGGCGCGAGCCGGCAAGCGCGTAGTGATCGAGCTCGACTCCAGCGACCGGTTGATCTTCGAACCGCGGATGACCGGGCTGGTGCTGTTGGCTGATCCGCCGGACATCGAGCACTTGCGGCTGCGGCTGGAACTGGTGGGCGGCGGACCGCGGCAGTTATTGTTTTGGGATCGTCGGGGGCTGGGCTCCGCGCGGCTGGTTACAGGCGAAGAATTCGCAACTCGCTACGGACTCGAAAAGCTTGGGCCCGACGCGCTCGAGATCACCGCCGAGCAGTTGCGCGACCGCTTAAAGGCGAGCCGCCGGGCGATCAAGGTGGCGCTGTTGGATCAGCGGGCCTTGGCCGGCGTCGGCAACCTGTACGCGTCGGAGATTCTGCACCTGTGCGGGATTCATCCGGCGCGGCGTTGCGATCGGTTGACCCGCGGCGACTGGCAGGCGATCGTGGCCTCGATGCATGATGTACTGGCCACGGCCATCCGCTACGAGGGGTCGACCCTCGCCGATGGCACTTATCGCAATGCGTTGAACCAGGCCGGAGGTTACCAGAATCATCACCGCGTCTACGACCGAGCGGACCAGTCGTGCACGCGCTGTCGAGCAGGGCGCGTGGTGCGGATCGTGCAGGCGCAGCGTTCGACGTTCTATTGCCCGGCGTGCCAGAAGAAGTGACCAGAGGCACCGGCCGAAATCTAGTCGCCGCGCTCGCTTGCCGCATTGTCGCTGGTTGTTCCGCCAGCCGGCTGATCGGGAAACACCAGCTTCAAGAGCTGCAGTCCCAAGAACGCAATCAGCACGAGAAATAATGCCTGAGGCCAGTAAGTGGCCCACTTGATTCCCATCGTCACGCCCGCCACGCCGACGACCAACACGCCGAGCGAGATCAATAGCAATCCGCAGCCGAGCGAGGTCATCGTCCCTTTGAAGGTTCCCTGCTCGGTGAAGTCTTCGTTGTAGAGGTCGACGGTACGCGATTTCTTCAAGCTGCGATCGATCGAATCGGCCAGCTCGATGGCGCGCGAAGCGTCAGACCAGTCGGGCTCAAACTCGCCGCGGTCGAGCAAGGCGAGCAGCCGTTCAAGCTCTTCGTTTGCAGTTCGACTGCGCTCGATTTCCTGGGCAGTGTCTCCGCGCTCGCTGCGCACTTCGAGCCGGTAGTTGCCTTGCTCGGGAATGGTGAGCGTCGCGCGACCAATCGCCCCGATCACCGTGAACCGCTCACCGGTGAGCTCGTCGCGCGGGGCGATCGACCAGCGAACGAGCGAGCCCGACGGCCCGGAGAGTTGAATGCCCAAGTTGGCGTACGGGTCGGCGGCCGCCGCGGGGGCCATCGCGGAGAGCCGCGTCAGGTCGCCGCATAACATGCGCAGCAGTAGTGCATCGCGGGCGAATAGCTCACGCACCCGCTCGGGCGAACGATTTTGCCGGCGCTGATCGACAATCACCTGTTCGATCGCGCCGATCGACGACTTCTCGGACAGCACGGATAACTGCAGCAATTGGAACGCGCCGCTGTAGAGTGTGGCGTCGTAGGGCACCAAGAGCGAGCCGACTTCCTTGCGAATCATCTCCAGCTCGTAGGCCACGAGCATTGACGTATGAATCGGATGCTCAACCACCAGCGGCACGCCGGCCGCGATCAGCTTGCGCAATTGCTCGGCGCGCAGCTCTTCGTCTGGCCCACGCGAAACGATCACCAGATCGGCCGAGGTGCCACCAATCAAGGTTTCCCAAGGCTCATCGAAAGTCGTCAGCGGCGCGAGCCGGGCGATCTCGGCCCGGTACTCGCCGAGTTCGCTCGCCCACGCGAGCGGCAGGTCAGGCCGCGCGAGAATCGCCCGCGCCAGTGGCAATGTTTCTTCACTTAAGCCGAACAGGGCGATACGCATCCGCAAGTTGTCTCAGTTCTGAAGCTTGAGTTCAATGGCCCGCAACACGCGCAACGGATGATCGGTCTGGATCACATCGATCCCCCAGCCGATCACCTGCAAATAATCCTCGACCGACTCGTCGATGCCATCGGAAAAGACCTGCACGCCGCGCTTATGACAGCGGGCGATCAACTCCGCCGACAGGCTTTCCCAGGCCGCGTCCACGGCGTACGGGGCGACGGACTCGATCAGCTTATCGAGCTGCTCAGGCCGATACAGCGGCGGCATTCGGCGGATGCGCGGCTCGATCGCACGCAGCTTCGCCAGGTATGCGGGCCCTTGAAACACGACGGTGTCTTCGACGAGTCCATGCCGCGCGAGGGCCTCGGCCAACTGATCGGGCGGAATGTTCTTGGCGTCGAAGTAGAGCTCAGCCCGGCCGCGAATCGTCGTCAGGAACTCGTCGAGCGTCGGCACGCGGGTGCCAGTGAACGGCCGGCCGAACCAGCTTCCCGCATCGAGCTTTTGCACATCGACCAGCGACAGGGCAGCCACCGGTCCCTGCGCATCGGTCGTGCGATCGAGCGCGGCATCGTGCAGCAGTACCGGCTGTTTGTCGGACGTCAGGCGCACATCGAACTCGACGAAGTCAGCCCCCAGCCCAATCGCTTTTTCCAGGGCAGGCAGCGTGTTTTCTGGCGCGTAGCGCTTGGCCCCGCGATGCAGGGCGATCTTCACCGGAGCGTGCTTGCGCAGCGCTCGCAGACGAAACGCCAACAGTTCTTCAGCCCGATCGGTTTGAATGAAGTCGACGCCGGCCGCGAGCACGGTATCCCAAATGTCGCGGCGGTCGAGGTCGCCGAGTGTCTTGGCCTGCACCTTCACGCCGAGTTCATGAAATCGCGTGCAGGCCTCGGGCGTGACGTCGGCCGCATCGATCTCGACGGCAGCCGGCTGATGCTGCTGTACAAAGGCCTCGATCGCCTCGCTCGGACGCCATTTGAGCATGATCGGCACCGCGCCGTCGGACAGGCGGCGCACCTCGGCCACGGTGGCCGCGTCGTCGTACACCAGCACTTGCTTTTCCATGCTCGCGGCGCAAATCTCGTCGACCAGCCGCTGCGGATTGGCCTGCTTGATGTCGAGGTAGAGATTGATTTTTCCCTTAGTGAGAGCCAGACACTCCGGGAGCGACAAGAATCGTGTTCCAGTGAAGCGAGGCGCGAACCAACTGCCGGCGTCGAGTTTTTGCAGGGCGGCCAGCGACAGCTCGCGGACCAGCCCCTGGCCGTCGCTGACTTCATCGACGCGATCATTGTGCACCAGCACATGCTGTCCGTCGCTTGTGAGCCGGACGTCGACTTCGACCCATTCCAGGCCATCGTCGATGGCGTGCTGAATCGCGGGCACTGTGTTTTCAGGAGCTTGCCGCATGGCGCCGCGGTGGAGCATCAGTTGAACTCGTCGCGGTGGTTGGACTGGCTGGAACAGGGGATCGTTCCCGCGCGCCGGCGCAATGAGCAGCGATGCCCCGACAAGCGCTAACCAAACCGCGGGGCGAATTCTCAACATGACAGGTCCACGACCGAAGCACGACGTGCCATAGCGGCAATGTTAATGGACTGCCTACCAGCTTCGGTCGCCAGGCCCGGCTTTGCAAGCGGGTATCATGCGTGGTAGGGATACAGGCGAGAAAACGGGCAATCGGCTGTCACTTCGCGCGAGGACATTTTGAACACGGCACAACCGATCGGCGAAGTGGCCACTGGCGTGCCCAGACCGCGGCGCGTCGCCATCGTGGGGGCCGGCATCAGTGGATTGGCGGCCGCTCATCGCCTGCGCGAGCTCGACGAGAGCGTCGAAATCACCCTGCTGGAAGCCAGCTCGCGCGCCGGCGGTGTCATCCACACGCTGTGCGTCGATGGTTTTCTCGCGGAGACGGGGCCCGACAACTTCATCACCAATCCCCAGACGGCGACCAACCTGTGCACGCGGTTGGGGCTGGCCGATGAGTTGATCTCGGTTGAAGCTGGTGCCCGTACTGCTTATGTGGTGTCGCGCGGCAAGCTCGAACGCATCCCCGCAGGCTTCGCACTGATGGCGCCGCGACGCGCGGCCCCGCTGTTGGCGAGCCCACTGTTGAGCTGGCCCGCCAAGTTGCGAGTGTTGGCCGAACCGTTGGTGCCGCCGCGGACGGACGACGCCGACGAATCGCTGGGAGACTTTGCCCGCCGGCGCCTGGGGCGCGAAGCTTTCGAGCGGCTTGTGCAGCCGCTCGTGGCCGGCATCTACACGGCCGATCCCGAGAAGCTCAGCATGCGCGCGGCGCTGCGGCGGTTCTACGATTTCGAACGTCGCGACGGCAGCTTGCTGCGCGGGCTGTCGCGCGAGGCGCGAGCCAGCGGTTCCGCAGCGAAGCCCAGCGCGGCGGCGCAGAGTTCCAGCGGAGCACGCTACAACCTATTCGTCACCATACGCGGGGGATTGGAAACACTCGTCGAGAAACTCGTAAATCGTTTGCCAGCGGGCACGCTGCGGCTAGCTTCGCTAGTGACGTCGATTGTTCGAGTCACCGATGCGGACGTAATGTCGAGCGCGACGTCCACGGCGGCTGGCCCGCAGTGGCAACTAACCTGGCGCGCGACCGATACCAACCTTGAGCACCGCGAGACCTTCGATGGCTTGGTGCTCGCGTTGCCCGCTCCAATCTGCGGAGAGTTATTCGCACCGCTGGCGCCAGTATTGGCCGACGAGTTACGGAATATCGAATACGCCGGATCGGCGGTCGTGCTGGCGGGTTACCGGCGCGAGCAGATCGCGCACGCGCTGGATGCCTCGGGGTTTGTGGTGCCGGCGATCGAGGGGCGCCGCATCCTGGCGTGCAGTTTCGCGAGCGCCAAGTACGCCGGCCGCGCGCCAGCGGGCCACGCGCTGTTGCGCGTGTTCGTCGGCGGAGCCAGCGATCCGTCGGCGGTCGAACTGCCCGACGCGGAGCTTCGGAAAATCGTAACCAACGAGCTCGGAGAGCTGATTGGGTTGCGCGGCGAGCCCGCTTACTGGCACGTCGCGCGATGGAGGCGCTCGATGCCCCAGTACCACCTTGGGCACTGCGAACGGGTCGCGCGAATCGAGGCGTTGGCCGCCGAGTTGCCACGGCTGGCCCTGGCGGGGAACGCTTTTGGTGGTGTGGGCATTCCGGCTTGCATCGCGAGCGGAGAAGCGGCCGCCGAGCGCTTATTCGCGCCGCCGAATCGGGAAGCGTGACAGGCTTCAGCGCATCGCATGCGTGCGGGAGGTTGCCGACTCACTGCCCACTGAATTTCGGCTCACTGCCCACTGAATATCGGCCGACCGGTTCGAGTGCGCGCAGAAAAAGAGAGGGCGCGACTTCCGCCAGCCACGGCCCCTTGCGAAGCAGTGGCCCAGCCGAAGCCGCGCCCTCTCGTACTGATCGAATCGCAAAACGATTCGGTTACGCGCGTTAGCAAGCGCGTCGCAGTCGCCTAGTAACGAGCGCCGCGGCCACCGCCGCCGCCACCGCCACCGTAGCCACCACGACCACCACCGCCGCCGCCGCCGTAGCCGCCGCCGCCGCTGCGGCCGCCACCC
>CAZBWM010000032.1:0-68722 GCA_964495375.1 uncultured Planctomycetaceae bacterium | reverse complement strand
ACGGCAGAAGGAGTGACAGAAATCGTTAGCAATAGTAAGCAAATCTGGTATCGCATGGTCCCCACCTCCCTAGAGCAAGTTGCACCGCTCCCTGAGCAAGCTGCCACGCTGAGCAAATCGCACAGCCGAGACGCACTCCAAGCGCATGCTAGGACCGGCCCGGGGGCAAGTCAAACTCGTTAACCGGTATCGGGCTGAACGATCCTTCATCACTGCGGCCTCGGGTTTTTGCCGTGCGGTACTGACAAAAATCGGCGCGCTACTCCGTCGCCCGTGTTGCGCGGTCGCGTTAGAATGCCAGCGGCCAACGGCGCTACCACCCGCGAGGTTTCCCTGGCGACATGCCTGGCCAATCCCCTGGCGATTGCACGGCAGTCAATTCGCCGAGCACGAACCTCGCAGGCGGTCGCACGCCGGCCATGGAAGCGACGCACTGAATCCTCAGGGCGAGGAGCTCAGTCCTTTGCGCGGCGCTTCCGACTTATCTTCAGAGTTTCTCATGACATCCGTCGAAGTCGTCGAGCCGGCGCAGGCCTCTGCTGCGCTGGGTGACGCAGTCGTCGTGCTCGATAGCGCGACAAATCGTTTTGTGTTCGGCAATCAACGGGCGATGGAACTATTCGGCTGCCAGCGCGAACGGCTGCTGGCCTCGAGCCCGTTGGATTTCAGCCCGCCGCTGCAACCCGACGGCCGGGCGACTCCGCAGTCGTGCTTGGAGCAACTGCGCACCGCCCGCACGCGCGGCTCGCATACCTTTCCCTGGCTGCACTGCGATACGCGGGGAAGAGAGTTCTTGTGCGAAGTGCGGCTCGTGCAGTTGCCTCACGAAGGAGGGCGCCTGTACGAAGGAACCATTCGCCCGCGCCCGTCCGCGGATTCTTCCGCTGCCTCATCCGAAAACATCGCCGTTCAGCCGACCGACGCCTTTGTGCCTTACCGCGAGCTGATCGAGGCGCTCCCGCAAATCGTTTGGGCGCGCGACGCCGAGGGGCGCATGCTCTATGTGAACGACTTCTGGTTGAGCTATAGCGGCCAAAGCCGGGCCGAGGCGTTTCGCCCCAGCAGTTGGGTCGACCTGGTTCATCCGGACGACAAGATGCACACGGTCGCCACCTTTCGCGATGCCCTGGCCCGTGGCGTCACCTTCGACTGCGAGCACCGGGTGCGCTGCGCGGCCACGGGCGAGTACCGCTGGTTTCATTCGCAAGCCGTTTGTGTCCGGGACCAGCATGGCAAGGCCCTGCGCTGGCTCGGTACCGCCGTCGACGTCGAAGACTTCAAGCAAATGCAAGAAGCGCTCCGCCGGGCCGAAAAGCGTGGCCACGAGTCGCTCGCGGTGCTGGCGCACGAGTTGCGCAGCCCGTTGGCGGCGCTCACCGCCTCGCTCGATCAATTGCAATCCACGGTTCCTGCTTTGGCCGAGGATTGCTCGGCCATGGCGACCGTGCAGCGACAGTTGGGGCATTTGCGCCAGATCATCGACGACGTGCTCGAAGTCTCGCGGCTCGAGCGCGGCAAGCAGCGTTTGCGATCCGCGCCCCTCGATCTGGCCGCCGTTGTTCGCGACGCTTTGGACGATTGCGGGCCCGCGCTCGCGGCCGCGGATCTCGAGCTGTTCGCGGAGCTGCCCATCCGCCGCGTACCGCTCGTGGGGGATGCTTCGCGCCTGACGCAGGTGTTGACGAACTTGCTGGAAAACGCCCGCAAGTTCACCCCGCGAGGTGGCTGGGTGCGGGTCACGCTCGAATCTGATGGCGCGGCGCGCGAAGCCGTGTTGGCCATCACCGATTCGGGGGCAGGCATCGAGCCAGAGCTGCTCGGCGCGGTCTTCGAGCCGTTCCAACAAGCGGAACACGCTACGGCGCGCGGCGCCGGATTGGGCCTGGGGTTGGCGATCGTCCATCGCCTGGTCGAACTGCACGGCGGACGCGTCTCGGCCTACAGCGCTGGCCGAAATCGGGGAACCACGATCACCGTCCGCTTGCCGATGGCCTGGGAGCCGGACGCCAGGTCATAATGACCGCCGTGGCGCGCTTAACGGTGCGTATTTAGCTCATCCGCAGCGAGTCGCAGCGCGCTAAGCCGCCGCGGCACGGAAGGGGACGGGAGTCGTTTCCGGGCTACGACTCCACCCATGCCGACGTCGTCGACCGGAAACGACTCCCGTCCCCCTGGCGCGGCCACATCTTAACAGCCACTGAACCTGAGAATCCGATTAGGTCGTCCATGCAAACAACATTCTTCCATTCAAAAATCTTTCGCCGCCTGACCACCGTCGCTTGCGCCCTACTGATAGTGCAATCCGCCACCCACGTCAGCGCACAACTGCGCAGCGACACGCCACGACTGGTGAAGGTCAACGATCAGGTCTACTGCGCCACCGGCTACGCGCTAGGCAACGTCATCTACGTGATCACCGCCGACAGCGTCGTGGTCGTCGACACCAGCGAAAGCCCGGTCACCGCGGCTGCCACGCTCAAGGATTTTCGCGCGGTCTGCGACAAGCCGATCAGCCACCTGATCTACACGCACTTTCATGGCGACCATTGCAACGGCGCGCGGGCCTTTGCCGCCGACAAGCCGAAGATCATCGCCCAGAAGTTGCACGCCCCCGAAATGGCCGAGTATCAGCGGCTGATGGGCTACAACCGCCGGCTCAACGCCTTGCAGTTCGGAGCCAATCTACCGGCCGACCAGCGCGGCATCACCGTCGCCCGCGAAGCGACGCAGTTGGTCATCGGTTACCTGCCTCCGCAGTTCACTTTCGACGCCGAGCATCGGTTCTCCACCGGCGGCATCGACTTCGAGATCTATCACGCGCCGGGCGAAACGCTCGATCAGTCGTTCGTCTGGCTCCCCGCCAACAAGACGCTGCTGCCGGCCGACCTCTTCTACGCCAGCTTTCCGATGCTGGCCAGCCCGATGAAACCCAACCGCCCGATTCTCACCTGGGCCGAATCGGTAGAGCGCATGGCCAAACTTGGCGCCGAGCAAATGGTTCCGTCGCACGGCGAGCCCCTGGCCGGCGTCGACAACATTCGCGACACGCTCACCAACTACGCCGCCGCGATCCGCCACGTGCACGACGCCACCGTGGCGGGCCTCAACCGTGGCACGCCGCTCGAAGAGATTCGCCGCACGGTGAAGCTGCCCGAGCGGCTCGCGAAGCTCCCTTACTTGCAACCGCTCTACGGGCAGGTTGCCTGGGGCGTCAACGGCGTCTACCGCGGCTACACCGGCTGGTACGACATGCAGCCGGCCCATCTCAATCCCGGATCCAACAGCGAGTTGAACCAGGCGATCGTCGAAGCGGCCGGTGGTGTCGATCAGCTCGTCGCCCGCGCGCTCGAAGCCCGCGAGGTCCGCAACTGGCAGTTGGTCGTCGAGTTGACCGACATCACGCTGTCGGTCGATGCCAGTCATGTCCCGTCGCTTGAACTGCGCGCCGCGGCGCTCGAGCAACTAGCGGTCGCGAGTCCCAACGGTGTCGAGCGCAACATCTACCGCGCGGGCGCGCAAGACGCGCGAGAGAAGTTGGCGCCGGCGAAGTAGTCTCACGCGGGGACTGGAGTCGTTTCCGCCTTGCGACCTTGCCACGACGGCGAGCTCCTGGGTGCCACTGCTGGCTTGCCCAGCAGTGCCCGCGTGGCATCAGTCAAACCAATGCGGCGGCAAACGATGCAGCTTTGGCAGGCGCTCGTCCATTCTTGCCTCGGGGTCTTGAAACCAGCGAGCACTTGACTAGAGCCAGTTTTGCATGCTCTTGGACAGCCCTCGTCGCACAGGGTTCATGTGCACGTAATCGATCGACGCCAAAAGGGCTTGACCGAGCGTCAAGTTACGGTCGTATCCAGGCCCCTCCTGCCAGAATCGAAAAGTTGACACTCCAGGTCGCTGCAGGATTGTCAGCTTTTGCAACAACGGACTTTGCTTGGCGACGAGCTGCTGCTTCACTCGAAACGAAAACGGCCGCTTGATGGCCTTCAACACCAACTCCATGCCGGAAGCCGACGGCAATGGCCAGACGATCAAGTGCACATGCTCCGGCATAAATACGAACGCTGCCAATCGATACCGGTGCCGTTCAAGCGACGCGTCAATACTCCGTGCTAACATCTCACGCCAGTCGTTGTTGGTCAGCAGCGGTCGTCGCTCGTAGCAAGAGAACGTCAATTCACGAATGTCAGTGGCGTTGTCGAAGTGCTTGACCAGCTTTCGATGAGGTCGGGGCCGAGCCATGCCCTCACAGTAGAAAGCGTCTAACTGCTTGGCAAGCCAGCAGAAGATGTGACTCTGCAATCCGCGATCCTGGCTTCGGTCTCGCGTCTGAAGTCGCGACAGACAAGGCAACGCAATTTGGCGATGCCACCCGAAACCCAGCACTGCTGGGCAAGCCAGCAGTGGCACCCAGCGCGGTAGCGGATGGTCAGTGGACAGGCCGAAACGACTCCCGTCCCGGGCTCGCGCGGTCAATCGGGGACTCGCCGCCGCGAACTAAAACAGCCGCGGCCAGCCCGGTTGCCGAATGACAAGTCGCACCACCTCGCACGCCAGCGGAATCGCGCACCAGCGCAGTGCCCGGAACACCTCGAGTCGCAAGCTGCGCAGATCGACTTCAAGTTTCTCCCCCGCATGGTACAGCCCGAACCGCGGCCAGAACCGCGGCACGTGCTGACAATACTGGACGAACGCGTCTCCTTGCCGGCTCGCGAGTCGCCGTTCTTCGGAGGCCACGGTCGCGCGCAGGTAGACCAGCAAGGCGAGCACGATTCCGAAGGCCATCAAGGGGCTACCCAAAAAAAACGCGACCGATTGCACCAGGAAGAACACGCCGAGATAAAGCGGGTTCCGGCAAATCGAGTACGGCCCCTCGGTGATCAGGTCTTTCCCCTTGTGCCCACCGATATAGAGCGTGGCCCAAATCCGCAACCCGGCGCCGGCCACGAACGAGGCCCAGCCCAAGGCGTCGAGCGCCAACTGCAACCACGGGCGCCCTTCTCCGAGCGGAGTATGAAACAATCCGGCGATGGCGAAAGGAGCCAGAATCGCAATCCCGATCACGGCCCGGCCGCGCTCCGCGAACGTGCGCGGAGGCATCGCTCCCACGGCCGACACGGCGATTGTGCTCATAAGAGTTTCCGGCTACTGGCCTGCGGCTCGGGTTGTCAAACGAATCGCCACAGGCTGTGGCTGCTCAAGATCTATGGATTTGCAAGGTGAAATGAGCGACGGCCGAACTGCCACGCCCCGCGCGAATCGAGTCCACGCGGCTCGCGGCTCAAAATGTCCAACTGTCGCGTGGACATACTAGTGGCAATCATCGGCTGGCCGCAATGCGAACTTTGCGGGTTTGGCGATGAATTCGCCGTAAGAATCGCCACTACCGGGCACGTATGGCTACGCCGCGGGTGTGCGATCTCGCTCGCGCTGGTGCAATCGCCACCGTCGGCCAAGGCCGCAGAGTTTGACGCGGCATCGGCTGCCGCATCGGCTGCCGAAGCTCGCGACCTCGCGCAACTGCTACCGCATCAACGTGCGGTCGCCGGTGATCGATTCCACGCGCCGCGCCGTCACGTGCTGCGTGTTGAGCTCCGGCAGAAAGCCCAGCGTGCCGTTGATGCCGACTTGCTGACCGACGTAGTGCTGCAGGTTGGTTCCCGGCGACGGCGTCACGTAGTAACGCACCGCCCCGCTGGTGTCGGTCAGGGCAAAGGCGGGCACGCCCGCGCGATCGCTCTGCACGCGAGCCAAGCGACCGACGCCATCGAACGCGGGGCGCATATGCGGACCGCGAGATTGGCTCGGCGTGGCGGCCAGGGGCGCATTGAGTCGCTGCGTATCGGCCGCAATGTTCGCGGCCGAGTCGAGCCGCTGCTTGATGTCGGCGAAGCGTTCGAGCTTCGTCAGCACGCGCCGCACCCGGCCGCGCTCCAGCGCCGTTTGGCCGCGCGTCAGCATCGCCTCGCCGCGGGCCCGCAAGTTTGTGAAGTTCCACTCCGAGGCTTCTTGCGCCACCATCGCCGACAGTTCGAGATCCAGTTCGTCGATCTCGGCCTGGAAACGCTCGTCGGTCGCAGCGCCAGGGTGGGCCTCGGCCGACTGATCGACGCTGTCGCGACGCCGTCCACCGCGCGTGCGCCACGTTCCGGCATCGGATGCCTCGTCGCGATCCGCGGGATTGTGCTCGTGATCGGCGGCGCCCGCTTCGGCTCCGCGCGATCCGCGAGCGCCATCGCGCGATCGCTCGCTGGGCGCGCGGTCGAGTGCAGCTCCGGCTCGCTCCCGCTCGGCCCGATTGGGGTCGGCACGATCCCGCTCGGCCTCGAGCCGGGCTTCAGCCGCTTCGGCTTCGGCCGCCGCGCGCAAGCGATCGCGCCGGGCGCGCTCGCGCCGCGCAGCCCGCGAATCCGGGTCGTACGCTTCGTCACGGTCACGATCGCTGTCGCGGTAACGTTCGCGTCCTTCATCCGATTCGTAATCGTCCCAGTCAGCTTCATCGGCCGGACGACGCCGCGAGACACGCACCGTCGGCGTGTGCGGATTGTCGGCCTCTTCCGCTTCGTCAGCGTGTACCTCATCGCGGCGCGGTCGGTCGCGGCGCACTTCGTCGCGCTCGGCGTCGTCGGCCTCGCGCTCAGAGCGCTCGTCGGCATAGTCTTGGTCGTCGCGTGGGCGAACCATTTCTTCGTCCGCGTGCGACTGCCTGCGTCGATCGTCGGCTTCGCGCACCGGCGCCACGTCCTCGTCCGCGCGTTCCGGCGCGGCGCGCTCGGGCTTCAGCGGCTGGCTCGACACATACCGCCCATGGACCCAGCGGAACTCGCCCGGCGGCGGCGCAATCTGAAACCAGACGCGCGGTCCGGCTCCGTCGTCAAACTCCTTCGAGCCGAGGATCTGCACTTGTTCGCCGCGGTTGAGCCGCACCTGAATCACGTCGCGCGTGTTATCCAATTGGCTGCCGACCCGCACGATCACGCGGTCGCCGATCACTTCACCGGTGTCGCCGGTGCGGCGCACGAACTCGCCCGACACCCAACTGAAGCTGTGCTGCGGCGGCCGCACGGCGAACCAGCCGCCGGGGTCGTGTCGATAAACCTCGACGCGATCGCGCCGGCCGAGCCGCATCGTCGCGTAATACTCATCCCCTGGCCCACTCCGCGCATCGACATGATCGGCCGTGATGTAACCGACATATGGCGGTCGACCCTCGGCCGCGCCGGCCACCGGCACCGACACTCCCCAGGCCAACATCATCAACAACAATTGCCAAGCGTGACGGCGCGGCATGCGCTGTCTCCTTGCGTGTTTCAACGGAATCTGCCGAACCGGCAACCACCGCGGGCGCAAACCGCGCGGCGGGCCGTGGATCAATACACGTGAAATACTGCTCGCCGCGCGACACATCCGCCACGGCGACTCTGCGAAAACGCCCGAACGGGCTGCGCTCTCGACGAGCCTATCTCCAGACAAAGGCCGCGTCTTGTACCGACGCGCCCACGGCCGACGCAAGAGCAATGTGCCCCCCGGCCACGGCCGCGGCTCCTACCTCGCGCTGCCAACTCCCGGTAGAATCGCCAACTTCCGTCGCTTACCCCGAACGTGCGAGCGATCCTCCGCGTCGTAACTGGCAGACACCAACGTTCTGCTAGCGTCCTCGCGCTCGCCGCGTCGGGCACTTGCCTCACCCTCTCCTACCAAACAACCGCAACCTGCCATGCCTCGCTACAATCCCGCCATCGTCGAACCGAAGTGGCAAGCCTATTGGGCCGAGCACAACACCTTCGCCGCCCCCCGCATGCCCAGCGGCGAAAAGCTTTACGTCCTCGACATGTTCCCCTACCCCAGCGGCGACGGCCTGCACGTCGGCCACCCCGAAGGCTACACCGCCACCGACATCGTCTGCCGCTTCGCCCGCATGCGCGGCTGCAGCGTGTTGCACCCGATGGGCTGGGACGCCTTCGGGCTGCCCGCCGAGCAGCACGCCAAGCGCACGGGTACGCCGCCGCGGATCACCACCGAAAAGAACATCGCCAACTTCCGCCGGCAGTTGAAGATGCTCGGCTTCAGCTACGACTGGGACCGCGAGCTGGCCACGACCGACCCCGACTACTTCCGCTGGACGCAGTGGATCTTCCTGCTGCTGTTCGATACCTGGTACGACACCGACGCGCGCCGTGGCCGCCCGCTGGCCGAGCTGCCGATCCCTGCTGACGTGCAGGCCGCCGGCCCCGAATCAATCGAGCGATATCAAGACGACCACCGCCTGGCCTATCAGATCGAAGCGCCGGTCAACTGGTGCCCCGAGCTCGGCACCGTACTGGCGAACGAAGAAGTGATCGGCGGCGTCAGCGAGCGCGGCGGCTATCCGGTCGTCCGCATTCCGCTGCGGCAGTGGATGCTGCGAATCACGTCGTACGCCGACCGCCTCGAAGAAGACCTCAAAGAGGTCGACTGGCCTGAAGGGGTCAAAGCCCTGCAGCGCAACTGGATCGGCCGCAGCACCGGCGCCGAAGTTGATTTTTATGTCGGTGATGGCCAGGGCAAGCAATCGCTCGATGGCTATGCGTCGTGGAAAGCCGCTCGGGCAAAATCCTCCTTCCCCCGCAAACCGGCTGACGACGTCTTGCGGATCTACACCACCCGACCCGACACCCTCTTCGGCGCCACCTACATGGTGATCGCGCCGGAGCATCCGGCCGTCGCCCGCTTGACCACGCCCGAACAAAAGGCCGCCGTCGAAGCCTACTGCGATCAGGCGGCCCGCAAGAGCGATCTCGACCGCACCGATCTTGCGAAAACCAAAAGCGGCGTCTTCACCGGCGCGTACGCGGTCAACCCGATCAATGCCGAGCGCGTGCCGATCTGGGTCGCCGACTACGTGCTGATGGGCTACGGCACCGGCGCGATCATGGCCGTGCCAGCGCACGACGAGCGCGACTTCGAGTTCGCCCAACAGTTCGGCATCCCGATCATCGCGGTCGTCGAACCTCCTGAAAACAAATCGGGTGCCACTGCTGGCTTGCCCAGCAGTGCTTCCGCTGCGTCCTCTTCCTCTCCTCCTGAAGCCTGTAGTCTGAAGCCTGAAGCCTGCTACTCCGGCTCCGGCATCGCCATCAACTCCGGCCCCTACAACGGGCACGACACCGCCACGTTCAAAGAGCGGATCACCGCCGACCTGGCCACGGCCGGCGTCGGTCGCCAGGCCGTCAATTACAAGCTCCGCGATTGGCTCTTCAGTCGGCAGCATTTCTGGGGCGAGCCCTTCCCGATCCTGCATGAGCTCGACGCCGCCGGGCAGCCCACCGGCCGGCTCCGCGCACTCACCCCCGCCGATCTGCCGCTCGATCTGCCGACGCTGGCTGAATTCAAATCGCACGGCCGCCCCGAGCCCCCGCTCGAGCAGGCCCCACACGACTGGCTCTACCCCACGATCGATGGCGTCCGCTACAAACGCGAGACGAACACCATGCCGCAATGGGCCGGCAGTTGCTGGTACTACCTGCGCTTTATCGATCCCAAGAATGCCACGGCCGCGATCGACCCGCAGCTCGAAGCCGCCTGGATGCCGGTCGACCTCTACATCGGCGGGGCCGAACACGCGGTGCTGCATTTGCTCTACAGCCGCTTCTGGCACAAGGTTCTCTTCGATCGCGGCGTGGTGACCACCAGCGAGCCGTTCCGCAAGCTGGTGAATCAGGGGATGATCCTCGGCGAAATGGAGCACACTGGCTACCAGCGGGCCGATGGATCCTGGATCTCCGCCGCCGACGTGCGTGAAGACGCTGCGTTCAAACCAATCGGACCTGAAGGTGAACCTCTGCGCGCCGTCAGGCTTGGCGTTGACATGGTGCACAAGCTCCAGGGCGAAGGCTTCGTCCTTGCAACGCATCCGGCCCTGCGCGTTGAAAGCCGGTCGCACAAGATGTCCAAGAGCCGTGGCAATGTCGTTAACCCCGACACCGTGGTCACCGAGTACGGGGCCGACTCGCTGCGCCTCTACGAAATGTTCATGGGCCCGCTGGAAGCATCCAAGCCTTGGAGCATGGCTGGCGTCAACGGCGTCCGCGGCTTTTTGGACCGCGTCTGGCGGCTGTTCATCAACGACCGCATCGACGAGCGCAACGAGCTCTCGCCTGCCATCGACGACAGCACCCCCAACGCCGATCAGCTCCGCGTGCTCCACCGCACCATCAAAGAGGTCACGGCCGACATCGAGTCGCACAGCTTCAACACGGCCATCGCCAAGATGATGGAGTTCACCAACTTTTTTACGAAGTTAACCACGCGCCCCCGGGCGTGCCTCGAACCGTTCGTGCTGTTGCTCTCTCCGTTCGCGCCTCACCTGGCCGAAGAGCTGTGGCAAGCGCTCGGGCACACCGGCACCTTGGCCTACGAGCCCTGGCCGAAGTTTGACGAAGCGGCCATCCGCGAGACGAGCATCGAAGTGCCGGTGCAGATCTCCGGCAAGGTCCGCAGCAAGATCACCGTCCCGGCCGACGCCAGCAAGGAACAGCTCGAAGCGGCCGCCCGCGCCGACGCGAAAGTCAAAGAGCTGCTCGCCGGCCAAACGGTGGTCAAAGTGATCGTGGTGCCGAAGAGGCTGGTGAATTTCGTTCTGGGCTAGCGGGCAGCGCCTTGCAGGGTGCGTGAAACGCACCACCCTCTCCTCGCCGCCTGAAGCCGTGCAGTCTAACCCCTAACCACTAACCCCTAACCACTGCCCACCATCCCCGCCTCCCGCTTGCTTCGCTCAACGTTTCTTCACATACTGGCGCCGTCCAATTTTGGCGCCCCAGGGCGTGCGGCCGTTCGTGCCCGCACCGGCGCCAAACTTCCAGGGGGGGAAGGGCATGAGAGGGCGAAACGTCGGGCGACTCGCGCGGTTCGGTCTCCTGAGTCTGGCGACCGCTGCCGCATGGGCGACTTCCTTCGCCCACACTGCCGCCGCCGCGACCGTCCCCGGCACCAACCAGGCCACGTTCCAGCAGATCGGCCTCGAGTCGCTCACGCTCGGCTACTCGGCCTCGGGCGTTGGTACCTTCGAAGGGACCGACTACATCCTGTCGTCTGAGCCTTTCAACACTTTCTTCGGCGTCAGCGCCCCCTTCGCGCTCAAGGTGCCGGCCGCCGGCGGCGTTGACGTCACGTTCAGCCCGGTCAGCTCGGCGCTCGTCCCCTATACGGTGCACCAGCTCGACGCGCTCGATAACCTAACGCTGCTGGCCGACCCCGCCGCCGAGCCGCTCGACCCCCAATCGGCCGGGCCGGGGCACGACGTGAAGCTCGGCACATTCGAAACGACCGAGCAGTTCATCTATCGCTTCGACTTCCACGGCTTCGAGGTGCGGCAGAACGGCCAGGCCGTGCTCACGCCCGTGGCGCCGCAACCCTTCGGTATCGACATCCCGATCGTGCAAGATGTCTCGGTCCCGGTCGCTGTCTCGATGTTCGTCGACATCTGGCTGACCGACATTCCCGGCTACGGGCTGACGTCGCCGATCCTGCTCACCAGCGGCGGACTGCTCACGGGGTCGTCGTCGCTCACTGGCACCATCGCCGGCCCGGTCCCCGACAGCGAGCCGAGCCTGGTCACGCCGGCCCCCGGTCCGCCGGGCCCCGAGCGTTATCTGATTCCGTTCCCGTTCTCGAACCTGAAGCTTGGCCCGCTGAGCCTGGCCGGCTCGTTCTCGATGCCGGTCGAAATCGCGTCGGGCGATTCGCCGGCCGATCTCACCTTCTCCGGCACGGCCAACTGGCAGTTGCAGCTCGACGGCACAGGCGCCAATGCGGCCGATTGGCAGGCGGCGTTCGTCGTGCCCGAGCCCTCGGCGTTTTTGCTAATGACGCTGAGCCTGGCCGGTGTGTGCGTGGTTGCGATGCGACGGCGCGGTGGGTGATCTTTATCGCCTGTAGTCTGACGCCTGTAGTCTGATCTTGGTGCCGAAACGGCTCGTGAATTTTGTGCTGGGGTGACAGTCTCGCATAGAACCGGTCAAAACAAATACAACCGTTCATCTTCGAAATCCGGCGCGTTAGTCGTCAAAGTATCGAGATAGAGTGAATTAAAGGGGACGGGGATTGGGACGGGGATCAATTCTCTGCCGCTGGCGAGGAGAGCAAGCAGGGACGTTCTATTTTTTGCGTGGTCGGCCGCAGGTGCGCACGGTGGATTCGAGCTCTAGAGCTTGATCCGCCTCACGACGTGTGACCGAGCGATGTCGCCGCTGCGCGGCTCTGGGGCTTGATTCTCCACTATCCGGGGGCTTACGCACCCCGGCTAAGCTCTGTCGCCGCTGCGCGGCTTATGCCGTGGCATGGGCTTCCAGCCCATGAATCACACGGCCAGGATGGCCGTGCCACGACCGGCCAGTGTACTCATCACGCTCCGCCGTGATGCAATTTCGTCTCGCGGAGCGAGACGACTACCCTGCGCCGCTGCGCGGCAGACGAACCCGCCGCGCAGCGGTGGCAGAACTTAGCCGTGGGTGAAACCCACGGAACCGTTCGCGAGAACATCGCCAAGCCGCGCAGCGGCGACAGGCGTTGTCTTTATCCGGGCACGTCACGTTCGTCTCGTCGGCATCGGCACGCTTGCATTCTTAGCCGATTGACTCGGCACTGCGACGGAAGAGTTCTGTCGCCGCTGCGCGGCTTGGGCGCTCAATTCTCCACTATCCGGGGGCTTACGCACCCCGGCTAAGTGCCGCCGCCGCTGCGCGGCGAAGACTTCGGCGCGCCACAAAGCTAGGCCCTGGAAACTGAACTCAGCGAACTGACCACTGATCCCAAACCTCTAGCTCCTAATCCCTGCCTCACGCCCCGACGAACCCTTGCTGCGCTGCGGGCTAGTGCGTGACGCGTTTGCGGCGCTGCGGGCTAAATTCTGGCGCCTCCGCGGCGCTTCAGCCGGCAGTCTTACGGCGCTGCTGCCGGCTGCGGCGCGCGACTGCCACGGCTCCGCCCGCCAGGGCCAGGCACGCCATGACCAGCGACGAAGGCTCGGGCACCGGCACCGGAGTCAGCGTCATCGATAGGTGCAAGCTCGTCGGCAGATTCATCGATGCCCCCCCCACGCCAATCAGATCATCGAGAATCAAGATCGCCTGCATGCCGACGTTCACCTGGCCGGCCGTCACGTAGGGCGCGAGCGAATTGACCGTTTGCGATCCGATGAGTGGCCCACTGCCGGGCCCCGTGCCATTGGCCCCAAAAAACGGCGATGCCTGACCCCACGTCGCAAAGCCCGGGTCGTAGACGATGGCCGTCGGTTCGATCGCCACGAAGCTGGCCGGCCCGGCGTTCCACAGGCCAAAGACCGAAATCGTGCCCGCGGTCGACCACTGCAAGCTGGCCGGCACGCCCAGGCCGGTGAACGTCTCCCACACGTTGAGGTAGACGTATTCGTCCGTGGCCGGTAGCGCCGTCCCTTGATTCATGAAGAAGTTGGTCAGCGTGACTTCGACCTGGAACGCGCCAGCACCCAGGTTCGTGACCTTCGAAACGGCGTCGCCGAACATTTGCACGGCGTTGCCCGCGTTGGGGGCATTGGCTGGGTAGGCAAACGGCACGGTCACCGTCGTGAAGCCCGCCCCCGGCGCCACCAAACCTAAGAAACCGAAGTCGGGTGTGCCGGGATCGAAGAGCGTCCCCACGGGCGGCAGCCCAATGTGATTCGAGCCTGCCTGCGCCGAACTGTACGAAGCGCTGATTGCCACGGCCCGGGCCGCTTGGGCGCCCCCCAGGAGAACCGACCCCGCCAACAGCACGAATCGAACTCCTGCCCACACTTTCGCCACAGTCGCGTTCATTAGCCAGCCGCCTTTCGGTCATGGGGAACGAGCCTGGACAACCATCCCGACGCACGATTGGGCGCGATGATACCCGTGCGGCCCCGCGCGAAGCTAGCGCGAAGTGAATACTTTGCGTTTTTTTTGCCGGGCGACGCACCGAAAGCCCCGCACCCCAACCCCCTGCCGTCGAACCACTAACCACTAGCCACTGCTTTCGCCCCGCTTCAGGTCGCGCAGCACTGCCGCCTCGGGCAGGCGCTTGTAATACGGGTCGAGCGGGTAGCAGCCGGAGACCAGCCCTTTGCGCGGCCCGGTCGTGCAGTCGCTGAACGTGCGGCAGACCAGCGGCCGAGCGAGCGGCTTGCCGGCCAGCACATCGGCCGGCAGCCCGGGATAGGACAACACCATGCGGCCGAGCCCCACGCTGTCGACCCAGCCCGCCCGCACCACGGCCTGCGCGACGTGTGGCAGATAGTCTTGCAGATACGAATAGCCGCTGCCGACGAAGACCGCGCGTGGAAGTGCCCGCTTGCAGTCGCGCGTGGCCGCGATCTGCCGACAGACGCCGACTAGCGGATCTTCGGGCGGCGGATAGCCATCGCTCGGCGGATACCAGGCGGGCCGCTGCACATGCGGGTTGTAATACGGACTGCCGGCCGTGACGTTGAACAGCCGCACGCCGAGCTCGAACAATCGCTGGACGAGCGCGCACGACTCGGCCAGATCGCCGTGCCGTGGATCGTCGGCCGCCGCGCCGAACGCCCAACGATAGGGCAGCAGATGCGCGTGCGGAGTCGGCTGCCCACGATTGGGTTCTTTGTCGAGCGCGCGGGAATCGACTTGTTCGGCAGCCCGCGTCGGCGACTCAAAG
This sequence comes from uncultured Planctomycetaceae bacterium, assembly GCA_964495375.1. Taxonomy (GTDB): domain Bacteria; phylum Planctomycetota; class Planctomycetia; order Pirellulales; family JAEUIK01; genus JAIESQ01. The sequence goes on along the minus strand of CAZBWM010000032.1, from coordinate 54,061 downwards.
GGGACTGTGTCGAACGCGCTGAGCCGAACGCCGACGAGCAACTCGGGATAGGCATCGCGCACGCGGCCCACGATCTCGCACAACAGCCGCGAGCGGCCCGCCAGGTCGCCGCCGAACGGGCCCGGCCGATCGCGGGCCGACAGAAACTCGTGCAGCAAGTAGCCGTGACACGCTTTGATGTCGACGAAATCGAAGCCGACGTCGCGGGCCACGCCGGCGGCCACCACGAATCGCTCGATCAACTGCTCGAGCTGGGCGTCGGTCCACAGCGGGGCATCGTCGCGCGGGTCGATGCCGGTTCGCACGTCCAGCAGCGGATGATGCTGCGCGATGCGGGGCTCGAGCCGCGGGCCGTTCGGCCGGGCGTAGCGGCCTGAGTGCGTCAGTTGCAGGCCGACGAGCAAGTCGTCAGTGTGCCCCAAGCAGGCTTGGTGCGCGCCGCGCAGTTCGGCCAGCAGTGCGGCCAGTCCCGCGCGATGTTCTGTGGTCGCCAGCAATTGATTGGGGTTCGCGCGGCCATCGTGCTGCACGGCGGCTGCTTCGCCCCCCCAGATCAGTTTGGCGCCGCTCGAGCCGAAATGTCGCCAGCGGCGCAGCGTCAGCTCGCTCGGCGAGCCGTCTAGCTGGCCGTCCCAACCTTCCATCGGCTGTATGCACCAGCGATTGCCGATCGCGCGGCCGGCGACTTCCAGCGGCGCGGCCAGTGGTGAACCGGCAGCAGCACTCAGCGGCGCATCGTCGACCGGTAGTTCGAGCCCTAGCGCCGCGAGGCGGGCCCGAAAGGCGTCGACCGTTTTCAGACTCGAAATCTTGGGGAACATGCGGTTCATCCGGGTGACGAGCGAATTGCCGGCTACGTCGCCGGCGCGAGCGATGCACGCAGGTCGCTCGAATGCTCGAACGCTCCAGCGCGGTGCATCATTGCCCCAGAGCAGGATAGCAGGGACATCGCGGATATTCAGCGACGCGTAGGCGGCGATTTTGCGCACGGCCTACTACCTGGCCGCGGTTATTGCTGCTCGGCGATTGCGGTTAATTGCTTGGCGACGCGATTGGTGACAAGGATTGGGCGCCGCGAGCGATTTCTTCGATTCGTCCGTCGCGGGAGTTTTGAGGTGCGTTGTGATCGGCTGGGCAGACATGGATTGGTTCGATAGCGCCGTGCTGCCGCGTTGGGGCATGATGTGGCTCTTGGCTGTCGCCATTTATGCCGCACTAAAGTTGACGAGCTGGTTCATGCACGGCCGTGGCACAGCGCCCGTCTGGAAGCACGCGTGCTATCTCCTGGCCTGGCCAGGCATGGACGCCGATGGCTTCTTGTTTGGCAATCGGGCGAAGCGGCCGACGCTCGGCGAGTGGGCTTTCGCGGCGGCCAAGTTCACCGCGGGCCTCGTCATTCTGCGGGTTGTGGTGCCGAAGCTGCTGCCCGCGATGATGCCCGGCATCGCTGCGTCAACCACCATGCCTACCGCGCCGGTGGCGGCCGATGCGTTCCGCGAGTATCTCGTCGGTTGGGTCGGCATGCTGGGCATCGTGCTGGTGCTGCACTTCGGCTTGTTTCACGTTCTCTCGTGCGTGTATCGACAGGCGGACATCGACGCCGTGCCGATCATGAAATGGCCGCTGACGTCGCGCGGCGTGAGCGAATTCTGGGGACAGCGTTGGAACCTGGCCTTCCGCGACCTGACGCATCGGCTGCTGTTTCGCCCGATGGTGCGCAAGTTCGGCCCCGTCGGCGCGCTCGTGCTCGCGTTCCTCGTTAGCGGGCTGGTACACGATGTCGTGATTTCGTTACCGGCGGGCGGAGGATACGGCCTGCCGGCGCTGTTCTTCTTAATTCAAGCCGCGGCGATCCTGCTGGAGCGTAGCTGCTGGGGCCGCGCCGCGGGCCTGGGGCACGGAGTCCGCGGCTGGTTGTTTTGTCTGGCAGTGCTAGTGATCCCGTGCCCGCTGTTGTTTCATCCGCCGTTTGTGATGCGCGTCGTGGTGCCGTTTCTGCACGCGATCGGAGGTGTACGATGAACCTGAACCTCGTCGATGCGATCTTCTGGCTCGGCTGCGGACAACTTTGCGTGCTCGTGGCGTCGGCGCTCGTGCCCGTGCGGCTCGACTGGCGACGCGAGCTGGCCGGGCTTCCCAAACTGGTGCGACAATTGTTCTGGATCTACGGCGGCTACGTGGTGCTGTCGATCGTCAGCTTGGGGCTGATCTGCCTGGTCAACGCCGACGAGTTGGCGGCCGGCTCGCGACTGGCGCGCTCGTTCTGCGCTTACGGCGCGGCGTTCTGGGGCATTCGCTTGTCGCTGCAACCCTTGCTGGCAGCCAAGCAGTTTCTCACCACGTGGTGGCTGCGAGCGGGCTATCACCTGCTGAGCCTGCTATTCACGACGTTCGTGATCGTCTACGGCTGGGGCCTGCTGCACTGATTGCCCGTGGCAAACAACGCAGTTTGCGCAACTGCCGCGACTCAACCGGCGACAAGCTCGGCGACTTCGTCCGGCGTGTCGCTTGCCCGATCGTACCTATCGCTGATGGCGAGGAACTCATTCTCCGCCGAGAGAAACGCAGCGACCACCTCGGGATCGAAGTGTTTTCCCGCCTCGGCGACGATCATCGAGCGGGCGATCTCATGCGTCAGCGCGGGCTTATAGACCCGTCGCGAAGTGAGCGCGTCGTAGACATCGGCCAATGCGACGATCCGCCCCGACAGCGGGATCGCCTCGCCGCGCAAGCCGGCAGGGTAACCGCTGCCGTCGAAACGCTCGTGATGCGTGGCCGCGATGTCGCGCGCCATCTGCAAGAACTTGGCGTGCGGATACCGGGCCATCGCCGCGGTCAACGTCTGAGCACCGAGCGTCGTATGTGTCTGCATGATCGCGAACTCGTGCTCGTTGAGCTGCCCCGGCTTGAGCAGCACGCAATCGGGCACGCCCACCTTACCGATATCGTGCAAGGGGCTGGTGAGATAGATCAGCCGCACGAATTCCGGATCGACCAGTCGGCGAAAGCCGTCGCGGAGCGCCAAGTGCTGCGCCAGCGCGCGCGAATAGCTTTGCACCCGCTCGAGGTGCGCGCCGGTGTCGCTATCGCGCGATTCGGCGAGCCGCGCCAGGGCGAAGATCGTCACGTCGCGAGTCTCGAGCGACAACACGCGTTCGCCCGCCCGCATCCGCACGATCAATTCGTCGCGATTGAACGGTTTGCTGATAAAGTCGTCGGCCCCGGCGTTCAGGCCAGCGACGACCTGATCGGGTCCATGCAGGCTGGTAAGCAAAATGATATAGACGTAGGCCGAAAGATCGGCAGCGCGAACCGCTCGGCAGAGCTCGTCCCCCTGCATGCCCGGCATTTCCCAATCGGAAACTACCAGCCGCGTGTCGTCGCGACGGATGATCTCGAGCGCGGCCTGGCCGTCGCAGGCGGTTTGCACCTCGTATCCGGCGCTGACGAGCGTGTGCTCGATCAGCTCGCGCGTGATCTCGTCGTCGTCCACAACCAACACCGGTTGCATGCTTAAACCCCTGCGTTCACGGAAGTTGAAAGGGACGGGCCAGCGGGCGCGGCCGAAAGTTCCTGATGCCAGTCGCGAGCCCCCGCGCGCAACTGCGCTAGAGCCTGGCGACTGGCCGGCAGATCCCGCGCGCGGGCGTCGCTTTCCATGGCAATGGCGAGCGCCGCAATCGCCAGCGCTCCGGTGTTGCCGGCCGAGCCCCCCAACGCGTGCGCCCGGGTGGTGATCTCGTTGAAATCAGCGTCGCGACAGGCCGCGGCCAGTGCCTCGACCGTTTCATCGAGGCGCGCTGAAAACTTATCGAGCACGCGGGCGACCAGTTTGTCGTCGCCGCCGCAGCGTCGCTCGAGCGCTTTGCGGTCGAGCACCGGCAGCGCTGACCCCTGGGCAATTGATGGGGCGGCAGGCCGATGGACCGTTGACGCGGGTGTGCCGCGTGAAGCCGGCAGCGGCGCAGCGGTTGTGTCGCGCGGCGCCTGCCGCTGCGCTTCGATCGTACTGGGCTCGCTTGTGTGGGAGTTGCCCGTCGCCCGCTCCGAGCATTCGATCAGCGTCTCGACGATCGTCACCAGTTGAACCGGATCAATCGGCTTGGTGAGGTATTCGTCCATGCCGGCGGCCAGGCAGCGCTCGCGATCTCCTTGAATGGCATTGGCCGTCAGCGCGATGATCGGCACGTGTCGCGGCTTGCCCGCGGCCGTGGCCTCGGCTTCGAACCGGCGGATCGCGGTCGTGGCCTGAAAGCCATCCATCCTGGGCATCTGGCAGTCCATGAGCACCAGGTCAAAGTGGTTCGTGCGCGCCCGCTCGACGGCTGCCTGACCGTCACCAACCAGTTCACAGGTCCAGCCGCACCGCGTCAGCAGCTCGCAGACGACGATTTGATTCACCTCGTTATCTTCGGCGACGAGGACGTGCGCTCGCGTTGAGCGAGGCGTGGGGCGGGGCTCGCCTGGCAGTGAATCCGTTGCCGCAGTCGATTCGCGATCGCAAAGCGCCTCGACAAGTGCGTCGAACAACCGCGACTGCCGCGCAGGCTTCTGCAGATAGCCCGCCAGCCCAAGCTGCTCGCGCAAGGTCTCATCGAGCGCCTCGCCGAGTGAGGTCAACATCACAAGACGCGTGCCAGTATGCTGCGGGCGAGCGCGAATCTCACGCGCCAGATCAAAGCCATCCATTTCGGGCATTTGCACGTCGAGGATGGCTAATGGAAAGGGCTTGCCCGCGGCTGCCGCGGCCTCGAGCGCGGCCAAGGCAGCTGGCGCGCTCGCGACCGTTGTGGGGCGAAAGTCCCAACTCGCGAGCTGCTCGTGGAGGATTTCCAGGTTCGTCGCGTTGTCGTCGACTGCCAGCACGGAAAGTCCGCGCAGCGTGCTCGGCGGAAGTCGCCGCGGGGCCGGCCGCTCATTGGCCGGCCAGAGCGGATAGGTGAACCAGAACGCCGAGCCGATGCCCGGCGCACTCTCCACGCCTATCTCTCCCTGCCACAGCTCGACGAGTCGCTTGGCGATCATCAAGCCCAGGCCGGTGCCGCCGTACTTGCGCGTCGTCGACGGATCAACTTGCGAGAACGATTGAAACAAACGATGCAGACTCTCGGCCGGCACTCCGATGCCGGTGTCGCGAACGGTGAACCGGGCCAACGGCCGTCCGTCGGCGCCGAGCTGCCGCGTGACCTCGACGATCACCTCGCCCCGCTCGGTGAATTTGATGGCGTTGTTCACCAGGTTGATGAGTACCTGGCGGAGCTTGTCGGGGTCTCCTTCGACCGCGTCGCAGAGATCGGGCGCGAGGCGGCAGGCGAGCTCGATCTTCTTCTCCGCGGCCCGCTGCACGAACATCTCGAGCGTGTCCTCGACCAACGTCGGCAGCTCGAACTCGATCCGTTCCAGCTCGATCTTGCCGGCTTCGATCTTGGAGAAATCAAGAATCTGGTTGATGACGTTCAATAGCGCCGCCGCCGATCCCTTGGCGATGCGCACGAAGCGCGACTGCCGCTCGTCGAGCGCCGTGGCGGCCACGAGGTCGAGCATGCCGACCACACCGTTCAGCGGCGTGCGAATCTCGTGACTCATGTTGGCCAGAAACTGGCTCTTGGCGCGGCTGGCGGCCTCCGCGGCTTCTTTCTCGCGCAATAATTCTTGCGAGCGCTTACGGGCGGTAATGTCGGCGACCGTCCCTTCGTAATACAGCAGCCGGCCGTCGACGTCGCGCACTTCGCGGGCGTTCTCCGAAATCCAGATCGTACTGCCGTCGCGGCGATAGACCTCGCTCTGAAAATCGTGTACTTGCCCGTCGCGCTCCAGGGCCGCCACGAAGTCGTCGCGCCGCGCGGGTTCGACATACAACTGCCGGCGCACGTCCGAGAGCTGCTCAATCAACTCGGCCGGTGATTCATAACCGTACAGCAGCGCTAGCGCGGGATTCGCGCTGAGGTACTGGCCGTCGGGCGTGGTTTGAAAAATGCCTTCGACGGCCCGATCGAAAATGCTGCGATACTTCGCTTCGGCGGCACGCAGCGCTTCGCACGCTTGCTCGCGTTGACGGATTTCTTCGTTAACGCGCTCGAGCACGTGGTTGTACTGAGCGGCGATCAGGCCGACCTCGGTGTGTGGTTCGACCGTAGCCGGCCGCGAGAAGTCGCCTGCCTGTTGCTGGTGGTGCATCTCGGTAAGCAGATCCAGCAGTTCGGCCCCCACGGCGTGTTCCGAGACGTTGAGCCCCTCGAGCTCCGCCTCGGGCGAGACACGCAACTTGACCACGCGATTGACGACGCCCAGCAAGATGAGCCCCACGCCGAACGACCAGCCAAAACAAACGCCCACGCCCTTGGCTTGCACGGCCAACTGCCCGAGTCGCGACAGGCCCGTCCCCCACTCTTCGGCGTTTCCCAACAGAGCGACCGCGAGCGTTCCCCACACGCCGCAAAAGCCGTGTACGGGCACGGAGCCGACGACATCGTCGATGCGAATCCGCTCGAGCACCCACGTCATCACTGAACAGAGCACACCGCCGATGGCGCCAATCGCGAGGGCCGCGGCCGGGCTCGTGACGTGGCAGCCGGCCGTGATCGAGACCAGACCGGCGAGCATGCCGTTCATCATCACCGCGGTATCGGGGCGCCGCAGTACGAGCCAACTGATCGTCAGCGCCGCGGCCCCCCCCGCCGCGGCCGAAAGGTTTGTGTTCACTAGAATGCGCGGCACCAGGGCGTTCATGGCCAGCGTGCTGCCGCCGTTGAAACCGAACCAGCCGAACCAGAGCAGAAACACACCCAGCGCGGCCATCGGCAAGTTGTGGCCGTGCATGGCCGGGCGACCCGGCTCAAAGCGTCCCAAGCGTGGGCCAATCAACAGGATCGCCGCCAGCGACACCCAGCCGCCGACCGAGTGCACAACCGTGGAGCCCGCGAAGTCAATGAAGCCCGCCTGGCCAAGCCAGCCGACCGGCGCGCCGACATCAACGCCTGCCCAGGCCCAATGACCGAAGACGGGATAGATGCAGCCCGAGACAAGCGCGCTGGTAACGACGTAGCCCGAGAATCGCATCCGTTCGGCAACGGCCCCCGAGATGATCGTGGTCGCGGTGCCGCAGAACATGCACTGAAAAAAAAAGAAGCTCCAAGCGCGAGCATCCTGTCGGCCGTCAAACAAGAAGCCAGTCGTCCCCAGCAAGCCATGCCAGGTGAGCCCGAACATGATCGCGAAGCCGAACGCCCAGAAGGCGATGCTCGCCACGCAAAAGTCGAACAAATTCTTGATCGCTACGTTGATGCTGTTCTTGGCGCGGGCAAAACCGCTCTCCAAGCAGCAGAACCCAGCCTGCATCAGCATGACCAGGCAAGACGAAACAAGCACCCAGACCAGATCGACAAGTTGTTGTGCAGGCATGGCGGTTCGCAGCTTCTGGGGGAATGCTTGCGGCGCACAAGGGCACCGTGCGTCGAGCGCGAACCGCTCGCGCAGTCACCGAATTTCCGCCTGCCTAACAACAGAAACCTAGCATGAGCGCGCGGCCGATCGGACGAGAAGTGAGCGCTCGTGCGTCGACCGCACGATCAGAAGTTGGCGGTCGGGCCAAATGTGCCGATTCTGCCGCGCTGCCAGCAGCAGGTCACGATGCGCGTACTTGCGACACTTCCGCATCGGCCGGCGAGACGACCGAAAGTGTGGCCTTGCCTTCGGCGGGCTCCTCGGCGGGCCACATTTTCAGGCCGCCGAAGTAGGCGTTCTCGTTGCTGCCGCGGCGAATTCCTTCGGGCAGCTCTTCGAGTTTCTTGGCGTTGCCTCCGCCCAGCACCACGTAATCGACCAGGAAAGCCGGCTTGAGCACGTTGGCCGCTTCGATCGCGGCGCGGCGCCAGCGCTTGAGGCCATGCAGTTCGAGCCCTTTGCGGCTGAGATAGTGATCGAAAGTTTCGCCGCGGAAGAACTTCAGATGCCCCAAGGCCAGCGGAATGATCGTGCCGTCGAGAATCAGCGTGGTGCCCATGCCCGTTCCCAGTCCGAGGTAGAGCATCTTGCCTCCTTCGTAGCTCCCCAGCGCCTGCATGCAGGCGTCGTTCATGATCTTCAACGGGCAGTTGAAGGCCGATTGATAGTCGAAGTCGACCCAGCCGGGTCCGAGATTGATCGCCTCGGCAGCGGGGCGACCGTTGACCACCTCACCTGGGTAGCCGAGCGAGACGCGGTCGACGGGCCAGTCTTCCACGCACTTCTTCACTTCGGCGAAGAGCGCTGGGGGCGTCAGCTCCTTGCCTGAGGGGATCTTGCACTTCTCGCGCTCGCCGGTTTTCCAAACCTTGACGTTGGTGCCGCCGATATCGATGACGAGAATGTTCATGAGAGCTTTCGCGTTGGTGGCGACTGGGGATCTGTGTGCCGTTGGGCGGCGGCGCGCCGGGCCTGCTCGACGGCCTGCCGCAGACTTTCGAGCGTGGCCGGCTTGCGGATGCAGGCGACGATCGGCTCGTGCTCCACGACAACCTGATCGACGTCGCGGTGGCCCGAGATCAAAACGACCGGAATACCCCGCCGCGCGAGGTCTTCCGCGGCGGTCAGGCCATCAACTTCCGGCATGTCGAGATCGGCCAGGACGATATCGATCTCGGCGGGCGAGCAGAGTTCGATGAGCTCGGCGCCGTCGGCGGCGGTCAGCACCGCGCGATGGCCCAAGCGCTCAACCATCAGCGCCATCACGCGGCGCAGATCGGGATTGTCGTCGGCCAGCGCAATCCGCAGCGGTTTGTCTTCTTCGGTCGACATCGGTTCCACACTGACCCGGTCCGTAAGCGACTCACTCGTTTCTTTCAGGTGAGCACGACACGATTTGCAAGTTGCATACCGCGGTGTTACTGGCGTGCGGAACCCCCTGGCGGCCCTTGCCCGGGCCTCGCGCGGACACTGGAATAACCTGGACGTGGTCTCGCAACGCGCAGATTGGCACAAAGTTGACCAAGGTGGCTGCGACCCGCGCTGCCACAACACTTGCCACGGCGATGTCGGCGCGCGGCAAAAGTTGCGCTGGCAAAGCGTTCAAGATCGGCGCCAAACGCCCGGGATTTGCCAGTTGGTTGATGTCGTAAAGCGTGCTGCGATAGAGCTTCCGCAGCGCGACTTGCTTCTGGGCTTGCAACGTTTGACTAAAATCCTCGATCGAACGCAACGATTGGATGGTTGGGTACAAGAACGCCAACAGATCGGTGACGAACACGTCGTCGAGAAACAGCCGGCGAGTGCCGTGCGCCGACTCGTCGCGCAATTTGCTTAGCTAACGTTCGAGAAGCCGCGCGTACTTGCCGTCGACCACCTTCTCGGGCCAGATCGCGGCTTCAGGTTGCTTGTCATCCGACGCCATGCCTGATGAACATGCGCGATTCTCGTGCCGGGCGCAAGTGAAGATCCGGTGAAGATCATTGCCAGGCAGTATTGGGCAAAGCCCGTGGCGAATTCAGTGTCGCGCGAATTCCAGATCGAGATCACATGCGTTCGCGCTAACGCCCGCCCGGCGCGGGGCCTGGTACCACGGCGGGCGTGCCGGCCGGCGGCTGATTCAGCGGCACCAAAGGCGGGGCCTGACCGTCGGGCACTACCTGCCCTGGCTGCGCGGCCTGCGCGGGGGGAGTCGACGCGGTCGTCAGCATGCTACGCAATTGTAACGCCCCCTCGGGCGTGCGCTCGTAGCTCCCGTTAAGAATCGTGTCGGGCGAGCCGATCGGCAGTCCGTAGTAGCCGGCGCTTCCGGCCACGTCGATCCGCACTTCAGAACCTTCGACCGACACGCCGGCGAACAAACCGCGGCTGCGTGAATAGGAATAGATCTCAGCGCCCAGCCGCGCGTTTGTGGCGGCTTCCGCCCGACGGCCAACCGGGCCGATGGCCACGCCGGCGTCGGCACCCAACGTGAAGGCTTCACCGCGCAACATGCTGTCGAGCCCCTTGCGCGTACGGAACACGAGCACGATGTCGGTCGATTGCACGCCGGCTTGCCAGCCGACGCTCCCGCCAGTGATGGTGAGGAAAAGCGGGTTGCTCCACTGGCGGTTTTGATCGCGCGTCAACAGCACACCGCGACCATGCCGACCGCCGATGATGAAACCGGCCTTGATCAGCTCGGGCACAACAATCACCGCTTCGGCTTCGACCAGCATGGCAGGCGGAATCTGCCGGATCGTCATCCCGGCGAAAGCGCGGAGCACTTCGGTCGCTTTGCCGACGATGATCGCCTCGCGCGATTGAAACTGGAACTGCGGCGCGGGGGCCTGCGGCGCATAGGGCACGGCGCCAGGCTGGGCCACGGGTTGTTGCGCGGCTGGTTGCTGTGGGGCAGGCTGCTGTGTCACTGGCTGCTGCGCGAATTGCGCGGCGGCGGGCGCCGACAATAGTATGACCGAAGTAGCGGCGAGCGAGGGGACGAATCGCGAGAGCCAGGTGGCGAGACCGAGGGTGCGCATGCGCTTCCTTTCGCACGGAGGGGGTCCAAGGCAGGAGGCATACTGATAGCACAGCGGAGCCTGGCGAGACAAGATCAGTTGGCGGGGCGGTCTCGATCGAAACGGGCCTCCGAACCGTACCTCCGAACGGTGCCAGGAACCGACTCCCGCAACCGCGCACCAATTATCGTGCGTTAATGGAATCGGTTCCCGGCACCGTTCGGCCATCCCGCGCACTGGCATGCTAGCTGCCGATGCTCGACGTGCGCCCCGCGCGCAGCACATCGAGCAGCACGCGATGATTGACCGGCTTGACCAGGTGGTGGTCGAAGCCAGCTTCGCGCGAGCGCTGGCGATCCTCGGCCTGACCATAGCCCGAAATGGCCACGATCACGGTTTGCTCGAAGCCCTCGCTGCGCAACGTGCGGGCGACTTCATAGCCGTTGAGCCCCGGCAGGCCGATGTCGAGCAGAATCGACTGCGGGCGGAACTGCCGGGCGATCTCCAGCGCCGTGGGCCCGTCGTGGGCAGTTTGCACTTCGTGACCCGTAGCTTCGAGCAGCAGGGCCGCGGTGCGGGCCGTGTCGCGGTTGTCGTCGACGACGAGAATCTTCTGCGCGGTAACAGGAGCGCTATCGGCTGGGAGCGGCGTTTCACCTTCAGCGGGGGCTGGCACGAGTGGTAAACGCACGGTGAACTCGGCCCCCAGGCCCAAACCCGCGCTCGTGGCGGTGATGCTGCCACCGTGCATCTCGGCGAGTCGGCGGGCGACAGTCAACCCGATGCCGAGTCCACCCGCCGAGCGATCGAGCGACCGATCGGCCTGGGCAAACAGCTCGAAGACGCGGGCCAGCATTTCAGGCGGAAGTCCCACCCCATTATCGGTCACGCGGATGACACACTGATCATCTTCGGGATAGGCGCGTAGGGTGATGCGCCCCTCGGGGGGCGTGAACTTGGCGGCGTTGGCCAGCAGGTTGCCGACGATTTGCTCGGCCCGGGTGGGGTCGACGAACAGCGGCATCGCCTGCGGTGAGATGTCGAGCTTCAACGCGTGCTGTTTTTCTTCGACAAACGGGCGGGCCGCGGCGGCCGCGCGCTCGACGATGGTGCGGGCGTCGAGGTGCTCGCGGGCGAGCTTGATCTTGTCGCGGCTGATCCGCGAGACGTCGAGCAAGTCGTCGACCAGGTGGGCGAGGTTCTCGACCTGGCGCTCGACAATTTCGTAGACCTCGCCGGTATCGTCGCTCGACATTTGACCGAGCGTCACGGCATAGCGAATCGCGGCCAGCGGATTGCGCAGCTCGTGAGCAAGCATCGCCAGGAACTCATCCTTCTGGCGGTTGGTTTCCTGCAGCGAATGCAGCAACTGCGAGTTGTCGATCGCCGTCGAGACTCGTCGGGCGAACTCCTCAGCCAGTTGCAAATCCTGGGCGGAATAGCGGCGCTGCGATTCCGACATCACCAGGCTTAGCGCGCCGATGATGCGCTCGCGAATCACCAGCGGCACCACGATCGCCGAGCGCGGGCTGAGGGCCGCCGCAGCCGTGCGATGCTCGTCGGACTGCACCAGCGTGCCGAGCAAGGCCGACGAGAGGTCGGGCACGTGCTGCGACTTGCCCGAGGTGAGCGCGCTGACGACCAGCGACGGGGAATTCCAGTTGAGCGGAAAACGATTGAGCAGCGCCGTGAGCCGGGTCTCTTGCGCGGCATCGCGATGGGCGCTGGCCTGAAACTCGATCTGCCGTTCGGGCCCGACCATCGTCAGCACCGCGTAATCGGCCAGGTAGGGGATCGTGATGCGGGCCGCACGTTCCAGGGCGCTGCGTCGATCGACGATGGCCGCCAGCGTCGTCGTGGCATCGACCAGAAAGCCGAGCCCTTCCTCGGCCCGCTTGCGCGCGGTGATATCGCGCGTGAAGCAGCGGCTATGGACGAAACGGCCATCCTCCCAGAGGACGTTCGACGTGATGAGTACGTGCCGTAGCGAGCCGTCGCGATGGCGGAGCGTGGCTTCGTAGCTGTTGATGGTCTCGCCCGCCTGGAGGCGACAGAGAATGTCGTCGATGGCGGAGCGCTCGGCGTGGAACTCCCAGACTTTGCGGCCGACGTACGTTTCCTCGGTATAGCCCAGCAGTTCGTAATTGGCCCGGTTGGCGCGGAGGATCGTGCCATCGGGGCTGACCCATTGCAAGCCAACGGCGGCGTTCTCGAAAAAGTCGGCCAGGTTGCGCTCGCTGCGTGCTAGGGCGCGGTCGGCCGCGCGCTTCTCGGTCACGTCGCGAAACACGACGACCACGCCGAGCAACTCGCCGTTCTCCGCCTTGATGGGAGCAGCGCTGTCGTCGATCGGTCGCTCGCTGCCATCGCGCGAGATCAACAGCGTGTGATTCGCCAGGCCCACGACCTTACCGGTCGTCAACACTTTGGCACACGGGCTTTCAACCTTTGTGCGCGAGTCTTCATTGATGATGTGGAAGACTTCCTCGATCGGTTGGAAGGCGGCCGAAGTCTGCCGCCAACCGGTGAGCTGCTCGGCCACTGTATTGAGCGACAGCACGCGCCCCGCCGGATCGGTCACGATCACGCCGTCGCCGATACTCGCGAGCGTCACGCACAAGCGCTCGCGGTCGGCCACGGCGTCGTCGCGGGCTTGCACCGCGCGGCGCCGGGCGGCATGCATTTGCTCGCCGAGCCAGCCGGCGGCCAGCACGACAGTTAAGAAGATGAACATCCCCACACGGTATTCGGGACGCGCGATCGCCAGCTCGTATTTTGGCTCGAGGATAAAGTAGGTCAGCAGCGGCGCGCTGATGGCGGCCAGGCAGAGCGTCGGCCGCAGACCACCCCACCAGGCGAGGGCAAACGCGGCAGGAAAAAAGGTGATGAAAGGGACGCGTTCGCCGACAAAGGGTTCCAGCAGCACGCGGGCCAGCCAGGCAGAAAGCACCGCCACGACGGCCACGAACAAATCTTGCGCGGCGCTAGATCGCTTGGGCATGGCGAGCTCGAGAATTCGGCGCGACAGTTAGCAAAGCGAAACATGCCCCCCAGGACAGCCCAAGGTTACCATGCCTGCCGTTGCGACTAAAGCCGATGGGCATTGGCGGTGGGCTTGCGCGGCCGAGTCAGCGGGGGATGCCCCTGCTGGTGCGCGGCCCCCAGCGGTGTCAGGAACCGTTTCCAGAAAAGACCCTCGATTTGCCGAGCGACCGCAGGAATCGGTTCCTGACCCCGATCGGATGCGGATCTCACACTCGGCCTAGTGTCGCGGCAGGTTTGCTGGCTTCCGCAGTTCGGCGGCGATAGAATTCTTGGCGCGATCGCAGGCCGACGAAACGGACATTGCTGGCGGCCGGTTCACCCCGCGCTGGCACGCAGCGCGTAACCTGAGCGCATCGCTCGTGTGGGGGGTATCAGTAGGGGAATAGTAGTACACCCGGCGGCATCTCGCGCGCCATCATTCTTTGCGGAGGGATCACGATCATGGCCACACTCGTCGAACCGACCAAGCTGCCACGCATCCACCAGACGGAGTGCTTCATCGGGGGTCGCTGGACGCCGGCCGTGAGTGGCCGCACGTTTGAGACCGTCAACCCAGCCACCGAAGAAGTAATCGCCCAAGTGGCCGAAGGAGACGCGGCCGACGTCGACCTGGCCGTCAAGGCAGCCCGCCATGCGCTCGAGCAAGGCCCCTGGGGGCGGATGGACGCGCGCGATCGAGGCCGGCTGCTCTACAAGCTGGCCGACTTGATCGAAGAAAACGCCGAGGAACTGGCCGCGCTCGAAACGCTCGACAACGGCAAGCCGATCCGCGACAGCCGCGGCGCCGATCTCCCGCTGGTGATCGACTGCCTGCGATACTACGCCGGCTTTGCCGACAAGATTCACGGCCAAACGATCCCCATTCGCGGAGAGTACTTCACCTACACGCGGCGCGAACCCGTGGGTGTGGCTGGGCAGATCATTCCCTGGAACTTCCCGATGCTGATGGCTGCCTGGAAGTGGGGCCCAGCGCTGGCCGCCGGCTGCACCGTGGTGATGAAGCCGGCCGAGCAGACGCCGCTCACCTGCTTGCGGATGGCGCGGTTGGCGCAGAAGGCGGGCTTCCCCGATGGCGTGATCAATGTGGTGCCGGGTTACGGCCCGACGGCCGGCGCCGCGCTGGTCAAGCACCCGAACGTCGACAAGATCGCCTTCACCGGCGAATACCGGACAGCGCAAATCATCATGCAAGATGCCGCGCCGACCCTCAAGCGGCTCACCTTCGAACTCGGCGGCAAGAGCCCCAACGTGGTGTTTGCCGACGCCGATCTTGATGCCGCGGCGATGGGGGCTCACTTCGGGCTCTACTTCAACCAAGGGCAGTGCTGCTGCGCCGGCAGCCGGTTGTTCGTCGAAGACAAGGTACACGACAAATTCGTCGACAAGCTGGTGAGCATGAACAAGGCGCGCAAGCTCGGCGACCCACTCGACCCCGCCACCGAGCAAGGCCCGCAGGTCGATCAGGCGCAGTTCGACAAGATCATGGGCTACATCGAGCGCGGCACCAAGGAGGGGGCCAAGTGCCTGTCGGGAGGCAAGCGCCACGGCAACCGCGGCTACTTCATCGAGCCGACCTTGTTCGGCGAAGTGCGCGACGACATGGCGATCGCCAAGGACGAGATCTTTGGCCCGGTGCTCTCGGTGCTGCGGTTCAAGGATATTGACGAGATCGTACGGCGCGCGAACAACACGACGTATGGCCTGGCAGCCGCCGTCTGGACGCGCGACATCGCCAAGGCCCATCGCCTGGCCGCCGCGATCAAGGCCGGCACCGTCTGGATCAACTGCTACGACGTGTTCGACGCGGCCGCGCCGTTCGGCGGTTTCAAGATGTCGGGCATGGGGCGCGAGCTGGGGGAGAAGGGGCTCGACGCTTACACCGAAACGAAGACCGTCACGGTGAGCTTGAATTGACGGTCAAGCGTGCGCATTCACGACGGAGGCGCCGAATGAAGCCTCGACCTGTAACGCCGCGGCAACCCAAAAGGGGACGGGAGTCGTTTCCGGTCTTCGTCGTCGATGTGTTCTTGGTCGTTGCCCGGAAACGACTCCCGTCCCCCTGGCGCGGCCCCGCGCACGATGTCAGCACTGCTTGCCGGCGCGAGCATCAGCAAGCTTCGCCCTCATTCTGCCGGCAAGCAGTGGCACCCTAATGCACACACTGCTCGTAGCAATCACGCACTCACCCACCACTGACGGGCGGGATCAGGGCCAGTTCGCTGGCTGCAGAAATCGGCGTGGCATCGGTCGCGTATTGCGAATCGACCGCGAAGTGGGCGTGCGCGAGCACCGTGCTTAATCGCGGTTCGCTAGTCGCTAGCGCGCGCCGCAAATCGGCGATGGTCGCGCCGTCGGCTACTTCGACTTCCAGTTCACTACGGCCCGCCAGCTCGCGCGCCACGGCAAAGAGTTTGATGGTGACTTTCATCGACTTATTGAAAACCCGTTGCAGAACTAACGTCGCCGAGGGCAGGGGCCAGACTCAACCAGACCCTGGCCACTACGCTTCGTCCAACCTGGCACTGCTGGGCAAGCCAGCAGTGGCACCCAACGTTCGGTCTCAATGCAGCGTCTTTGGCTCTCTCTGCAATGCCCCCGAGGTCATGGACGTCGGCTACATACATCAGTTTCCTACGTTACCACCAGCTCGCCGCTGCGGCGCGACAACAGCGAAGCCACCTCGGGCATCAAGCCGTACGACAGGGCCAGCAGTTTCAGCGGATGGATCGTCGGCTTGGTGGTCCCTTGTTCCATTTGTAATTTGCAGGCGCTGCACTCGGTGGCGCCGACCTGAATTGCGCGGTCGCGCACGGCGCTAATGAGCCCGATGCCGGCGCGTAGGCTGTTGCGAAAGTTCTCCTGCCGCAGCCCGAACGTCCCAGCCATGCCGGAGCAGCCCTTGTCGATGCGCTGCAAGCGTAGCGCCGGGATCAATCGCAGCAGGGCCTCGCCGGGGCTGCCGACCCCTAATGCCCGCAGATGACAAGGGAGATGATAGCCGACGCTGGCGTTCACCGGGGCCAAATCGAGGGCAAGCTTGCCGGAGCGGTGCAGCTTCGCAAGGTAGTCACACGCTTCGCTGGTGTTGTCGGCGACCAGGCGCGAGTCTTCATCGTTTAATAGCGCCGGGTATTCCCAAGTGAGGGCGAGCGCCGCGGCCGGTTCGGTGGCCACGATGCTGAAGCCCTGTCGCACGGCTTCGGCCAGCATCCGCACGTGCTGCGTGGCGACGGCGCGCGCTTGCTCGAGCGCGCCGGCCGCGATTAGCGACATGCCGCTGGCCCGCTGCTCGGGGTGGACGTAGACCGCGATCGTGTTGTGCTCGAAGACCGCCACGAGCGCGTCGGCCAGTTGCGGGTCGTGATAGTTCGCATAAGTGTCGACGAAGTACAACACTTTGGGTCCGGTTCGCCGGGTGGGGCGCGTCAGCCCGCGACGCCGCGCGCGATCGAGAAACGTCTGCCGGGCGAAGCGCGGCGCCTTTCGCGCTCGGGCGATGCCCAACAAGCGCTCGGCCAGCCAGCGTGCCTGTCGATTACCGACCAGGCGATTGGCCAAGGGGGCCAGGCGATGCCCCAGCGCGCTGACCGCATCGATCCGCGCGAAGACCCAATCGCGAAAGTGCAATCCGTGCACGGCCACGTACGAGGCTTTGGCTTCGAGCATCAGCCGCGGGATGTCGACGTTGGCCGGGCACTCGAGCCGGCACTGATGGCAGTGGACGCAGAGATCGGCCACGGCCTTGGCTTCGTGCGTGGCCAGGGTGTCGGCCGCCATCTCGCCGGTCACGACGCCGCGCATCAGGTTCGCTTTCGCGCGGGGAGACGCATCCTCGGCCGGCGCGTAGCGAAAGATCGGGCACATCCGCACGTCGGACGCCTGCGATCGGCACGATCCACAGCCGTTGCACGAACCGGCGACCTCGGCCATCTGTTCGAGATTCCACGACAGTTGCAGCTCGACGACCTGCGGTGCGACGGGAGCGGCCGCGACAAGCTCAGTGGCAAGCTCGACGGCCGTGGGCTGCGGAATTGTGACTTCAACGGGCGATTGCTCAACCGGCGGCGCGATGGTCGGCAGCGGTCGCAAATTCTTTGTCAGCAACTCGGGATCGTCGCCGATCACCTTGCCGGGGTTGAGCAGATTCCGCGGATCGAAGACGCGCTTGATTTCAGCGAACACCGGATACAGCTCTCCGTATTGCCGGCGAACGAAGCTGGTGCGGCTCAGCCCGTCGCCGTGTTCGCCGCTGATGGTGCCGCCGACAGCCAGCACGGCATCGTACAAATCACTGGCCAGGCGGCGCATGGTGTCGATGCTGGCCGGCTCGGCCAGATCTAAAAACGGCCGCAAGTGCAACTGCCCGTGCCCCGCGTGTCCATATAGCGATGCGGTGACCAGATGCCGCTTCAGCACGTTCTGCATCTCGGTGAGAAAGCCGGGCAGGGCGTCGGGAGGGACCGCGATATCCTCAACGAACGGCACCGCGCGCGACGAACCTCGCAGGCGATACAGTGTCGGCACGACGCGATGCGCCAGTTGCCAGAACAGCTCGATGTCGTCGCGATCGAACGCCTGGCGGGCATCGAAGGCCATCCGCCGGCGACGCGTTTGGTCGATGATCCGCCGCAGCCCGTCGCGGACTTCGGCCGCGGTGTCGGCTTGTTGCTCGACAATCAGCACGGCCTCGGCATTGCTGGGTATCAGCTTCTCGAAGCGCGGCTCGTGCTCGCGCGCCAGCGACAAGTGCCGGCGATCCATCAGGTCGCAGGCGCTGGGCCCCAGCGGCACAATCTCGCTAACGGCGCGGGCGGCCGCCTCCAGACGATCGAAGAACAACAACGCCACGCCACGCTGACGCGGCAGCGGTTGAATGTCGAGCGTGGCCTCGGTCACCAAGGCCAGCGTCCCTTCCGAACCGCAGAGCAATTTGGCGACATCGAGCTGACCATTGACCAGCATGCCGCCGAGTGCGTAGCCCGAGCGATTCACCAGGCTGCGGGTGCGTTGGCGTTTGATCGCTTCGGCGTGCCTTTCCAGGACGGTCGCCAAGTCGGCGACCAGTTCGCGCTTGCGGGCGTTGGCCCCGCCGCTGATCTCGCCGTCGGTTGGTTCGCGGCCGACTTCCAGGACCGAGCCGTCGGCCAGCACCACCTGCAGGCTACGGATGTGCCGCCGCGCCGAGCCATAGCGCAACCAGTGGCTCCCCGCGGCGTCGATGGCGATCACGCTCCCCATCGTGGTCACGTGGCTCATCGCGGGATCGGGGCCGAAGCAGCGCTGCCGGCCGTAGAGCTGCTGATTCAAACGTTCGAGCACCAGGCCCGGCTGCACGCGAACGCTGTCGTCGTCGACACTCACCAGGCGGCGCATGAAGCGCGAGAAGTCGAGCACCAGGCCCGGTCCGAGCGATTCGCCGGCCAGCCCGGTGCCGGCGCCGCGAGCGTGAATCGGCAGTTGGTTTTCACCGGCGTAGCGCACGACGGCCACGACATCGGCCACGCTGCGCGGGCAGACAACGGCCGACGGCCGAATCTGGTAGATGCTGGCGTCGGTCGCGTAGAGTTGCAGCGTGACGTCGTCGGCGTAGACGGTCCCTTCGAGCAGGCCGCGCAGGTCGTCTTGGATACGCTCTCGAACTTCGTCCATCGCTACCTGATTGCGGGGCGGCCGGCGGTTGCCGTACGCAAGAGGTTACTGCGCCCAACGGCAATTCCGCGAGCTGCGCGCGGCGCTAACGGGCCGTGCGGCGCTATCGGACTGTGCCATGGCGCTCGGCCAACCGCGCGGCCTGCTGGCGATAGCGCTCATGCGTCTCGAGCTCGAACCCGCCGTATTGATCCAACTTGGGCAAGCCGCGGTACTGCGCGCCGCAGCGGTAGCACATCAACACGTTGCCGACTCCCACGTACAACAACACGTCGATGAGTGCCGTGGCGAACAAAATGCCGAACGTCGTGGCCGTCCAGTAGAAGTACCAGGCAATCGAGCTGCCAACAAAACCGACGACGACGATCGCCACGCCAAGCCGCTGCGGAAAATCCTTCCGCACGAACAGGTCTTGGCTCGGGCAGACCAGGCAGCGCTCGAGGCGCTCGCCAGCCAGCGCGTCGGCCGGCGGCTCGATCCGCGCGGCGCAGGCCGGACAAACCAACGGGCTACGGCCGTCGACATCAGAATTGCTGACCGTCCGCTCGCAGTGCGGACACGCATACGTGACTTGCATCACTGAATTATAGCGGATAGGGAGTCTGGTTGGAGAGCAGACGGGCTGCCAATTCGCCGAGAAAGACCGTGATCACCGCCACGTAGAGCAAGCCCGTGGCGGCCTGCGTGTTGGGGATGCGGAGCGTTTCCCGCGCCATGACCGCGACAATCAAGGTGCCGGCGATCCCGGCCAGCCAGCGCAGCGCCAAAAAGACGACCATTCCGCCGCCGAATTCGTTGGTCTGCGACATCACGAGCACCAGGCCCAAGAGCGCCAGCGCTCCCCGCAACAGCACGGCGGCAATCAACGCCCAGATCAAGCGTTCCAAGGGGGCCAGCTTCATCGTGGGAGTATTGAGATACCAATGCCCCAGAAGCATCGCGGCCAGCGTCGTGCCAACCAGCAAGCTGCCCGAAAACAGATCGAGCTCATCGAGTAGCCAGGCGCCAGTCGAGCGGCCCGATGGCGCGAGCGTGCCGGTGAGCGTGGCACCGCCGGCACCTTGACCTGTGATCGTCACGCCGGTCGATGAAGCGGCCGACACGTTCGACCGATAGGCCAGCAATTGCGATCCGCCCACAAAGGCGGACACAGCAACTACCCACAGCGCCACGCGCCCGGCGCTGGGCCGCTCATAGAGCCAGAGCGCGGCCGAGACAAAGCTCCCCGCGGCGGCAATGCCTGAGCAGAGCGCGGCACCCGAGTCACCCGTTTGCCAGGCGGCGAGCGCGGCGAGGATCGCCAGCCCCAACGTCACGTAGGAGTGGACGCGAAAGAACCCGCTGGGCACGTCGCGCGGCGAAATCCGCGCCATCACCAGCGCCAGTCCGCAAGCCATTTGCAGGCTGAAAATGGCCAGCAGCGTCACGTCGCTTGTCGCTTTCTAGGAGTTCGTTCCCGGCCGGCGACCGTCAGCGCGGCGTGTGCCCGTAGATCAACGTCATGATTTCGGAGCGGCTCGACAAGTTCGAGCGGAAGATGCCGCGCATGGCCGAGGTGACACACAAGCTGCCCGGCTTGCGAATGCCGCGGATGGTCATGCAAGTGTGCGTCGCTTCGAGCACAACGGCCACGCCCTTGACGCCGAGCTCTTGCTCCAGCAGATCGGCGATCTGTTCGGTCATTCGCTCTTGCACTTGCGGACGGTGCGAGACGACCTCGACCACGCGGGCCAGCTTGCTCAAACCAACAACTCGCCCATTGGGGACATAGCCGATGTGCGCCGTGCCCATGAAGGGGAGCAGGTGGTGCTCGCAGGTGCTGTTGAAGCTGATGTCGCGGACCAGCACGATCTCGTCGTATTTTTCGGTGAAGAACTTTTGCAGGTGCTGGCGCGGGTCTTGGTGCAGGCCGGCAAACAGTTCGCTGTAGAGCCGGGCGACGCGGGCCGGCGTTTCTCGCAAGCCTTCGCGATCGGGGTCTTCGCCGACCGCGGCCAGAATCTCGCGCACGGCGCGGGCGATGCGCGGCTGGTCGACCTGCGGCGCCGTGGCGCCGCTTAATGGCTCGTGCTCGTCGGCGACCGAACCGTTGGCGATTTCGGCGGAACTGCGGGTTTTCGACATGCGCGGGGGGCCTCGCTGGCAAAGCCGGCAGGCCCGACTGGCCCGCTGCGGCGGCAATCCCTACAAGATAACCCCAAATTGCCGGCCGGACAGGGCAGGGGGGTGCGGGTGTCAGCCTGAAAACTGACCTCAGGATTGCAATTCACACGCCGGCCCGGCAATGCCGTGCTCCATCGCACAGCCGGGCACGAATCAGGAAATCCCCAGAGCCGCTTTGAGTGCCTCTTCGATCTGGAGCATGATCGAGGGCGCGGCGACGCCAATTTTGCGCGTGATGAGGGCAGATTCGACGGTGTACCGATTCTCGCAGGTAATCGCCGACGGATGGAGCAACCCCGACGTGGCTCCCTCCGCGATGGCTGGATCAACCAGGACTTGCGTCGCAGCGCGAGCCGCGCGCCAGGTCGTCGTGGAGATGCCGGCGATCACCGTGTTGGTTAGCCGCACATTCAGAGCATCTGCCTGCACGACAACTGCCGGTCGCACTTTTCCGCCCCGACCCGAGGAGAAGGGAAACGCCACGAGCACGATATCGCCCCGCGAGACGTTCATTGCGGGGTGCGATGTGCGTCGTAGTCGTTGTAGGCGTCCAGTGCCGGGTCGTCCCAGCCGGCGGCCAAGGCAGCCTGCTCTTGGGCAGTGTAGGTCTCGCGAATGTCCAGGACGCCCGAGGTCACCACGGCCTGCAACCGCGCGTAGGTATCTTCGGGCACCAGCACATAACGACGCTGAGTCGTCTCGTCGACCACAACGACCGGGCATTCCGGGGCGTCGTTGATCGCGAGCCGCTGTTCATCGCTGAGCTTCGGAGTCATACAAAGTAGCCTACTCCCGCGGCATTGTTCGGTCAAAGCTGCCGCGCCGTAATCATTATTGATCGATGATCGTCCGCAGACTGAGGGTGACTCATTTCCGCCACGCCTAATTGCAACTGAAATCGGGGGGGAACTTGAAATCGCGGCCGGCCGACGGCGGGGGCGCTTCGGCCAGCGCCGCCAGTTCGGTTAATAGCATGCGCGCCCGATGATCGACGTTGGCCTCGGCCAGCAGCCGCTGCTTGACCGGCAGCGGCAACTCGAGCGTGTAAGCCGCCAGGTCGGTCAGCATGCCCAGTGAGACGTCGCTGGTCAGAAGTTGCTCGAGCTGATCCATGCCTTCAGGCAGGCGCGGCAGGGCGTGCTTGAACGCCTGCAACAAGTCGCGCTGCAACTGCGGGCGATCGAGCGATGTGGCAGCAGGGTACGCGTCTTCGTGCAGCCGCACCTCGGCCTCGCGGAACGATTTGGTCGGCGGCAGCTCGCGCACCAGGGCGACGCGTTTGAGACCTTGCAGCAGCAGGTTGTAGCGGCCATCGGCCAGGCGGTGGTACGTCGCCACGCGCCCCAGGCAGGCGATCGGATAAAGAGGGGGACGTTCTTCGTAATAGGGTTCCCAGCCTGGCGCCAACAGCGCCATGGCAATCAAGCGATCGGAGGAGAGCGCTTCTTCGAGCAGGTCGCGATAGCGGGGCTCGAAGATGTGCAGCGGCTGTAGCACGTGCGGAAAGAGCACCAGGTTCGGCAGCGGGAACATCCGCACGCGGCCCGAGAACTCGCTGGCGTCGAAACTCGTGATTTCAAATTCAGACATGGCGGGCCACTGCGGTCTATTGGTCGCGATCTTGATGGTTGCTTGCTTCGCGCAGGGTGCCCCGTGCCGCACGAACTGCCCACGAGCGTGACGCGCGCTCGCGCTAAGCGCCGGCTTCCTCCGGCCGAGGGTCGAGGTGAATTTCGGGGATCAGCTCGGGGTCGATTTCAATGTTGGGAAAGTCCTCGGTCGAGGCCATCACCGTGGCGAAGCACTGGTCGAGCTGACTCAAGAAGCGCTCTAGATCGAGACCTTGGAACTTCGGTCGGTATTCGTCGAGGTAGGCGCGGCAGCCAACGTTCAGTTTGCGAGCGCCGCGGATGTTACCGTTACCAAAGTGGTGCAGGGCGACGGCCGCCTGAATCAGCCCCTGATAGAAGCGCCGGGAGGGGCCGAACTCTTCGGTCCAGAGCGCTTCCCACACCTCGTGGCTCTCGAAGAAGTCACAGACGTTGAAATGCTCGATCCCCTGCAGGTAGAGCGGATCGTATTCGACGGTTGGCATGAGTCACCGACAAGCATTCTGGACTGACGCGGCCGATCGTCCAGTCGGATGCGCCGCGAAGGTCTTGGACTAGAACAATTCTATCGCGGCCGGACAGCCCTAGTGCCAGATGCCTGCGATTTTCTTCGCGCACGTCGCGGAAAGCACGCCGCAGTCACCGGCGATTCTCAGCCGATTTGGGGGCAGGCTCCTAGGGATCCGGCACGATCGAGCAACCTGTGAAAACGACGCGAGCCGCGCCCTGGTCGTTGTACGGACCGGGGCACGGCTCGCCTGAATCGCACGAATCGCTCGTCAATCGGACAGCGGCAGCGGCAAAACTACCAGCGGCGGTACTACCACCGTCGGAACCAGGCGCGACGCGGCACGTAGTAGAGCGACGGGGCGTAGTACGACGTGTACGGTGTGTAATAGCTGACCGTCGGAGCGTAGTAACTCACCGTGGGAGCGGGAGCATAGTACGTCGTGACCGGAGTCGCCACCGGGGCGTAGTAAGTCGTAACCGGGGTGGCCACCGGAGCGTAGTAAGTCGTGGTGGGTACGCTCGTGGAGTAGTAGGTTGTGGTCGGCACGCTTGACGAGTAATAAGTCGTCGTGGCGGGCGCGTAATAGGTCGTGGTCGCCGGGGCGTAGTAGGTGGTCGTGGCGGGCGCGTAGTAAGTTGTCGTGGCCGGTGCGTAGTAAGTTGTCGTGGCCGGTGCGTAGTAGGTCGTCGTCACCGGGGCTTCGTACACGACGGGCACCGCCTGGGTGGCCACGGTCGCGATCGGCGCCGTGCTGCGGAAGTACGTCCAGTAAGGCGCGACGGTCGTCGAATTCACTTCGACCGGCGCAACCACGGCATCCGGATAAGCCATTGCCCGCGGCGCCGCCACGAAGGTGGTCGCCAACATTACGCACGTCAACACAAGCAGCCTGTTCATTGCAGCACCATCTAGTGTGTTTTGCCTGCCGCCGATCAAAGCCAGGGCGCCAGAGTCGATCGAGCGGTAGAAGTCGGATAACCGCTATCCGGTCGCGCCGCAGCTTGATTGAACGTAGCTTTTTTCTAAAGTCCGCTCAAGCAGCCGGAGAGATTTGTCCGACGAGCTGCACCAGAAACCGGGCCAGTCGATCGGCCTGCACCAATCCTTCCGACCGCAATCGAACCATCTCACGCAGATTGCCCGGTCGTCGCCAAAGGGCGCCAAGCACCACGCCGGTTTTACCGGCAAAACCCTTACGACGTGTCATTTGATCGATAAACGCCGGCAGCGCCTCGTCGGCGGCGTCGCTAATCACACGTACCGCCAGAAACGGGACCTTCGCCTGCCGGCACGCATCGGCCACCGCCCACGATTCCATGTCCACAGCCAGAGCGTCGTGCTGGCGACCCAGCGCCAACTTTTCCGCCGGCAGACAAACCAACTGGTCGACGGTCACGATGCTCCCCACGTGTACGCGCGGGCGGGCCGGATCGTTTTGCTCGAAACGCAGATCGACGAGCAGACGCTCACCCGAGCTGAGCCCCACGCGATCGGCCAGCACGAGATCGCCGCGCCGCACGTCGGGGTGCAAGCCGCCGGAGAAGCCGGCCGAGATCACCAGGCGGGGCCGATGCCCGGCCAGCAGATGCTCGGTGCCGCGGCGCGCCGCGGTTTGCCCCATGCCGGTGCGAATCAGAGCGATGCGATGCCCCGCGAGCTGGCCGACGCGCACGCGCCGCCCCGCGGCGTGTACCACGCTACTGCCGGTGAAGCGGTCCTCGAGACAGCCCGACTCGATTCCCAGCGCGAAGACGAAGGCAATGTCGCAGATCGGCGGGCCGACCAGAGGCGTCGCGCGCGCGGCGCTATTCGATGCGCTATGGGGTGTGCTGGAGGAAGAATGCGAGGGCATGGGCAATTTGGTCAGCAAACCGCGCGGCGTTCAAGGCGTCCGCGAGTGAGCATAACCGACGGCCCACGCGCCCGCGAGCGGCCAAAGCCGAATGGCCGGCCGGCGGTCAGGTCGAAAGGGGCACGAATTGACGCCGGCGCCACATGACTCGATCGAACATCACTCCGGACGCTCTCGCTTAGATCACGTATTCGGGCACGGTCTGCAGCTCGCCGGTTTCTTCGGGAACGAAGACGCGCACCCGGCGCGGCGCCACGTAGACGACGTCGCCCGTGGCCAGCGCCACGCAGCGCTCGACGTTCAGTTCAACCTGCAGCTCCAGGCCGAAATCTTCCGACCGCAGCGACACCTTGGCCACCGGGTGCTGTCTTTAATGATGGGCGAACCAGGAAATCAGACGCCCGTGACCGCCGGGATGAGACCCGATTTTTCGGCCGAAACCAGCGCCTCGTGGTCGCGCTCGATCTGATCGGCATAGCCGACGGCAAACGCCCCCAGCGCCTCGTCCATGGGCGGGCCGCTGCCGAGGTAGCCCGCGATCATGGCGGCATCGCCCGTGCGGGCATGGGCCCGGGCCAGCACCCAGCCGCAAGTCTCGGCATAGCGCTCGAGTTGCGAGGCAGTGAAGTCCTCGATCGGCAGCGACAACTTCATATCGCGCAGTTGCCGGACGTAGAAGTCGCGCCCCTCTGGTCCGCGCAACCAGCCGAGAAAGATATCGCTGGCCGACTGCAGGAGGCGCTGCCCGGCGACGACGCGCTCGCCTTGGTTCGCATAGGCGCTCACGTCGGCATAGGGCTCGAGTACCGAGCGGCGTGCTTCCTTCACTTGCAGCAGCAGCGGATTGCGATCGTCGCAGTAGAGCAGGGCCACGAAACAGCGCGTGGCCACGCTGCCGATGCCGACCACGCGCAAGGCGAAGTCCTCGATCTGGTAGCGATCGAACACAAAGCGTCGATCGTCGGCCAACGACTCGCGATATTCGGCGATGCCGGTGTCGACCGGTTCGCGCCACGTGTCTTCGTCGAGTTGTTGCAGGAGCGGAGGATCGTCGACGAAGCGGCGGCGCCCCTCCTGTCCATCGGTGATCTTGGGATAAAGGTTTTCGCCCGTGCGCGTGCGGGCGCGCTCGGAGAGTTTCTGACGCTGGCCGCGCGAGTCGTTGCCGGCCGCCAGCTTACAAAGCTCGTCGACATCGATGCGATAGTACCAAACCTCCAGCGGGTTCAGCTCGGCGAATTCGCGCAGGTGCTCGCGATACGAACGCACGGCAGCCGTGGCGGCATCGCGCGCCCGCTGGTCGGAGATGCCATTTGCCCGCGCGGCCACCACAAAGCTGGTCACCAGCCGTTTGATGTCCCACTCCCAAGGGCCGGGGAGTGTCTCGTCAAAGTCGTTGAGATCGAAGACGAGATTGCGTTCGGGCGTGGCAAACAGACCGAAGTTGGTCAGGTGACAATCTCCGCAGGCCTGCACGCGCAACCCCGTGACCGGTGTCGAGGCCAGATCATGCGCCATCAAGCCGGGCGAACCGCGCAAGAAGGTGAAGGGGCTGCGCAGCAGGCGCCCAAAGCGTAGCGGCACGAGATCCGCGATTCGGTCTTGATTGCACCGCGCGAGCAGTTCGAGCGGATCGCGATCCTGCGCGGCGATGCTCGCTTCGGCATGCGCCGCGCGCGGCACGGTCTTGCGCAGGGCCTTGCCCGCTGCGATTCGAGCGTTGATGGAAAGCGACTGCAACACGAGCAGCCTCGCCGGCGGTTAATTTCTGGAATCTCGACGTGCCTGGTTGCGCTTTCCCCGCGCCTGGGTGTGGCCGAGCATCCGCGTGGTGCGACCACTGCGCACGACGCGCGAGTGCTTAGCCGCCGTGACCGCTTGGAGCTGCTCGGCCGCGCTGATGCGTTCGGCCTGAGGCGCGCGCAGCTTGGTCACCTTGATTTTTTTGGCGCGTGGCGGCTTGGCGGCCGGCGCGGGAGTCTGGCCGTCAGGGCTTGCCGCAATCGCAGGCGTCGACGTCACGGGCGGCGCAACTGCCGACTTCGCGGCCGCTGGCTTAGCGACGGGCTTCTTGGCAACCGCGGGTTTAGCAACAGCGGGCTTGGCGGCAGCTGATTTGATCGCAGCGGCCTTCGCGGCGGGTGATACCCGCGCTGGCTCGTTGAGGATGTCCTTGGTAACGGCCAATCCCTCGCGAACCGCCGATCGCCGATTGCGATGATCGACCGCGCGCTCGGACTTGGTCTTCTTGGTCTGGGCGACCTTGGAAGCGGGGGCCGACTTGGCAGCCGGTTTCGCCGCGCTCTTGGAGCCAGCTTCTGGGGCCAGGAGCTTTTTCAAGCGCGCTTCGAAGCTCTCCAGCGCCTCGCGAAAGATTTGCGCCTTGACCTTGGTGTTGTCCCCCGGCTTGCCGACCCCGGCCACGCGGCTCTTGCTGCGAGCTTGGTCGCGCTTGGCGTCGCGCCACTTGTCGTGTAGTTTTCGCGCGCGGGCGGCCAAGCTCTTGAGCTCTTTGGCGACCAGGGTTTCGAGCTGCGGTTTGCGGCTGGCGCGCACCAATTCAATCTCGGCGCTGGTGCAGAGCGATTTAACAGTGGCGGCGGGGACGCTCATGGCGATTGGTCTCGATGGTGAAAAGTGCGGGGCAATCGTGGCAATTCTAGCACGCGCTAGGGCACAAGCGAGTCCCTGGACCGATTCGCGCCCACCCCTTGGTTGGCGGCACGCACGGTTCGGCGACTGTTTGAATAGCCGCCTTCCGCCTGGACTACTGCGGGGCGCGCTGGCGGAATGGTCCTTCGCACCCTACAGTAGGCAACCAACCTAAATCAGGATCAACCGCATGAGCTTGCTACGCAGTACTGCCGGAGCGTTGTTGCTGTTGGGCACGCTGATCGCGTGGTTCGGGCTGGGCCTGTGGACGGCGTTGGCCGTTTATTTCAAGGCGCCGGTCGCCCGTTGGCTCGCGCTAGCGTTGGCCCTGAGCATTGTGCTGATGTACATGGCCGCCAGCCGCGAGCGCGTCCACGTGTGGCAACTCTGGAAAGCACCCTGGCCGGCCAAGCGGCGCACGCTCACGGCCTTGGCGGTCACCACGCTGGTGGCGATCGGCTATTTCGGGTTTGTGCGGCCCGACCACAATCAGATTTGGTCCCCCGAGCAAGCGCGGATGCCGATCGTCGAAATCGACGGCAACCTCGTGACGGTAACCCACGTGCGCAATTTCGCCTGGCGCAGCGAGACCGACTTTACCGAAGAGTTCGACAAGCGCGTCTACGATGTGAGCAAGCTCAGCTCGATGTACTACGTCGTCGTGCCGATGCCCTCGTTCGATGGCGTGGCACACGTCTTCGTAAGCTTCGGCTTTTCCGATGGCCAGCATGTGGCCGTCTCGGTCGAAGGGCGCCGCCGCCTGGGCCAGCCGTATCAAATGATTCCGTCGCTGTTTCGGCAGTATCAGTTGATCTATGTGATCGGCGACGAGCGGGACGTGATCGGCTTGCGCGGCGCTATCTGGAAGAAGCCAGTCTACTTTTATCCGGCGCGAACGACCGACGAGCGGAAGCGGGCAATCTTTCTTGACATGATGCGCCGCGCCCACGACCTCGAGGATCATCCCGAGTTTTACAATCTGATCACCAACAACTGCATGAACAATATCACCGCGCATCTGCGACGACTCGGCGGCCGCCCATTGCCGCATGATTTGAGCTTGCTGCTGACGGGCTTGTCCGACCGCGCGGCGTACAACCTGGGCTATCTCGACACCGAGCTAACGTTTCCCCAGGCGCGGCAGGCGTTTCGTGTCGACAAGTGGATGCAAGAGACGCCGCTCGACGCCGACTTCTCGCGCCGGCTGCGCGAGCAAATTGCCAAGCAGGTGGCCGAAGCGAAAGTTGCTCCTGACACGAAGTAGGCAGTTGGCCCTTGCGCGCGGGCTACCTGTCACTTCGCCTTGGGTCTGGCCTGCAGCAGTTTGTGCACCGCTTCGAGGCCGGTCATGCCGGGGAGAATCCCCAAAGCCTCGGCGGGTTTGCTGACTTCAACGATCTTGGCTTCGAACAAGTCTTCGGGCTCGCAGAGCGGCTGTTGCGGCGTCCCCCGCGCGATGGCCACGGCCTGGCCGAACTCGCCGGCGATCCGCACGTCGTAGATGCCGCAGCCGACCAAACCATGTTGGGTGTGGATCGCACAGTATTGGCCCCCTTGCCAGCGAAAGCTGTTTCCCAGCGCCTGGCCGTAAGGGGTGTCGATGATCCGCTGACTGGCTTGGGGCAATTCGGGCATGGCGGCACGCCTTTTTCAAGCGAGCAAAGGTCGAAACAAAGTGGCGGGTTCGCTGTTTCATAACCCCGCCGGATGCCGAAAACAAGCAAGCGCGTCGTCGCGGGAATACCTATTCCGCCAGGTCGTTATTCCGTTGACCCGCACTTTGCGTCGGGCGTAGACTAAGACCGTCGGCAGTGGCATCGCGATCAAGTCCGCACGCCCAGGAGGCAGCCATGCTCCGGATCTTCGGTCGAGACTTCTCGTGCTGCGACCGCGTCTCGCGGCGCAATTTTCTGTCGGCCGGCACCCTGGCCTTGGGTGGGCTGACCTTGGCCGATCTGCTGCGCTGGCAAGCCAGCGCCGGCGAGAGTGGCTCCGGCAAGCCGGCCAAGCGGCGCGCGGCGAGCGTGATTTTTATCGAAATGGCTGGGGGCCCCTCGCATTTCGAGACGTACGACCCCAAGCCCGACGCCCCGGCCGAGTATCGCGGCCCGCTGCGGAGCATTGCGACAACGCTCCCGGGCGTGCGGTTCTGCGAGTCGCTGCCCAGGCAAGCGAAGCTGGCTAAGCGACTGGCCGTGATCCGCTCTGTGCATCACGATTCGTCGGCGCATGAAACTTCGGCACACCTGACGCAGACGGGCTACTACCTGCGCGATCGCCAGAATCGTGAGAACGAGATGCCCTCGGCCGGCTCGGTCACCGCGATGTTGCACGGGCCGAACCGCCCGGGCGTGCCCGCTTATGTGGCGATCCCGCGCGTAATGCGATCGGGGAGTGCGGCGTATTTGGGCCCTGGCTTCAATCCGTTCGAGACGATCGCCGACCCCGGCAAGCCGAAATTCGAAGTCAACAATTTGTCGCTGGTCAAAGGGATGTCGCTCCAGCGGCTCGACGATCGCCGCCATTTGCTGACGGCGCTCGATCGCACGCGCCGCGATGTTGACGCCCTGGTCGATCGCAAGGGGCACGCGGTCGCCGTCGATCAGTTTTCGGCGCAGGCCTTTGAACTGGTGACCGGCAAGCGGGCCCGCCAGGCTTTCGACATCGATCGCGAGGATCCGCGCAGCCGCGACCGCTATGGCCGCAACTCGACGGGCCAAAGCATGCTGTTGGCGCGGCGGTTGGTCGAGGCCGGCGTGTCGTTTGTGACCGTGCGCGTCGGCGGTTGGGACGACCACGTTGACCTCGCCAAAAAACTGCGCCCGCGCGCGGCCGATTTCGATCAGGCCGTGGCGGCGATCCTCGACGATCTTTACGAGCGTGGGCTCGATCGGCAAGTGATGCTCGTGGCGATGGGCGAATTCGGCCGCACGCCCCGCTTCAACAAGAAGAAAGGGCGCGATCACTGGGGCTCCGTAATGAGCGTGATGATGGCCGGCGGCGGCCTCAAGGTGGGGCAAATCGTCGGTGCTTCAAATCGCAAAGGTGAGGTGCCGGCCGAGAGCCCCTATCGCCCCGAGAACGTGCTGGCTACCGTGTACCGGCACCTGGGAATCGACACGGCACAAACCTTCGACGATCTGGCGGGCCGCCCACGCTACGTCCTGGAAGAGCGGGGCGTGATCAAGGAATTGGTTTAGGACCGGCGAAAGCGAAATTCTCCGTACTCCCCTCTCCGCTCGCGGGAGAGGGCAGGGTGAGGGGGCTCCAACAATCAGGAAATTCGCCTTCGCCGGCCATTAGGAAATCATGTTTCGCGTTACTCGCCAGATCGACTTCTGCTACGGTCATCGACTGCTGAATTACGACGGCAAGTGCAAGTACCTGCACGGGCATAACGGCCGCGCGGTGATCGCCATCGAGGCCGAGTCGCTCGACGACCGCGGCATGGTAATGGACTTTTCGGACATCAAGCGCGTGGTCAGCCGCTGGATCGACGACGAGCTCGATCATCGCATGATCTTGTGCCGCCGCGATCCGGCCGTGCCGATGCTGGAAAAGCTCGGCGAGCCGCTCTTTTTGATCGACGACAACCCCACGGCCGAGAACATCGCCAAGCTGATCTACGAGTTCGCGGCCGCGCAGGGCTTCCCGGTGGTCGAATGCAACCTGTGGGAGACGCCCAACTGCTTCGCGACCTACCGGCCAACGGAATGAGAACCACGGATCGGCGAAGACTTATTAGCCACGGATTTCACGGATAATTCTGAAGAACTGTAATCCGATCGTACTGACTTTCGAGCTGCCGACGAGCGCGATTCGAAATTCAATCCGTGATATCCGTGCAATCCGTGGTTGAATCTTCGTCCTCGCTTACGTCCCCGGGTCGTGCGGCACGATCGTCTGGTAGACGCCGAACATCATCTCTTCCCACGTCTGCTCGCCGAAGGTGACCAGCTTCGTTGGGTCGGGGTTGGCCGGGTTCTCGGCCGAGTTATCCCACTGGGCGTAGCAGTGCAGCCGGCTGCCGGCCGGGATCAGCCGCGGCTCGACCAGGTCGTAGCGCAGTTGCCAGTTGAAGTCGTAGCGCGGCACGTCGAGCAGAATTTCGCGTGTGCCGTCGGCCAGCTCCAGCTCAAAGCGGAACGCTCGGCCGCGGACGTGCATGTGGGGCGCCAGGTTCAACAGCAGCGTGTCCTGGCGGAACTTCTTTTTGGCCGTCAGGCGATAGTCGGCCTCGCCCGGCGGAATCCGCAAGCCGATGTTGCCGACGATCTCGTTGCGCACTTCGTGGCGAATCGACTTAGGATCGGCGAACACCAGCCCCAGCGAGCTGCGGTCGGCCTGCTCGGTGCCGACCGGCGTGTAGTGCATCTGGAAACGAATTTTGGCGCCGGCCGGAATCCGTAGCGCCGTCCCCGGCGCAAACAAAAACGGCGGCGTCCCCGGCGCGTAGCCGGCAATCTGGTTCTTCACCTGACTGATCTGGCCGTTGCCGCCGGGCTCGACGTAGTAGGCGACGTGATGGTGCACGACCGCGCGGTTGCCCGGCCGGGCCTCGGCTGCTTGCACCCACTTGTCTTCGGTGAAGCCGGGATCGACCTCAAAAGTTTGATAGTCTTCGGTTCCCTCCGCGCGAACCACGAACGGCTCGTCATCCATGTAAAAGACGACGTCAGGCTCGGGAATGCGCCAGCCTTCGGCGAATTTCGGCGGTTCCGGCAGGTCGGACGGGTTGCCCTGCGGAGCGCCGTTGGCCACCCAGGTGCGGATCGCCGTCAGTTCGTCGTCGGTCAGTCGCGCGTCGTTCTCGAACTGGCCATGCGCGGGATCGGCAAACCACGGAGGCATGCGCCGCTGGTCAACCACTTCGCGAATCATTTCGGCCCAGCCCGCGGCTTCTTCGTAATTACCAAGCGCGAACGGGCCGACTTCGCCCGACCGATGGCAACTGACGCAGCGGTTGTTGAAGATGCGCACGATCTGGTTCGAGAAGGTGACGTCGCCATGCGGGGTGGTGCGCGGCGCGCGGCCGATCAAGCAGCCCGGTGCCTCGGTGCGAGGACTGGAGACCGCTTCGCCGGCTAACAACGATTTGAGCGCATCGGCCAGGTCGTGTGAGCGGGCCTCGCGCCGCTGCACGCCGACGCTGTACTGATCGTCGATGCGGCCCTGGTAGCGAACCTTGCGCTCAGCATCCAGCACGAACACCTCGGGCGTGCGCGTGGCGCCGAGCCGATCGGCCAGTGCGTGGTCGCGATCCTTCAGAATCGGAAACGTGATTTGCTGCTGCCGCGCGATCTGCGCAATCTTGGTCAGTGCGTCCTGCCGGTTCGCGTTGATACCAACCAACGCGACCCCTTTCGACTCATACTCGGCCGCCAACTCGACCAGCCGGGGGGCATAGAGCTTCACGAGCGGGCAATCGGTCCCCAGGAAAACCAGCACTACGAGCTTGCGGTCGGCGAACTCGGCCAGCGTACGCTCGCGGCCGTAGTAATCGGGCAGGCAAAAATCGACCGCGTCATCCGGGGCGGTAATCGCGGCGGCGGCCGGCGTCGACGACTCGCTCGTCGCCGTGGCCTCGGCCGCGAGAGCTTGACTGGCGAACAGCGATAAACCAACCAAGAGCGCAACACTACGCTTGAAGCAATTTCGCATGGCAAACTCGATCCTGAAGCGTGAAAGCCTGTTTACTTAGGAACGGCCGAGGAAGTGCCTGTTCGCTGTTGGCGCGGAGTGCCGCGTGCCTGTTGATAGTACTCGCGCTGCTGGCAGAAGGTGTCAGCGCGTAACAGACCGCGTGACGCGATTTCTCCGGCGCAATTACTTCATGGTCCGGAGCAGTATCGGCCATGCACGTGCGATCGGCTAGCAATTTCGCCGAAAGGGGGGAGCTGACCGGTGAAAAGCGATTGAGAATCGCCGCCAGGGAGCGAGATCCATGCGTTACGGCCAAGCGCCCACGGCAGTCATTACGCGGACCCGCTGAATCGTCCGCGCTTTGGCAAGATTGCCGCTAGTTCGCCCGCTGCACGCCAGTCTGCTGCAGGACGCGGGCTTCAGCCGGAGCGACGGCGCCCGCGGCCCCGGCATTGGTCGCCGCGGGGGCATAGATTGTCTGCCACAGGCCCACTTCCAATGCGTGCAGCGACCGCTGATCGAAGCGCGGCAGGGCGGCGAGCGCCCGCACCTGTGGGGGGACCACCAGGGCGCGCCCCGTCGGCAGCTTGGCCACGGCAAAGGCCCTCGTGTTCGGGATGCCGAGGGTGAACTTGCTCGAGTCGACGAACAGCGGATTGTCTTCCACCATGTTGCGGGGCAGCCACTGCAGCTCGGGTGATGCCTGGGCATAGTTGCCCGCGGTGTCGAGCTCGATCTGCCAGCTCAGGGTGAAGAACTGGCCGTTGCGGTTATCGACCAGCACGGCATAGCGGAGAATGGAATCGATGTGCTCGGTGCCACGGCGCACGATCGCGCGAAAATCGACGATGGCCATGCCATCCGACTGAGCGATCCGCAGGGCACTATCCATATTGCGTTCGGCGCCGTTGAGCACCTGCCGCTGGATGATCCCTAGGTTACCGGGGTTCTCGCCGTTCATAATTTGATGGCCACCTTGCACGGCCACTCCCAGGCCGACGGCGACGCGATCGAGCGAATAAGGATGTGGCGACCCCGGCGGATTTTGCCGGGCCGCGGCCAAGATGATCGTCGTCAGCAGGGCGGCATTTTCCTTGACGACCTGCATCACCTGATTAACGTCTCCCTGGGCAACGCGCGGCTGGCTTTTGATGATCAATGCACTCCAATCGCGCGGAGCGGTATCGCCGATGACCGTGCCGGCCGGCACGCGATCGAGGGCGCGCGGCTCAACATCAAAGCGCGGCGTGAACCGCTCAGCGGCGGCGGCCGGTCGACTGCCAAGCGCTATCCCCGCCAAGGCAAAGGCGGCCAGCAGCAAGCCCCAGGGGCGGATGGTTCGATCGCTTCGGCTCATGACAGCTTCTCCGTAAACCGCAGACCCCGACGCGGCGCCTCTCAGGCCCGCGTGCACCGGCCAGACCCGCGATTGCTAGTCTACGGCCGATCCCCCATTTTGGACAACCACGCTTACGGCGTTTGGCGCGTGAATTCTGCGTGATGCCAGCGTGCCAGCACTTTAGCCAGGCGAAGCACTGCTCTTGTCGCTCGCCAACAGGTCGTCTAAGCTTCCGCTCCCCGCGACTGTCTCAGGTCGCCGGGAAGTGTCGGTCACGGATGACCCAGCCCGCAATCGTTGAGAGCCATTGGAATGGAATCCAGGCAACAAGTTCGCCTCGCAGATTTTGATACCGATTTTGCCACGGCGGTGGTTGCACGCGATCGCGAGACGACCGAGCCGCGGTTGAGCACGTCGGTCAAGCAGGCCGTCTTGCGGACGCGCCACTGGCTGCTGGCAGAACAACACCCCGACGGCTATTGGTGTGGTGAGCTCGAGGGCGACACGATCCTCGAGAGCGAGTACATCCTGCTGCTGGCCTTCTTGGGCGAGCACGAGTCGGACCTCGCCCGCCGCATGGCCCGCTACCTGCTCGAAAAGCAAAGCCCCGACGGCGGCTGGAGCATGTACCCCGGCGGCGACGTCGAGATCTCGGGCACGGTCAAAAACTACTTCGCGCTGAAGCTCACGGGCCACGATCCCTGCGCCGAGTACATGCAGCGGGCGCGCGCGGCCATTCTGCGGCACGGCGGCGCCGACGCGGTCAACAGCTTCACGCGGTTCTATCTGGCGCTGTTGGGTCAGATATCCTACGAACAATGCCCGTCGGTTCCGGCCGAGCTGCTGCTGCTTCCGAACTGGAGCCCGATCAATTTGTATCGCATGAGCGCCTGGTCGCGCACGATCATCGTGCCGTTGTCGATCGTCTCGGCGCTGAAACCGGTGCGGATGCTCGAACCCGAGCAGGGCATTCGCGAGCTGTTCATCGATCCGCCCGACACCTGGCCTTTGCCGCGTTGCCCGGGCTTGCCCGGCCGCACGGGGCTGGTGAGCTGGGATCGCTTCTTCCGCCTGGTCGATCGCGCGTTCAAGTGGTTTGAGCGGCGCGGTTGGACGCCGCTGCGCAACCGCGCGATCGCGGCCGCCCGCGATTGGACGATCGAGCGCTTTGGGGCCAGCGAAGGTTTGGGCGCGATCTTTCCGCCGATGGTCTGGAGCACGATCGCGCTGAAGGCGCTGGGCTATGCCGACGACAGCAGCGAGCTGAAGTACTGCCGCGAGCACCTCGACGGCCTGATGTGCGAGAACGACGACGACGAAACCGCCTGGTTGCAACCGTGCAAGTCGCCTGTTTGGGATACCGCGATCACGCTGCGAGCCTTGGGCGATAGCGGCCTGGGGGCCGAGCATCCGGCGATCGAGCGCGGCACGCGCTGGTTGCTCGATCGACAGGTGCGCCAGCCGGGCGACTGGGCGCAGAACGTCAAGGCCGAGCCCGGCGGCTGGTGCTTCGAATATGAGAACGCCTTCTATCCCGATCTCGACGACACGGCGATGGTCGTCAGCGTGCTGCGTCAGCAGTTTCACGAGAGCGGGCCCAATGCCCCCGGTTTGCCGCCGGGCTTGCAACTGCTAGGCGAGCATACCGCGCCCGATCGCAAGTCGGCGCACCAGCGAGTGGGCCGTTGGAACGAAGTCGCCAGCGCCCTCGATCGCGCCCAGCGCTGGATTCTGGCGATGCAGAACCGCGACGGCGGCTGGGGCGCCTTCGATCGCGACAACGATCACGAGTTCTTGTGCTATGTGCCGTTCGCCGATCACAACGCGATGATCGATCCCAGCTCGCCCGACCTGACGGGGCGCGTGCTCGAATCGCTCGGCCGGCTGGGTAAACGCGTGGGCGATCCCGAGGTCGATCGAGCGGTGGAATACCTGCGCCGCACGCAAGAAGCCGATGGCAGTTGGTTCGGCCGCTGGGGTGTGAACTACGTTTACGGCACCTGGTTGGCGCTCTCGGGCCTGGCCGCGGTCGAGCTCGACTGCGACGACCCGATGGTTGTCTCCGGCGCCAATTGGTTCCTGAGCTATCAGCAAACGTGCGGCGGCTGGGGCGAATCGCCGGACAGCTACGCCAACCCTAGCCTGCGTGGCCAGGGGAACCCCACGGCATCGCAAACGGCCTGGGCCTTGCTCGGGTTGATCGCCGCCGGGCAGGCCGATCATCCGGCCGTCACCCGTGGCGTGCGCTACCTCACCAGCCAGCAACTACCCGATGGCAGTTGGAACGAGCCGGAGTTCACGGGCACGGGATTCCCGCGCGTGTTCTATCTGCGTTATCACCTGTACCGCATTTACTTCCCGCTGATGGCTTTGTCGCGTTGGGCGGCCGCGGCCGAAAACCGGCACGACGACGCCCCGGAGCGCTTGCGCGTGCCGAGCGTCACGGCGCCGACGACCGCCATCCGCGCGTAACCGCTTAACGATCGATACACGGCGCCGCCGGCCCCCCCGACCGCGGCGCCCCCTACCCCCGACGTTTTTTTTCGACCCACCAAACCGATCCAGGCTCGACCGCGAAGCAACTCGCTTTAGCTACCCCTCACCCTGCCCTCTCCCACAAGGGGAGAGGGTCTCGATGCGGGATACTCAGAAACTGAGAGTTGCCGCGCGATCGACCCGCAGCAGGGAGGCTGTGCCGGTCATGCGATTCCCGCTCTCGCTCACCAGCACCATGACGTCTTATTTGCTCAAGAAGAAGCTCACCGGCGAGCGGCGCTTTCCGCTCGTCTTGATGCTCGAACCGCTGCACGCGTGCAATCTCACGTGTACCGGTTGCGGACGCATTCGCGAATATGTGAGCACGATCAAGGACAAGCTCACGGTCGACGAGTGCCTGGCCTCGGTCGACGAGTGCGGCGCGCCGGTCGTCAGCATCTGCGGCGGCGAGCCGATGATCTATCCGCAGATCGAAGAGCTCGTAGCCAAGATTCTTGAGCGCAAAAAGTTCGTGTATCTCTGCACGAACGGTATGTTCATTCGCAAGAAGATCGCCGGCTTCAAGGCCACGAATCGATTCTTCTTCAACATCCATCTCGATGGCATGGAAGACTCGCACGACCTGGCCGTCGAGCGCAAAGGCGTGTTCACCGAGGCCGTCGAAGGCATCAAGGTCGCCAAGGCGGCCGGCCACATCGTCTGTACGAACACGACGATCTACAAAGAAACCGATATGCACGAGATCGCCGTGCTGTTCGGCTACTTGACCGAGTTGGGGGTCGACGGCTTCATGCTTTCGCCCGCCTACGGCTATAGCGCCGTCCAGCAGACCAACCCCGACGGCGCCGCGCAAATCTTCATGACTCGCGAAGACGTGCACGCCAAGTTCCAGCAGGCGCGCGAGCTGCTCAAGGGCTTCAAGCTGAACACGTCGCCGATCTATCTCGAATTCTTGCGGGGCGAGCGCGACCTGAAGTGCGCAGCCTGGGCCAACCCCACGCGCAATATCCGCGGCTGGAAGGGCCCCTGTTACTTGATCACCGACAAGCACTACAAGACGCACAAGGATCTCGTGCAGTTGACCGATTGGGACAAGCTCGGCCGCGGCAACGACCCGCGCTGCGAGAACTGCATGGTCCACTGCGGCTTCGAGCCGGCCGCCGTGCTCGGCGTCAACAAGCGCCTGGGGGACACCTTCAAGATGGCCCTCTGGCAATTGACCTAACGCCTCGTCGACGACGCCCAAATGGCAGCGCAGCCAAAGGGCGGCGCACCCGGCCTCACCACCGTGCTGCTCGGCGATCGAGTGCTACGTATTCGTGCTAGTCGCAATCAAGGCAGGAGGCCCGCGAGCCGATGATCGCTCAACTTCGCCAAACCCTTCCTGAACGCATTGGCGGTCTGCCCGAACGCATTCTCGCTGTCACACGACAGGCGCTCGGCCGCGGCACGTCGACGCCGAAAGTCGCGACGACCCCTCCCGATCCACGGCAAGCCTTCAAGATTCCGTTTTGGTACGAGTGGAACCACTGCGAGCCCGCGGTCTCGCTGGCCTTGCGCGATCTTTGTCGGCCCGGCGACGTCACCTTCGACGTGGGGGCCAACGCCGGTTCGCTGTCGGTGCTCATGTCCCGGCTCGTCGGCCCGCGCGGCATTGTCTGCTCGTTCGAGGCCAGCCCACGGATCGTCGACAAGTGCCAGTACAATCTCACGGCCAACGGCTGCACGAACGTCACGCTTTATCACCGAGCCGTGTATCGCGAGTCGCGACAAATGCTACGGCTCTTCGCCGGTCCGCATTTGAATGATTCGCTCGTGCAGTGGACCGATAGCGAAACCTCGAATCTGGTGCAGACGGTCAGCATCGACGATTTCGTCAGCCATACGGGCCTGGTTCCCAAACTGATCAAGATGGATGTCGAAGGGGCCGAGTTCGACGCGCTCCAAGGCATGACGCGCACGCTGGCCGTGAGCCGGCCGCACCTGATCCTCGAACAAAGCCCTCGCGACATGCGTTGCCACGAAGTGCTGGTCGCCGCCGGTTATCGGGCCATCGACCTGGCGACGCTGCGCACCGTGGTTTCGCAGGCCGACTTCGATCCTGAGGTCGACGTGGCTAATGTGCTGTTCGTCCACGAGCACCACTGCGGACGCACGCCCTACTCGACCGACATCGCGCGATGCGAACTGCCCCGTGTTTCGAGCGAGCAGTTCCGCATGACGGAGGACACCGCGCCGCGTCTCGAAGCCGCGCTGACACTGCTGGCAGGCCGCTACGCCATCGAACTCGACGTCGCCAGCGACAGCCAGGATTGCGAAGTCATGTGCGGCGTCGACGCCGACGGCCAGCCGACGATGCGCTATCACGCCAATGCGAACTTCTTGTCGCGCTCGTATCGCCAATGGGTGATCGATCTGCCGCGAACCCAGCGCGTGCAACTCTATTGGCGCGTGATGAACGAACAGCCCGACCCGACGCTGCGGCTGCGCGGCGCCAAGCTCGAGCGGCTCACGAGCTTCGACAACTGGTTGCCCCCGCTGGTCGATTGAGCGGTTGCCCACGAATCTGCTCGTTGACGATTCGCTCGTCGGCGTCTGGACATTCGCGCCCGCACCACGCGCCGGCGCGGTATACTCGCCCGCAGTATGCACCGCGCCCATGCCAGTGCCCGATCGTATGACCAGTGGCGCGACGTGCTGCGCGGGGCTCGGCTGCCGGCCGTGGTTGTCGATCTGGCCGCTTTCGATCGCAACATCGCTCGCTTTGCCGACGTGTTGCGCCACTCGGGCAATCGCCACACCTTGCGTGTGGCCACCAAGTCGATCCGCGTGCCGGCACTCATCAAACGGGTGCTCGACTTCGGCGCGCCCTATCAAGGACTGATGTGCTACACGGCCGAGGAGGCCG
This sequence comes from uncultured Planctomycetaceae bacterium, assembly GCA_964495375.1. GTDB lineage: Bacteria > Planctomycetota > Planctomycetia > Pirellulales > JAEUIK01 > JAIESQ01. The sequence continues at coordinate 13,751 of CAZBWM010000032.1, read as the reverse complement.
CGTTTCTGGCAGCGCAAGTCTTCGACAATTTGCTCATCGCCTATCCGACCGTGCAGCCGAGCGATCTGGCGCACCTGGCCGAGTTGCACGCGGGGGGCACGAAGATCCGGCTGATCGTCGACAGTCGCCAGCAATTGGAACGGTTGTCGTCGGCCGTCGGTTCCGCCGGCCGGCCGTTCGAGGTGGTGCTCGACGTCGATATGTCATGGCGCCCCTTGGGAGGTCGCTTGCACCTCGGCGTGCGACGCAGCCCGCTGCGCTCAGTCGGTGACGTTGTCGCGCTCTGTCGCGCGGCGCGCGATCTGCCGAATGTTCGCATCGTCGGCCTAATGGGCTACGAAGCGCAAGTCGCCGGACTGGGGGATCGTAATCCGTTCAAGCGCGCGATCAACCCGATTGCCGGAGCGATTCGCCGCCGCTCAGTCGCGGCCGTGGCCCGGCTCCGCGAAGAGCTCACCGTGGCCCTCAAGCGAGAAGGGGTTTCGCTCGAGCTCTATAACGGCGGGGGCACCGGCTCCGTCGACTTCACCGTGACCGAGCCGTGGCTGACCGAAGTGACCGTCGGTTCGGGCTTTCTCTGCTCGCACTTGTTCGACTACTACTCGAACGTCACGCCCGAGCCCGCGTGCTTCTTCGCCCTGCAAGTGACGCGGAGCAGCGATGCCGGCTACGTCACCTGCCAGGGGGGCGGATACGTGGCCTCGGGCGAGCCCGGCTGGGACAAAGTGCCGCGCCCGTGGTTGCCCGCCGGATTGAAGCTGGTGTCGACCGAAGGGTGCGGCGAAGTGCAGACGCCGCTCATCATTCCATCAGGCGTTTCGCTCAAGCCGGGCGATCCGGTTCTATTCCGTCACGCCAAGGCGGGCGAGCTGGCCGAGCATTTCAACGAGTACTTGCTCGTCGACGGCTCGGGCAAAATCGAACATGCGCCGACGTACCGGGGGCTGGGAAAGGCGTTTTTGTAAGCGCTTAGTGCGTGATTCTGCGCGACGATTCGTGCTCGGCATCCACATCCGCCGTATACACGCCCACTTCGTACCCCAGGATCTCCAGCGGCGTGCGGCCGGCGTAATGCGCCCCCTTCAAGCCCGAGTAGTAGAGCGTGAGCACGAGCCCGCGGACGCCCATCTTGGCGAAGCGAAGCGTCGAGCCCAGCACGGTCGGCACGCGGTCGCTGTTTTCAAAGAGTGCGACCAGCAACCGCACGAGCGGACCAGGCAGCAGCCCGGTGACCGTGAGCAGCGTCAGCACGTCGCCGCGATCGCGCTGGGGCATTTCGGCCAGCAGCTTATCGACGTGCTCGCCGCAGCCCAGTCGCGAGAACGACGGAAACTCCTCGTCGCCAGGCAACACGGCGTCCCCCAGCCGGTCGAGGCCGCGCTGCTGTCGGGCACTTAAGTATCGCGATGTGTGCGGCACGTATCTCTCGGTTAGATCCGGTCGTCGATTGAAAAGCGGGACAGGCACCTCACGCAGCCATCACTCGCAGGACTCACCACTTCCCAGTTCGGAGCCAGTCCCGGTTTTCAATCGCTATTATTTTGTCAGCCATTGGCGGCTCGCCCGTAAGCTGAGCGCCATGATCGTAAACGACGGATTGATGCCCGGCGCGGCGGGGAAGATGCTCGAATCGGCCACGAGCAGGTTGGGCCGACCATGGACGTGAAAGTCAGGCCCGACGACCGAGGTGCGCGGATCGGTGCCGATCGGGCAACCTCCCATCAAGTGCAAACCGAAGACCTGCTCGCAGCGGATCGTGTCGACCGCGCCGGCCGCCGCGTGCAAATCGAAGGCGATGTCGAGCCCGTGGCGCACCTTCGCGTGATCGAGCGCGGTGAGTGGCTTATCGACCACCATTTTGCCGCGGCGATCGACCGTGATGCGGCCGACCGGTTCGTCGCGAATCGCCACTTCGACGCAGGCGATATGCCGGAACTTGCGCATCTGCTGGTGATGCGCCGCCCCCCTCCCCGGCAACAGCATGGCCGTGGCGATCGGCGGGGCGAACACATTCTCGAGCTTGATGCCCGCCTCGCGAAAACGCTCGTCGTGCGACTCGACCGATTGCAGCGCCCCTTTGTGGGCGTTGACCGGATCGCGATGCACGCCGTAGGTCATGAACTGCGGATGACAGCAGAACGCGGTACCGAGCGCCGGCAGCCCGGCGGCGATGTCGCGAGACTTGGAAAGAATCGCCGTGTTGCCCAGCGCTCCGGCGGCCAGCACCACGCGGCGCGCTTGCAGCTCGCGCTGTGCGCCCCGCTGCCGGCCGGCCAGCCGCACGTGATCGCCGGCGTCGTGCAGGTGATCGATCTCGAATTCGGTTTCGACCTCGAGCCCCGCTTCTCGCGCCTTGGGTAACAGGGCGACCAGCGTGCTCTGCTTGGCATCGCGCGGGCAGCCACCGAGGCAGACGATGCAATCGCTTCCCTTATCGAGATGACAATTGTCTTGCGAGCGCAGGATCGGCGCCCAGTGATAACCGCGGCGCTCGAACGCTTCGACGAACAGCCGGGCGTTGCGGTTGTAAAACTGCGGCGGGATCTCGTCGGCCACGACCTGGCGGCGCAAATCGTCGTAAATCGGGTCCATCGCCGCGCGCTGGAAGAAGCCCACGCCCGAGCGACTGCGCCAATCGTCCCAGGCCCGCGTGTCGAAGCGGTTGAGATCGGCCTGATTGACGACCGACGTCCCCCCCAGGCATTTGCCGCGCAGAAAGCCGAGTCGGGCGTCGCGACTGATCTCCAGGCCGCCGTTCCAGAACATCTGCGTCGAGTAGCCCATCTCGCCGGGCGGATAGCTGTGGCGATCGAACGCGCGACCCGCTTCGACCAACAGGCAGCTCGCGCCGGCGGCGGTCAGCTCGTAGGCGATGCGACCACCTGAAACACCGGAGCCGACGATGGCGAAGTCGTACATGCCGAGCTGCCGAGAAAGTTCAGTCCGAGGACAATCACCCCGGCTACCGCTTCAGATCGTGACGCCGCAAATCAGAGCTTCGGTGAAGCGCGACGCCACGTCAAGTCGGCCTAGGTCGGACGATTGAAGCTCACTCGCTCGGCACGCGGCGTACGGTGTAATGCGCCTCGTCGGGCACGAGCGACGCACCACCCGGGCCCAGCCCTCGGACGCGAATCTCGTAAACGCAATCGGTGCGCAGTTCGCCCAATTCGATCCGAGCTTCGAGCCGATCGGCCGACAGCTCGACTGCGCGGATCGCTTCGCGGCGACGATCGACGTCGGGCCCGCCATACTCGGGAGTCGAAATCCGCCGGTACGATTCAATCGCGTAATTGCCGGCGCTGGCCCCACGATCGGCATCGACCGGGCCGGTAAAGCGCAGCCGAAAACCGCGCGGCGCGATCGTGGCGCTGGCGATCCCCAGCGGCCAGTTGCCGGTCGGGCGCAGCCGCACGATCGAACCGGTGTTCGCCCCGGCGCCCCAGCCGCTGTCGCGCATGCTGCAGACATACAGATCACCCGCGGGCGACACGGCGCACGCGACCGGCCCCTCGAACGTCGGCGCGTCGGCCGCAGCCGGCGGCACACTGAACGGGTAAGCCGCGCCCTGATAGACGCCATCGACCCGTTCGAGCGACATACGGATCAATCGCCGCGTGTCATACTCGCAGCCGATCAGGTGCCCCTCGAAAGGCCCGAACGCTTCGCGGCCTGTTTGCCGGAGCAGGGCAGGGGGGGTGTCCAAAAACGCGATGCCGTTGACGCTGCGCGTCCAAGGGTGTGGGATTTCGATCGCCGCGGCGACGAACTCAGGGGGCTTCGCGCCTTCCGCAGCGAGTTTTTTCGCTTCCAGCTTGTTAAGGAATCCGTAGCGCTTGACCGGCAAAATGTGATTCAGCTCGTTGAATGGGTTGTAGTTCCCCTGATTGTCGGTGGCGAACAGCTCGCCGTGGCGATCGACGGCCAGCCCCATCGGAAAGCGCAGCCCTGCGGCGTAGGGCTCAATCGACCAAGGCGTGCGCGGTGCGGCATCATGCGGCGGCGGCATTAGCCGGACGATCTTGCCGCGCAAAAAAGCTTCGGCCGGCGAGCGATCATCTTGCTGGCACGGCAGCGCCGCGTAGTAGCCCCGATCACCATCGCGCGCCAAGCCAACGGCCCAATCGTGATAGTCGTCGGTGTGCCCCCAGCCGGAGGCGAGCACTTCCATTTCGTCGGCAACGCGGTCGTGATCGTAGTCCGACAAGCGCACCAGGCCCGGCTTGTGAATGACGTCAACGGCCATCATTTTTCCGTCTTCCGACGAGCGGGCGATTCCATAGGGCGCGGCGAGCCCATCGGCGAATAGTTGGAGCCGGTCTTCGAGTTCGTCGTTATCGTTGTCATATGCGACGTAGACCTGCCCCTTGAGCGAAGTAAACACCAGTTCACTGCCGTTGCGCCAGGCCAGGCTGGTGGGCATGATCTCGGTCGGCAGCGGCAGTTGAATTGCCTCGAAGCCTGGCACTACGTTAAGCGTTACTTTTTCGGATACAACCGGCGCCGCGACAGGCACCTCGTAACGATCGACCGGCGCGGCGGTCCGGTATTCAAGCTCAAAGGTCAACTTGCCATCGCCATCAGGTTCCGGGAGCAGAATGAAACCCAGATCATGTCGGTCGAGTCGCTCGAAGGGACGGTTCGTGGGCTCGACTTCCGCGTCGCCGAGGCCTTGTGCGATGCGCAGCGACGTTGGTAAGTCGTCCGCGTTCGGCGGTGGAGTCAATCCACCACTCCAGGGTCGCAAGATCACCTGCCAGTCCGGCGGGACGCCCGCAATCTCGACGAAGCGACGAAATCCACTTGGTACTGTCGACTCCTCGGAAGTCACATAGGCTAAATAAGTCTGCGATACGCCAATCGCGCACTCGCGGTTATCGAGTGTAGCGGTCAACTGCAATCGGAAACGACTCCCGTTGCTGCTTTCAAGCCGCGCCAGCGATTGACCTTTGCGCGCCGGCGCCACCACCTCATCGCCGCGCACCAGCAAGATTTCGCTCGTAGCCAACGGGTCGTCGGCGTTCTCTTTGCGCGGCAGCGGCGCCACGAGCGTGCCCCCTGGCTCCCAGTGCCAGCTCTTTCCCTTGGTGCGCTGTCGGGCCGTGTCGCCGATCCACCAACCGGCCAGGCGGTTGGTCTCCAGATCGAACAGGATGTTGTGGCGATTGCCAAGTCCGATCACCAGCGGATCGACGAATTTGCGATCGCCAAACTTGAAAACATCTTGCACGACGATCGGCGATTCATGCGATTCGCCAGGCTTGCGCTCGACGTTTCGCCGCCGCAACACACGCACGGGGTTCGGCTCGGGCGGATTGAAGCCAGGGCGATTCAAAACCGTCCAAACCGCCGCCAACTGCAAATCAAGACGCTCGTCGCACACGCCGCGCACCGGCTGCTGTACCGAAGGCATCTCGATCCGCGGGACGATCCGGGCCGGATTGCGGACCCAGCGATCGAACCAACTGGAGCGCACGCGCTCGCCTACCATGGAGAGGTTCACGCCGCGCGTGCCTGGCTCGCTGCGCGTCGGCTCGACCTTCCCGATCTGGTGGCAGCTCACGCAGCCGAAACCGTCGCTGGTCACCAACCGCGCCCCGGGCGCGACGAGCGAATCATCGGCCAGCTCGGCAACCCCGTGTACCGGCGAGCCCGCTCCGGCGACCGATGGCGCATCCGTGGTCAGCCCACCGTCAGGAATCCGATCGGCCGCGACGAAGTGCTCGACCAACTGCGCCACCTCCGCGTCGTCGAGATTGAACCGCGGCATCCGCACCGATAACCAGGGGCGGAGCGGATCACGACTTAGCTTGATCGCCGCGACCAGGGCCGAATCGTGTAACTTGTCTCCCACCGAATCGAGCGGCGGAGGAGTCAAACCACCCAGCGAAGTACCCAAGGCCGGGAGCGCCGCGGCGATCGCCGGCGCCTGCGCGGCCAGGCCCAGTGTACTTCCGCGCGCGTGACAGCCCAGGCAATTGTGCTGCGTCAGAAGCGTATCGCCACGTTCGTGCCGGCCAGGTTGCGCGCCGGGAACAACCGCAGTCAGATACTCGCGAATGGCGTCCGCATCCTCCGGCGGCAATCGATAACCAGGCTGACCCACAGCCGGGCGTGGGTCGTTCAGACAGCTCGCCTGCCAATTCGATGCGCTCGTCAGCGCTCGATCAACTTGTGCCGGTTTGGTGCCGCCCTCAGGCAACTGATGACAGGCCGCGCAGCGAAACTGCCCAACGACACGCAGCGCCGCTTGATTGTCATTGACGGCCGCGGCGCCGGTATCGTCGGTTGCGACTTCGACCGCCCCACGCAATGTCGCCAGATAGGCGGCCAGATCGTCGCGCTCCGCGGCGTTCAATCGAAACACGGGCATCCGATGCCGGGCGTTGATCGCCGCGGGATCGGCCAGCCAACGGGCGAAGAAATCGGCCGGCCGCTTTTCAGCGATGCGCGAAAGGTCCCCACCGTCGAATAATCCACGCGTGCCCAACTCGCCCACCTGGTGGCAGGCCAGGCAACCGAGCGTATGGACGAGCGACAGCCCGCGTTCGACCGTCGTCGTCGTCGGCTCTAGCTCTGTTGGCTTCGATTTGGATTTCTGCTTCGGCTTAGACCCGGCGTCGCTGGCTGATGCTGCCGCGGCCGCGGGAGCGGCACGCTTCGATTCGTCCGAATTCGCTGAAGGGGGAGGCGCTGGCGACGACGACTGCTCGAGCCAAGCGGCAATCGCTTCCGCAGCTTGCTCCGTCAGCCCCAACTCTGGCATGCGCGTTGACGTGGCTACCGCGCGCGGACTTGCGAGCCAGTGCGCGATCCAGCCTGGCGCGAAGTTACCTGCCACGCGATCGAGGGCAGGCGCTGGCAACAGGTCCACCGCTTCAGGCAACTGATGGCATGCGCCGCAGCGGAGCGCCTGCACCAACTCGCGACCGCGGGCGAACTGGTTGTCGGGCGTCGCCGCCGGGTCGTGATACAAATGCTGTTCGCCGAGCGGCTCCAGCCCAAAGCCGGGCCCGCTCCAATAGAGCGCAATTCGTGCAGCCGAACCCGAGTCAGAGTCCGTGGCCGGCTGATACTCGACTTCAAGCGGGTGATAACCGTAGTCGAGTTCGAGCGGAGCACCGCTCAGCCAGCCGGGCTCGGCTCGCTCCGCGTCGAGCACGGTTTTGTCGGCCAGGCGAATGACCACCTTGCCGCCCACGTAGACGTACAAGCGGTAGTCGCCGCGCGCTTGCGTCGCCAGCAGTCCGCTCCAGCGGGCGCGAAACGCGCCGGCCGGCAATCGCGCATCGGGCGCGTCGCGCTGCCAATCAAAGGAGATCGCCCGATCGAGCCGGCGGATGGGGGTGACGGGCGCTAGCTTGGCGCCGGCCTTTTCCGAAGCCAGCGCCGCGTATTCGGCGATCACACCCGAGTCGAGCCGAGGCGATTCCTCGGTGTCGTCGTCGTCAGCATCAACGTCTGAAACGCTGTCAGTCGACAATTGCTCCGTTGACGCGGCAGGTTCGGCGGCCCGCGCAACTCGACCGTCGCAGCAGAAGAGCGCGAAGGTGAAAACAATCGACCAGGTCGCGACAACCACCGCAGCATGAAAGGCCACCGCGCCAATAGTCGCAGCGCCAATCGCCGCAGCGCTGCGGCAAGCAAAGCAGGTGCGCGGCGCGGGGACGGGCATCGAGAAATCTCGTGATCGCACGTTGGTCGACGTACGATCAGCTTATCTCGCACAGCGCAGCGTATCTACCTAAGTGACGCAACCACCGCTGAGCGATTCTATGCGGCCGACGATTTTCGTAAATGTGGCGCAACACCGTCCCAAGAATGGGTGGCCCAACCGCTTGCCGGCACGTTCGCCCTGCGAGCCAAGATTCATCGGCCGAAGCGACAAGCAGTCATCTGAAGTCGACGCGGCTGAAATGGGCCGCGCGGCAGGTTTAGATTCTTGTGGCTGCGCCACCCGGCTGCGAGCAGCCGGGCCATCCCGATCCAAAGGCTTAACGGCCCAAACCAAGCTTGGCTACCGCGCTAATCTCTCGCCGCCGCGCCGCTGATCAACTTGATGAACTCGCGGTTCGACTTGAACTTGCCAAGCTGCTTGGTCATTTGCTCCATCGCGTCGACGTGGTGCATCGAGCTGAGGGTGCGTCGCAGCATGGTCACCGCGTGCAACGTGTCGGCATCGAGCAGCTTTTCTTCGCGGCGCGTGCCCGACTGGCTGATGTCGATGGCGGGCCAGACGCGGCGGTCGGCCAGCTTGCGATCGAGCACCAACTCCATGTTGCCGGTTCCCTTGAACTCCTGGAAGATCAGCTCGTCCATGCGGCTGCCGGTGTCGATCAGGGCCGTGGCCACGATCGTGATCGAGCCCCCCTCTTCGAAGACGCGGGCCGTGGCGAACAGCTTCTTGGGGATGTCCAACGCCTTGACGTCGACACCACCGGTCATGGTGCGGCCCGTGTTGCCCACCCACTTGTTGAAGGCGCGGGCCATGCGGGTGATCGAGTCCATGAGCAGGAAGACGTCCTTGCCCAGCTCGACCAGTCGCTTGCAGCGTTCGATGATCAACTGACTGAGCCGCACATGGCTCTCGACGTCGCGGTCGAGGCTGCTGGCCACGACTTCGCCGGTCGTCGAGCGGCGGAAGTCGGTCACTTCCTCGGGCCGCTCGTCAATCAGTAGCACGATCAACTTGACGTTGGGGTAGTTCTGCGAGATCGCCTGGCTGATCTGCTGCAACAAGATGGTCTTGCCGGTGCGCGGCGGGGCGACGATCAACGCGCGTTGCCCCTTGCCGAGCGGTGTGAGCAGGTCCATCACCCGGGTGCTGAGCGGCTCTTGAGCGGTTTCGAGCTTGAGCCAGCTTTCGGGGTTGATGGGAGTCAGCGAGTCGAACGACTTGACGTTCGGATAGTTCTCGGGGGCGCAGCCATCGATGTCAAGAATCTCGCGCAGCCGGGGGCCCTGCTGCTTGCGATGGTGCTGCACCATGCCGTTGATCAACAGCCCCTCGCGGAGGCGGAACTTGTCGATCATCGCGCCGGGGACGAAGGGATCGGTCCGTTCGCGCGAGTAGTTGTTCTTGGGATCGCGCAAGAAGCCGTAGCCGTTGGGGTGCAATTCGAGCACGCCGCTGGCGGCTTCCAACGGTGCCGGCTCGCCGTTCTCGGTGACTGGCTCGGCGTCGCCGCCGGGCTGGCCGATGTCTCCCTGCTTTTCCCAATTGGGACGCGGACGACCGCGACCGCGAGCGGGCCCACGACCGCCACCGCCGCCGCCACCACCGTGACCACCATGTCCGCCACCACCCTGGCCCCCGCCGGGACGCCCATAAGGCCGGGGCCGCATTCTCTTCTTACCCATACCGCTACCTGGAGAGTTTGCCCTTGACGAAGCTTTGGCGCGTACGTGTGCCGAGCCTTGCGCAGGCAGTGGCCCATGCGAAGTGCACGGGCGTGTTCGTTCGTTCCTCAGAGCAGGCAGCCAATCACTCAGGACTGCCTGAACACGAGATTCGCATCACCACGAAAATCGTCGATCGCCGGCCGGTTGCCTCAAGCTAAGCAGCAGAGCACATCAACCAGCCCGCAGTTCGCTCGCCATTCCCGCTCTTCAGGAATTTGGCAAGCACGCGAGGCGCAGACCACCGGGAGCCAGACGACAAACAGCCGCACTTGCGCCGGGGTCCTCAATTTGGCACGCCGGAAACTGGTTCCGGCTTAGAAAGCGAATCGGCCCCCGAACGGTTGACACCGCCAGGAGCGGCCCAAAGAAACCTGCCTCGTTGCGGGCGGTGTAAAAACGCTCGCCGACACCGAGTCCACGATAAACTCGTGGCTACCGACAACTCGAGGCTGCCGACGATTCGTCAGCCCATGGAGTGTCCGGCGTTCCCTGCTCTGGAACCGCGATGCAAACGCGGCCCGCCGGAGCTACCAATCGAGAGTTTGTCGGCCCAAAGATTCTCTGTGGGCCTATCAAGCACCGCACCAGGCAAATCGGTTAAATGCGCCAGGGCGGAAGTTGGTAACTACGCGAATCTTAACCTGCCAGGGCACCGTGTCAAGCTATTGCTTGGGAAGAAATACCCCCTCCGTTACCCGGGCACTTTGCTCATTCTAAATCGGCTCCGACAGCATTGCTAGCTGCTTTTTTCTCCGCCCCACCCCGCGATCCTTACAACCCGCACATCCCGGAGACTTTTCCTAGCTTTAGCAGCCCTCACCTTCCGATAGAAGAGCAGGCCGATTGCCCGATTCGTTGGGCGAGTGCACGGCCCTGGTATGCCAGCACAAGATTTCGCGATCGCCGAGGGTCAACGGATGACCAGATTTCGCACAAACTCCCGTCGCACCTGGGCCTGCTTCATCGCCCTGCTGTTGGGCGCCGCGCCCTTGGCCCGCGCCGACGAATCGTCGAGCCCTTGGCAAACCGATCTCGAAACCGCGAAACAACTCGCCCACTCGTCGCGCCGCCTGGTGCTGGTGCACTTCTGGGCGCCTTGGTGCTCGGCCTGCACCAAGATGGAAAACGACGTCTACGCGCAGCCCGGCTACCACCAGGCGCTCGCCGGCATGTATGTGCCGGTGAAGCTCAACGCCGACGCCAACCACGAGCTCGTGCAGCAATTGGGTGTGGCAGCGCTACCAACCGACGTGGTGATTCTGCCGAGCGGCCAGGTCGTCGATCGCGTGCAAGGCGCGCAAGATCCGCGCACCCATATGGCGCGCATGACCGAAATCGCGCGGCGCGTGAACCCCGCCGCACAACCAGGTGCCATCGTACAACAGGGATCAGCCACGCAGCCTGGCGCGGCGCCCGCGCCAAACATGGCCGCAGCCATTCAAGACCCTGCCGCGCAGCCCTATGGTGGAGTTGTCGCGCCGTGGAACGCAGCTCCCGCGCAACCGCCGGCACCGGGCAATGCGGCGCCCGGTGTCGCTGCCGCAGGCATGGTCGCCATGGGAGGCGCAGCACCTGCAGCGCTACCGGGGCTCGAAGGCTTTTGCCCCGTCGATCTCTGCGAGCGCCACGTCTGGACCGCCGGAAATCGCCAGTTCGGCGCGACTCATCGCGGAAAAGTCTACCTCTTCTCGTCGGCCGAGGCCCAACAGAAGTTCCTTGGCAACCCCGATCGCTACGCACCGGTCGCCGGCGGCGACGATCCGGTAGTCGCCATGCACCAACAACAGATGGTTCCCGGGCGGCGCGAGTTTGGCATGTTCTACCAGGGACGCGTCTTCTTGTTCGCCGGTCCCCAGTCGCGCGACGCGTTTCGCGCCGACCCCAATCGTTACGTCGCCGAAGCCCAGCAAGTGCGCCGCTAAGTCGATACACGAGCGCCGCTAGCCGCTACGGCTTTTCGTCGGCGTCGGCCTTCGCGGCATCGGGTTTCGCAGCGTCGGGCTTGGCAGCATCCGGTTTCGCAGCATCAGGCTTGCCGGCGGACCCCGCTGCGGCTTCATCGGGCTTCGCGGCCGGCTTCGGCTTCTTCGGCTCCGGACTCGGATTGGGAATCTCGATCGAGAGAATCTCGACGACGATATCCTCGGGCGCGTTCTTCGGTTTGCCTGCCTGATCGGCCGCTGGCGGTGGCGGCGTGCCCGGCGCGGCGGCGCGCGAAGTCACCATCACATCGACCGATCGCATCCGGCGGGCAGCACTCCCCGCGCCGAGAAAATCGACCCAGCGGCCGTTTTCCAGCAACCGGGTCTTCGCCCCCTTGAGCTGCCGCTGATAGTGCGTGGCGACCGAGATCGGCCGGCTCGTCTCTTCGAAGCGCACGTAGTTGATCACCATAGTCCCCGGCTTGATCGAACCCATCTTGCCTTTGAGATCGGTGGGCCAGTTCAGGCGGTAACGCGCGTCGGGCTCTTCCTCGGTATGGAAACTCAAACCCAGCTCAGGATCGGCCGGCCCATCTTCCTCTTTAGCGGCGGCCGCCGCGGCGGTACCAAATGAGTCGTCCTCGGGCTTGTCGGCCGGTTCTTCGTCGGCAGCAGCGCACGCTCCGGGGTCGTCGCTCTGGCAGCGGGCCAGCAACTGCGCCACGAGGGGATCGCCCGACGAGTCTTCGCCGCTCAATAAGTCGACACCAACGAACCGCAAATCACCCACCCCGGCCGGCCCATCAAGCTGCGCGGTCTTGCGTTTGGGATTCTTCGCGGCCGCGTGAAATCGCTCCATCAGAATGCCGACGAAATCCTCGCTCGCCTGCATCCACTCGAAGGGTGCGCGCGACTTGCCGGCCGCGGGATTGGCCGGCGTCGCCGCTGGCGGCGTGTACGGCCTGCCCGGCCGACGCGGATCGCTCTTGCCCGAGCGCTCCTGAACTTTGGCCGGATCTTCCTTGCGCGGCATCTGCTTGACGACGATCAGCATGCCCGGATCATGAACGTGCTCGCCGAACGCGCCTCCCATCGCAACTTGCTGCGTCCCTTGATCGGCCAACGTCCGCACGAAGCCGGCCACCTGCGAGCGCACCGTCGGCAGTGGCATGGCCGAGATGAACAACAACAGCGGCGCCGCCTCTTGCGGATCGACCGCCTTGCCCGCCAGCAGCCGATCGAGCGCTTCGCGCTTCAGCGTGTCGAGCAACTTGGGTTGCCAGAGCTGTTGAGCGATTTGCGCGGCGCTGTCGTCGGTGATTTCAGCCCCGCCAGGCACGCCGAAATTCATCATCCCCGGCGGCAATCCACCCGGCATTCCGCCCCCCATTCGATTGCGCGGTTTGAAGTCAGCCGGAATCCCCAGCAACCGATCGGTAACGAGAATCGACTGACTGGCAAACCAGACGAGCAACTGTTTGCGCTGGTCGGGTTCGAGCTTGCCGTCGGTGAACAGAATTACCTGCGCGCCGAGATTCTCGGGGCGCTGTTCGATGAGCAGCGGACGAACCAACTCGCGAAACTTGTCGTCGGCCGCAGGCGTCACGTAGCGCTCGGCCAATTGCTTGCGGAGCGCCGGCGACGTGACGCCGCGCACCTCGCGGAAGGCCGCTTCGCGCAATTGATCGGCGGTATACGTATCGACGGGAATGCCGGACGAAGTCGTTGCCGGCGTGGCTGCCGCGTCGGGGCGCAGCTTGGACGGATCAATCACGGCCGCCAACAGAATCGCCCCGTGCCCCGCCGAGGGATGCGCGGCCAACCCGCGCACGATCGCTTCGCAGAGCACGCGCGGGCTAATCCCGGTCGGAATCTTCTCCTGCAACAGTTCGCGCAGCGCGACGTCGGCGACTTTCGTCTTGTTCATCGCCAGCCCCTCGACGCACGCGGTCACCAGCGACTGATTCGCGGGCTTCGGCGGCGCTGGCGGCGGGGCAGGGGGGGCCGTTGGTGTTGGAGCCGACGGTGCCGGAGCCGGTGGTGGAGTCGTCGCCGCGGGATCACTCGCCGCGGGATCACTGGCCGCCGGTGTCGTTGCGGCGCCGGGAGCTGCCGGAGCACCGGGCGTGCTGGGCACTGCAGCCGCCGGATCAGCCGGCGGCGGCGTGCCAGGCGTTGCACCCGGAACCGCGGCCGGCTCCGCAGCGGGTGCGGCCGCTGGCTCAGGCGCTGGAGGTGGCGCGGTTTCGTAACGAATCAACTCGATGAACAGCTTGGCGGTTTCTTCGTCACCGACCTTGGCGGCTGCGAGCTTGTTCACCGCGTCGAGCATGCGGTAGTCGTCTTCCGCCTTGGCCGAGCGGTAGTCGTCGGGCGTCCACTGCGCGACGTCGGCCGGCCGCTCGATCTTCGGCGGCGGAGGAGGGG
>CAZBWM010000031.1:0-69488 GCA_964495375.1 uncultured Planctomycetaceae bacterium | reverse complement strand
AAATTCCAAGCTCCCCACCAACCCGAATCTTCAGGTGTGACCAAGCACTAGCGAGAAAAGATGGACTTGGTTGATTCCGATTTACGCTCTGACGGGAACCCGTACGCAGCTCCAGAGGAGTTGAATGAAGTCAATCGTGCGTATGGAGCAACGTCACTAGCAAACGCCATTGATGCAATTGCCAGTGCAGCCACGTGGTTGAGACGTGGTCTAATCCTGTCAGCGGTCACAGTCGTAGCTTGGTTCGGGCTGATTGCAAATCTCATTAATTCTGATTGGCAGCAGAACTTGCTTGGCCCGGAAGATGTCTATATCTCAGTGGGATCGTTGCCACTATTGAGCTTGGCCTGGCCTGGTTTCTGGCTCTTGAAGACCACTTCGCGTATCCACCGCGCCATCGAAGAGCAAACGCTGTCGTCGATCGCCGATGTGCTCGAAGCGCAAAGGTCCTTCTGGCAGTCGCTCGGCGTTCTCGTGCTGCTGGCGATCGCGGCGATTGTTGTCGCGGCAACGTATCCCAGTTGGGGTTTGTAGTGTGGATGGCGCGAACGAGTCGCTCGATCTGAGACCAGCCAGTGACCGCCACACTAGCCCGCAGCGCAGCAAGGGTTCGCGGCGGCTCGCGCGAAGTTAGCGAGGGCTGCGCGGTGGGGAGGCCGAGCGGCGAGTGGGATTTGACTGGTCGCTGCGCGGCTGGCGCGTGACGCAATGGGACAACCTCCGCCCTCCCTCGCTGCGCTTCGGGCTAGTATGATACGTCGCGCGCGACAACCATGGCGCAACTGCTGTGCCGCGTGACCGCTTGCCCCCTGAGGTAAAACCATGCAGCCGCGGATTCGATTGCTTTGGCTCGTGGCGCTATGGGCGGTTAGTGCCCTGCCGTATATCGATCGCGCCCGCGCGGCGGATGACGCGAGATCCGAAGAGCCGGTGGGCCGGGCTGAGGACAATTCGCTGGTGACGCCGGTCAATCAGCGCGTTACGCCGATCGGCAAGCAGGTCGATCTGCCTGGCATACGACCGCAAGCTTTGGCCCTGTCGCCCGATGGCAAACTGCTGGTCACGGCCGGCAAAACGGCCGAGCTGGTCGTCGTCGATCCCGTGAGCGGAGAGATTCGCCAGCGCGTGAAACTGCCGGCCGGCAGTGGCGCGGCCACGGTAACGCCACAACAGCCAGCATCGCCCCCAGACGATGCGGCGATCGACAAGAAGGGGCAGCTCAGCTTCACCGGCTTGATCTTTTCGCCGCAAGGAGACCGCATCTATCTGTCGAACGTCGAGGGGGATATCAAGGTGTTCCGCGTTGCCGACGGACAGGTCTCGGCCGATCGCGCGATTCCGCTGCCGCCGGCCGATGCGCCGCGCCGCAAGGCAGAGATTCCGTCAGGGCTGGCGATTTCGACCGATGGAGCTCGGCTCTACGTCTGCCTGAATTTGTCGAATCGCCTGGCCGAGCTCGACGTGGCGAGCGGCCACGTGCTGCGCACCTGGGACGTTGGCGTCGCCCCGTTCGATGTCGCGTTGGCCGGGGGAAAGGCCTTCGTCAGCAACTGGGGAGGCGATCGACCCACGGCCGACACGCCCACCGGGCCCGCGGGGCAAGGGACGCTGGTCCGCGTCGATCCCGTGCGGCACATCGCTAACCATGGTTCGCTCTCGGTGATCGATCTGGCGGACGGGGGGAAAGTCACTTCATTGTCCGCCGGCCTGCATCCGTCGGCGCTAGCCGTTTCACCCGATGGCAAACTGCTGGCGCTGGCCAACGCCGGCTCGGACACCGTCAGCATCATCGACACGAAGACTGAAAAGATTGCCCGCACGGTCAGCACGAAGGAGAACCCCGCGATTCCCTTCGGGGCGAGCCCCAGCGCGCTGGCGTTCGATGCCGAAGGGGAGCGGCTCTACGTCTGCAATGGCGCGATGAACTGCGTGGCGGTCATCGAGTTCGAAGAGGAGAAGCTTGAGCTCGAAGGGTTGCTACCGGTCGGATGGTATCCCGGCGCGATCGTGTTCGATGCCGCGCGCAAGTCGCTGTACGTCGCCAACATCAAAGGGCTCAGTTCCGGGCGACCGAACGAGAAGACCGGGCGGCCTGAGTTCAACACGCATCAGTATTACGGTTCGCTGTCGCTCATCGAGCTGCCGGCTGACGAGAAGCTGGCCGAGCTGACAAAAACCACGATGCGCAATTGCCGGGTGTCGGCGATCCTGTCGTCGCTCGAGCCGCCGCGCCCGAAGCAGCCGCGCCGCCCGGTGCCCGAGCGGCATGGCGAGCCGAGCGTGTTTGAGCACATCGTTTACATCATCAAGGAGAATCGCACCTACGATCAGGTGCTGGGGGATATGCCCGAGGGAAACGGCGATCCCGACCTGGTGGTGTTTGGCGAACAGGTCACGCCGAATCAGCACCGACTGGCGCGGCAGTTCGTGCTGTTGGACAATACGTACTGCTCGGGCATCTTGAGCGCCGACGGTCACCAGTGGGCCGATAGCGCGATCGCCACCGATTACATGGAGCGATCGTTTGCCGGCTTCCCGCGCAGCTATCCCGACGGCATGAGCGACGAGGATATCGACGCGCTAGCGTACTCGCCGGCCGGATTTCTTTGGGACAACGCGCTGGCGCACAAAAAATCGCTACGTGTGTACGGTGAGTTTGCCATCACCGAGGCGCGCTGGAAGGACAAAGGGCGGGCGGAGAAACCTGGCTTTCTGGATTACTACCGCGACTTTATCGACCGCACCGGTTTGATCGAGATCAAGAGCCGGCCCGCGATCGAGTCGCTGCGGCCGCACCTGTGCACCAGCACGGTCGGCTGGGACATGGATATCCCCGATGTGTTTCGCGCTGCGCAATTCATCAAGGAATTGAAGCAGTACGAGCGCGAAGGGAAATATCCGAACCTGGTGATGGTCTGTCTGCCGAACGATCACACGTCGGGCACGAAGGCGGGGGCGCCGACGCCGGCTGCCCAGGTGGCCGACAACGACCTGGCGTTGGGGCAGATCGTCGAGGCGCTCAGTCATTCGAAGTTCTGGCCCAAGACCTGCGTGCTGGTGATCGAAGACGACCCGCAAGCCGGCTGGGATCACGTGAGCGGCTACCGCACCACGGCCTACGTGGCGAGCCCATATACCAAGCGCGGCGCGGTAGTCCACACGCAATACAATCAGACGAGCGTGCTGAAGACGATCGAGCTGATGCTGGGGCTGCCGCCGATGAACATCATGGACGCCAGCGCCACGGCGATGAGCGACTGCTTCCTGGCGAAGCCTGATCTGCGGCCGTACGACGTGGCGCCAAACCGCGTGCCGCTCGACGAGATGAACCCGGAGTCCGCGGCGATTGCCGATCCGCTCTTGCGCGAGTTGGCCGAGGCGTCGAGCACTCTGCCGCTGGAAGAGATCGATCGCTGCCCTGAGGAGCTGTTGAATCGCATCCTCTGGCATGCGCAGCGGGGGGCGGCGGCGCCGTTTCCAACTTGGGCAGTGGGCGAGGATGAAGAGGAAGAGAGGGAGTGATGGCGTCGAGCGCGTCGAATTGACGTGAAGCTGCCGCGTCACGGCGTGACTGTGTGCGCTACGGCATGACAGAGTTGCGCTCCGGCGCGACTTCAATCTCGGCCGAGCGCGACGGCCAGCCCCCGGTGGGCATTTCCGACGCCGGGATCGCGCGGCTGTCGCGCAGCAAATTGCCTTCGGCCGCGCGCCACCAGGTTTGCGCGTCGGCCTGTGTCCAGCGCGGCAATTGCGCTTCGATACGTTCTAGATCGGTCAGCACCTCGGTCATGTTGGCGGGCCGATCGACTGGACGCTTCGCCAGGCAGCGCATCAACAGCCGATCGAGCTCGATTGGCACGTCGCGGGCGACTTCGCGCGGCGCGGTGGGCATTACGTTCATCACGTGGTAGAGCACGTCGAGCTCGCTTTGGCTCGGGAAGATCGTCCGACCGGTAACGAGGTTGTAGCCGACCGCCCCCACGGCGTAGATATCGCTGCGCGGATCGACGACCTGCGGCTGCGAAACGCGTTCGGGCGCGAGATAGAGCGGCGTGCCGGCCAGCTTGCCCGTGGCGGTGATCTCGGCGGCGCGTGGGGTTTCGATGTTCTTGACCAGTCCGAAGTCGAGCACTTTGACGAAGTCGGCCTGGCCGCCGCGTTGGCAGAGCATGATGTTGTGCGGCTTGATGTCGCGGTGGACCAGCCCGGCGGCGTGTGCTTCGTTCAGCGAGCCGCAGATTTGCTTGAGCAGGTAGACGGCCCGAGCGGGGCTGACCGCACCGGAGACGACGACCAACTCGGCGAGCGTGATGCCGGCCAGGTATTCCATCGCGTAGTAGAAGGTGCCGTCGGCCGTGCAGCCGTAGTCGTAGATTTCGATCGTGTTGGGGTGGGTCAACTGGCTGGCCAACTGCACCTCGCGCTCGAAACGGGCCAGCGACTCGGGGCTCGCTTGCCCGGGACGCAGCAGCTTGACGGCGGTCGGGCGGCGCAGCATGGCGTGCCTGGCTCGGTAGACGACGCCCATCCCTCCTTCGCCGATTTTTTCTTCGAGCACGTACGGGCCAAGTTGCCGCTGCGTGCCGATCTGGCCTTCGAGCCGGGCGATCCGCCAGCCGGAAACGATCAACCCCACGCAAGTCGCCAGCAAAATAAGCACGGCCCAGCGGACCGCTAACAGGGGCCAGCGCAGCGGAGCGTATGCTTCGTCGTAGTCAACTTCGGTCAGCACGCCAAAGTCGTACTTCGGCAGCCACTTCCAGGCACCGATGCAGAGCACGCCGCGATAGTCGCGATGCCCGCGAACGTCGACGCCATCTTGCTTGGCGATCGCCAGGGCCACGGGGCGCGTGAACGGCTGCGCGGCGATCGGCAACTGCGATTTCGCGCCGGTGGTCAGATCGACGCCAGGGTCGCGCACCTGCACGTGGAAGATTGCGCGGGCTGCGGGACGATCGGGGACCAGGCCGGCTTTCTTGAGCTGATCGGTAAAGCGGCTGTCGGAAAGGAGAACGCCGCGATCGTCGAAGGCGTAGGTCTCGCCAGTGCGCCCGATGCGGGCGACGGAGAGTATGCGTGTGAACTGCTCATCGGCCCGCATGCCTAGGCTGAGGACGGCGAGCGGCTCGCCATTGGCGTCGTGAATCGGCGCGGCGACGGCGATTTGCGGCGTGTCGTTCGCCTTGCCCGGATCACCTCCGTAGGTGCCTTGGGGAAAGGGTCGACTGATTCGCGCCTCGCCGGTGAAGACGCGGGCGACTTCGGCGATGCCGTCGGGGGTAATCCGGCGACCAACCGCAGCGTCGTCGTGCGCGGCCAGGATCAAGCCCGAGCGGCTGATGAGATAGTAGCCGCTGGTTCCTTCCTCCTGCAGATAGGGATCGAGGACGCGGCGCGCGGCGGGCTGCGCGGGGGATTGCTTTAGTTCGTCTCCGGGCTGGGGGTTCTGCCGCCAGATGCTAACCAGTTCGGTGGTGGGTTCGAGGAGTTCGGGTTCGCGAGCCCAGCGGGCGGCGTCGAGCTCCTTATCTTGCATCCAGACTTCCAGCGCGGCGATATCGGCGTCGAGCACGGTTTGCAATTCGTCGTGCAATAGTTCTTCGAGCGAGTGGCGGATCCCGTTGTGCAAGCGCCAGCCGCCGACGAGCAGCATGATGGCAATGGCGACCATCGCCGCGAGAAACCATTTGTGCCGAACCGCGCCGGCTCGCACGTGCCTGGCGAGCGGCCGCAGCGTGGGGACGCGGCTCGGTTTGTCGGCTGCGCCCACCGTGGTGCTCGGACCCGCGGTTTCAAGAATCGTGCGCGACGAGTGATGGGCCAAGAGCGACTCGACTTCCGCCCGCAGGGTGGGATGTCCGGCACACTCGCGATCGAGCGTGGCGCGGCGGGTGGCCTCGTCGGCGTCGCACAATTCGAGAAACAGTTGTTTGACGCGTTCGTGGCCGGCGTTCACGCGTGTGAGTCCCCAGTCAATTCGCGACGCAGCCAGGCCCGCACCATCGTCCACTCGTTCTCGACGGTGCGCTTCGAGACGCCCAGCACTTCGGCCACTTCGGCCACGGTCAGCCCACCAAAGAAGCGTAGCTCGACAATCCGGGCCTGGCGGGGGTCGAGTTTGGCCAGCTTATTGAGGGCTTCGTCGAGCTCGACCAGGTCTTCGTCGCGGCGCGGCGAGACACTCATCTCTTCGTCGAGCGCGATGCGGTGCAGCCCGCCGCCACGCTTCTCGCGATGCTTGCCACGGGCGTGATCAACGAGGATGCGCCGCATGGCTTGCGCCCCGATGGCGAAGAAATGCGTGCGCCCCTTCCAGTTGGCGTGCGATTGATCGACGAGCTTGAGGTAGGCCTCGTTCACTAGTGCGGTTGGTTGCAAGGTGTGCCCCGGCGATTCGCGCCGCAGATAGCCTTCGGCCAGGCGGTGGAACTCGTCGTAGACCAAGGGGAGCAGTTCGTCGGCAGCGCGCGTGTCGCCCGAGGCGATGGCCGAGAGCATTTCGGTTGTCGATCGCGATGGCCCGGTCGCCATGTTCGCACTCCCCCAGCGGTGGCCGCCCGGCGGTTGTCAGCAAGCGGCGTATCGCCCGCAGTTTAACGCGCGGCGGGGCGGAGGGCTGGGTCGCCCGATTTTTTTTGCGGACTTTGACCCGCCGTGTCGCGTTATGGGGTGGACAGACGAGACGGCACTTGTTGGGGGCTGGTCCAGATCTTGGCTCGCTCGGAGCGGACCTTGGCGCGCCGCGGCGTTCGAGATTTTGGACCGGCCCCCACTCGTCTCACCCCTAGGAAGGAGCGCGTGATGGCCCGATTTCAATGCAGTTGCGGAATGGTGATGTCGACCCCCGCCGGGCGAACGCGCTGTCTCCGCTGTCGAAAGCTACTTGGCTGGCACGAGCGATTTGCCGAGACACCGGCGGCGCCAGTGACTCCGGTAGCCACGGCGGCTCGCGGTACGACCGACGAAGTTTCGCAACTCGCGATGCTGCGATCGATCGTCTCGACGTTGGCCAAGGCGGCCGTTGCTTCGCCGCTGCCGCGGCAGTTGCGACCGGCACACCACCCACGATTCACCACGACGATCTCCGTGTTGCTCAGCCGGCCGCAGACGCGGCGGTTGACGACCACCGATTGACGATCCGTCGCCTATCCAGGCTGCGGTTTACCCCGTTCACATTTCCCACACTCCCCGAGGGCTCCCCCGATGTACCATTACTACGAAGACAATCACAACGAAGACGACGACGACCCATGCATCGACACGTCCAGCGCGGATCACGACTTCGCCGACCTGCCACCCGTCAATCACGCCATAGCAGCCGGCTTAGGCGGGGACGATCTCGCAGAGCGCAGCGACAGAATTGCCGAGCTCTGCGCTGAGCTTGCGGAGCGCAGCGACAGAATTGCCGAGCATCGCGCTGATGACCTCGTCGAGCAATTCGACGAAGTCGAGGAGGTGGCCGGCGCCTGCTGCTCGGACTGCGCCGCCGGGCGAGTGACTGGTCCCGTGCTGCACCGCCTGGCCGAAGTGCGGCAGATGCAGCACGTCACGGTGCGCGAAGCGCAGCGTCACTTGCACGTCAGCCCCGACGAAGTCCGCCGGCAAGAGCGGCCCGACTGCGACCTGCGGCTCAGCGAGCTGTATGCCTGGCAACAGTTGTTGAACGTGCCGATCGCCGAGCTGTTCGCCGATCCGGGCTTGAACCTCTCGCCGCCGATTCAGAAGCGGGCCGAAATGGTCAAGCTGATGAAGACCGCGGCCACGCTGGTCGAAAAGGCCACTCATCCGAACGTGCAAGCGTTGGCGAAGCGGCTCGTCGAACAATTGCTCGAGATCATGCCGGAGCTGAAGGGGGTGAACCCCTGGCCGTCGGTCGGCGTGCGGCGCACTAAGCTCGAACTGGGCCGGGCAGCCTTTGGCATCCGGTTGCCGCACGACACCTTGGGCCTGCTGCTCAGCGGCGAGTAACTAAGCATCTCCTCCCGTTGCCGACGGCGCGTGTTGATCGTTGCTGTGCCAGCAGCACGAGCGCGCCGCCGGCAATTGTCTCTTCTTGCAGTAACCATCACACGCAGATAAGACCCAGGGCACGCCGAAGTAGACTTTCGTGAGGGCTGCCGTGTGCGCGGCTGTGCCCTGGGCTTGGGGAAGAGGTTGTAAGTCACCCCAAGATTGACCCGCGTCGCTATTTCACTGCGTCAAGACTGTGCTTGAGATCGAAGTACTTATCTTGATCGATTAGCTTGAAGTCGTAACAGCGTTGCACAAAGCGCGCGAATTTGCCGATGATCGCCTTGCGGAGTTCGACTAGGTCCTCCTGTAACTCCCGCCACTTCGCTGTGTCGTGCACATCGCTTAACACGGGTCGAGGCTCGACAAATGGTCTAGTTGCGACAATCTCATTCGAGTAAGCAGCTTTTGTCCCGGCAACAAATTGTTCTCGCCGTTCGGAAAAACCATCGATCACCCGCAAACGATGCCGCAACTCTTCCAGCCAGAAATCAACATTCGCCGCATAGCCCGCCAATCGAAGTCGATCTAACTGACAGCAATTCTCCAGCACTGCGATCAAGGAATCGCAGATTTGCTTCGTATAAGATGGACGTTGCTTTGTCATGGGCGAGATCGAAGTTGGTGAATAGACAATGGTCGCTCCGCGTTCGGCTCGGATTCGACTTTTGCTCATTGAATTGCTCCGGGCGGGTTGTCGCGCATCACCCCAGAATTGGCCGGATCACTTCGCCGGCCACGTCGGTCAGCCGGAAGTCGCGACCCTGCGAGCGATAGGTCAGCCGCGTGTGGTCGATGCCCAACTGATGCAGCAGCGTCGCGTGCAGATCGTTCACGTGGACGCGATTCTCCGTGGCGCGATAGCCAAGCTCGTCGGTCGCGCCGTAGCTCATGCCACCGCGGATGCCGCCGCCGGCCAGCCAGATCGAGAAGCCGGCCAGGTGGTGATCGCGACCGTTGCCTTGGGCCATCGGCGTGCGACCGAACTCGGTGCCGAAGACCACCAGCGTGTCTTCGAGCAAGCCGCGCTGGCGCAGATCGGTGATGAGGGCCGCCGCCCCGCGATCGACTTCGGCCGCCGTGCCGGCGACGCTGTCCTTCACCGCGCCGTGATGATCCCAATCGCGGTGATAGAGCTGAATGAAGCGAGCCCCGCGCTCGGCCAACCGCCGAGCCAGCAGGCAGTTGGCCGCAAACGAGCCGTCGGCCCCCTTCGTGCCATATAAGTCGAGCACATGCTGCGGCTCGTCGGCCAGATTGACCAACTCGGGCACGCCCGTCTGCATGCGGAAGGCCATCTCGTACTGGCTGATGCGGGTGGCGATTTCGGGATCGTCGACGACCTGGTTCTCCAGCGCGTTGAGCGCGCCGATCGTGTCGACCACGTCGCGCTGGCGGCCGGTGCTCACGCCGGCCGGGTTGCCGACGTACATCACAGGGTCGCCTTTGCTGCGAAACTCGACCCCCTGGAACCGACTCGGCAGAAACCCGCTGTGCCACTGCCGGGCGGCGATTGGTTGATTCTGTCCGTGGCGACCGGTCGAAACCATCACGACGAAGCCGGGCAGATTCTCGACGTCGCTCCCCAAGCCGTAGGTGAGCCAGGAGCCGACCGACGGGCGACCGGCGATCATCGTGCCGGTGTTCATGAAGGTGTGGGCCGGGTCGTGATTGATGGCCTCGGTGAACATCGAGCGAATGACGCACATGTCGTCGGCCGCGTGCTGCCCGAGCATGGGGAAGACGCTGCTGAACTCGAGCCCCGACTGGCCATGCTTCTGAAACGGATGCTGTGGGCCGAAGCAGTTGAGCTTGGCCCCTTGCAGTTGGGCGATCTGCTGCCCCTTGGTGAACGACTCGGGCATCGGCTTGCCGTGCAACTCGGCGAGCTTGGGCTTGTAGTCGAAGGTTTCCAGATGGCTCATACCGCCGGCCATGTAGAGCCAGATGACGCGCTTGGCCCGCGGGGCGTGATGCAGCGGGCTGACGACGCCGGTCCAGCGGTCTGAAGGAGACGAGTCGCTGGCCGTGGCGGCGCGCGAAGATTTCGCGCCAGGGGCAACGCCTGTGAGCAGCGATGCCAGCGCCACGGAGCCGAGCCCTTGCGAGGCGCGCCCCAAGAACGCGCGGCGCGACACGGCGTGGAGCTGTCGGTTGCAGTCGGGGCAGTCGTGCATGGTAGTTAGTTCCTGCGAAGGGGGACGGGCAATTGGATGTCCATAAGGGTGGCCCGACTGCTCGCAGTCGGGTGGCGAAGCCACAAGAATCTGTACATGCCGCGTGGCCCATCGCAGCCGCACCAGTTTCCGATGGCTTCTTGTCGCTGTCGCGACCCAGCCGGCAAGCGGCTGGGCCACCCACTTCGACCTCGTCAATCGACTCGGAGCCAGTCCCCTTTTCTCGTTTAATTCCTCGTCACGGTCTCGTGTAGATTCAGGAGCGCCCGGGTGACGCTCGTCCAGGCGGCCAAGTCGGCAGCGTCGAGATCGGCGGGCGCTGGATGCGCGCCGACCGCCAAGAGCGCCGTCACAGCCGCCGCGTCGGCGCGGTACTCGGCCAGGTGCCGATCGTGCAGGTCGGCCAAGAGTTTTTTCTCGGCCGGCCGGGCAGGTCGCGCCAACAGCCGCCGCATGGCCCAGTCGATCCGCTCATCGTTCGTGGCGCCACCCTGTTGCAGCAAATGCTCGGCGAAGACGCGGGCTGCTTCGACAAACTCCGTGTCGTTTAACAGTACCAGCGATTGCAGCGGCGTATTCGAGCGGACGCGATCGGCAGTGCACTCTTCGCGGCTGGGGGCGTCGAAGGCCACGAGCATCGGATGCAGATACTGCCGCTGCCAGTGGGTGTAGAGCCCACGGCGATAGAGTCCCTCGCCGCCGCTGTTCTCCCATTCGCGCACGGGGAAGTTCAGGTGGGCCCAATAGCCGGGGGGCTGGTAGGGACGCACGCTCGGGCCACCGATCTTGTCGACCAACAGCCCGCTGGCAGCCAGCGCCTGATCGCGCACCACTTCGGCATCAAGACGATGGCGCCCTTGCCGGGCCAGCCAGCGATTGGCCGGATCGCGCTCGTGCAACTCAGGCGAGACGAGCGATGATTGGCGATAAGCGCTCGAGGCGACCATCAGCCGAATCAGGGCTTTGACGTCCCAGCCGGAGTCGATCAACCTTCCTGCGAGATAGTCGAGCAACTTGGGATGGCTCGGCCAATCCCCCTGAGCGCCGAGGTCGTCGAGCTTGGTCGACAAGCCGGCCCCGAAGTAGAGCTTCCACAACCGATTGGCCAGTGTGCGGGCGACCAGCGGGTTGTCGCGGGCGACGAGCCAATTGGCCAGGTCGAGACGCGTCAGCCGGCCTTCGCGCGCTGGCGGCTGCGGCAGGGCGCTAGGGACGCCGGGCTCGACCACTTCGCCGGTTTCATCCATCCAGTTGCCACGGGCCAACACGCGAATCTCGCGCGGCTGGCGCGACACCGTGTAGAGCGTCGTGGTGATCGAACGATCGAGGGCGTCGCGCGCTTGTTGCAATTTGGCTTCCCTCTGGCGATAGGGCTCGAGCGCCGGGGCGATCGAGCGGTAGTAGGTCGAGAGCTCATTGCGTTGGGCTTCACTCCGATTGTCTGTCGGGCTGGCGAGCGCGTCGCGCACATTCCGCGGCAAGCCGATACCCACAGCTTTCACCGGTCGCACGGCAGTGGTTACCGACAGGCGGAACTTGCCCAGCGTGTGCTGCGTGCCAAACGCCTGACGGAGGGCGATCATCAGCGAGCCGTCGGCCGGAATTGTGACGGCGCTCGTGGCGTCGAACTCGAGCACCGCGTGGTTCGCCTGACCCACTTCGGGCGCTGCCGCCCAGCCCCAGTTTGCACCCTGAGCGTCGGCATCGATCGCGGCGGCAATCTTCCAGCCCCCGTGCGGGTTCGATTTATCCTTTTCGTCTGGCGGCTGCTCAAAGCTGGCCGTCGCCGTGCTGAACTTCAAGGGCTGCGGTGCGGCATCGGCGGTCGCTTGAATGCTGGCCGTAACTTCGGTGAGGACGAAGTTGCCGTTGGCCGCGCGACCGGGCCCACGCTTGGGAAGCGAATCGTCGGGGAGCGCTTCGATCTTGAGCGCGGTGAGGTCGGTCAGTGGACCGGGAATCACCAGCGTGTACGTCTCGGCGGCAGCTTTTTCGACTCCACCGGTCGCGAAGATTGTTCCATCTTCAGATGGCGTCAACGCCGCGCCGGTCGCCGACGTGCTGGCTTGTGGTCGCAGCACGGCCCACTCGATCGCCGGCGCGACCGCTTGTTGCCAGGCCGCTTCGGCGGCAGCCAACTCGGGCGTCGCAGTGTTCAGCGTAGTACGCACCTCGGCCAGGTCGGTGTCGAGCCGTGCCAGCTCCGCGGCTTGCGTCTCGGTTGGCACCTGCATGCTCGGGCCCCACTTGCCGGTGACGTTCGCGCCGCCGTAGAAGCCCTGCTCTTCGATGTCGGCGAAGAAAGCTTGCAGCCGGTAGAAGTCGCGCGTGGGGAGCGGATCGAACTTATGGTCGTGGCATTCGCAGCAACCCATGGTCAGACCGAGCCAAGTCCCGCTGACGTTGCGCACGCGTTCGGCCGCGTACTTGGCGAGGTACTCCTTATCTTGCGCGCCCCCCTCCGCGGTCATCATCCCCAGGCGGTTGTAGCCCGACGCCACGCGCTGCTGCGAGGTGGCGCCGGGGAGTAAGTCGCCGGCCAATTGCTCGCGCGTGAACTGATCGAAGGGCATATTTTCGTTGAACGCTTTGATCACCCAATCGCGAAACGGCGAGACGCTGACCGCTTGATCGCCGTGATAGCCGACGCTGTCGGCGTAGCGGACCAGGTCGAGCCAGAACATGGCCATCCGCTCACCATAGTGGGGCGAAGCCAACAGCCGATCGACGAGCGCTTCGTAGGCCAGCGGATCGGGGTCGGCCAGAAACCGCTCCAGCTCGCGCGGCTCCAGCGGCAGCCCTATCACGTCGAGCGCCATCCGGCGGGCCAAAGTCGTTCGTTCCGCTTCGGCCGATGGGGCGAGGCCCTGCTCGTCGAGTTTCGCGAGCACGAAAGCGTCGATCGGATTGCGAACCCAGTCGGCCCGGCTGACGACCGGTATCGCAGGCCGCGCGATCGGTTCGAGCGACCAGTGCTTTTGGTGGGCCGCACCCGAATCCACCCATTGTTTCAACAGCTCGACTTCGCGGGGAGTAAGGGATTTTGTCGAGTCGGGGGGCGGCATCCGCAGAGCGTCGTCGGTCGTGGTGATGCGGGCGACCAGGGCGCTGGCGGCCGCGTCGCCGGGGACGATCGCCCTTTCGCCCGACTCGAGCTCGGCGCGGGCCTGATCTTCGCGGTCGAGCCGCAGGCCGGCTTCGCGCTTGGCGGCGTCGGGCCCGTGGCAGGCGAAGCAGTTGTTCGAGAGGATTGGCCGAATGTCGCGATTGAACTCGATGTCAGCCGCCGAGGCCAAGGCCACGATCTGGGTCGCAAATATGGTGAGTAGGGCGAAGCGGAGAGTCTTCATAACAAACTTAGTGCCCAAGGGCCGAGATTGTCGGCTGGGTGTCCACAGCCCTGTCGGGGCGCCGCAGGCACAAGAATTCAGTCTAGCCGCCCGGCCCATTTCAGCCGCGTCGGTTTCAGAAGGCTTCTTGTCGCTGCGCGACCCAGCCGGCAAGCGGCTGGGCCACCCAATATCCACGATATCATGCGACTGGGCGCGGGCCGCGTCGAGTGCTTTCGAGGGCCGGAAGTGAGAAATCGCCCAGCGCGACAGACAGAATAGCGACCGTGCCGGCTGCCGGGGTGGGGATTATGCCGCCCGGCGACTGGGGGTCGCGGTCGTCGAAGTGGTTCCCAGCAGCCGCAGGGCCGCGTCGACTACTTCTGAAACGCCAATATCCTGCATGCAGCGGTGGTGCCCCAGCGGGCAGCGGATGGCGTTGCACGGCGCGCAGGGTGCGGCGCGGCTGATCAGCGCGTGCCGGCCTGGGCGCGCCGACGGTCGCCAGCGCCGCAGATCGGTCGGCCCGCAGAGTGCGACGAGCGGCGTGTCGAGCGCGGCGGCCAGGTGCATGGGGCCCGAGTCGACGGTCAATAAAAGAGACGTCCGCGACAGCAGCACGGCCAACTGTGGAATCGTCAGCTCGCCGGCCAAGTTGAGCCAGCGCGAATGATCGCCGCGAATCGCTGCGAGCTGCTCGCGATCGGTTGGCCCACCGCTGAGCACGATCCGCGCGCCGGCGATGTCTTCGAGATTGCGCGCGACGGCGGCCCACCGCGCGGGCTCCCACAGCTTGCTCTCGCGCTTGCCCAAGGGGGAGATTACGACCAGCCGCTCGTGGGGCGCGACGCCATGCCGGAGGAGTGTTTCATTAACAGCGGCCACATCGGCCGGCGATTGCCCCAGTGCGGGCCAGGTCCAGCGATCGGGCGCACCGCCGAGCGCGCGGACCAACTCGAGCTCGTTCTCCAGTTCGGTGCGCGTTTCGTCGTAGTGGGCCGTGAGCGAGAGCAGGCTCGCCAGCTTGTCGCGACGCGGTCCGCGGTGCGATGGCGCACTGGCGAAGCCGACGATCACTTTCGCGCCGCAGGCGAGTGCCCAGGGAATGCGTCCGCGGTCTTGGGCCGAGATCACGAACAAATCGACTTGCCGGCGCCGCAGCTCGGCGATCACGCGCAGCTTGTTGGCCAGGCCCGCCCCGCCGACGATCACTTCATCGATGAACGGCGCCCCGGACAACACCTCACGCCCCGAAGGATGCTTGGTGAGCACGATCAACCGCGCCGCGGGATATTGCTGCCGCAGCGCGCCGAGCGTCGGCAGAAAGACCAGCATATCCCCCAGGCACTGCTGCCGCGTGACGACCACCGTGCGCGGCGCCGCCAACACGCTCGCAACGCGCGGATTCGCAGTCCGGCGCTCGGCGCTAGTGCGCAGTCGACAGCAGTAGTTGCGCAGGGCAACCGCAAACGCGGGCAGCATGTCGCCCCCCTTTGGGCAACGGGTGCTTTTCGGGAAAGTGTGGCGTGTGGGCAGGGTCGAGGCGGGTCGGTGGGCGAGGTCGGCACTTCGGTCGCACGCGAGTTGCGCCGAAGCTGCGATGTTTTCTGGTGAGACTACGTGCGGACCACGAACAGGCAGGCACCGTGGTGCGGGCGCGCAGTCCAAGCGCTAGCATGTGGCTCGACGTGCGGCCGTAGCAGAAAAATCGGTTGTGACGACGGGCCGCCTTGAGCCGACAATGAAGAGATCGTGAGGATTGCAATGACCGGGGCGGGTTGTGGCTCTTGCCAAGCTTGCTGGCCTGGGTTAGCAAATAGCGTGTAAAGCTCGCCCGGAATCGCCCAGTTTACGGAACCGGCATTGATGGCCGGCGCACGTAGCGTCGCGACCAAGGATCGAGCGCGGCGACCAATTACCTGCGGCTGCCCGCCCGTGGCTGCCGCGTGACGAGGAGTGTCATGACGGAAGAAACACGCCCGGCCAAGCCAGGCAAGCGGGTTCTATTGGTCGACGACGATTTCGAAATTGTCGAATCGATGCGCATCGCGCTGGAAGCCCGCGGCTACCAGGTTTTGTTGGCCCGCGACGGCAATCAGGGGCTGGCGATGGCGGAGCGCGAGGACCCCGATCTGCTGATCCTCGACATGATGATGCCCAAGCGGAGCGGCTTTCTGGTGATGGAAAAGCTGCGTCGCACGCGCCCGGTGCCGCTGCGGATCATCATGATCACGGCCAACGAGGGGAGCCGGCACAAGGCCTACGCCGAAATGCTGGGGGTCGACGATTACATCCGCAAGCCGTTCGCGATGGACCGGCTGCTGGAAAGCGTCGACAAGCTGCTGGCGTGATGGGTCGGGCCGGCAATTTGCGTTTCAACCGGCTTGGCGCTATCTCGATGCGCCCCAAGGAAATGCGCCGCGGCTCGTAGGCGCCCTCGGCGCAAGTTCGCCGGGTCGCAAAGAGGGCACTGTCCGGCCGGTCGTTAACGGGGCCAGGCACGCCCGGCGAAGCAGGCCGATTGCTCAGCGTGTCTTCATTGCGGCAAATCGTTGCTCAGCATTGCTTTAGAGGCCGCCGGCCATTGGCCCGCTGGGCCGGCGGTGATGCGCGATCGACCGAGCATCAAGAACTTCGATATTGCCCCGCCGCGGAGTTCTAGTGATACTGGTTACAAGACACAAGATGTGTTGGGTGTCGGCCGCCCGGCTGACATCTCGGCGAGCATGGAGCAGATTGCCCACTGGTTACGACCTCATCTCCGGCCCCGACTTGCTCTTTGTCAAGTTTCTCTCTGGGTGTGCCCGCGAACGACTCGCGGTGACCGGGGGCCAGTTTTTTCTGTCGGCACGAGCAACCGCTTGAAGCCGCAGCCCGCAGTTTTGTGCGGAAGTTTCCGCTGGCCCCGTCCGCGGTCTTTGGAGTCGAAAGCCGGCGCGCCTGAGGTTTGCCGCGGGACGTATCGCGGCAGATCGTGGAGAGAACAATTGATAACGCGCAGGACGCGCCGGGACAGAGAACGAGCTTTTCTTTGTCGTACCGTGGTGTGATCCGCGCCGCCTCGCGTTGACAACCGAACGCTTGGAATCTTTGCCGCGAAGCCGCCGGCGCCTGGGCCAGGTTTCCCCCGACCGCGGACCAACACTCCTGCTCGGAGAGGAGCCACGTCCCGGCGCGGACTTTGCCAAAGATTTCTCGCCCACTGCCGGATGCAGTGCGTCTCGCGATTGTCGCGGACGCGAACCTCCGGCCCGACTGCGGAGACTTTCGTACACGCCGGCCCCCCGGGCAGCAACGACCGCGCGCGACCACCGACCCTGGTCGTGCGTCGGCCACCACAGGTCGGCCCAATTCGGAGAGCCATTGATGGACGGCCGCTCGATCGTCGAACTGATTGCCCAGCGTCAGGATCTTGACCAGTTTCGCCGGAAGAACTGGATCGGCACCTTCGAGGAATACCTCGACGTGGCCCGCGAGAACCCTGGCGTCACGCGCAACGCTTTCCAGCGCACGTACGACATGATCATGTCGGCCGGTGTCGAAACCTATGAGGAGAATCGCGAGAAGCGCGTTCACTACCGCTTCTTCGACGATCCCGACGACGACGGCCGCGACGCCGTGTTCGGCCTCGACGACGCGCTGAGCCAACTGGTCAACGCGTTCAAAAGCGCGGCCAAGGGCTACGGTATCGAAAAGCGCGTGCTGCTGCTTCACGGCCCGGTCGGCAGCAGCAAGAGCACAATCGCCCGCATGCTGAAGAAAGGCCTCGAGCGCTACACGGCGAGCGACGAAGGAGCGGTCTACACGCTGGGGTGGGCCGATCTGGAGAACAACTCGCAGGTGCACTGGTGCCCGATGCACGAAGAGCCGCTGCACCTGGTGCCCGAGCGGTTTCGCAAGGAGTTGCTCGACCACTTGAACGTGCCGCGCGCGGCCGATGATTACCGCGCGCAGATCACCGGCGAGCTCTGCCCGTTCTGTCGCTACGTGTACGCTGAGCGTTTGAAGCACTACGGCGGCGACTGGACGCGCGTGGTGCAAGACGTGCGTGTGCGGCGCTTGATCTTGAGCGAGAAGGACCGCATTGGCATCGGCACCTTCCAGCCCAAGGACGAAAAGAACCAGGACTCGACCGAGCTGACCGGCGACATCAACTATCGCAAGATCGCTGAGTATGGCAGTGACAGCGATCCGCGGGCGTTCAACTTCGACGGCGAATTCAATGTGGCCAATCGTGGCATCATTGAGTTCGTCGAGGTGCTCAAGCTCGACGTGGCCTTCTTGTACGACCTGCTGGGGGCCAGCCAGGAGCACAAGGTCAAGCCGAAAAAATTCGCGCAGACCGACATCGATGAAGTGATCCTCGGGCACACGAACGAGCCCGAGTATCGCCGGCTGCAGAACAACGAGTTCATGGAAGCCTTGCGCGATCGCACGGTGAAGATCGACGTGCCGTATGTGACGCGGTTGAGCGACGAGATCAAGATCTACGAGAAGGACTACAACCCCAAGCGCGTTCGCGGCAAGCACATCGCGCCGCACACCATCGAAATGGCGGCCATGTGGGCGATCCTCACCCGGCTCGAAGAGCCCAAGAACGCCAGTCTGTCGCTGTTGCAGAAGCTCAAGCTCTACAACGGCAAGAGCCTGCCGGGCTTCACCGAAGACAACATCAAGGAGCTGCGCGAGCAGGCGCTGACCGAAGGGATGCAGGGCATTTCGCCCCGCTACGTGCAGGACAAAATCTCCAACGCGCTGGTTTCGCACCCCGAAGCCACGTCGATCAACCCCTTCATGGTGCTGAACGAACTGGAGAACGGGCTCAAGCATCATAGCCTGATCACTAGCGACGATATCCGCGGCCGCTACCGCGAACTGTTGGGCGTGGTCAAGCAGGAGTACGAGAATATCGTCAAGAACGAGGTGCAGCGGGCGATCGCCGCCGACGAGGACGCGCTCAAGCGGCTCTGCGCCAATTACATCGACAACGTGAAGGCCTACACCCAGCGTGAAAAGGTGAAGAACAAGTTCACCGGGCAGTACGAAGAGCCCGACGAGCGACTGATGCGTTCGATCGAGGAGAAGATCGATATCCCGGAGAGCCGCAAGGACGACTTCCGCCGGGAGATCATGAACTACATCGGCGCGTTGTCGATCGACGGCCGCACGTTCGACTACAAGACCAACGAGCGGCTCTACAAGGCGCTGGAGCTCAAGTTGTTCGAGGATCAGAAAGACTCGATCAAGCTGACGAGCCTGGTCTCGAAGGTGGTCGACGCCGAAACGCAGGGAAAGATCGACGTGGTCAAGAGCCGCTTGATTCGCGACTACGGCTACGACGACGAAAGCGCCACCGACGTGCTGAACTACGTAGCCAGCATCTTCGCCCGCGGAGACGTGAAACACTAGGAAACGGCAAACCCAATTTCGATGGGTGGCCCAGCCGCTTGCCGGCTGGGTCGCGAAGCGACAAGAAGCCTTACGAAGTCGGCGCGGCTGAGTTGGGCCACGCGGCATGAGTAGATTCTTGTGGCTGCGCCACCCGGCTGCCAGCAGCCGGGCCACCCCACCACTGCACAAGCAATCTGCAGCCCACCATGGTCCAACGCATCAATCACGATCACTCGCGCTTCCGCCAGATTGTGCGCGGCCGCATCCGCGACAACTTGCGCAAGTACATCACGCACGGCGAGATGATCGGCCGCAAGGGGCGCGAGCTAGTCAGCATTCCACTGCCGCAGTTGGATTTGCCCCACTTCCGGTTCGGGCAGAACGGTTCCGGCGGCGTCGGCCAGGGCGAAGGAGAAGTCGGCCAGGCGCTCGGCCCCGGGCAGGAGCAAGGGCAAGGCGCCGGCCAGGCCGGCAACGAACCCGGTCAGCATCTCCGCGAAGTGGAAGTCTCGCTCGAAGAGTTGGCCGAAATCCTCGGCAACGAGTTGGAACTGCCACGCATCGAGCCCAAGGGGCGCGCCAATATCGACGAGCTCAAGACCAAGTACACCGGCATCCGCCGCTCGGGTCCGGAGTCGCTAAGGCACTTCAAACGCACGTACAAACAGGCGCTGCGCCGCCAGGTGGCGTCGAACACCTACAACCCGGTCGATCCGCTCGTTGTGCCGATCAATGAAGACAAACGCTATCGGGCCTGGAAGTCGATCCCACAGCCGCAGGCCAATGCCGTGATCGTCTACATGATGGACGTCTCGGGCTCGATGACCGACGAACAAAAACAGATCGTCCGCACCGAGGCCTTCTGGATCGATACCTGGCTTAAGAGCCAATACAACGGCCTGGAGATCCGTTACATCATTCATGACGCGGCCGCCCGCGAGGTCGACGAAGAGACTTTTTACCACACCCGCGAGAGTGGTGGCACGCGGATCAGCTCTGCCTACCGGTTGTGCGTCGACCTGCTGGGGCGCAGCTTTCCGACCAGCGAATGGAACGTTTACTGCTTCCATTTTTCGGACGGCGACAACTGGGGAGAGGACAACGAAACCTGCCTGGGGTTGCTGCGCGACGAACTGCTGCCGCAGGCCAACTTGTTTTGCTACGGGCAGGTCGAAAGCCCTTACGGCAGCGGCGAGTTCATCCGCGCGCTGCGGACCGGTTTCAAGGAGGAGCCGGAGAAGCTGGTACTCTCGGAGATTCGCAACAAGGATGGGATTTACGACTCGATCAAGCTGTTTTTGGGCAAGGGGCGGTGAGTTTTTCGGATGGTTTGGATCGCGATTTGCACAGTTATGAAACACAGCCACGAAACCTGGTTCCAGAACCTCCACCACGCGTGAGCTCACACCAACATGGCCTATCCACAACCGCAACGATTGACCCGTTTTCGCGTTGAAGTTGGACATTCCCAAGTGATCGTGCTGGCGCGCGACGCGGCGGAAGCCGTTCGCGAGGCCCGCCTGGCCTTTGGCCGCGACATGCCTCGGCTGTGGGATGTGCTGAACCGCATGGAAGATGGCCAGTTCGTCGTGCAGGCAGTCTTTAACCCGGGGGCGAGCGCCGTGCCCTTCGTCGGGCCAGGCGCGGCGGGCGGCTCCGAGGCCGGCTCGTAATCGGCTCCAGGCTGGGCGTGTTGCCAACGTTGCGTCACCTGCTCCGTTACCGCGTGATTTCATGGCCGTAGTTCACCAATTCGAATCGCTCCCTGCCGATCTCGCCGAGTTGCAAGTCGAGATCGAAGGCTACGCCCGCGCGCACGGGCTCGACTTTTTCCCCACGTTTTTCGAAGTGGTCGATTGCGAGCAGCTCAACGAGGTGGCGGCCTACGGCGGCTTTCCGAATCGCTATCCGCACTGGCGGTTCGGCATGGAGTACGAGCAGTTGGCCAAGGGCTACACCTACGGCCTGCAAAAGATCTACGAGCTGGTGATCAACAACAACCCGTGCTACGCCTACCTGCTGAAGAGCAATGCGCTGACCGACCAGAAGTTGGTGATGGCGCATGTCTACGGCCACTGCGATTTCTTCAAGAACAACTGCTGCTTCAGTCAGACGAATCGCAAGATGATCGATCAGATGGCTAACCACGGCAATCGGCTGCGGCGCTACATCGATCGGTATGGCATCGACGAGGTCGAGACGTTTCTCGACGCTTGCCTGAGCATCGAGGACTTGATCGACATTCATGGGCTGTTCATCAAGCGCCACGACGAACCGAACCGCGCAGCGCCCGACCCGAATGCCGACGACGACGCGCCGCGCCCCGGCCGTTTCGCCGCCAAGCATTACATGGACACGTTCGTCAATCCGCCCGAGGTGCTGGCGGCCGAAGGCCAGCGGCTGCGCACCGAGCAAGCCCAGCAAGGGCGGCGCTTTCCTAGCGAACCGTACCGCGACGTGTTGTTGTTCCTGCTCGAGCACGCGCCACTCAAGCCCTGGCAGGCCGACGTGCTGTCGATCGTCCGCGACGAGGCGTATTACTTCGCCCCGCAAGCACAAACCAAAATCATGAACGAAGGTTGGGCCAGCTTCTGGCACTCGACCATCATGACCCGTCAGGGGCTCAACGCCGCCGATGTGATTCACTACTGCGATCATCACTCAGGCACGATGGCCACGAGCCCGGGCCGGTTGAACCCTTACAAACTGGGGATCGAGCTGTTCCGCGATATCGAAGATCGCTGGAACCGGGGCTGCTTCGGCCGCGACTACGAAGAGTGTGACACGCTGGCCGAGCGCCGCATGTGGAACACCGGCGCCGGGCTGGGGCGGCAGAAGATCTTCGAGGTGCGCCGCATCCATAACGATCTGACGTTCATCGACGAGTTCCTCACGCTGGATTTCTGCCGCGACCACAAGCTGTTTTCGTTCGGCTACAACGAGGAGGCCGAGGTTTACGAAATCGAGAGTCGTGAGTTCCCCAAGATCAAGGACCGGCTGTTGTTCAGCCTTACCAACCGCGGGCGGCCGCGGATCACGGTGCGCGACGGCAATTACAAGAACCGGGGCGAGCTGTTCCTCGAGCACGACTTCGGCGGCGTCGAGCTGCAATTAGATTACGCCCGCGACACGCTCGCCAATCTGCACAAGCTGTGGGGCCGGCCGGTGCACATCGAAACGGTTCTGGAAGACAAGAAAACCGTGGTCTCCTTCGACGGTTCGGAGCACAAACAAGATCAGGGCTCGTCACCCGTGAAAAGCGATAAGGGTTGATTAGAGTGGAAGGTAGTCAGTTACTGGTTGGCAGACATCGAATCGCGCCGTACTGAAAACTGAATACTGAAACCTGAAAACTGCCCCCCATGTCCCTCAAAGCCGACTTCACCGCCGAGCTTGCCAACACGCCGCCATTCTCCGGTGGATGCGTGACGGTCGCTGCTGCCGAGGTCGGTCGCCGGCTGACTTGCGAGCTCGTCGCGCTGGACACATTGGCCTGCGCCTTCGATTGGTTGGCCCTGCACGACGACAAGCTCGCGGGCTTGGGGGTCGATCGGCTGAAGCAAATCGCCGACACCCTTTCGCGGCGGTTAACCTATCTGCTCGAACCGATCTGCCCGATCGAAGTCGATCCCCAGCAATGCACGGTGCAGTTGCGTTCCAGTCCACCGCAGCAGGGGGACGACTCGACCAGCTACTACGAGCTGCTAGTCAAGCGCACCGGCGAGGTGAGCTTATGCCGGTATCGGGCGAAACCGGGCGCGCTGCGCGAGCGCGTGCCAGCGCATGTCACCCGCGAAGTGCTGCTGCGGCTGGCCGACGATCTGTTGACCGCGGCCAACTAGGGCAACCACAGGCTGGCAAGCGCGAAATCCAATACCACGGCCCACGCGCTTCTCCCCCTTTTTCTGCCCTGCCTGCGCCGGTTCGATTTACCGATTTGACTTCGGTGTCTTTCGCAGGGGATAATCACCGCTGGTTTCGCGCGGAACACGCGGGCGGTCTCCGAGGCTGCCCGTGGCGCGTTATCTTTGAGTAGAGCACGGGTACAGAGTAGAGCACTAGGCTTGCGCCGGAACAGCGCGCCGAGGCAACTCGTTCGATCTCACTTGGGCGAAGACTAACCATCAACCAATGCGACGGCGCCGCGGCCGGCGGTGCGACTGTCGCCCTGTACCAGTTGCCAAGACTAAAGGGGAGTGCTCACATGCGTTTGCGCAAGACGTTCATCTCTGCGCTGTGGTTGTTATTGCCTTGCTTGATGGTGTTGCCGTTGGGCGCCGCCGACGACAAGACCGATGAGAAGCTCGACGCCCAAGAGCCGGCCGGTGTCGTGCAGGCCCGCGGTTTGAAGAAGACGACCACCGGCTACCTGCTGCCGGCAGAGAACGACTTCAACAAGCTCTTTAAGGACGCCCGCACGCTGCAGCGCAAGGTGTTCGACGCGACCAAGCAGCTCGAGAAAGCGAACGCCCTGGAGACGGAGCGCCGCGCCACGATCGTGCAACTGGTGCAGGAGCGCCGCAAGATGCGCGGCATGTTGCAAAACACGCGCGACGCCGCCAGCGTCAATCGGCTGATCGACCTGATGGAAGAGGCCGAAGACCGCATCCGCATTCTCGAAGAAGGAACCGAGGTCAAGCAGGCGCTCTCCGCCGCTGAAAGCCGCGCCACGGGCGCACGCGACGCTTACACCGAGCACTTGCTGAAGATGCGTCGCGAGGCCGACGCGCTGGGCGAAAAGTACGAAGACCTGGCCGCCGATCCGGAACTCAAAGCCGCGATCGAGAAGCTCAACACCGGCGCGGCCAAACCACTGCCGCTCGGCCCGTCGGCCCCGTTCAAGAAGAATCTGCTCGCGCTCAAGAAGCTCGAAGACGTGGTGCTCGCCGAGACGATCAAACTGCGCCGCGACGAGGCCGACATGTACTACGTGCAAGTCGTCTTCGACGATCGCTATAGCAAGGAAATGGCGATCGACACCGGCGCCAGCCTGATCGCACTCCCCTACAAAATGGCGGTCGACGTCGGACTGACGCCCAAGGAGAATGATCCGCAGATCATGCTCGAGCTGGCCGACGGCCGCCCGATTCCGGCCACACTGGTGGTCGCCAAGAGCATTCGCGTCGGCAAGTTCGTCGTCGAGAACGTCGAGTGCGCCGTTTTCCCCGAAGGGCTCCCCAAAGCGGCGCCTCTCTTAGGCATGACGTTCCTCCGCAATTTCAGCTACCGCATCAACAACGAAGACGGCACGCTGATGCTCACCAAGATCGAAACCCCCGGCGACAAGAAGGCCCGCGGCAAAGCCAAGGACAAGGAAGCAGCCGAGGGGGATAAGGAAGACGCTGAGAAAGCCGACGCGGAAGAGGCAGAAGGGAACTGAGTTTTCCGTTTTTTAGGATTCAGAGTTCAGTGTTAAGCGACGAGCTTGTAGCCGCGGGACTGGTCCCGCGCGCTAGCTTGCTGACAAATTACGATGCGTTTGTCGTCGCGGATCATACGGAGCCGACGAAGCGGTGGATTTTCTCGATCGTGCCCTGGGCAGCAACATCCCATACATCACCTACGCGGTGCCGTTCTTCTTTTTGTTGATCGGCCTCGAGGTGCTGGCCGCCCGCTGGGAACAAAAGCGTGTCTACCGCCTGAACGACTCGATCAACGACCTAAGCTGCGGCATCCTGCAAACGATCACCGGAGCGTTTGCCGCCACGCTGCTGTTGCTGGGCTACATCACGGTCTACAACTTCAGCACGTCGCACGGCTGGAATCTGGTCGACGTCGAACAGCTCTCGACCGCGGGCCGCTGGCTGGCGGCCGCCGGGCTCTTTCTCGGTGTCGATTTCTGCTACTACTGGTTCCACCGTGCCAGCCACGAGATGAACGCGCCCTGGGCGGCGCACGCCGTGCACCATCAGAGTGAGGAGTACAACCTGGCGGTCGCGCTCCGGCAGGGGACGTTCCAGCCGTTTTTCTCCTGGGCGTTTTATCTGCCTTTGGCATTGCTCGGCTTTCCGCCATTGTGGTTCGTGGCGGTCTCGTCGTTCGACACGCTCTACCAGTTCTGGATTCACACCCGGCTGGTCGGCAAGTTGGGGCCGCTCGAGTGGGTGCTCAATACCCCTTCGCACCACCGCGTGCATCACGGCCGCAACGTGAAGTATCTCGACAAGAACCACGCCGGCACACTGATCATTTGGGACCGCATGTTCGGCACGTTTCAGGCCGAGGAAGAAGAGCCCGTCTACGGCATCGTCCGCCCGTTGTCGAGCTGGAACCCCTTCTGGGCGAACGTACACGAATATATCGAGCTGTGGGAAGTCGCTCGCTCGGCGCCCCACTGGTTCGACAAAATCAAAATCTGGTTCATGCCGCCGGGCTGGCAGCCGCGCGGTTTGCCCCCGCGCCCTGACACGCCCGACGTGCAGTCCGATAAAGTGATCAAGTACGACACGCGGGTGCCAGCATCCATCGCGGTCTACGTGCTCGTGCACTTTGTGGTGGTGCTGGTCATGGCGACCAGTGTGCTGGAAGCAGCCAAGCGCGTGCCACTGGTGTCGTTGGTGCTACCGACTGCCGTGGTACTGTTGGGCCTGGCGGCCTTCGGCGGGTTGTTCGAGCGGCAGCGCTGGGCCTGGTGGGCCGAACTGTTGCGATTGCCGCTGGCCGTGGCGGCGCTGGCCGTCGCGTTTTCTGGTAGCGAGCGACAATCGCTCGTCGTCGGCGTGGCAAGCTTCGTGGCGGCTGCATCGGCGATTTATTTGTGGAGTATGCGTGCTCATTTCACGCCTGAAGCCCGCGCCAAAGCAATCGTCGCGGCGCAGAACTTGGCGCTGACAGGGGACGCGACTGATAACTTACCGCGTGTAGTCCCCGCCCCGATGATGAAATCGGGCGAGCACCTCGCTGATGCCGCTCCTCATTTCGAAGTCGAAGGTACTGCGATCGGCTGAGCGAATTGTCGCACTCCCCCTCTTTGGGTGATATTCCAGTAAATCACTGGCAGTATCTTGCTCATCACCTGATCTGCTCGTTAGGCTGTGGCCCAACGCGCACTCGCGCTGACGTTCGCGATGCATTAATGTCAATTCACATTGTCGTTTTCGGCCCGAGCCGAATTGAGGTTCCATGCTCTTGCGTTTCTTGAATCGGGTGCCGGAATTGTCGACTCCCCGCGCCCTTGGCACCGCGCTCGTGCTCGCCGGTTTCTGCGGCACACTAGGACACTCGCGCGCTCAAGAAGGGACGACTCGCCCATCGCGCCCAGCAGGTGCAACTTCCGCGGCAGCCCCGGCAGCCGCTCCGCCCGCGGCACGCGCCAAGGATACCGCCGAAATTCGCGAGCTGCTGACCTCGTTTGTCAAAGCTTTTGAAGCCCGCGACGCCAAAGCGCTGGCCGGGCACTGGACTGCCGAAGGGGAATACCGCAACGCACAAGGTGTTTCGGCCAAT
This sequence comes from uncultured Planctomycetaceae bacterium, assembly GCA_964495375.1. Taxonomy (GTDB): domain Bacteria; phylum Planctomycetota; class Planctomycetia; order Pirellulales; family JAEUIK01; genus JAIESQ01. The sequence goes on along the minus strand of CAZBWM010000031.1, from coordinate 43,135 downwards.
GGGCGCGACGCGCTCGAAGCAGGCTTCACGGCCTTCTTCGCCAAAACGCCCGAGGTTTCGGCCGATCTGCGCGGCGAGTCGCTCCGCTTTCTGTCGGCCGACTCGGCCACGCAAGAAGGGACCGTCACGGTGCGGCGTGGCCCGGCCGCTCCCAGCACGCGTGCGCATTACAGCGCGCTGTTGGTGCGTGAGCAGGGCAAATGGCGCTTGGCCCTGCTGAGCGAAGCCGAACGTGAAGAGTCGCCGCTGGAAGATCTCGCCTGGTTGATCGGCCAGTGGAAGTCGTCGGCCGGCGAAGGGGTCGAAGTGCAGACGACCTACACGTGGGACGCGAACAAGAAATTCATTCACGCGAAATTTTCCGCGAAAGGGCGGGACCGCGAGCTGAGTGGCCATCAGGTGATCGGCGTCGATCCCGAGACCGGCTTGCTCCATTCCTGGACCTTCGAGGCCGACGGCGGAATCGGCGAAGCCGACTGGAACCGCGACGGCGACCACTGGTTGCTCAACGCCACGGGCACGCTGGCCGAAGGCAGCAGCCTGGCGGAAACCAACATTTTGCGCCGCGTAAACGAGGACACCTTCACCTGGCAATCGATCGATCGGCAGCTCGACGACGCCCCGCTCGACGATCTGGCCCCCGTCAAAATCACACGAATCAAAACCGAGAAGTGACGCCGGCCGCGGCGCTCGCACTGCGTGCAGCACGGATTCGCGCCTCGCGAACCACTTAACGCGCCGCGCAACTCGCACGATACAACCTCCCTGGAGTTTCCTGATATGCGTTTGCAGCACCTGGCTGTTTCTTTGCTCGTGCTCTCACTGTTGCTTCCGGCGCCGCAAGCCGCTGGTGCTCGCGGCGGCGGCGGGCGTTCGCGCGGCGGGGCCGGCGTTCCCATGAATAGTGCGCGTGGTGCCGGCGGCATGCAGGGCAATCGCGGCGGCGCAGGCGGACCACAGCGCGGCGGGTTCGGCGGTGGACTGAGTGGTGGTGCCCCGGGCGGCCGACCAGGAACCGGGGGACCCGGCGCCGCCATGGGGCCCTATGGGCGCGGCGGCGCGGCTTCCGCCGGTGCGGGCCAACGAACGCGTCCGGGTGCCCGCGCGTCAGGCGTGCCCACCGCGAGCGGCGCTCGCAATCGGCCCGGAACTTCCACGGCCGCCACAACTCCCGCGGCCACAACTCCGGCAGCCGGCAGTTCGATCGCACACCCCGGCGCCGCGGGCGCTGTCGCTGCCAACGCTCGACCGGGCGGCATCGGCTCGCCTTACTACGGGGCGTACGGGGCCGATCGTCGCTACGGCACTTACTACACTTCGGCCGCCGCGCTCGACACGCAAGCCGCGGCGTTTCGCGCCGCCGACTACCGACGCTACGATACGGCCGCATTGGCCGCCTATTCAAACTCCTGGCAACCAACCAACGTCGTCAACGCTTCGCTGTACACGCACCCAGGCTATGGATCGCTTGCCCGCGGGCTGGGTCTCGCCGCGCAACCGGTCGCCTACGACTATGGCGGCAACGTGGTCGCCCAGCCTGACGCCATGTATGTGAACGGCGACGCCGCGGGCACGCCGCAAGAATATGCCGAACAGGCCACGCAGCTCGCGGCTGCCGGCCAATCGGCCACACCGGCCGACGACACCAAATGGCTCCCCTTGGGGGTCTTCGCGATTTGTTCGGGTGATGAGACCAGCTCTAACGACATCTTCCAGTTGGCCGTCGACAAGCAGGGCGTGATTCGCGGCAACTATCACAACTTGAAGAGCGACGACATGGAACCGATCAACGGTTCGGTCGACAAGAAATCGCAGCGCGCGGCCTGGACGATCGGCAGCGATCAAGCGCCGGTCTACGAGGCAGGCATCGCCAACCTCACTAAGGATGCAACTCCGATCCTCGTCCACAATGCCGACGGGCAGTCGACTCAGATGACGTTGATCCGGCTGCAAGAGCCCCCCGCCGGGGCCGATGCTGGCGCCGCGCCATCGCAGCCGTAGTTACGCGGGACTGCCGATTGGCGATACGATCGACATCGCCGAAGCGCTGCGGTTGGCAGAAAAATGGGGTAGTGGTTCGCTTTGAATTCCGTGTGCCACGGGCTCTGCCCGTGCCTTCGACTTGCCCTGAATTCGGCATGGGCGGAGCCCGTGGTACACGCTTTTTCACTCGAAGGGGTTCTTCAGAGTGCACCACTACCGGAAATTGATAGTCAAAGCGCGGTAGTCAACGTTATCCGCACTTCGCAGCGTTCCGCCGCTCACAAAAAAACTCTCCTTTCCACCGCGATGGAAAGGAGAGTCGTACCGGCCTAACATGCTCATCGGTAGCGGGCGCTCGTCGCAGCGCGCTTACCGCTTACGCCGCCAAACGAGCAACCCGATCAGCCCCGTGAGCGCCATGGCCCAAGTCGTGGGCTCAGGTATCGGCGCGATGAAGAAGCCATCGGGCGCGCCGCTGGTGTCGGTAAAAGCGTTGGCCCTCGTAATTAGCATGCCGATGCGGTTGGTGCTGTCGCCAAACAGTGCCGCTTCTTCCGCCGGGGACAGATTTACGGCGAACACCCATCCTGATCCACCGACGCCGGCGCCGACTTGCGTGAGATTCAATCCGCCGCCTGGCGCCGTATAGTCGGCATCGGCAAACAGCGGTACACCTTTCGAGTCGGTAAACCGCATCGAGAAGTCGAACACGTTGATATCGGGCTCGTTGCCGGCTTCAGCGATGTTCAAAACCAGGGCGATTTGCGCGGCCGTAGTGATGCCGACCTTGGCCAATTCGCCGACGGTGCGCGTCTGGCTTTGATTGATGGCGTCGTCGGTTTCGACGTCGGCGTTGCCGTCCCAAGTGACCGAGCCAAATTCTGAGTTGTTGGCATGCACGAAGAGGATGTCGAGTACGTTGCCCAGGCCGGTGCCCTTTAGTTCGATCGACTGGTTTGTAAATGTGATCGTGCCGGCCGAGGCGGACTGGCCAAGTAGCGAAACGACAAGCGCGAGCGCGGCTGGCGCACTAAAACGAAAATAGTTGGTAGTCATTGGCAGTGCTCCCCTGTAAGTGGATCAATGATGAAGGTGCGTTCCCCCCAGGCGTGGCCACGGGGGCGTCGTCGGCAACGTGACTCCCGTCGTGAGGTGAGTCACTGAAGCGACAGCGCGCGGGCCGGCGCAGGGCGATACGAAAAAATGCGCGAACGAAAAACCGCTCGCGAGCGGAAGGTAGGACTTCGACTGAGAAACGACCTGCACAAAGCAGGGCGATACCGGCACGATTGAGCCGGCGCGTCGAAGTTAGTTAGCCGTCATTAGCGGCGCTCAGAAAGATGCGTCTGCGACATTCGGCAGCAGACTGTGAAGTTTGTTCGCGTTGGCAGGCACCAAACGTCTGGTTTTCGATAAACTGCGGGATTTAGCTACCTAAGGAAATCCGCAGGACACTTCCGCGAGTTTGCACTGAGACAACAAGCGTGTCAACAAAAAATCCGCCAAAAATTTTATCCTTGTTGCGCCACTTTGCCCGCGACGAGAAAGAACGCCTGACACGCAGCGAATCCCCGACCAAAACACTCCGATTGCTGATCAAATGCACATGACTCAGCCCCAGGCCGAGGGCACGGCCCAAGAAATGGCGGCCGCTCGGAACCTTTGACCCGCCCCTAATCAAACAGCCGGCTGACCGACTCGTTGCGATGGATGCGTTTGATGGCCTCGCCCAGCAGCGGGGCCACGCTCAGCACCTTGATCTTGGGGAGATTCTTCTCGGGCGTGAGCGGGATGCTGTCGGTGATCACCACCCCCTTGATCGGGGCGGCCGAGAGCTTTTCGATGGCCTGGCCGCAGAGCACGCCGTGGCTGGCTGCCACGTAGATATCGCCGGCCCCCTCCTGGGCCACGATCTGGGCGGCGCCGCAGATCGAGCCGGCCGTGCTGATCATGTCGTCGAACATCAGGCAGGTCTTGCCTTTGACCGACGCGCCGATGATGTTCTCCTGCTTGGTGTCGGTAGCGCTGGCCCGCCGCTTATCGACAATCGCCAGCGCCCCGCCCAACCGCTTCGAGTGCCCCAAGGCGCGCTTGATGCCGCCGACGTCGGGGCTGACCACAACCAGATCTTCTTTCGGGATCCGCATCCGCGTGAAGTAGTCGGTCAGCACCGGCGCCGCGTACAAGTGGTCGACCGGCACGTCGAAGAAACCCTGAATCTGGGCCGCGTGCAGGTCCATCGTCAACACGCGATCGGCGCCGGCCCGCGTAATGATGTTGGCCACGAGCTTGGCGGTGATCGGCACGCGCCCGGCGTCTTTGCGGTCTTGCCGAGCGTAGCCGTAATAAGGGATGACGGCCGTCACCCGCTCGGCGCTCGCCCGCTTGCAGCTTTCGATCATCACCAACAGTTCCATTAAGCTGTCGTTGACCGGCGGGCAGGTGGGCTGCACGAGGTAGACGTCGCGGCCGCGGACGTCTTCGTCGACCTTGCAGGAGATTTCGCCGTCGGGGAAGTTGCTCAGCGAGATCAACCCCAGCGGTAAGCCGAGATACTCGCAGATGCGGCCGGTGAGGTCGGGGTTCGAGCGGCCGCTGAAAACCTTCAAGTCATTCATGGCAAATCGCCGCTTTCCCAAAACTGCCAACGGATAGAGGGGACGCCCCGGCTTGCGCGCCGCACCGCGACGATCGACATCAATTACCGAACTCGTGGCTTCGAGCATCGTGTTCTTCCCACTTCCCCAGCCGGGCGGGGTCAGTCCGAGGGGTACGTGAGCAACACCTGCGCCACGGGCCAACACTCTCGACGTTATCGCGCTTGCGAACCGGCCTTGCCTTGCGGGCCGTCCAGGATCACTTGCTCGACGACCTTCAGCTCCTCGGGCGTGTTAATGCTCAACGATTCGACCGGTTCGAGCACCGCCCGCGCCCGCACCTCGCGCCCTAGCCCTCGCAGGATCGCCGGGCAATCGGTGATGTAGTACTCGCGCTGGGCGTTATTGTTCCCCAGGCTCTTGAGCGCGACGAGCAAGTCGGGGGCGTGGAACACGTAGGTGCTCATGTTCACTTCGCGAATCGCTTGTTGCTCGGGCGTGGCGTCTTTCTGTTCGACGATGCCCAGGAACTCGCCGGCGGCGTCGCGCACGATGCGCCCCAGCCCGGCGGGGTTGTCTTTGAACGCGGTGCCGAGGACGCAGGCGGGTTGGCCGTTGTCATACTCGGCTAGCAGCTTCTTGATCGAAGAGACCTGAATCATGGGCGAATCGCCCGTGACGACGAGGGCCGCGCCCTCGTGATCGGCGAGCGCGCCGGCAGCCATCATCACAGCATGCCCGGTGCCGAGTTGTTCGGCTTGTTCGGCGAACGTCACGCGCTGGCGGTGGGCCAAGGTCTCGCGCACCAGGTCGCTGCGATAGCCGACGACCAGCACGGTGCGGTCGATGCCCGCGGCGTCCAAGGCGTCGAGCACGTACTCGACCATGGGTCGGCCGGCCACGGGGACGAGCACCTTCGGCAGGTCCGACTTCATGCGGGTGCCTTTGCCGGCAGCCAGAACGATGGCGACACGTGCGGACATGAACCCTCTCGAAGCGTGCGGGGAACGATCTCGCCGAGCACCCGGGGGCGACGCATTCATTGCTGTCGGGCAGTCCCAGCGACGGAAGGCCCATCTTGGCATGAAATTCGGTCGTCTGCCAGGGTATGAAGAAACGATGAAGGGCGCGATTTTTGATGGCCGCGGTTGCGTTGTGACCTCTTCTGCATGGCCCAGTCCCGAGCCCCATCTTCCGGCGGCCGATTTCGCGAAGATTCGAACTGCCAAGAACTTGCAAGAAGTTCTTTGACAGCCCCATTGCGGAGGGGTAAAATCTGGCCGGCCGCTGAACGTTCAGCGCGGCTAGGGAATGTGTTTTCCCCACCTCTTTTTCACCGAGTTGCCACTGCACCCATTGCCGAGATCACCCATCACTTTAGGCCCTTGCGTAGTTTTCCGGCCTGAGTGATCGATTTCGGTTCTTCGCGGTGTTGTTGCCGAAACATCCGGCAGCACGGGTCACCAGGTTCCACGTGAGCTGGTTTTTGCTGCGCAGCGTGCGCGGCGCGGGCTAGTTCGCATGGCACATTGGCCCGTCGCCAATCTACGCGATGCGCTCCTGCGAGCGTCCGCGCTGCCGATTGTTTCGCTCGCCAACGCCTGACGAACAACCGCTTGTGCACGGATGCACGCGACCTGTGCAACCGTTGACTCACAGCTTGCTTTACATCCCACCTCGGAACGCACCACGCCATCCGTTCGGCAGTCCTTGCGACGTGCCGACAACGAAACGCGCGCCCTTGGCGCGCGACTCCACCTCGTTGCACAACTTAAGGAGATTGACATGACCGCTTACAATCGTACTCGTAGCGCCGCTCGTCCAAATCGCCGTCGCATGTTCGCGCACGTCCGCCGTTGGATCTACAAAGCCAGCCGCCCGCCCCGCCGTGTCGCCGCACCCATGCAAGCTTTCAAAACAGAATGACGAATCTTGTCGCAGGGGTGGCAATCGACGACTGGCCCGCCTGGCTGCGGGCGTTCGCGGCCCTGTGGCTGTTTGTCCTGGGAAGTTGCTTCGGCAGCTTTCTGAACGTGGTCGCCTATCGTTGGCCGCGCCGGCTGAGTTTGTCGCGGCCCGGCTCACATTGCCCACATTGCAGCCAGCCGATCGCCGCTTATGACAACGTGCCGATCTTGGCCTGGCTCTGGCTGCGCGGCCGCTGCCGAAAATGCGGCGAGCCGATCGCCGGGCGCTATGCGCTGGTCGAACTGCTGGCGGCCGTCGGTTGTCTGGCGATCGGTTGGAGCGAGCTACTGGCTCCACGCGGCGCCTGGCTGTTGGCTGCGACGCACGCCCACGAAGGGCGCGCCGCGCTCGTGATGGCTGGCCATCTCACGCTCGTGCTGACGCTGTTGACGGCGACGCTGCTATCGATCGAAGCGGCCAGCATCGCGCGGAATAGCGCAGCCAGTGGCAGCGCCGGTGCGTCGCGAGCGGTCCCGTTTAAGGCGGTGCTCGCCGCCGGGTTATCGGCCTGGCGCGGGACACTCTTTTTTCCGGCGGCCGTGTTGGCGGGCGGATTACTCGCCGCCGGTTTGCCACTCGCGCCGCAGCTAGATGCCGCCGCGCAAGCATCGGGCAATGCCGCCCTGAGGGCGCACCGCGCGTCCCTTGATCTTAGGCCCGCGCTCCTGGGGCTCGGCGTCGCGCTAACGGCCGCGACCATCTGGCGAATGACGCAGCACGCCAGTACCCCACCCGCGGCGGCGCGGTACACCGTGGGGAGTTGGCTGTTGATCGGTGTCTACTTGGGACCCGTCGTGGTTGCCGGCGTGGCCTTGATCGCGAGCGTCGGGGAACTGGCAACGGCGCTGGCCATGCGGGCCGGCATGCCGATTGATCGACTACCCACAACCGGCTGGCTGACCGCGGCCGTGGTGGTTGTATTGGTCGGCTGGCAGCGGCTGATGGAAGCCGCGGCCCGAGGTAATGTGCCCGGCGATTGGCTGGGGATCGCCGGCGCGTTGGCGGTCGCCGCGGTGGCGATGGCGCTCTCGGGACAGTTGGCGCGCATCGATGGCGCGCGGTGAGCCGGTCGGCAGGTTACGATTGGCGAAGCGATTGAACCCGTCAGCCAACGTCGCAAACCGCGAGCACTCCGCCGTGACCGATCCAGAAGAAAAACTCCGCGCCGAACAGAACCTGCAGGCGATTATGCAGTCGCCCAGCTACCGGCTGGCGGAGCGCGATACCGACCTGCTGACCCAGCCCGAGCTGCGACCGGTGCGAATGCAACTTGAGTTGCTGAAGCCCGAGCTGGCCTTCGCACGACTCGGGGTGGCCTCGACGATCGTTGTTTTCGGCAGCACGCAGATCGTCGAGCGCTCGGCGGCCGAACAACAGCTTGCGCAAGCCGAAACGGCGCTGGCTGCTTCGCCAGGCGATCCGTTTCTCGCCCGGCTTGTCGCTCGCCGGCGCGCGATCGTGGCCAAGTGCCACTTTTACGACGACGCCCGCGCGTTCGCCCGGCTCGTCTCGACGAGTTGCCAGGTTGGGGACGACTGCGAGTATGTCATCGTCACGGGGGGCGGGCCCGGCATCATGGAAGCGGCCAATCGCGGCGCGTTCGATGTCGGAGCCAAGTCGGTCGGCCTGAACATCACGCTGCCGGCCGAGCAACTTCCGAATCCTTATATCACGCCCGAGCTGTGCTTCCAGTTTCATTACTTCGCGTTGCGGAAGCTGCATTTTTTGCTGCGTGCGAAGGCGCTGGTGGTGTTCCCTGGCGGTTTCGGCACGCTCGATGAGTTGTTCGACGCGCTCACGCTGCGGCAAACCAACCGCATGCAGCAGATACCGATCATTATGTATGGCCGCGCGTACTGGGAGCGCGTGATCGATCTGGAGTTTCTGGCCAACGAAGGAGCGATCGACGACCGGCATCTGCAATTGGTTGATTACGCCGAATCGCCGGCCGAAGCTTGGGACAAAATCGTGGCCTTCTACGCTCCCGGGGGCCCCGGCGCCAGTGGCTGAGTGGCGCTCAAGATTGCCGGTGCTACCTCGCTGAGCGCGCAACCTGCGCGACGGGTGACCTTGAGACGAGCGGCTCGTGCCGCCGCGGGGCGAAAGATCGCGTGTCTTCGCCATGCGATACAGGGAATCCGCGACTAGCGGCGCTCCGCGACTCACCGACTAATCGGGGATGAAAAGCGACCCTGGCAGGAGCGAAGCATCCCAGGTCCAACTCAAGCGACCGGTGTTACGCAGAAAATTAATGGCGTCGTTGTTCGCGTTGCTGGTCTGACCGTTCTGCGCCAGGTACATCTGGAGCTTCGCAAAGTACTCGCCCGAACCGAGGATCGCCGCCATCACTTCCTCAAATCGCTCGCCCGCGCGGAGCCGCCCGGCCCAATAGGCCAGGCCAGCCGCATCGGCGGATCGCTGCAAGAGGCGCGTATAAAGGTCGCTCACCTGCTTGTTTGTAGCTTCCTCACTGGTGAGGATTGCCATCGCGACTTGGAAGCGATCCGCTCCGGGGGCGGCCTTCCCCGTGGCGCGATCGAACGTCGAATTGAAGCCCGCCACCCAATAGGCAAAGCTCGTGTAGTCCGGCACGCGCTGTAAAGCGTACAAGTAGACGGCGACGACGAAGTCTTCGTTGTAAAAACCGGCGCCAGCGAGAAATTCGTCGGAGGCCAGGATATTGGCCACTACATATTGCAGCGACTTCCCACCCCGCATTTGGTTGAGCCAATAGTCGAGTCCGGCATCGTCGACTTGCCGAAATAGTAGCACCTGGTAAGCGTCGGCAATTGCGCCGGCGCGAAACTCGTCGCTGGTGAAAATCGCCAGCGCGACTTGCCGGCGATCCATGTTGCCGGCCAACTGCGCGTTCCAGTAGTTCAACCCCGCGGTATCCGAGTTGCGGCGAAGTGCCAACTGATAGATCGAGGCCACTACGCGCGTGTCGACCGCGGTCACCACGGCCGCGGCCGCGGTAACGCTGCTCGCCGCTGCGTTTAAGCTCGCGTTGCCAACTTCAGCAATAGCTTGCGCCGCGGCGAGGGTGTCGCCCACGGCCAGATCCTGCGACAAGGCATTCTGCTGACTGGCGGCGGCCTCGGTCGCCGCGAGCTGCGCGGCAGCCAACGCGGAACTCTCCACGAGACCGCTCTCGGCAACTTGCGCCGCGCGTTGTTCACCGACGAGCGGAACCTGCGATTGCAGTGCGACGTCAACCTCGGACACCGGCGACAAGGGGGACAGAGTCGCCATCACTTCGCGCGCCTCGAGCCGCTCGAGCGATAGTCGCCGCCCACGTGGTTGCCCGGCTGCACGACGAACCGAACGGCTAGAGCGATTCCGGACTCTCAGTTGCCAATCGCGTGGGAACATGGATCGAGACCCCCTGGTGCTGGTTGACAACCGTTGGAATGGCGCTGCGGAAGTGATGCCGATACGCCTGACGACAACGACCCGCGGGATAAACTCGTGCTCGCTGGCGCGACACCGCCCGCGCGGGCTCGCACGGCCAGTTACGTCAAGCTTCGAGCACGACCGTCACCCAACTCTGCGGTCGCAGACACAATAATCGCCTCCCATCATTTGCAGGATGCGCGGCGATGTCCAGCTTTGATTTCGGCACGGATTTCCCGGCGAAAGCCGCGGTCAACGCCCCTCGCCACCCACGGGGGTTCGCTCCTGGCGGGGCGTTTCTTCCCAGGCGGACCCGCCCAGGGGGACCGGGTATCCCGGGGCATGTATCGCGCGCCGAGCGGCTTATCGCGCAGCCAGGAAATCAAAGACCGGTGTCGGGCCAGCACCCCTGAAAGCAGTTTCGCGACCTTCGCTGACGTGCGAACGCCACAAACGCCAATCACCCGGCGGCCGCGCACTCGGCGCCGAAAAGTTGCTCGGTAAGCGGGCGCAAGCCGCATAGATTCAGCAAACTCCGCCGCGAGCAGGCTCTCGGGCGAAGGAGCTTCTTGTACTTCAAGAGGCCGCTCAATAGCAGCGAGCCTTCCAGGTATTCGGCCATACCTGCTTACTCGGACTGCAGGTTAGCCCCGCCAACTCAAGATGGTTCCATCGGCGATTCATTCGTTCTTCGTAGCTCGATCAATCAAGGCAAAAGTGCCGCTGATTGTTACCAGGGGACACCGAATGTTACGATGGTTTGTCAGCCGGCTCGGCCGGAATCCGCCGCTCTAGTTCACCGTTTGCTTCCTGCCCGCCCACCTGTTTCGCCACGTCCGAGAACCTGGCGAGTCGAAAGTACCCGATGATTCGTGGTCTTCTCATCCTGGTTCTCGCGGGCTGGCCGGCCATCGACCTGGCCGCTGAATCCGGTGATCGCGACGAGGTGGACTACGCCACGCACATCAAGCCCCTCTTAGCGAGTCGCTGTGTCGCCTGCCACGGCGCGCTGAAACAGGCCGGGGGCCTGCGCCTCGATACCGCCAAGCTCGCGATCCAAGGAGGCGACAGCGGACCTGCCATCCGGCCTGGCGACGCCGCGGCAAGCCCTTTGATCGAGCGCGTGACGAGCGACGACCCGACCATCCGCATGCCGCAAGAAGGGGAGCCGCTCGCACCGGCCGAGGTCGCACACCTGCGAGGCTGGATCGATGCCAACGCCCCCGCGCCGGCCGACGAGCAGCCCGAGGCCGACCCCCACGATCATTGGGCGTTTCGACTGCCCGTGCGTCCGGCGCTACCGACCGCGTTGTCTCCGGCGCAGGCCGCGTCGGTGCGCAATCCAATCGATGCTTTTGTGGCCGACAAGCAAGCCGCGCAGGGGATCACTCCGGCCGTCGAAGCGCCTCGGGAGGTGTTGATTCGCCGCGCCTATCTCGATCTCGTCGGCGTTCCTCCGACGCTCGACGAGTGGAACATCTGGCTGAGTGCGCCAGATACCAATTGGTTTGAGCAACTGGTCGACCGGTTGTTGGCAGACCCGCGACACGGCGAGCGCTGGGCCCGGCATTGGATGGACATCTGGCGCTACAGCGACTGGTGGGGGCTCGGCGATCAACTGCGCAACAGCCAGTACAACATCTGGCATTGGCGCGATTGGATCATCGAATCGCTCAACGCTGACTTGCCCTACGACGAAATGGTGCGGCTGATGCTAGCCGCCGACGAATCGCACCCCAACGATCTCCAGCGCCTGCGGGCGAGTGGATTTCTAGCCCGCAATTATTTTCTTTTCAATCGGCATCAGTGGCTCGATGAGACGGTCGAGCACGTCAGCAAAGGTTTGCTCGGCCTGACGATCAATTGCGCGAAGTGCCACGACCACAAGTACGATCCGATCGAGCAGGTCGACTACTACCGCATGCGAGCGTTCTTTGAGCCCTACCACGCGCGGCAGGACATGCTCCCCGGCGAAGTCGACTTGGCGCGCGATGGCATTCCGCGTGCGTTTGATCGAGAACTCGACGCGCCCACGTACCTGTTGGAGCGTGGCCAGGAGAACCAGCCCGACCGCTCAAAGGTCATCGCGCCGGGCGTGCCGGCGGCGCTCGCGTTTGCTGACTTGGACATTGAGCCGATCAAGCTGCCGGCCGAAGCGTATCAGCCGGCGCGGCGCCCGTGGGTGATCGAAGCCTACCAGAGCGCTTGCCAGCGACAGATCGCCGCCGCCGAAACCGCGCTCGAAGCTGCGCAGGCGAAGCTCGCGCCGGCCCAAGAGCAGCTTGCCGCTAGCGGAGTCACAGGCAAAGCGGTTCAGCCAGTCGCAGAAGCTGCCGAATGTCGCGTCGCCGAACGTGCCCTCGCGCTGGCCAGGACCGAGCAGCACAGTGTCGACTGTCGTGCAAAAGCGATGCGGGCCGCCTGGGCGAAAGCCGACGCGCCGGCGGACAACGCTGATTTGGCCACGGCCGAACGAGCGACCACCGTCGACGCGGTGCGGGCCGAGCGACAGGTCGCGCTCGCCAAAGCGGAGCTCGAACTAGCCAAAGTCGAGCTGCGTCTCGCCGGAGCCAAGACCGAGCAGAAAGATGCAATCGAAAAAGAAGTGGTTGCGGCCCGCGACGCCGTGGCAAAAGCAACCGAGTCCGTGTCCGCCGAAATCGATTCCGTCGCCACCTACGCCCCGCTCATCGGCGCGCAGTGGACGCCGACGCGATTCTTGTCGTCGTTGACCGACGATCCGCAGTTGACTTTTCCCGCCCAGAGCAGCGGCCGCCGCACGGCCCTCGCCCGCTGGATCACCGACACGCGGAACCCTTTGACGGCGCGGGTGGCCGTGAATCATCTCTGGAATCGGCATTTCGGCACGCCGCTGGTCGCCACCGTCTTCGACTTCGGACGCAAGGGGGCAACCCCGGTGCAACGCGAGTTACTCGACTGGCTGGCGGTCGAATTCATGGAAAGCGGTTGGAGCATGAAGCACCTCCATCGCCTGATCGCGACATCGGCGACCTATCGTTTGTCGTCGTCGCTGGCTGATGCCGCGGAAAGTGCCAAGCAGGATCCCGACAATCTGTACCTCGGGCGGCGGACCTCGATGCGGCTCGAATCGCAGGTCGTGCGCGACTCCATCCTGGCGCTGGCCGGCACGCTCGACGCCACGCTCGGAGGTCCGCCCGTCGCATCGGCCGATCAGGCCACGTCGACACGAAGAAGCCTTTACTTCTTTCACTCGAACAACGATCGCGATCGATTCTTGTTGACGTTTGACGAGGCCTCGGTGAAGGAATGCTACCGCCGCGATCAGAGTATCGTGCCGCAGCAGGCTCTGGCGCTGGCGAACAGCCGCCTGGTACACGATGCGCTCGGCGGTATCGCGCAGCGCGTTTCGAACGCCGCGGGAACAGAAGTAGACGATACTCAGTTCGTCCGCCGAGCGTTTTTGGCATTGCTCGGCATGCAGGCGACCGACGCCGAGGTTGCCGCTTGCCTGCGATCGCTCGAACAATGGCGCAGCCTGCCGACCGATCAAAATACAACCGCGCCCGGCGCGACACCGCGGGCACGGCTCATCTGGGCACTGATTAACCACAACGATTTCGTCACGCTGCGATAATCGGGCGGATAGTGCGGAGCTTGTTTCGATGACTTCCCCAGCGAACCACGATCACCGACTGGCGCATCGCTCGCGGCGCGGGTTCCTCGCCGATGTTGGCCTGGGCTTCACAGGCCTGGCACTGGGGGCGATGCTCGCGCGCGAGTCGCAGGCCGCCACATCACATGACGCAGCGCAATGGTCGCCGCCAACCGGACTGCCGCACTTCGCACCGCGGGCCAAGAGTGTGATCTGGCTATTCATGAACGGTGGCGTCAGCCACGTCGAGAGCTTCGATCCCAAGCCGATGCTCACCAAGTATGGTGGCAAATCGATCGCCGAAACTCCCTACGCCGACGTGCAGGATCCCAAGCGGCTCAAGATCGAACGGCTCGTCGTTCCCGATGGCAACGGCAACCAGCGCAACCTGCTCTATCCGCTCCAGGTCGGCTTCCAGAAGCACGGCCAGAGCGGCATCGAAGTCAGCGATTGGTTCCCGCAAATCGCCCGGCATGTCGATCGGCTCGCCGTCGTGCGCTCGATGTGGACGACCGATAGCAATCACGGCGCGCAAACGCAGTTCCACTCGGGGCGACACCAGAACGACGGCGATTTCCCGAACCTGGGAGCCTGGGTCCACTACGGCCTGGGAACGCTGAACGACAATCTGCCGCAGTTCATCTCGATGGGGACGCGCGAATACTGGAATAAGCGCGACGGTCATTACCTGGGGCCCGCGCACGATGCGGTACCGCTGCGCGTCGATCCGGCCAACCCGCTCGACTTCGGCCAGCCTGAGCGCCCGTTTCCTGCGCCGGCGCAGGAGATCGGCGGCAATCTCGTTCGCGAGCTGAATGCCTTGCGCGGGATCGAGTATCCGCACGATGCCGCGCTGGCCGCGCGCATTGCGTCGTACGAGTTGGCCTTCCGCATGCAGCGCTCGGTGCCCGAGGTGATGGACTTCTCGAGCGAGACGGCCGAGACGCAGGCCCTATACGGGCTCGAGCTACCGCATTGCCGTGAGTTCGGCGGGCAACTGCTCGCCGCGCGCCGGCTCGTCGAGCGCGGCGTCCGCTTCGTGCAGATCCAGCACGGCGGTGGCGGCGCCGGCGCCTGGGATGCGCACGGTGGACTGAAGGGGAATCACGAGAAACTGGCTTTGGCCGTCGATCAGCCGATCGCCGCGCTCTTGGAAGATCTCGCGCGCCGCGGCCTGTTGGACGACACGCTCGTGATCTTCGCGACGGAGTTCGGCCGTACCCCGGGTTCGCAAGGAGCCGACGGACGCGACCACCATATCTTCGGTTTCACGGTTTGGATGGCCGGCGGCGGGCTCAAGCAGGGTGTCGTCCACGGGGCCACCGATGAGATCGGCTTCCACGCGGTCGAGAATCGGCACTACGTCACCGACATTCACGCGACCATTCTGCACCAATTGGGGCTCGACTCCCGCCAACTCGAAATCCCGGGCCGCAAGCGGCTCGACATCGACCACGGCCGGCCGATCCACGAGATTATCGCGTAAGGGTCGACCGAAGAATAACTTCTACACTACTCCCTCTCCGCCTGTGGGAGAGGGTAGGGTGAGGGGTTCTGAAATCAGGAAGTTATTCTTCGGTCGATCCTAAATCCAGCGCACCGATCGCGCTAGGCGAGGATCTCGCGTACCACGCGGCCATGCACGTCAGTCAAGCGAAAGTCGCGGCCGCCGAAGCGAAACGTCAGCCGCTCGTGATCCAGGCCCAGCAAGTGCAGAATCGTCGCGTGCAGATCGTGGATCGAGCAGACCCCCTCGACCGCTTGCATGCCGAGCTCATCGGTGGCGCCATAAACGGTGCCGCCTCGGATTCCGCCGCCGGCCATCCAGATCGAAAAGCCCTCGGGATGGTGATCGCGTCCATCGCGGCCGGCCGAATGGGGCGTGCGACCGAACTCGCCAGCCCACACCACCAGGGTCTCGTCGAACAGCCCGCGTGCTTTGAGATCGCGAATTAGTCCGGCGATCGCCTGATCGGTATCGAGCGCGTTCTTCTCGTGCCCCGTCTTGAGATCGCCATGCTGATCCCAGGTGCCGTTCGACGCGCCGGGAGGGCACGTGATCTCCACGAAGCGGACACCCGTCTCGATCAGCCGCCGGGCACGCAGGCACTGAATGCCATAGAGCCGCTTGCTCGGCACATTCGAATTGATGCCGTATAGCGCGTGCGTGGCCGCCGTCTCGCGCGCCAGGTCGAGCACGTCGGGGGCGAGCAACTGCATGCGGGCGGCCATCTCGTAATTCTTCACCGCGCTCTCGATGGCGTCGTCGCCCCCCAGTGCGCGCGAGAAG
The DNA here is from genome assembly GCA_964495375.1 of uncultured Planctomycetaceae bacterium. Lineage (GTDB taxonomy): Bacteria > Planctomycetota > Planctomycetia > Pirellulales > JAEUIK01 > JAIESQ01. Next base: position 27,270 of record CAZBWM010000031.1, on the reverse strand, counting down.
GCGCTATCCTCGCTGGCCACCAAAGCCAGTTTCGCCTGCTGAATTCGCGGATCTTTGTCGGCAGGCTCGATGTTGTCGATTGGCGTGCCGTCGGCAGCAAACAGCGTGGCCTGATAATTGGCCGGCAAAAAGCCGCCGGAGAAAGTTTCCAGACCCCCGCACGGAACCACGCCAAAACTGAGCACCACAAAGCCAGGCAGGTTTTCGTTCTCACTCCCCAAGCCGTAGGTAACCCACGAGCCCAGGCTCGGGCGGCCCGCGTTGTTCACCCCGGTGTGCAGTCGCAGCACGCCGGTCGAATGCAGCGGCAAGTCGGCCGTCATCGAGCGCACCACGGCCAGGTCATCCACGCAGCCGGCAAGATGCGGAAACAACTCGCTGACCGGCATGCCCGACTGGCCATGCTGCCGAAAGGTCCAGGGGCTTTTCAACCACTGGCGATTGCCATTGGCCGTGGGGTTGGTCGACGTGGTAAACGGTTGACCGTCGACGTCGGCGAGCTTGGGCTTCGGGTCGAACGAGTCGACGTGCGACACTCCCCCATCCATGAAGCAGAAGATCACGCTCTTCGCCTTCGGCGCGAAATGCAACCGCGGCGCGTCGCTATCCGCCCGTGGCGCGGCGACGGCCCTTCGATCGATCAATCCGGCTAGCGCCAACATGCCGAACCCGGTCGCCGACGATGCGAGCAAGTTGCGGCGCGACAGGCGCCCAGGGCAACGGGTTGTGGAGGAGTCGGATCGGGTCATCGCATGCTCAAGAGTATCAAGTTCGAGTGCGTTGGCATTCGCTCACATCGCTACGCCGGGATAACACCAAGGGTTGCTACTACGGGATATAGATAAACTCTTTCAGATTGAACACACTGTGCGCCACGTCGCGCCATACGTCGCGGCTTTGCAACACTTCGGCCACGGGCACCTCGTGCAGCGTGGCCAGCGTTGCAATCGCCTGCTCGAAGCGCTGTTGCTCTTCGCTTGTCGGCGCACGACCGAGCGCCTGCTCGAACACAGCGTCGATTCGCGCCGCCACGCTGGCATCGTCACGGTCAATCAGTCGCGTGGCCCACTCTTCCGCCTGCCCCAAGACAAACGGATCGTTCAATAGCGCCAGGGCCTGGGCCGGCACGTTCGTCACATCGCGGCGGCCGCGCGACACCTTGCCTCCTGGCAGATCGAAGGCGCTCAAGAACTTGGGAGGCTCCATCAGATTGTTCTTGATATAAATGCTGCGGCGGCCGGCTCCGTCGAGCGGGCCGGGGAACAACCGTCGATCGGCGTTCTCCTGCGCGCGAAACGGCTGGATGCTCATGCCGAACTGCGTGAGGTCGAGCCGGCCGGATGTCGCCAGAATTGAATCGCGAATCGTCTCGGCCTCCATTCGCCGCGCCGGGTAATGCGCCAGCAGCCGGTTCTGCGGGTCGATCTCGGCCGCGCCGTCGCCGGGCCGATTCGCGGCGCGAAACGCCTGAGTCAAAACCAACGAGCGAACCAGCCGCTTGACCGACCAGCCCTCGTCGACAAACGTTGCCGCCAGATAATCGAGCAGTTCCGGATGCGAAGGAAGCTCGCCGACATGCCCAAAATCGTCGACGGTACGCACCAGGCCTGTGCCGAACAAATGATGCCAAGTGCGATTAACCATCACGCGGGCGGTCAGCGGGTTGTCGGCGCTGGCGATGCGATTGGCCAATTCCAAGCGCCCGCTACCGGTAGCCGCAAAGGGAACGGTCGATGCCGACAGCGCTTCGAGATACCGGCGCGGCACGGCCTCGCCCGGTCGCATACAATCGCCACGCAGTAGCACGGGCTGGTCGATACCCGGCCCAAAGTCGGCCAGGCCTGGCACGACGCGCGGCAGCGACAGCCCGGCTTCGATCGTGCGATACTCGGCGACCAGCGACGACAATCGCGGGCTGGCGGAAGCGGAATTCGTGAACAGCCCGGCGCGCAGCAACGCATCGAGCCAGCAGACGTCGTCGTCGGTTGCTTGATCGGTTCCCCAGGCCCGCACCGCGGCCTCGACGATGCTCGAGTAGCTATTGGCCAGCTCGGCGAGGGTGGCTGGCTCCGTGACGGCGTACAGCCTGTGCAAATGCGAGAGCTCGACGGGCGGCGGCTCGGCACCATCGTGGAGCACCGCCTGTGTAATGCCGAAGTACGAGCGCGGGTTCTCGGCCGCTTTTTCCCAGGGGAGCTTGTAATTCGCGGTGTCACCTCCCAACGCGCTAAGCTGGTCGGGAAACTTCGGGTTGTCGAACATCGTCATCAACTCGGCGTACGTGCGCAAGCTTTCGGAGTCTTCCGGTAGCGCCAAAGTGATCCAAGTCAGGTCACCACTCGTCAACGCTTTGTAGTTCTTGTAGTTGAGCTGGCAGTTGTTCGAGACCAACCGCAGCGCGCTACTACGCTGCCCCAGCACCTGAAAGCTGATGTACTTGTGAGTCGCGGCCAATACGGGCGAACGGAGCGTACCGTTGAGCTTGTCGGAAACGGTGTGCGTGAAGCAGCCCGCCGGCAGCACGGCGCGCAGCGCCTCGTCTCCTTCGATAGCGACGACCAAATCACCGCTGCGTCCTGGCGGCACGCGCAGCCCTTGCCCGCCCACCTGCCAGCCGGCGTGTTCGCCTTGGCGGAAGTCGGCATAGGTGATGAATTGTGCGACCTGCGCGGTGCGCTCGTGGTCCATGCGCTGATGATCGGCGACGAGCTCGCGCCACTTGTTTGGCAGTTGCGATTCGTCGACAGTCGCCGCGATGCGCCAGGCCGAAAGCGGGTCGTCGGGCGGAGAATTCTCAACCGCGAGCGCCGCGACCCATTTCTCCAAACGTGCGGGATCGAGCCCGGCGGCCAACTCCTCAAGCGTCGGCTGCCCGGCGCGCTTGGCCTGCGCCACCAACAGGTATTGCGCGATCTCTGTCGCGTCGCGCTGCCACAGTTCGGCGACTTCGTGATGCAGTTGCACCTTGATTTCGCGCAGTCGGGCAATCGGCTCGGCATTCACTTCGGCGGCGTCGATCGTGTGACTGACCTGACGACTGCTGCGCAAGATGCCCAACAGCGCGTAGTAGTCCTCGGTCGAAATCGCGTCGAGCTTGTGGTTGTGGCAGCGGGCGCAGGCGATTGTCGTGGCCTGAAACGCCTTGCTGAGCGTGTCGATCTGATTGTCCGCCAGGTCGAAGCCGATTTGCCGCAGGGCAATGCAGTCGTCGTGATTCGCCTCGCCGAAGCGATAGAACGCGGTGCCGATTACCGACTCGTTGAATTGCTCGTCACGGTTCATGCGCGGCTCCGGCAGCAGATCGCCGGCCAGGTGCTCGCGCACGAACTGATCGTAGGGCAAGTCGCTGTTGAAGGCGCGAATCAGATAGTCGCGATAACGCCAGGCATGATGGACCTCGTAGTTCCATTCGTTGCCGTGCGTTTCTGAGAACCGTACGACATCGAGCCAATGCCGCGCAAAGCGTTCGCCGAAATGAGGGGATGCCAACAGCCGATCGACGAGCCGTTCGACGGCGGCCTGCGGATCGCCCGATGCGGATTGCTCGCGTGCCTGATCCCACTCGCGCAAAAAGGCTGCCTGTTGCTCGGCGGTCGGCGGTAAACCAGTCAGCACCAAGGTCAGGCGGCGCAGCAGCATGTGCGGATCGGCGGCAGCCACCGGCGCCAGCCCTTGAGACTCGAGCGCCGCCAGCAAGAAGCGATCGACCGGATGCGCGGACCACAAGCCGTTCTGCACCGATGGTATATCGGGCCGGCGCACCGGCTGCATGCTCCACCACGCGCGGCGCTCCTCGAGTGTCTGTTGCCAAGACTCGCCCGACGCTGCGGGCACCGGCGCGCCATCGCGCGGGTCGGGCGCACCGCGCCGGACCCACTCTTCGAAATCGGCGATCACTTCCGGTGGCAGCTTCCCCTGCGGTGGCATATGAACCGAGTCGGCGCTATAGCGCACGGCTGCCACGAGCAGGCTTTCGTCGGGCTTGCCCGGCACGATCACTTCGCCCGAGTCTCCCCCTTTTCGCAAGGCATCTCGACTGTCGAGCAGCAGATTCCCGCCCAGCTTCTTAGCTTGCGACGAATGACACTCGTAGCAGTGCGCGACGAGCACCGGGCGAATCCTGGATTCGAAATGCTCGATGTCGGCGTCGGCCGCCACGGCCAGCGACGGCAGCGCCGCGCAGGCGACGATCAGGCTCAGCGGGACCAGGCGTCGTCGCACCGGGGAATCTCCGCGTCGCCAGCCAGGGTGGGTTTGGAATAAGACGGCACCGCCGACCGTCGACGGTGAGCCACTTGACTGGCCTTTGGCGGCCACTTATTGATAGCTGCGCGGTGCAGGAGCCAACTCGCTCGCTCTTGGAACGGGGTTCAGCCGCCGCCAAGCATCAGTCCCATCAATCCTAATCGAATCGATCAACCGTGGCGAATACGGCGCTAGCGCCGGGGAAGCGTGGCCACGTTCGGACCAATTGCGACATCAACCTGTGAGGGGGAAGCCATGCCACGGATTCAGGACACGTCGAAGTTGCGAACTGTCTGCTGTCTGGCGGCCCTGTTTTGCTTGACCGACACCGCAGCACCGAGCCGGGCCGACGAGCCGATCATTCCGGCCGATGCGAAGCTGGAGAAGCTCTTCGAGGGGAGCGTGTTGACCGAAGGGGTGGCCGTCGCGCCCGACGGCAGCGTCTACTTCAGCGACATCACGTTCTCGCACGTCTCGCGCGATGCGCTCGGCGTGATCGAAGCCGGCCACATCTATCGCCATGACCCGGCGACTGGCAAGACCGTCGTCTTTCGTTCTCCCAGCGGCATGTCGAACGGCATCAAATTCGACGCGGCGGGCAACATGATTGTCGCCGAAGGGGCCGACTACGGCGGGCGTCGCGTCACGCGCACCGACATGAAAACCGGCAAAAGCTACATCATCGCTGGCCTGTTTGAAGGGCGTCCGTTCAACTCGCCCAACGACATCACCATCGACGAGCAGGGTCGCATCTACTTCAGCGACCCGCGCTATATGGGGCACGAGCCGATCGACCAGCCGCTCGTCGGCGTCTATCGCATCGATCCCGATGGCAAGATCCATCGCATCATCACCGACGCCGGCAAGGCGAACGGGGTCGCCGTCTCCCCCGATCAGAAATCGCTCTACGTCGTCAGCAACGAGAACGGCGCCACGGGCATCGATCGGCTAGGTAGCTCGACAGGCCAGGCCGACAAGGTTGCCGTCCCGCTGCGTAAGGGGCTGATGGCCCTGCAAGCCTACGACCTGGCGCCCGATGGCACGGCGAAGTTTCGCAAAGTGCTCGTCGACTATTCTCCCTACGACGGCCCCGACGGCATGATCTGCGACGCCGATGGCAATCTGTGGGTGGCCGTGCGTGCCGAGAACCGGCCCGGTATTTATGTCTACTCGCCGGAAGGGAAGGAGCTGGCCTATCTCAAGACCGAAGTGCCAACGAACGTCGGTTTCGGACGCGGCCGTGAGAACAAAACGCTCTACATCACGGCCGGTAAAAGTCTGTATCGCGTGCGCGTCAATCGCGCAGGCTATCAGTTGCCGGAAAAGAAGTAGGCGCCGCAGAAGCTCCCGCTGCGCTCGCTTACAGTTTTTCGTCAAAGTGGATCTTCGCGCTGGCGAATCGCGCTTCGTCAATGCGCAGGCCCAGGCCCGGCGCGTCGGGCAGCGTTGCTTCGCCTGCCGCGATCGAATAACCGTCGGCCAGCAGCACGTCGTTGGTCAGCGGGTCGTGCTCGGCGCGGTAGAAGTTCTCGATCGCCCGACCGACGTGCAGTTGCATGATGTAGCCGATCCACGATCCCCAGTTGTGCGGGGCGACGCGCAACTGCTGCTCGCCCGCCCAACGGGCTTCGGTCATGATCCCTTCGAGCCCGAAGCGCTTCATGTCGGCCTGGTAGATCTCGATCGCCTTGGCCGCGATGAACGGACGAAACACCTCGAGATCCCCTTGGGTCTCGCCGTCAGCCACGAGAGTGTCCCAATGGTGCTCGCGCAGGAAGGCCTTGAAAGCCAGGCAGTCGTCGACCGTTTCGGGGAACATCTCTTCGGCAAAGGCGATTTTCAAATCGCCGATTTCGCCGAACAGCCGCTTGGTCCGCTCCCGGTCGTAACCGTTGTTGGCATCGATCCCAATCAGGAAATCGTCTCCCGCGTGCTTGCGAATCACTTTGAGCACGTCGATGTCGCGGCGGTCCCCCTCCTCGCGGGGCATCCACTTGAAGCCCCGCCCGATCTTGACCTTCATGGCCCGATGACCGAGCTGTCGGGCCATATCGACTTCTTCGCGAAAGCGATCTTGCCACCGGGCTTCGTAATTCGGCAGCAAGTCAGCAAAGTAAATCGAACCGTCGTAAACGCCGACGCGCTCGGGGCCCGCGCCCCCAAGCAGTTCATACACTGGCTTGCCGAGGGCTTTGCCGGCCAAATCCCAAAGGGGCAGCGTGCCGACGCCGAGCGGCCCTGTCATGCGGCGCTCGTTCGCATCGAAGAACTCTCCGACGCGTTTGCCCAACAGCCCGGCGGCCTGCTCCCGATCGACCGCGAGATTGCCGAGCCCGTCGAATTGCTGATTGGTATAGATGCGCAGCATCCGATCGGTGGCCCGGTCGCCGTGCACGTCGAGGCGTGCGTTCTTGCCTGCCACCTTCGAGCGGTTGCTCGCCAGATCGAAACCGACAACGCGCGTGATCTGCAAATCGCGCAGCGGTTCGGCGGCGCTGGCCAGCTTGTCGACCAGAGCACCAGCAGCCAGGCCAAGCAAAAAGTCTCGTCGTTTCATGGGACGGCCATTTTCCGTGGAACTTCAGTCGGGTCACCCGACGGCGGCCGCCATTATGGCAGATCGAAATGGCACTCGCGCGGTGCATGGTCGTGAATTGCGGGAGCGCGACATCTGGCCGTGCTGCAGCACGGCGTGCCAGCTCAGCAGTAAACATCCCGCCTGAAAAGAAGTTGCTGGCGGCGCGGTAGCGATCGGCTGGGCTGCACCGTGCCTTACTAAGCAATGACGACCTCCGCCCGGGCGCGTAGTTCACGGCCAGGGGTCGTCTCGTACGAGTCGCGTTGGCGCGCCAGCGGGTGCCTGTGGTGGAGGGGGGATGAACAGATTGCTTGTAACGGATCGCGGCATCGCGTCAGGGGCCCGTACGCGCAGGAGGAGTGCCCCTGAGACCTCGTCGCATTCGACTCCGGCGTGCGAGCTGCGCGGCTCGAAAAAGCCCTTGACAAATGTTCATAATTCTGAATACAATAGACTGAACAGTCGCCGCGAATCTGGCATGATTGTCCGAGTCGCCGCGACCTACCGCCCCCCAAGTCGCCTAACAAAAGGAGCATAAACTCCCGCGCTCGCGTCGCGCGACGGAACCAACCGCCTACGACTACTTCTCGCTGAGGCCCCGCGTGCAACCGCGCTCCGGGCACTCAGATCGAGAGTGCCGTTCCGCGGCGCGCGCCTGACCTGCCGCCAGCCTCGAAATCGCTGCTCGCCCAAGGGTCCCACGAGTCAATCGTTAACGGATCGGGTGGAGCGCCGTTTCGCGGTGCGCGCCTGGCCAGCCGCCAGCCTCGAAACCGCCGCTCGCCCAAGGATCCCACGAGTCAATCGTTAACGGATCGGGCGGAGTGCCGTTCCGCGGTGCGCGCCTGACCAGCCGCCAGCCTCGAAACCTCGTTCACCCAAGGATCCCACGAGTCAATCGTTAATGGATCGGGCGGAGCGCCGTTCCGCGGTGCGCGCCGGTAGGTCGCCTGAACACGCTTTCGCCAAATAAATAATTGATCGCCGATTGCGATGCTCGCACCCAAGGTCCGCGAGCGAATGTTTACGAATCGTCCGGGTTTTGACAGCGGCGTCACCTGACGCCGTTCACGCCCTTGTTTGCCAATTACCAGCGGGTCGGCTAACGTAAACGTTCGTTTATGGGTCGCTGGTCGGCAAACCTTATGGTGGAACCATGCTCACCATTCTCGGCCGTAGCCATCGGTTCTGTGATCGCGTTTCGCGCCGCAGCTTTCTGCGAATTGGAGCGCTCGGCATGGGGGCCGGCGCCCTGACGCTGGCCGATGTGTTGCGGGCCGAAGATCAGTCGGCGAGTCCTGCCCGGCACAAGTCGGTGATCCATATCTTCCTCGGCGGTGGTCCGCCGCATCAGGATATGTGGGATATCAAGACCGAGGCCCCACGCGAGATCCGTGGCGAGTTCCAGCCGATCTCGACGAAGGTGCCCGGCATCCAGATCGGCGAGGTGTTTCCACGTATCGCCGGCATCATGGACAAGTGCGCCGTGATTCGCTCCGTGGTGGGGGCCTCCCACGCGCACGAACCGTATCAATGCCATACCGGTTGGACGCGCGACAATCTGCTGTCGATTGGTGGTCGGCCCTGCCTGGGGGCCGCGGCCGCCCGGCTGCAAGGTCCGGTCGATCGCGCGGTGCCACCGTTCGTCGGCCTGGCCAACGCCGGCGTTTGGAAAGACCCCGGCCAGCCGGGATTTCTCGGCCCGACGTTTGCCGCGTTTCAGCCCGACGGCCCTGGCATGGAGAACATGAAGCTCAATGGCGTCACGCTCGAGCGATTGGGCGATCGCAAGCAACTGCGGGCCAGCTTCGACGCCTATCGTCAGGTCGTCGACACCGGCGGCCGGACGCAAGCGCTCGACACGTACACCCAGCGGGCGTTCGACGTCTTGACTTCGAGCCGGCTGATGGCGGCGCTCGATCTCTCCAACGAAGACCCGAAGTTGCGTGAGCGCTACGGCGACGGCAAGCCGTATCAATTCCAGTACGACGGCGCGCCGACCTGCAACGATCAGTTGCTGATCGCCCGTCGCCTGGTCGAGGCGGGCGTGCGCTGCGTAACGCTCACCTACGGACGCTGGGACAGCCACGGCGCGAATTTCGACCTGGTGCGCGATCATGGTTCCAAGCTCGACCAGGGTTTCAGCGCCCTGATCGAAGACCTCGACAGCCGTGGCATGCTCGACGACGTGACCGTCATCGCCTGGGGCGAGTTCGGCCGCACGCCGCGCATCAACGCCGATGCCGGGCGCGATCACTGGCCGCAAGTCAGTTGCGCGCTGTTGGCCGGTGGCGGGATGAAGACCGGTCAGGCGATCGGTTCGACGAATCGCTTGGGTGAAGCGGCGGCCAGCCGTCCGGTTCACATGCAGGAGATCGTCGCCACGCTGTACCACAATCTAGGCTTGGATACTTCGGCGACGACGATCAAAGATCCGACGGGGCGGCCGCAGTTTTTGGTCGATCACGCGCCGCTGCCCGAGCTGGTTTAGTTTCCATTCGTGCACGCCGCGATTGGTGAGCGCTCGACACGGTTCCTGTCAAAATTCTCGCTAACGTCCACAACGTGATCAAACCGTCGTGTGCGTTTCGCCCGCCTTCGCGCGCTTCACATCGTCGCGGCCAGGCCGATACAAGAACCAATTCAGACCCGTTCCTTGCGTCGTTCCCCACAGATGATTGGCAACAAAGTCGCTCGTGACGGTGCTACCGGCTTGCAAGTGGACGTTGTCGTTGAGGCCCCCCGCGTCGCTGAGGATTTTTGCCACACGAGTGTCATACGAATGATTGCTCGACCATTCATCCATCACGCGCGTCAGGTCAGTAATGCCCAGCGAGGTGTTGCCCGCAATCAGAATGCTTCCTTTCCCCTCGGCGCCGTCAGCGAGCTTGTAATCGTAGAGCGTATCGCTGTCCGCGCCGCCGACAATGATGTTCCGCCCGCCGCCATTGCCGCCGTCGGCCCAGTTTCCGTAGATGGTGTCGTTGCCGGCGCCGCCGAGGAGAATGTTATTGCCACCGCGCCCTTCGGCGCCGTTGACGGCGTTGCCGTAGATGGTGTCGGCCCCCGCACCGCCGATCACGACGTTGTTGCCTTGTTGCCCTTCGGGCCCGTTGACTTTCGTCCCCAAATTACCGCCGCCGATGAGCGTATCATTGGCGCCACCACCGTAGAGCGTATTGTTGCCGGCGCCGCCATCGAGCCTGGCGCGCGTGGTCGTCAACGCCGAGGCGTCGAGCGTGTCGTTACCGGCGCCACCGGTCGCCTGAACTTGCCCAGTGATGTTTGTCCAGTTCTCGACGAAATTGGTCGCGATCCCATTCTCTCGGAGCGTAGTGACACGAATGGTCGTCGCGCTGACTTGCGTGAAGGTCACCTGGTCGTTGCCCGAGGTGTCAGTCCAGACCAGATCGGCAAGCCCCGACTGCGAGTTGGTCACGCGTTGCACGGCGCTCACCGTCACGCTGGCCGTAGCCGCGGCGCTCGTTTGACCCTGGGCGGTGGCCGTCACGCTGATCGTGCGTGCGCCCACGCTGCCAAAGGTGTGCGCTACCTGCAATCCGGCGGGGCCGCTCACCGTCTGCACGGCCGAACCATCCCCCCAGTTGATGGCGTAGCTGAACTGCGTCGACGTCGGATGTGTCGCCGAGAGCGTGAAGGTCTGCACCTGCCCGCGCGCCACGATGGCCGGACCGGTGATGCTTGCGACAGGGACTGTAGATTGCCCGACGAAACTCGCCGTGTACGTGGCACTCGACGCCGGAATCGTGATCGTGTGCGAAGCGGCGCCGCCATCGGACCACGACGAGAACGTGTAACTCGTGGTGCCGATTGTCTGTGGCGAGACAACGCCAAGCGTGCGCGGCTGCCCAACGGTCCCTGTAATTACGGTGCCAGAAGTAATTGGCCCGCCGTCGAGCAGCAGTTGCAGCCCGGCCGGATTGCTCTGCACGGTGAAGCTACCGAGGTTCGGATTGATGTCGACCGACTTACTGGAGGTCGCTCCCTTCGAGTCGGTGGCGGTCAGAATGAAGCGATACCAGACATAGGGCGACGTTTCGGCGAAACTGACGTTGATCGACCCGTTGGCTACGCCTGTGAACGTCTGAAAAGGATGCGAGTGCAGGCCGGTGCCGTCGGGCGAAGTCTGATGAAAGAAGAGAATCTCCCAGGAGAGTCGGCTGGCGGCCAGCGTTCCATCCTCCGCATCAACCGCCGAGCCGGCGAACGAGACCGTTTGTCCCCAGTTGTACTTGGTGCCAACCGCCGGCGATGTAATCGTCGCCACGGGCAATTGATTGATGCTCAGGGTCGCGGTGTTGCTCGTCGCGCTTCCCACGCTGTTGGTGACAATGACGCGGTAGCTGCCTGCGTTGGATACCGCGGCCGCGGCAATCGCGAAGGTCGCCGAGTTAGTACCGACGTTCGTCCAGGTCGAACCGACAAGCTTCTGCCACTGGTAGCTCAAGGGCGCCGTGCCGCTGGCCACCACGCCGAGCGAGACCGCCGCGCCGACGTTCACTTGCTGGCTGACCGGCTGCGTGGTGATCGTGGGAGCCGTGCTGGTCACGTTGACCGTCAAGTTCGCCGTGCTGCTCGTCACCGTGCCGAATGCGTTGCTGACGATTACGCGGTAGCTGCCGGCGTTGGCCGGTTGGCTGTTGCTGATCGACAGCGTCGCGGAGTTCGTGCCGACCGCGGTCCAAGTTCCGCTGACGAGTCGCTGCCATTGGTAGTTGAGCGCCGGCCCCGTGGCGGTGACCGTAAATGTCGCGGTTTGCCCCTGCGAGACGGTGCGGTTGACGGGCTGCCCGGTGATCACCGGCGCCTGGTACGAGATTCGGCGAAGCGATCCGTCTCCACCCGCGAGGTAAAGCAGGTTGCCGACCGCATCGACTTCCAGGTCGCGGAGCCCACCCGGCGTGTTGCTGGCGAAGGCCACCGAGTTGCCGTCGGGGCTCGCCGCGGTGTTCGGCGTGTCGGGGTTGAAATAGCGAATCCAGCCGCTGGAAAGGTCTTCGTAAAAGTACTTGCCGACGTAGCTGGCGGGGAACTGCACTGTCGTCGGGTTGTAGAACGTGCTGCCGACGATCGCCGCGCCGGTCGCCAGGCTGCCCGTGCCGCTGTGAGCGTAAGCCAAGAGTGGATCGCGATAGGTGCCCGCCGCGAAACTGGGGGGCGGTTGGTTGAAGCCGTCGCTGTTGCCGCCGCGCCAGCCGAAATTGGCGCCGGCGACGCTCGCGTTGATCTCCTCCCAGCGCGTCTCGCCGACGTCGTTCACCAGCATCCGCCCCGTGCCGGGCTGGACGGCGAACGTGAAGGGGTTTCGCAAACCGAGCGTGTAGATCAATTGGTTGATGCCTGTCGCGGAGCCAACGAACGGATTGTCGCTGGGGATCAAGCGGCCAACGGTGGTATCGTTGCGAACCGCGATGCCGCTGTTGAACTTGGAGACGTCGATCCGCAGTTGCTTTCCCAACAGTGTGTTCATCGATTGCGAGACGCGATAGCTGTTGCCATCGGGAGCGATAAAGTTCTGGACGTTATCGCCCGAGTTGGCGTAGAGCATACCGTCGGCGCCGAACTCAATCGCGCCGCCGTTATGATTGGTGGCCGAGCTGAGGCTGTTCCAATCCAAGATCGGCGCCTCGTTGGTCAGTGTCGGCTGCAGCGGATTGGTGTCGTTGACCGTGAATCGGCTTAACTGATTGTGGACGCCGCCTGCCCAACTCGCCGCGCCGGCATTGGGATTCGTGTAGTAGAGATAAACGAATTTGTTCGACGCAAAGTTCGGATCGAACGCGATCCCCAACAGGCCGCGCTCGCCGGCCGAATCGACCGTTTTTGTCAAAGCCGTAAAGGTGGTGCCGTCGTTGCGAACAAGTTTCACCCGCCCCGCCTGTTCAAGCACCCAGAGTCGTCCGTCGGGCGAGATCTCCATGGCGGTCGGGCCGCTGAACCCGGTGGCCACGGTGGTTTCAGTGAAGCCAGGCAGCAATGTGGTGGCGAGCATTGAACGATCTTCAAGCTGCTCGATGCGGATCCGTGCGCCTTGCATGTGCCGCAGGCTGTGGATCGCCAGCGCGCGATGACGAGGAGTTCGAGCGTGCTTGCGCGTGAAGATGGATTCAGCCAAGGCGGGATTCCCTTCGTTACGAAGACCTCGCCGCGCTCCGTCAGGAAGCGAGATCGCGAGGTTCGATTTACTGAGAGTTGGGGCAACCTGAAGAAGCCAGTTCACCCCTGCGAAGATTCCGCGCGCCAAAACTGCGCTATCCGCCGAATAGCACAGCCGCCTGATAGCACGGCGGCCGAATTGCACAGCAGCCTGATCGTGCAGGCCGCCTGGCTCGGCCGTGGCGTGCGGTTGACCTGCCGACTGGCACGGCAAATCGACCCACTACGAGGCGCAGTGCTGGTGAGCGAGAGCACTTCTTATGCCAGGGGTGCTCTAGCGAAGAAACTGAACCGACGGAGAAGTGAAGACGTATCGTAGAATCGCGCGAAAATTCCGTCGAATTGCAGCGAGCGCGTCGCTCATCGCCGCGCTTCGTGTGACCGATTCGCATGTGTCGCAATCGATCGCATTGGTCAATTCTGCATCAGTCGACTTGGCTTTCGCGCATGCGTTCGCGGCGCTGCTCGATTGCCATTCGAATAGCAATAGTTCGCCAAAAGGGGGCAATTCCCGTGACCAAGTCTGGCCGACACGAACCGCTGACAGACGACTCAGCGCGCGCTCGCCCGTCATTTGGAAATCGAATGTGCTTTACTCGACGATCAACTGTCCGTTCATCACCATCCAATGTCCGGGGAACGAACAAAGATACGGATAGCGGCCCGGCGCGTCGGGCGCGGTGAAGTAAATGGTCGTCGAATCCCCGGGAGTCGTAATGTCGGTATATGCCAGCACGTCTGCACTCGCCGGCACATACTGGCGTCGCGCTGCCTCGGGATCGGCCACCAGACGGTTGACCGCGGCCCCCACGTGGGCCAGCGCACCCGGCTTGATCAGCACCCAGTTGTGCGGCACGACATCGGGGTTCTTGAATGAGAGCGCGATCGTTTCGCCCGGCCGGGCAGTGATTGTACGGGTAGCGAACGTGAGATTCTTGCCCGCCTCGACTGAGAGCGGATGGGCATTAGGGAGTGGGTTACGCCACGGATTCGGCTCAGGCGGATGAGCGAGCGCCGCAAGATCGGCCAGCATCGGGTGCGCGGCGATTGTCTTCTCGCGCAGTTGGTAGCCGTCGAAGCCGGTAAACGGCGCGTCGAGCGCGTGGACGGTCAGAAACAATTCTTGCGCATCTTGCGCGCCGACTTGCAAGCGCAGATGCAACTGGTTTGTTGGCTGCAATTCAGGCAATTCGAGAAACAGGCGATGCCCATCCCCCACTACGTGCGCGCCGGCAATCGTGAGCCGATCGTGGCCGACCGCGCCGGCGTGCGACGGCGAGTACTCGGCCGAACCATACGCCGAGCTATAACGATAGTTCCAGGCCTGCGCGAACTGCCGCGAAGCAGCGCCGGCAACCGCGCGATCAACCGGCTGCGAGAACGTGAGCAATACACCATTCTCGTGAACGTGAAAACCGGTCGGCAGTTGCACAGTTTTGCCCGTGTAGCGGACGCGTTCGAACGAACCATCACTGTGGGTGTACGTCCCCCAGCCATTCATGCCGGTGACATAAAACTGACCATCGAGGGGGTGGAAGCGTCCGCGGTGCGGCCCCGAGGCGAAGTCCCCCGGCATCGGCACAATTGCTCCTTGCGCTTGCCCACGCACTTCGTCGCGCAACAACAAGAAGTACGTGCCCGCGCCGTACGAGAGATGCACGATCGCGCCGGCCGACGGCCCCCACTTGTTGCTCGACACGAAGGTCTGACCGCCGCTGGAGTTGTCGACGCCGCGCGGCAAATAGACGAGCGGCAGTTGCGGCACCACTCCGTTCTGCGGGCCACGATAGCCATAATGCGGCACGGCGGCGGCCGACTGAGCGTCCGCGCGCGCCGGAGGAACCAGGCAGATCATCGACGTGGCAGTCCACTCACCTTCGCTGCAAGGAACCGTGATCGAGCCGTCGGGCAACAGGCCCAAGCCATCGGGGTTGCGAAAGCCGGTGGCCAGCACCTCGGCCTGAGCGCCGTCGGGCGAAATGCGCAACAACCCCTGATTGCCGCTGGCCGTGTAGAAGGCTCCCGACGAATCACGTTCGAGTCCGCAGATGAAATCGTGCCCGGCCGTCGACGTTTCAAACGCGGTGCTGAAGCACTCGTAGAAATCGGCTTCGTCGTCGTCGTTGGTATCATGCAGTCGGGTGATTTGATTGCGGCCCAGCACGTAGATCTGTCCGTCAGCGACGACCAGCCCTTGCGGATGATGCAGGCCGGCCGCGAAGCGTTTCCAACGAACGCGCTCGAGCTTATCGTCGAGCCCGGTGACGTGCCACACATCGCCATGCATCGTGCAGAGCATGGCAGATCCGTCCGGCAGAAAGTCGTGGCCACCAAAAAAGAACAGGGCGTTCCACGGGTTCAGCGTCGGCGCGGTAATTGTGTCGACGACATAGCCGAGGCCCGTGCCGAGTTTCCCCTTGGTTACCAGCACCTCGCCCCACTGAGCAGGGCCGCCGCTGAGGTAATTGCGCAGCGGATGCTCTGCCGCCAGCGCGACGACACGCTTGAAACCCCCGGCTTCGACCTGCGGAGCGTCGAGATAGTGCTCTCCGCCGATATCGTAGCTGAAGATCACCTGCTCACCGCTGCGGTAGTAACCACGATAGCGAAACGGCGCGGTTGGTGTCGCGCCACCATCGAATTCGACCGGCGCGCCGGCCGGTGTGAGCCCTTCGACGAACCCGTGCCGCACAGCGCTGTACTTCACGAAATCTCCCTGCCACACCGCGCGATACGTCAATGTGCCCGGATCGAAGCAGGCCGCAAGTCGCTCGGGGCCTGGCAGCCGCACGCAGATGCCGCGCGCGATTGGCTGGTCGCCGACGTTCACAATGCCACAGCGCACGCTTCCGCAATCCATCGCGTTCCAGCGGTCGTCGCTCCAGACCGCCTCGTCCTGATTGCCCCAATGCCCGTAGCGACCACCGTCCAGGCCGGGATAGGCGGGCAGAATCTTCGGCTGCGGCCGCACGTCGCGAAAGTAGTCGGCCTCCTTCGCATAAAAATCGTAGAGCCGATTGCGATTCACTCGCTCGCCGGCGTGGCGCCAGTGGCCGGGCACAAGCGGCGCGAACTCATAAGGAAACGTCGTCGCGGCCGAATGTTCGGCCAACAGTCGCGTGCTATCGATCCCTTCGCGACCCAGCTCGATCAGAAATCGCAGCACGTCACGGCGCTCGGCAGCCGACATCGCGGCGGCCAACCCCTCGGGCATAAGCGTGCCGATTTGCAGCCGCTCCTCAATTGCCGACTTGGCAAGCGACACGACCTGTCCGCTGCTCGATTCGCGCAGCTTGACGTGCTCGCCATCTTCGCCCACGAGATAACCTTGATGGACGGTGCCGTCGTCGGTCACCAGCGACCAGGCGACGTATTCAGGACGCACGCGACGCTGGGGCCACAGCAGCGATTCGGCGAGCTCTTCAGCGCAGCGATCGATCCCGATCCTAGTCAGCTCAGGCCCGATCGCCGCGCCGTCGGTTCCCACCTTGTGGCAAGTCAGGCAGGCGAACTTCGCCGATGCGAACGCCGCGGCGCCGCGCGCGGCGTCTCCTTGCGCGGCCGCGTCGGCAACCAATTGCTGGATCGTAGCTTCATCGGTCCGCGACTGGTCGTCGCTCGGGGATGGGGCCGTTGGCGGCACAGACGGAACCGGGACCGGCAGAGCTGGCGCGTCCGCGGCAGGCGGTGTGTACGTCTCCATCTTGGGCAGTGGGCCGGCCGCTTCGCCACGCAATTGTTTGACGAGCCAATCAAGACCAGCCAGGTTGTCGGCCAACCTGGCCCGGGCGTCGAGATCGGTGTGATTCAACACGCCGATCGGCCCGGCGTAACCGCTGTCGCGAATCGTGCGCAACAGTTCGAGGTCGAGCTGGCCAGCGCCGACGGGCAGAATCTTTTGTCCCTGCTCATCGCCGCGCGGATTCATGCCGTTGATGTTCAGGGCCAGCAAGTGCGGCTTGATCTGGGTCAACAGCGCGGCAAAGCGATCGAGATGCCCGTGACCATGATGCAGGTTGTAGACCAGCCCGACATTCGGCAGTTCAATCGCCTTGAGAATGGCGAGCTGATTCTCGGGCTCGCCAAACCAGCCGCCGTGGTTGTAGAGCCCCACCTGACAATCGAGCCCGGCGGCTTCGACCGCCAACGGCCGAATCGCTTCGGCGCACACGCGCACCTTCTCGGCTTGCAGCAAGTTCGTGTCAGGATCGCCGACCAGCACCCAGAACTGCATTTTCAATTTGTGGCGGCGGACAACGTCCAGAATCTTTCGATTCGTTTCGTTCAGTTCGGCACCCGCCATCCACCAGGCGACGATGCGCACGTTATGCCGCGCACAGGCGGCGACTTCTTCGTCGAACTCGGGAATGTGCTCGTCGCGCCAATCGTACGCAAATTGATGCAGGCCGAGCTCATCGAGCATCTTGGCGCGCTCCTCGGGCGAGCGGCGCGAGGCGTCGAACGGCACGATGCACCAGGCGACGAGATTCTGCCGATCAAAGAGCGGCGGTTCCTCCGCGCGAACCGCCGAACCGAAGCGGGCGATCAACAACACCAATAGCAAATACCAGCGAGCAGTTATCATGGGCCTTTTTTTCACGACAATCAGGGGGGACTACGCAAGGGCGCACATCGCGGTTCATGGCTCCCAGTTTAATGACCGCCGTACCGCGCACAAACTTGCTTGAAATGTTCTGGTAACTCGTCGACGAGTCTGAGGTGTGAGGAAGCCCCGCCGCGAGGTTTTCGCCCGCATCGATTGGCGCGACGACGAGGGTCGCCATGTCAACTTCGACGAACCTGTCGTCGACTTCTACGCGCACGGAGGAATGCGCGAAGCCACGCCCGAGTTTGCTGTCGAACAAGCCACTGATCACCGGCCCAGCAGCCCGCCGAATTTGGGTTCGTCCGGGCGAATGGCGCCGCGCAACAAGTCGAGCATCCCCTGGTCGCCGCGCACTCGCGCAGTATCGATGGCCGAGCCCCAAGTACCGTGTTGCCGGGTTGGATCGGCGCCGAGTTCCAGCAGACAAGCGACCATTTCACGATCGCCATCCACCACTGCTCGGATCAGTCTGGTGGAGTCATCGCTGCGGAGCTCAACGATGGGAGCGCCGGCGGCGACCAGTAGTCGCACCGATTCAGTCGACCGCGCGCAATACAGCGCGGTCATTCCGTCTGCCCCCACGCGCCGGGCGTCGGCGCCATGTGCCAAGAGAAGCCGTACTGCTTCGGGGCTCCAACGAGCCGCCCAGATTAGCGCGGTCATTCCCAGGTCATCAATCACATTGGGATCGGCGCCCGCTTTGAGCAAGCGTTCAGCGCTATCCAGATGGCGTTCTGACATGGCGGCGAGCAGCGGAGTCTTGGAAAGGTATCCGCCGCGCGCGTCGACTTCGGCGCCGGCCGCCAGCAGTTCCTCGACCACGAGCGCACGGAGTGCGTCGTCGTCGACAAACATGGCTCCTAGCAGCGGGACGCAACTTGCATCGGTGGCTGCTGGCTCGCGACAGAGCCGGCGAAACGCCGCAGCCGAATCGGGATCGACCTCCATCGCATCCAGCTGCCTGGGGGAGAAGAGTTGACCGCCGGCGCGCCGTCGAGGATCGGCCCCCAAAGCAAGCAACTGCCGCACAAGATCAATGTCGTTCTTAACGATCGCGCAACAAATCGGAGTGTCGCGATCGCGGTTCGCCGCATTCACATCGGCACCGTGCTCAACGAGCGCGGCGACCGCCTCGTGCAATGGCTCTGTCGACGACTTGGTGCTTTCGATGAGCCGCGTGAGCGGCCCCTCGCCCCGCCCGTCGTAAACATCGGCGGTTGCTCCGGCGCCCAGCAGTTGCAGCACGATCGCCGCCTGGCCGAAAGTCGCTGCCACCAAGAGGGCGGTGACCCCAAACTCATCGGCGACATGAACGTCGGCGCCGCCGCTGAGCAGCTCGCTAACGACCTCAGGATGTCCGCCCGCAGCAGCAAAGAACAGCGCCGTCTGGCCAGCCTGGTTTCGCGACTTGACGTCCGCGCCATGCTCAATGAGCAAACGCACGATCGCGCGGTTGCCGAGCGCGGCGGCCCAGTGCAGTGGACCTGGGGCAGATCGCGAGGCGATCAACACGCCCTGCCAATAAAAATACTCCGAATGCCAGTCGCCTCGCTCCGGACGCTCGTTTCGCAGGTCGATCGTTTCGGTCTCTCGCGCGTCGGCCCCACGTTCGAGCAGCCAGCCGACAAGATGCGCTTGGTTGCGCGCCACAGCACAATGCAAAGCCGTCTCGCCAAATGCATCGCTCGCGTTGATGTCGGCTCCGGCGGCCAATAGCGCCGTGGCCTCATCCAGCCGGCCCAGCGCCGCGGCGTACATCACCGGCGGCCACGAATCGGGCCGCTCCGGCGTAACACCCAGGTTGTCGACCAGTTGCGCCAGGTTGGTGGCGGTGAGCCCATTTCGCGCTAGCCAAGCGGCGCGGAATTCCGTTGGATCGTCCGGGCCGGGCGTGAACTGACAAAAGTCGACGCCGCAACAGGGGCAGTCGTCGTAGTCTTCGCCGACGAAGCCCTCCCATCCGTGGAAACCACAGACAGGGCAGAAGCCCCGCTCGTGCGGTGGAATTGTCGCCTCGATTTTGCCCGATTCGGTCATGTTCGGCTCGACGAATGCGATTGGGTCGTGCCTGAAAAATCGCCGATCAGCGGCGTTGAGAGCCTTAGCATAACCAACGGATTCGCCGAAGTTTACAGCCGGCCCCTCCGGGCATGAGCAATTCGTCCCGCCGGGCAAGCGTCAGGTTTGTGGCCGCCTCGGCAACTTCGCCAAACGGTGTCTTCCGCGCCAGGCGGGCTTCGCGATCCCGTTCGCGCGTGGCGCCCGCGGCTCCCGCAATTTAGAGCGTGCCAATTCCAGAGCGACCCTTGACAAATGGTCAATTTTTTGTATACAATTTCGGGTGCCACCACCGCGGCCTTGCCCGAGCGTCGGCGTACCGCTTGGCAAGCCGGGTGGTTTGCCGTGGCCGGCGCCCGCCGAGCCACCTGTGCCATTCATTCAGAAACAGGAGTAAAAAACTCCCGCGCTCACCATGCGCGTCGGCTGATCGCCTGATGCGAATCGCTGCTCCCCCAAGGATCCCACGAGTCAATCGTTAACGGATCGGGTCGAGCGCCCGTACGCGGTGCGCGCAACGAGAGAAAACGCCGCACCAGGTCGCTGCTCCCCCAACGGTCCCGCGAGTCAATCGCTCGACGGATCGGGTCGAGCGCCCGTACGCGGTGCGCGCCCGGAGAGAAAACGCCGCCCCAGATCGCTGCTCCCCCAACGGTCCCGCGAGTCGATCGCTCGACGGATCGGGTCGAGCGCCCGTACGCGGTGCGCGCCAAGAGCCAGATCACCGCACCAGGTCGCTGCTCCCCCAACGGTCCCGCGAGTCGATCGTTAACGGATCGGGTCGAGCGCCCGTACGCGGTGCGCGATCAGGGAGTGCAGTGTCGAGCAATGAAATGGCGAGAATTGCAGTATTAAAGTGTGTCCACAATTTCTGAAATTCCTGGCAGGTCGCGTGCCGAACCGTTGGTTACGCGACGGTTCTTCCTCGTCCCATGCCGACATCCGAGGCCAGAACGCGATTCGTAACATCCCCTCCAGAGCACCAACGATTGGACTTTTCCCGGTGGTACCCCCTCGCAGCCGATTTACCACCCACTTTCGTGACGCTCACACCGTCCCGCCCCAGCGACCGGGTTCTGCTCCAAACGGTTGCCATTGTCGGCTACGATGGAGCCTTCCAAAGCGATCGGGACCGACCCACCAAGGCGAGCCATGAAACACGGGAAGTGCTGTTTGATGTTCCGCAAGAAGCTGCTGGCGGGAATCGGTTTGTCGCTCGTCTTGTCGAGTCACGGCACTGCGAACGCGGCGCGCGGCGATGACGCACCGTCCGCCGCCGCGGCTCCAGCCACGTCAATCGACTACAACCGCCAGATCCGCCCGATCCTCTCGAACAACTGCTTCCAGTGTCATGGGCCCGATGCCGAGACGCGTCAAGCGGGGTTGCGGCTCGACCGTCCGGACGAGTCGCGCCTCGAGCTCGAGTCGGGCAACGTCGCCATCGTCCCCTCGCATCCTGAAAAAAGTGAGCTGATCGCGCGCGTGACGGCCGACGACCCCGCGGTCCGCATGCCGCCGGCCGACAGCAACAAGCAACTGAGCGCCGCTGAGCGCGAGCTGCTGCGGCAATGGATCGCCGAAGGTGCGGAGCACAGTCGCCATTGGGCCTTCGAGCCGGTGAAGCGCCCCGCGGCTCCGCCAGTGAGCAACAGCAATTGGCCGCGCGGGGCCATCGACCAATTCATCTTGGCGCGGTTGGACCGGGCGGCGCTGCGCCCTTCGGCCGAGGCGGATCGCGCAACCCTCATCCGCCGCCTGACGCTCGACTTGACCGGCTTGCCACCGACGGTCGCCGAAATCGACGCCTTTCTGCTCGACAATCGTGCGGACGCCTACGAGCGCGTTGTCGAGCGGCTATTCGCCTCGCCTCATCATGGCGAGCGCCTGGCGCTCGAATGGCTCGACGCGGCGCGGTTCGCCGACACGCACGGCTACCACATCGACAGCGGCCGCGACATGACGCGCTGGCGCGCCTGGGTGATCGACGCTTTCAATCGTAACCAGCCCTTCGATCAATTCACCATCGAACAGTTGGCCGGCGACTTGCTCCCCGATGCCACGCCCCAACAGCGGATTGCCAGCGGGTTCCATCGCAATCACATGATCAACTTCGAAGGGGGCGCGATTCCCGAGGAGTATCACAACGCCTACATCGTCGATCGCGTGAACACCACCGCCACGGTCTGGCTCGGGCTGACGATCGGCTGCGCCCAGTGCCACGATCACAAGTTCGATCCCATCACGCAGCGCGAGTATTACCAGCTCTACGCGTTCTTCTATAACGTGCCGGAGAGCGGACTCGATGGTTCGAAGGGAAACGCCCGGCCGCTGGTCGAGCTGCCTTCGCCCGAGCAGGAGCAACAACTCGCGCAACTGTCCGCCGAGATTGAGCGCCTTGGGCAGCAGTTGGCCGGTCCACTTCCCGAAGTCGATGCCGCGCAGCTTGCGTGGGAACAGTCGACATCCGCGACCCTTTCCGCGCCGGCGAACGAATCGTTGTCGCCCGAGGTGCGCGCCGCGCTGGCCGTCCCCGCCGAACAGCGCACGGCCGAGCAGCAAGCGCAGTTGCGCAAGCACTATCGTGAACAAGTCTCGCCTGAAATCCGCCAGCTCAACGAACAATTGACCGCCAATAAGCAGAAGCGAACCGAGCTTCACCGGCAGATTCCCACCGCCATGGTGATGGAAGAACTGCCGCAGCCGCGTGAAACGTTTGTGCGGATGCGCGGACAATACGACAAACTCGGCGAGCGCGTCTCCCCAAGTGTCCCCGCGAGTTTGCCGCCGCTACCGGCCGATGCGCCGGGCAACCGTCTTGGGCTGGCGCGCTGGTTGGTCGATGCCGAGAACCCGCTCGTCGCTCGCGTGATCGTGAACCGCTACTGGCAAATGTTCTTTGGCACCGGCCTCGTCAAGACGGCCGAAGATTTCGGTTCGCAGGGAGAATTGCCGAGTCATCCGGAGTTGCTCGATTGGCTGGCCAGCGAATTTGTCGCTTCGGGCTGGGACGTGCGGCATCTTGTGCGGCTGATCGTCACGTCGGCCACGTACCGGCAGTCGTCGCAGATGCTCGGCGACGACTGGTCGCACGATCCCGAGAATCGGCTGCTCGCCCGCGGGCCGCGGCTGCGCTTGCAGGCCGAGTTCATTCGCGATCAGGCGCTGGCCGTCAGTGGCTTGTTGAACCGCCAGATCGGCGGAGCCAGCGTGTCACCGTATCAACCTCCCGGCTTGTGGGAAGAGTTGGCCTCGCGCGAAGATGGCGCCAACTGGACCGCGCAAACCTACACGCAAAGCCACGGCGCCGATCTTTATCGCCGCACGATGTACACCTATTGGAAGCGAACGTCGCCGCCGCCGACGCTCGTGACCTTCGACGCCCCCGATCGCGAAACGTGCACCGTGCGCCGCGCCCGCACCAACACGCCGCTGCAAGCGCTTGTGCTGATGAACGACCCGACGTACATCGAAGCGTCGCGCAAGCTGGCCGAACGCATCATGACCGAAGCGCCCGCAGGCGCACGCGCGCGGGTCGCCTGGGCGTTCCGGCAGGTGCTCGGTCGCCAACCGACGGCGCGGCAATCGCAGATACTGGCGCAACTATTTGCAGAGCAGTTAGCCAAGTATCAGAGCGATCGAGCGGCGGCCGAGCAACTGCTGGCCGTCGGCGAGGCGCCGCGCAACTCCAAGCTCGACGCGGCCGAATTGGCCGCCTGGAGCATCGCGTCGAGCGTGCTGTTGAATCTCGACGAAACCGTCACCAAGGAATAATGCCATGTTTGCGGACGACGTCGGGCGCTGTTTGAGCCGTCGCCAGTTTTTTCACCGTACGGCCGGCACCGTATCAGCCGGTTTGGGAGCCGCCGCATTGGCCTCGTTGTGCCAGGCTCCGGCTACTGCGGGCGATTCTGTTAGTCAGGTCTCTGGTGCCGGCAACATCGCGTCGCTAGTCGGCAGCGGGCGCCCCGGCGTGTTGGCCGAGCCCCACTTCGCCCCGCGGGCCAAGCGCGTGATCTATCTGTTCATGTCGGGCGGCCCGTCGCAGATCGATTTGTTCGATTACAAGCCGCAGCTCAAAAAAGTGCATGGTCAGGAGCTCCCCGGCAGCGTCCGCATGGGGCAGCGCATCACCGGCATGACGGCGGGCCAAAAGTCGTTCCCCTGCGTCGCTGCGATGTTTCAATTTTCGCAGCATGGCCAGAGTGGCACCTATATCAGCGAGTTGCTGCCGCACACCGCCACGATCGTCGACCGCATCGCGATCATCAAATCGCTCAATACCGAGGCCATCAATCACGATCCTGCCACGACGTTTCTCCAGACCGGCCACCAGCAGCCGGGCCGGCCCAGCTTCGGCGCCTGGCTAAGTTACGGACTTGGGACCGAAAACCAGAATCTGCCCACGTTCGTCGTGATGATCTCGCAAGGAAGTGGCAACAAGACCGATCAGCCGATCTTCTCGCGATTATGGGGCAGCGGATTCTTGCCGAGCCAGCACCAGGGCGTGCGCTTTCGCTCAGGGCAAGATCCCGTGCTCTATCTCTCGAACCCCGCGGGCATCGACGCCGACACGCGCCGCCGCATGTTGGCCGGTACCCGGCAACTCAACGAGCTCGCGCACGAATCGATCGGTGACCCGGAGATCGAAACTCGCATCGCTCAGTACGAAATGGCCTTCCGCATGCAGACCTCGGTCCCCGAGCTGACCGATCTCTCCGAAGAGCCGCAGCACGTAATCGATGCCTACGGCGTCGATGAAACCGGGCGCGACGGCGGCTTCGCCCGCAACTGCCTGCTCGCGCGGCGGATGATCGAGCGGGGCGTCCGTTTCGTGCAATTGATGCACCGCGGCTGGGACCAGCACAGCAGCCTGCCCACACAAATTCGCGGGCAGTGCCGCGATGTCGATCGGGCCTCGGCGGCGCTAGTCAAGGACCTCGCCGAGCGCGGGCTGCTGGACGAAACGCTCGTCGTTTGGGGGGGCGAGTTCGGCCGCACCGTTTACAGCCAAGGGCAACTCACGGCCGACAACTACGGACGCGACCATCATGGCCGCTCGTTCGCCATGTGGGTGGCCGGCGGTGGCATCCGTCCCGGCGTGAGTATCGGAGCGACCGACGACTATGCCTACAACATCGTCGAGAAGCCGGTGCACGTCCACGATCTGAATGCCACGCTATTACGTCAGTTGGGCATCGATCACACGCGGCTGACGTTCCGCTTCCAAGGGCGTGATTTCCGGCTGACCGACGTGCACGGCCAGGTGGTACCCGAGTTGCTGGCGTAAGCAACTACGCGCAATCGACGACGCAGCTCGCTCGCGTGCGCGTACGCATCTGATGCCGCGCGAGCTCGCCGCTGCTAATTCGCCGAGAGTGGCCGATCATTCACCGCCGAGCGATCTTTTGCCGGCGCGGGCCGCCGATAGCCCAGGAAGCCGCGCTGGCGAATCACGTCGGCCACTTCGCAGGGGACGTGTTCGCTCCAGGCGGGATCGCCTGCCCTGATTTGCGCGATCACGTCGCGCGAGAAAATCGGCAGATACGCCGGGTTGAAATTGTCCAACTGCTCGATGCAGCGGCGTTCGACGAGGTATTCGTATAAGTTGCGCAGTTCGGGGGCCACTTGCAGATTCTCGACGGTAGTCAGCACGCCGGTCTGGCGATCCAACAGCGGATAGATGTAGAGCTTCAGATCGTTCTTGAACAACCGCCCGAACGACTCGAGGATGCCGCCGTCGAGCTGGGCGTAGTACTTCTCCTCGAATAGTTCGCACAAGCTGCCGGCCCCCATCGTGATGCCGATCTTCGCCTTGGTGTGGCGCGCGAGGAAGGCCGCCAGCCGATAGTACTCGAAATAATCGGAGATCAGCACCGTCTTGCCGCAAGCCGCTAGCATGTCGGTACGAGCCAGAAAGTCGCGCAGGTCGATGTTGCCGTTCGTCGGCCCACCAGCCGCTTGCAGGTTGTGCATCGTGATTTCCATCAACTGAACCACGGGTTGGTCAACTACCCCGGGCTCGCGCGAGAACTTCTCGTGCGCCGAGCGCAGCATGTCGACGTTGACGTGCGTCACCGGGCGAAAACTTCCGCGTTCGACCAGGATCGGCTTCTTATAGAGCACTTCCGAAGGTTGCAGCACTTCGCCCGTCGCCGAGAACATGGCCGCGCTGCTCAGCCCCAACTGCACGAGCCGCAAGCTCATCACCCGGTTATCGACATGCCGGAAGGCAATGCCTGAGAACTCGATCATGTCGATTTCAATGCGCCGCGTGTTGAGGTCGTCGAGCAGCGACTCGATGAGCTTGTCGGGCTCATGATTCAGGCAAAACGCGCCATACAGCAGATTCACGCCGACAATGCCCAGCGCTTCCTGCTGCAGCGCGTTCTCGGTGTCGAGCATCCGCACGTGCAAGATGATCTGGCTGTCTTGATCGCGGGGATGGGCCTGGAATCGCACGCCCATCCAGCCGTGGCATTCGTTGGTTCCCTGAAAGTTCCGCGCCGACACCGTGTCGGCAAACACAAAGAAGGCGGTCGTGTCCCCCCGGCTCTCGCGCAGCCGACTCAAGTTCAGCTCGTGCTCGTGGTCGAGCATCGATTCGAGTCGCTGCCGGCAGACATACCGCTCGCACTCGCCATACACGGCATCACTGACCGTCATGTCGTACGCCGACATGCTCTTGGCGATCGTGCCCGCCGCGCCGCCAGCGCGAAAGAACCATCGCACCACTTCCTGGCCGGCGCCGATCTCGGCAAAGGTGCCGTAGCGGCGCATGTCGAGGTTGATGGCCAGCGCCTTGCGCTCGGTGTTCAAGTGCTCGTTCGTCATGACGGGCAAAACTCGCGAGGGAAATGGGGGCAGAACGGAAGCAACGCACAGCCCGCGGCAATTCGACTGCCTCGCGCCCGTTGTGGCACAGCGCGCAGCCGGCTCATGAACCAGGTGGCCTACACAGGGCATGGGCGCACCACAGGCTCGGGCCGACATTCACAGATCGAACAGCGAACAGACCAAGCGTGTGTGTCTAGAGAGGGAGTCAACGACTCCAGGCGGACTGTTCAAGCTATCGGCTGCCTGGTGGATTGTCAAAACGCCCGGTGGCCATATGCACTGACATATCGTCACAACATCTCGAGCGGTGTCGGCCCTGTCGGCGCAGGAAATAGTTCGTGCAATTCAGCTAGCTGCGTAGGGCTCAGTTGCACGTCGACCGCCGCAAAGTTCTCGCCCAGCCGCTGGCGGTTGCTCGTCTTGGGGATGACGATCACGTCTTCTTGGTGCAGCAGCCATGCCAAGGCGCCTTGCGCGGCCGTGATGCCATGGCGCCGCGCGAATTCCACCAGCGACGACTCGCGCAGCAGCCGACCCTGTTCGATCGGCGAGTACGCCATAACAGGCACTTGCCGCTGCCGAAGCCAGGGGAGCAAATCAAATTCAATCCCTCGCCGCTGCAGGTTGTAGAGCAACTGGTTCGTGGCGACGTGCGGGCCGCCGCGCAGCTTCCACAGTTCTTGCATATCGGCCAGATCGAGATTGCTGACGCCAAAGTGGGGCCTGTAGTTTCTTTTGTGTCAGGGTCGCGGGGAACGTTATTTGCTCGTCG
>CAZBWM010000030.1:0-70168 GCA_964495375.1 uncultured Planctomycetaceae bacterium | reverse complement strand
ATCACCGACGTGTTGAGCTTGACGATTTCCTCAACGATTGATTTGTCAGCTAGTCTGACGCTCGACGCGTACTACCACTTGGAAAAGGTTTACTCCGATCCCGAGCCCGGCAGCTTTGTGCTCTTGGGCATTGGTCTGGCGGCCGTGGTCGGCGTGGCCGTGCACCGCCGGCGGGGCAAGCTGCCCTAGTCAGCAGTTCGTGCCGTGCGAGGGAACCGCCAATGGCCAGCGGTCATGGCCCTTTGCGCCAGGTTTGATCCTTGGCGAGGTCACCGGCCTACTTCCCTGCTTTCGCCTTGGCCATCACGCTTTCGATCGTCACGGGCTTGCCGCCTTGGCGCTTGCTCTCGTCGGCTGCTTCCATGAAGGCGAACATCTCGATCGTTTCGGCCGCACTCACCGGCGGCTTAAGCGTGCGAAAGAACTTGGCCACTTCGACGACGAGCGGCTCATAGCCGGCGTAGCTGCCGCTCGGGGCAATCCCCTTGTTGCCGAACACCACCGCGCCGTAGTCCGACTTGCCGTCGCGGATGCCGCGGTAGGTGGCCACGCGGTTATCGTTCCAGACGCCGGTTACCACGTCGCTCCCCTCGGTGTGTACGCGCGTCACTTCACGGCAGCCGGTCCCCATGATCGTGTACAGCATCTCGACGCCGTGCACGCCATACCAGAACAGGTCGGGATGGTGCTCTTCGAGCTTGCAAGGGCTGTAGACCATGCAGCCGACGACGCCCCCCAAACGCTCATCGTCTTTCATGCTGATAATGCCGGGGCTGAACCGCAGCGAGCTCGACGAAAAGACCGGGCACTTCAGCTCCTCGGCCAGGCGGAAGATCTCGATCGCGTCGGCCAGCGAGCCGGCCACGGGCTTGTCGATAAATAGTGGTTTGCCTGCCCGCAGTACCGGTTCGGCCTGCTTGAGGTGTGGGCGTCCATCGACGCTTTCCAACATCACGACGTCGACCATCGGCAACAGCGCCTCGATCGAATCGACAATCTTGACCCCCATCTCGCGCATCTCTCGTGTGAAGCCTTCGACACGGTCGCGGCTCGACTCGACGTCGGGGCTGCCGCCAGGGTAGGCGGCCACCACCGTGATGCCGGCCATGTCGGTGCCGGCGTTGTCACGGTTCAAGGTCTTGGTGAAGGCCACCACGTGCGAAGTGTCGAGCCCGATCATGCCGACCCTGAGTGGCTTGGGAGGATCTTCGGCCCGCAGCGAAGTTGCCCGCGGACCCGCCAAAGCCAGACCGACCAGAGCGAATAATAGCAGCGTCGAGTAACCGTGGTCGGACATGGCGGGGGCTCCGGAGAGGGATTAGAGGTCAGAGGCTAGGGATTTGGGACCAGGATCCGAGGATTGGGGATCCGGGTTTGCGTCTGCGAGAATAGACCGTCTCGCGGCGCGAAACAAGCGAGTCGAGGACGCAAGTCGCTCAACAAGCCCGCGCGAAGGTCGCACATGGCGCAGATGCCACGATTCGCGTCGCCGCGACCTTCCGTGGGTACTCGTGCCGCGTTATCGTGAGACCAGTTTTCCTGTTGCCATCGGAAATGGTGCGGTCCCAAATTTTGAAGACAGGCTCGATCGACATGTCACGCGTGCTTCGACTTCGATTTTTCCTGACGATGGGATTGCTGGCCGGGAGCGGACTCATCGCGGAGTTCGTTCAGGCCGACGACGCCAGCGCAAAACTCTCGCCACAGGTCGTGGCTGCCGCCGACAAGGCGGAAACTGCCGAACTCGAAGCGACGGTTGCCGAATGCGACGCCCTGCTGGCCACGCCTGCCGCGCAGAAGAACGCCGCCGCCCGGGCGGCCGCCACCGAACAGCGCGGCAACGCCCATCTGCAGTTGGGGCACATTGCCGAGGCGCTGGCCGACTTCGACGCGGCGATCAAGCTCGAACCGCGGCGCGGTCCGGGGCACTGGCAACGGGGGATCGCCTGCTACTACGCCGGCCAGTTCGACGCCGGCGCCAAGCAGTTCGAAGCGTATCAAACGGTCGATGCGGCCGACGTCGAGAACGTCACCTGGCGCTATCTCTGCATGGCCAAGGCCGACGGGCTCGACAAAGCGCGGGCCGAGCTGTTGCCGGTCGGGCCCGATCGGCGGATTCCGATGCACGAGGTTTACGAATTGTTCGCGGGGCGCGCCACGCCCGACGACGTGCTGGCGGCCGCCCGGGCCGGCAACCCAACCGACAGCGAGCTCCGCAAGCGGCTCTTCTACGCCCATCTGTATCTCGGGCTATGGTACGAAGCCGGGGGGGACGCCAAGAAGTCGCTCGACCACGTCCGCCAGGCGGCAGTCGACTATGCCTTGCCGGGCTACATGCACGCCGTGGCGCGGGTCCACCTGGCGCTGCGGTCGCGCGATGCCAAGTAGAACCGCCGAGATGACTGCGATCGCCAGCATGCTCGACGAATACGAATTGCTTGAGGTTGGCGTCGACCGTGAGGGCGCCGGTCGCAAGCGCGAGCGCTTCGGGCAGTATGTTGTCGAGCGGCCGGCAATACCCCTCACCCCTAACCCCTCTCCCGCAAGGGGCGAGGGGAATTTGCCCCCTCACCCCCGACCCCTCACCCACGAGGGGAGAGGGGAGATAGTGCGCGTCGACTTTCGATATGAGCGTGAGTCAGGCGATGCATCCGGCCGTTGGCTGCGCGGCGACGGTTCGCCACTCGACGAACCGGTGAGTTGGAACCTCGCCGCCGGCAAGCTGTCGTTCGAGTTGCGGTTGACCGACTCGGGACAGGTCGGGCTGTTTCCCGAGCAGGCCGACAACTGGCAGTGGATTTCGGAGCAGGTCGCAAGGTGGGCGGACCATGCTCGCGATAATGGTCTGGAACCGCCGCGGGTGCTCAATCTGTTCGCTTACACGGGTGCGAGCACGCTGGCCGCGGCCGCCGCGGGGGCAGAAGTCGCACACGTCGATGCCGCGCGGCCTGTCGTCGGGTGGGCTCGACGCAATGCCGAGTTGTCGGGCCTGGCCGCCGCGCCGATCCGCTGGCTCGTCGACGATGCTCATGCGTTCGTGCGGCGCGAGCTGCGCCGCGGGCGTCGCTACACCGGCATCGTGCTCGATCCGCCGAGCTACGGACATGGCGTGAAAGGGCGCAGCATTCAAGGGCGCGATTGGCGGCTGGAGCGCGACTTGCCGGAGTTGTTGGCCGATTGTCGCCGGTTGCTGGGCGAGAGCGGTGCGTTCATGCTACTAACGTGTCACACGACCGGGATGACCGCGCCGCGCTTGGGGCAGTGGTTCGCCGAGCGGACGGGGCTGCAACCGACCGACACGAGCGAACTGGCGCTGACTTCAACTTTGGGGGAGCGACTCCCCAGCGGTGTGTGCGTGCGTTGGTCGGAGAAGTAAATCGACATCACGGCGGTAGCGCGCGGAGCAAGCTCCGCGGCTAACAAGTTGTCTTTGCAGACGATCTTTATGCCCGAGCGACGCATCACCAGCCGACAGAACGAGCGCATCAAGCAGGCGGCGCGACTGCACAACGCGCGCGACCGGGCTGAGCAGCAGCGCTATTCGATCGATGGCATTCGCGAGATCGGTCGGGCGATTGATGGTGGCGCCGAGGTTTTAGAGGCCTTCGCGTGTGACGAACTCTTGGCCAGCGAAGAGGCACGATCGCTGGTTGCGCGGTTGGAAGCGGCTGACGTGCCAGTCTGGCAGGTCGATCGCGATCTATTCGCCAAGGTTGCGTATGGCGCCCGGCAAGAAGGGCTCGTCGCCATCGCGCGGCTGCCGGAGTTTCCACTTGCTGCGCTGAAATTGCCGGCCGACGCGCTCGTGGCCGTGCTGGTGGGGATCGAAAAGCCGGGGAACGTCGGCGCGGTGCTCCGCAGCGCAGACGGCGCAGGCGTTTCGGCGGTTGTCGTGGCGGATGGCGGGACCGATTTGCTCAACCCCAACACAATTCGCGCCAGCTTGGGGACGGTGTTCTCGGTTCCAGTCGCCGTAGCCACCGGCGCGGAGACACTCGCCTGGCTACGCGAGCAGGGGCTGACGATTTACGCCGCGCGGCCTGACGCCGAACGGAACTACGACATCGTGGACTTCGCCGGTCCGTCGGCAATTGTGCTCGGCGGCGAAGCCTTGGGACTGGGCGCCGACTGGCATGCGCCCGACGTGCGCGCGATCAAGCTGCCGATGCACGGCGCGGCCGACAGTTTGAACGTGTCGGCGGCCGCCGCGGTGCTGCTGTATGAAGCCCGGCGACAACGAAATCAACGCACGCCGAAGCAGCAGTAGCACCTTGGAAATCCCCCCGGTTCGCGGTACCTTGCAACGCATGACAAAACCAGCCAGCGCCGGCGCATCTGCCGCTTCGAACAAGTCCGCCGATATCGGCGAAATCAACTCCGTCGATCTGGCCGAGCGCCTCGATCTGGCCCTTTCGGCCGGGCAGGAAGCCGCCGCGATCACGCTGCGATACTTCCGCCAGGACAACTACCAGGTCGAGATCAAGGCCGACGCTTCGCCCGTCACCGTGGCCGATCGCGAGGCCGAGCAACACCTGCGGCGCCGCATCGCCGCCAGCTTCCCTGACGACGCGATCCTCGGCGAAGAATTCGACTCGGTCGATGGCACCTCGGGCTTCCGCTGGATTTTGGATCCGATCGACGGCACCAAGTCGTTCGTGGCCGGCGTTCCTTTCTACGGCACAATGATCGGCGTCGAGCACGCGGGGCGCAGCGTGATTGGCGTGGTACTGCTGCCGGGGCTTGACGAGTATGTGTACGCCGCCCGAGGTCAGGGGGCTTGGGCCGTGCGCGGGCAACATTCGCCGAAGCGGATTCATGTTTCCGATTGCCGGCAGATGAGTCAGGCCCTGTTCCTGACCACTGCCGTGAAGGACTTCGGCAAGCTCGGCCGCCGCGAAGCGTACGACGCCTTGGACGCCGCCACGTGGATCTCGCGCACCTGGGGGGACTGCTACGGATACTTGCTGGTGGCTATGGGCCGGGCCGAAGTGATGGTCGATCCGGCGATGAACGTCTGGGATGCCGCCGCGTTGCAGCCGATCCTCGAAGAAGCCGGCGGCACCTTCACCAACTGGCTCGGCGAACCAACGATCCACGGCCGCGAAGGGGTGGCCACCAACGGCCATCTGCTCGACGAAGTGGTGGCCATAACCAGCAAGGCCCCGCGGTTGCCGTAGCACCCTTCGGTTCCGAGTCTGATTGCTCTCAACTCAGCGACCGCCGGCGACGTAGAATCGAGAGATCGCATACGGGTGCGACTGGCCGCAAGCCAGTGCTTCTCCTTCATTATCGTCGAGCGTTTGATCGATGTGCGGAATCGCCGGCGCAATCTGGACCGCGGACGCTCCGCCTGTCGACGAGCACGTGCTCGAGCGCATGACCGACCTGTTGGCCCATCGCGGGCCTGACGGTCGCGGCTTCTATACCTCGCACGTCGCCCGGCCAAACTCGTCGCGTGGCGTACACGTCGGGCTCGGGCATCGCCGGCTGTCGATCATCGACATGGCCAGCGGCCAGCAACCGCTGTCGAACGAAGACGGCAGCGTCTGGGTCACCTTCAACGGCGAGATCTACAATTTTCGCGCGCTGCGCCAGCGGCTCGAAGCGGCCGGTCACACCTTTCGCACCCATAGCGACACCGAGGTGCTGGTCCACCTCTACGAGGACGAGGGGCCCGCGTTTCTCGGTCATCTCAACGGCATGTTCGCGCTCGCCATTTGGGATGCGCGCCGCGGCTCGCTGCTGCTGGCCCGCGATCGGCTGGGCAAGAAACCACTCGTTTATCGCGCCGAGCCCGAGCGCCTGCTGTTCGCCAGCGAGCTGAAGAGCCTGCTGGCGGTGCCGGGCGTACCGCGCGAGCTGAACCCGCACGCGCTCGATAGTTACCTGGCCTATCAGTACGTGCCCCATCCGCACACGATCTATCGCGGTATCCACAAGCTGCCGCCAGGGTGTTTTGCCATTTGGCGCGATGGGGAGCTGAAGGTCGAGCGGTATTGGCGGCCGCAATTTGCCGTCGAAAAGCCTCGCCCGGTGGCCGAGTATCGCCAGGAGCTGGCCGAGCTGCTCACGTCGGCGGTTGAGCTGCGATTGCAGAGTGACGTGCCGCTGGGAGCGTTCCTCTCGGGCGGAGTCGACTCGTCGATTGTCGTCGCCTTGATGAAGCAGTTGGGGCACGAACCGGTCAAAACCTTTTCGATCGGCTTCCCCGTGGCCGCTTACGACGAGACCTCGTTTGCCCGGCAGGTGGCCGCGCATCTGGGGACCGAGCATCACGAGTTTCGCGTCGAGCCCGACGCGGTCGGCGTGCTCAACCAGTTGGCGTGGATCTACGATGAACCGTTTGCCGATGCCTCGGCGATCCCCACGTGGTACGTGTCGAAGCTGACGCGCGAGCACGTCACGGTCGCGCTCACCGGCGACGGCGGCGACGAGCTGTTCGCCGGCTACAATCGCTACGACGCCGTGGCGCTGTCCGACACCTTCGATCGCATCCCGCCGCTACGGGCCGTGGCGACCAACCGGCTCTGGCAGCGATTGCCGGCCGACGGGCGGCAGCGGTCGCTGTCGCGGCGCTTGCGGCGGTTCACGGCCGGATTGGCCCGACCTCCAGCCGATCGCTTCATCGACTGGGTCGGCATCTTTCCCGAACCGCTGCGGGCCGAGCTCTATACCGACGAGTTTCTGGCCCAACTCCCCGACGACGACCCAGGCGACTTCATCCGCAGCACCTGGCGCTCGATGGCCCCGCGCGATGCGGTCACCGCCGCCAGCCTGACCGACCTGGTTACGTACCTGCCGTGCGACCTGATGACCAAAGTCGATATGGCCTCGATGGCGCACGGCCTGGAGTGCCGGCAGCCGATTCTCGATTATCGCGTCGTCGAACTGGCAGCGAGCATGCCGGTTGCGCTGAAGTACCGGTTCTTTCGGAGAAAGCGGATTCTGCGGGAGACCTTCGGTCACCTGCTTCCACCCGAAGTGCTCAGCCGCCCGAAGATGGGTTTCGGAGTCCCCTTAGACCACTGGTTTCGGCACGAGTTGCGCGAGCTAGCGGCCGATTTCTTATTGGGTGCGACGGCGGCCGGTCGTGGGTACTTTCGCCCCGAGACCGTCCGCAAGCTATGGGACGAGCACCAGGCGGGCCTGGCCGAACACAGTCATCGCCTGTGGGCGTTGGTGATGTTCGAGGCCTGGCAGCGCTGCTGGCTCGACACGGCCGCCGAACCGGCCCACCTGGCACGCACCAGCGTGTGAGCGTGCGGTGGCCGATCTGCCCAGGCGGGGCTGGAGGCGGCCTCGACGAATGCTCGACGATGGCTCGGAGCGGGCCTCGTCCGCCGGTTCGCACGCTGCCCCCTGGCTACCTTGACTGTTACGTAATTGACGAAAGCCGGGTAGAATGCGCTCCTCTTCCCGGGGGGGCGAGCTGCTCGCAGCAATTCGGAGGTCGATCGATGCAGGATTCGCTCGCGGTCGTGTTGGCAGGAGGCAAGGGTTCGCGACTCGAACCACTCACGCGCGACCGCGCCAAGCCGGCCGTCCCTTTCGGCGGCGCTTACCGCATCATCGACTTCGCGCTGTCCAACTGCATTAATAGCGGCATCCGTAAAATCCTCTGCCTCACGCAGTACAAGGCGATGAGCCTTGACCGGCACATCAACCTCGGCTGGCGCAACTTGTTCTGCCGCGAGCTGGGTGAGTTCATCGACGTGGTGCCGCCGCAGCAGCGCATCGACGAGCATTGGTATCGCGGCACGGCCGACGCCGTCTACCAGAACATCTACACGATCGAGAAGGAGCGGGCCGAGTACCTGGTGATCCTCGCCGGCGATCACATCTACAAAATGAACTACGGCGACATGGTCAACTGGCACAAAGAGGTCGGCGCCGACATGACCGTCGGTGCCTTGCGCGTCAAAAACGAGGAAGCGGCCTTTCAGTTCGGCGTGATGGAGGTCGACCGCAACTATCGCCTGCAAGGCTTCGAGGAGAAGCCGGCCAAGCCCAAGAGCATCCCCGGCGAGCCTGGGTTGTGCCTGGCCTCGATGGGCATCTATGTGGTCACCGCGCGGTTCTTGTTCGAGCAGTTGTGCCTCGACGCGACGCGCTCCGCCAGCTCGCACGATTTTGGCCGCGACATTGTGCCGTCGATCATCGACACGCATCGGGTCTACGCGTTTCCGTTCCGCGATGAGAATCGCAAGGCCGACGCCTACTGGCGCGACGTCGGCACGCTGGACGCCTACTACGAAGCGAACCTTGATCTCGTGCAAGTCGATCCCGAACTGAATATGTACGACGATCGCTGGCCGCTGCGCACCTACCACCCCAACTACCCGCCGCCGAAGTTCGTCTTCGCCGAAGAAGGGCCCAATCCGCGTCGTGGGCATGCGCTCGACAGCATCGTTTGCCAGGGCTCGATCGTCTCCGGCGGGCAAATCAGCCGTTCGATCGTGGGGGCCAATGTGCGGGTCAATAGTTTTGCCCGCATCGATGATTCGATTTTGTTCGATGGCGTCGACATCGGCCGGCACGCCAAGATTCGCCGGGCCATCATCGATAAAGGGGTGCATATCCCCGCCGGCATCGAGATCGGCTACGACCAGGAGCTCGACCGGGCCCGCGGCTTCACGATCAGTGAAGGGGGCGTGACTGTGATCGCCAAGGCGGATGGCGTCGAGCACTTTCTCGAAGCCGAGCAGTTGACCGCCGCCGAGCGCAACGGCGGGTGAGATAGTTGGACGCGGGACTTGTCCCGCGCGCTAGCTGGAGCGACGTAGGTTTCTGGCTTGCCCAGAAGCGCGATGCTGCTCGCGCAACTTGCTTCTCGATCTTTCGGCACAGATCATGAGCGGCGATCTTTACAGCAACATGCGTCAGATCGTTATCGAGGCGATCGACCTCATGGAGAAACCACCACACGTTCCCGACGGCTTCGCGACGCCGTTTCCGCATGACGAGTTTCCACGGCTTCTCGTGGACGCGATTCGCGGTTCTTTTGTCGACTTGCGCGCAAGACTAAGCGGCGAGTCGTTGTACGGCTACTTTCTTTGGCTATCGCCGGAGTGCCGAAGTATTGTTGCCGCCGCCACCAGCGAGCAAAACCTGGACCGTGTTGTTGCTCACTACATGCAAAGTGGAAAATACCGCGCGCGTGCCGGCGACCTGGCAGCGCTCCAACGCGTGAGTTTGCGCTGGAGCGTTGCCGATGATTGGCTGCTTTCCGACCAGCCGTACTTCGATCAAGTGAACAAAATCATCGATGATGTCTGGTTAGGCCACCAGGACAACTGCTGCGACGGGTTCTTTGGCCGGCTCATAGAAACGAGTTGCCTTGCTGCACTCGCACGCGCCGACGCGGAAGGGCTTTTCGGACGCGGACAGGAGCGAGAAGCGCTCACGGTCAATTTGTGCTTCGGCGGAATTGACGACGAATCGCTCCGATTCGCCGCAGTCATAAATCCCACAAGAGCTCACCAACAGTACGAAGACGGCCTCAAATTGCTGGAGATCGCCATGGCCAATCTCGAATACCTTGGCACGGGCAAGTGACCGGAGCGAATGCTCTAAACTGCCTCGCGGGCCGCGCACGTCGCCCTGAGCGCCGCATCGGCTGCCGGGCCTGTCGCCACGCTGTTCGCGTGCTGCGGCGCGTAGACCGCCACCGGCTCAAAGTGCCGCCGCTCGAGGGCCATCGCCAACAAATCTTCGGCCGACAGGGTCCAGCGCCCCGCGCGGCGCGTCAGCTCGAAGCGCACATCGCCGATCCCTTCGTACGAGCGATAAACCACTTCGGTGCAAACCAGGCGATCGCTGCGGCTGAAATCGAAATCGAAGTCGTACGGTTTGCCTTCGTGAAACAGCCCGCGGGAGAGGGCCGCCGCGATGGCGTCGCGCTCCAGCCGGGGCCGCAGCAGCGTCACGGCATCGGAACCCAGCGGCGACTCGACCGAGCGGATCCAGACGCCATCCTTCAGTGCTTCCAAAACGCGGCATGGCTCGGCCCCCGGCGGCGCGAGCAATCGTGACCAGCGCGGCATCACGTGCTCATGCGCGTCGATCCCCAGGCCGGCGAGCGCCGGTGCATCGCCAAGGTAGAGCGCCGCGTGCGGCCAGAAGCCGGGTAAAAAGTAGTTCGTCGCCGCGTGCTCCTTGCGGGTGACGAACACGTCGCCGGGCCGAGCCAGCTCGCGCATCTGAGCGGCGACCGCTGTGGGCACGCCCGGCCGATGTCCAGGGCGCGTCGAAACGTCCGATACCAGGCACGACGCCAGCTTCTGCACGCCGTAAATCGCCTGGCCCAAGAGATCGTCGCGCAAGCGGCGCACGGTGCGACCGACGCGCACGCGCAGGCGTGCCTTGGCGTAGCGCACCGGCGCGATGTCGAGTGTTTGTTGCTGCGACTCGATAACCGCCAGGCAAGAGGCCAGCGCCGGATCACTGGAAGCGGCGGCGCGCAGGTCGGTCTCATACTCGGTGAAGAATTGCCGGGCGTGCCACAGGTGCCAGGCGTGCTTGGGACTGGTGAGCGACTTCTGAACCGTTTCGTAAGTGCCAGCCGGAATGTCGAAGTGCGGCTCCGCTTCGTTCAGCTTGCGCCGGACGATCGGCCGGCGATGGACGGCATCGCGCAGGAAGCGGGCCCCATCGACTAGCAAGATCGCCGCCGAATAGCCGACCAGGAACGCGGCCGGCCGCAACTCGGCCGGCACGTCGGTCGCGGTGCGCAGCGACAGCACCAGCTCCAACAGTGCATTGCGCGCTAGCGTGTAGCTGACCAGCAGCCGGCGCACCGCTTCGTCTTCACTGGGCGTGAAGTAACCGCGCTCGCTGGCGTGCAGCGTGGCCAGCATCTCGCGGGCGACGTCCTTGCGCTCCGCGAAGTAGGCCGCCAAATGGGCGACCGTGCGTGCGCCGGAGTTGATTGCTTCGGGAGTCACCGTCGAATCGCCCCGCTGAGGTAGTGGCGTGGTTCTGCCGCCGAATTGACTACCTCCAGTCTAGCGGGCAATTTGCCAGGCGAAGGAGGCAACGAAATGGAAGGCCGCCCCGTTTCAGATGCGTTGAGCCGCCGCAGCAAGTTTTGTTGCCCCCGGCGTGCCGCTCTTGGTACGCTGACAGCGGTAATACACCGCTCTGTTTGAAGGCAATGATGCTGCGCATTCTCGGAAACCGCCGACGGCTGTGCGACGGATTAACGCGCCGCGACGTGCTGCAAGCGGGCAGCTTGGGGCTGTTGGGCCTGGGAGCCGGGGCATTGCCCGCGTCGCTCGCAGGCTCAGCGACCGCCGCGGAATCGCAGGCGACAACCGGCGCAGGCACGTTCGGCAAGGCGAAACGCTGCATTTTTTTGTATCTGTACGGCGCGGCGAGCCAGCTCGAAACATTCGATCCCAAGCCCGACGCGCCGGTTGAAGTGCGCGGCGAACTGGGAGCAATCTCGACAAGCGTGCCCGGCGTGCAGATCGGTGAGCTGTTGCCGCTGACCTCGCAGGTGATCGATCGCACGACGATCGTGCGGTCGATGACGCATCCGTTTCCGTTGCACGCGTCGGCCTTCACGTTGACATCGATCCCGACGATTGATGTGCCGCTGCAGATGAGCCCGCGCGATCCGCGGCATTGGCCCTTTATCGGTTCGGTCGTCGACTTTTTGGCAGATCAGCGGGGCGAGCCCGCGCCGCCGATCGCTCGCAATGTTGCGCTTCCTTGGCGACTCAGTTCGCGGCGCCCGTACGCCGCCGGCGACAACGCAGGCCCTTACGGCGCCTGGTTGGGGACGGCCTACGATCCGCTCTGGACCGACTTCCAGGGGGAAGGGACCCGCGAGTCGACGTACACCTTTGGCCCCGACACGATCACCTGCCGCGATCCGTACGGGCCGTTGGCACCGGGCTATCGCTTCACATTGGCCGCTGACGCCAGCTTGCCCGCGGGGCTGTCGCTCGATCGTTTGAATCGCCGCCGGGCGCTCGTCGAGCAATTCGACGACGTACGCCGCGCGCTCGACGACAAAAACTCAGCCCGCTCGTTCGATCATTTTCGCCGCCAGGCCTATTCGTATCTCACGACCGACACCTTGCGCGACGCGTTGGACGTGGAGCGCGAGCCGGCGCTGCTGCGCGAGAAGTACGGTCATACGCTGTTCGGCCAGTCGACGCTCGTGGCACGGCGATTGCTCGAAGCCGGCGCCCAATTCGTCACCGTGCTGTGGGACGAGTTCAAGCTCGTCAACAGTGCCTGGGACACGCATTTCTACCACTATTCTTTGATGCGCGAGCAGTTGTGTCCCGGGTTCGACCGTGCCTTGAGCTCGCTACTTTTGGACTTGGAAGCGCGCGGCATGCTCGACGATACGCTCATCGTCTGCACCACAGAGCATGGGCGCACGCCGAAGTTGGAACGCGGCGCGGCCGGTGGCGGTCGCGGGCACTGGGCCCAGGCGTATTCTTCGCTGCTGGCCGGGGCTGGTATCGCTCGCGGAAAGGTTGTGGGGCGCACCGACCGCATTGCCGGCAGCGTGCTCGACACGCCGATTTCGCCCAAGGACTTGTTGGCGACGGTGTACCACCTGCTGGGGATTGATCCCGAAGCGACGATCGCCGATCGGCTCGGTCGGCCGGTGGCGATCGCCGGCGAAGGGCGCGTACGGCATGAGCTACTCGCTTAGATTCTTGCGAGAATGGCCGTCGCGCGTCTGCTGCTAGCCGCCGATCGGCACGATTCTTGCGGTCCCCCGCGCGCCAGCCTTACCGAAGTTTAATGCGCTGGCGCTTGCACCGCGCCGGCATCTCATCCGTATAATTCAAGTAGACCACGCCGGGGGGCGTAGCGCTTGAAGAGCAGCAGCGGATTGCCGGTTGCCTGCGGGCAATTTCTCTTGGCGGCCGCATCATCTGGCTGCGCCAAGCACGTTGTTAGAAGGTGCACGCCATGCATCGCGCTTGTAGGCCAAAGTCGGCTGCCCGCGACAGTCCTTTGGCCGTAACGATTTTGCGTGCGTTTTGGATCAAGCCACGGCACATCGCGCGTCGCCAGGTCGCGCTGCAGATCAATGGAATTCGCGGCTCGCCCCGCGTCCTAAATTACTGTTGGCCCCACACGGGACCAGGATCACTCCAATTTTCCAGCAGTTAGGCGGAGACAAATCATGCGACTCGCACTCAAGACATCACTGATCGTGGCTATCGCCGCGCTTGCTTCGACGTTTGTTGCCGACTGCGCCCAAGCGCAGATCCGCGACGCCGCTTCGAAGGTACGCGGCGGTTATGAGCTCTACGGCTTCGGACGCCGCTCATATCGCAGCTACTCGTACGCGCCGCGCTCGCGCAACTATGCGCCGACTGTCGTCGCTGAAGAAGCCGTGACGACCACCACGCCGACCGACGCCGCGACGGCCAACGCTGGCACGTCCACCAAGAAGCCCGAAGTTGCCAAGAAGCCGGAAGCCGCCAAGAAACCGCAAACGGCCAAGAAGCCGACTGCGAAGCCGACACCGAGCACCACCGAAGGGGGCGTGGCTGCCGCTCCGCGTCGTAGCTATCGCAGCTATTCGTACGAAGGAAACAGCGGCTCGATGAGCGGTTCCTACAGCGGCGGGTATCGAAGCAGTGGCCGACGCTACTCGTCGGAGCGGCTCTTTTTCGACGCGGGTCGGAAGATTCGCGGGTTCGGCAACTAGCCCTGGTTGCATCGCCGCGTTAAGCCACAACACGGACGCCTAGCCACTTTTGCCGTAGACGGGCCGAGCTTCACTTGGTGGTGGAGCTCGGCCCATTATTTTTCGATCCGTGCGTGGCGTACGGCATCCCGCGAATGAACTAGTTAGCGGCTTGATCGGCCAAGGCCACTTGCCAGAGCTTGCCCGGCAACTGTCGGGCAAAGTTAGCGTCGTTCCCCTTCAAGCTCGCGGTCCAGAGTTGTTCCAGAGCGGCAACGTCGGCGATGTCATACACCGTACTAAGCGCCGAGTCGTAACCCTCGACGGCCGCGATTTCGAGGAACCGCACAAAATCGGACGGTGTTTCTCGCGCCACCAAAAAGCTTGCCAGGGAAGCGCTCTGGCCGTAGAAGACCCCCATCTGTTCCGGAGCCGGATAGTGGCTCAGCGTGAACAGTTCGCCGATACGGAACGTCTCTTGCGAATCCAAGCCGCGACGTAAGTCGTCGAAATGGGCTTTTTGCTTTTCGGGGCAATCGGCCAAGACGGCGATTCCTTCATCAGCCCAGGGAGCCAGTTGGCTGCGGTCGATGCGGTCGGCGATGATCACATGCGTGAGCTCGTGGGCCAGCGCGGTTTGCGTTTCCGATCCTCGATCAGGGCGCAAATCGATTCGCCGGGTGACAATGCGACTCCCTTCGGTTTCAATGAGGGCCGATCCGACCGTCATTTGGGCGCCGCGTCCGACGGCCCGCTCGTAGCTGGCGTCGCTCGAATGCATCACCACTTCGCAGCGCACCTTCCAGGCGGAAGCCGGACGCTGATTGAGCCACACGCCCGCCAAATGCTCGCGGAGCTCTTCGCAACGCGTGGCCAACTGCTCGGCCGCCTCGCGATCACCCGCGGAGCAAACCCTGAAGTTCACAGTATCGCGAACTTGCCAAGTTGACCCCTTGCCTCGGGTGCCCGTTGTTTTCACGGCTGGCTTGGCTGCCTTCGCCCGGGCGTCGGGCTTGCCGGCTTGAGAAGCAGGCGAGGTCACGAAAAGAGCCACCCCGAGGGCAACGGCAACGTAGTAGGGGATCGGCTGAGTGCGGATCGACATGGAGTTGGGTTCTCGAAGGAAGAGGCCAGCCGAAGCAAGTCGCGGGAAGACTCTTGCGAGCGGCGATGTGCCACTTTGGCAACTTGCATGCCCGCGAGTGCCATCACTGCCGACAACTCAGCCAGTCGCGATATGAGCATTCGTTAACCGGCCATTGGGTCACGAGTTAGTGCCATTCCCGGTTCCTGAGCCGCGGTTGTGAAGCTGGGGTGATTTGGCCTCGATTGCGGTGAAGTTAGGCAGCCTTCGCCAGCCTTTCGGGCAGGAAGTGCGGGGGCTTCGTGCGGGGTAATTTCGCTTTGCAACGTCACCCCCAGAAATCGACGAGACCCTTTGGCGCGGTCGCACGGATCGTAGGCCGCCGAGTTGGAGCGCACGGTGTCGCAGCGCAGTGGGTCGTAGCGTGCCGTGACATGCCCGGTTAGCTTGGAGGGCGTTCAAAAGGGGGCGTCCGTGAGTTGCGGAGGCCCCGTGTATAGCGATTGCCCTGCGCTTTCGTGGGAACTGTCCTTGCTGACCGAAGTCTTAAGTCCGGCGTTGGACACCGAGCCGGGGACATCCCTCGCGCGTGCGGCGAGCGTGCTCCGGGCCGGCGGGCTCGTCGCGTTTCCCACAGAGACCGTTTACGGACTCGGCGCTGTCGCCACCGATCGGGCGGCTGTCGCGCGAATCTTCGCCGCCAAGGGGCGAGCCGCGACCAACCCGGTGATCGTGCACGTCGCCGACATCGCATCCGCGCGTACCCTTGTCCGGGCCTGGCCACCGCAAGCCCAGCGGCTCGCTGAGCAGTTCTGGCCGGGGCCGCTGACGTTGGTGCTTCCGAAAACGGACCTCGTCCCCGAGATCGTCACCGCGGGAGGACCGACCGTCGGCTTGCGTGTTCCTGCCCATCCGTTGGCATTGGCCCTGGTGCGCGCGACCGGGCGGCCGATCGCCGCCCCCAGCGCGAATCGTTCGCAGTGCATATCGCCCACTACGGCCGCGCACGTGCTCAAGCAGCTTACGGGCCGGATCGACCTGGTCATCGACGGCGGTGCCGCCCCTGGCGGGCTGGAGTCGACCGTGCTCGACCTTTCAGATAACAAGCCGCGGCTGTTGCGTCCTGGTCTGGTGACGCTCGGCGAGCTCGAGGCCGCGATAGGGGAACCAGTGCTTTGCGGTCCCGGGGAGGCGGAGACTGGCGACATCGCCCGATCTCCGGGTCTCGAAGCGCGGCACTATGCCCCACGAGTGCCGCTCGAACTGATTGCTGAGCAGTGCACGCAGGTAGTCCAGCGGCACTGTCAGGCACATCAATTGATCGGTTGGCTGCCCTTGGGCTCCGACCGTGGCCTGAAGTCGTCGAACCTACGAACGCTCGTGATGCCTGACGTCCCGCGTGACTACGGTGCCAGGCTTTATGCCGCCTTGCACGAGCTTGAGGATGCGGGGGTCGAGCGAATCGTGGTCGAGGCGCCGCCCGACTTGCCCGTCTGGCAGGCAGTTCGCGATCGGCTACGACGGGGTGCAGTCGGCAACGGCTGAGAGGTCGACCAATCAACCCCGGCACGCCCTGTTGGGAGGCGCCGTGTACGCCTGGTAGCCCCAGCGGTGCCTTTCGTCCGCGGAGCAGTTCGACTATGACGGACGTATATGAAACCGCTTACTTCAGACGACGATCACGCACTTGAACCTTCGCCCGAGTCGGCCGCCGCCGGGCCCCAGCCGGCCCCGCCGCCAACGATCGACTGGGAGCCGGCCGTCTCGGACCAGGCCGTGGCGCAAGTCCGCCTGAAGCCGCGCAAGTCGCGGCCGTTTTTCGGTCGTCACCCTTGGGTGCTCGATTCGGCAATCGCCGCCGTCGATGGCGAGCCGGCCGATGGCGACGCGGTCGATCTGGTGACAGAGGCGGGCAAATTCATCGCCCGCGGGGTCTACAATTCCCGCAGCCGAATTCGCGTGCGGCTCTATAGCTGGCGCGCCGAGCTATTGGACGACGAATTCTGGCGGCGCCGGCTCGAGACCGCCTTTAAGCTGCGGCGCAACTTGGGCTTCACCGATCCCGAGAGTGGCGCGCGGCTCGCCTTCAGCGAGGCTGACGGGCTCAGCGGCCTGATCGTCGATCGTTATGCGAATTATTTGTCAGTGCAGGTCACGAGCCTGGCCATGCGCGCCCGCTTGCCGAGGCTCGTGCCGCTCTTGGTCGATCTCCTCAAACCGCGTGGCATTTTCTTTCGCACCGAGAAAGGGACTGGTCAGGCCGAAGGGTTGGAGCCCCTTGAGGGGCTCGCCTGGGGGCACGATCCCGCCGGGCCGATCTTCATCAGCGAGCATGGCCTGCGCTACGGCGTTGACCTGGCCGTCGGTCAGAAAACGGGGTTCTATCTCGATCAACGGGACAACCGTCGTGCGCTGGCCGCCTACACCAGCGGCGCGCGCATGCTCGATTTGTTCTGCTACAGCGGCGGCTTCGGCCTCACCGCGCGGCGCATGGGGGCCGCCAGCGAAGTGGTGGCCATTGATGGCAGCCCGCGAGCCATTGCCCTGGCGCGGGCCAATGCGCAGCTCAATGGCGAGTCGAGCATTCGGTTCGTCGAACGAGATGGCTTCGAAGCGCTCGACGAGTTGGTGATCGCGCGCGAGAAATTCGGAGCCATCGTGCTCGATCCGCCGAAGTTTGCCCGCAATCGAGGCTCGCTCCCCGAAGCGCTGCGGGCGTACCATCGGCTCAATCGCCAGGCTGTGAATCTGTTGGAGCCCGGGGGCATTTTGCTCACTTGCAGTTGCACGGGCGCGGTATCGCGTGAGGACTTCTTGTACATGCTGGTGGGCGTGGCCCAGCAAACGGGGCGCGATATTCAGATTCTTGAACAGCGCGGCGCGGCGGCCGATCATCCCGTGGCCACGACCTGTCTGGAAACCGAGTACCTTAAGTGCTTTATCTGCC
This sequence comes from uncultured Planctomycetaceae bacterium, assembly GCA_964495375.1. Classification (GTDB taxonomy): domain Bacteria; phylum Planctomycetota; class Planctomycetia; order Pirellulales; family JAEUIK01; genus JAIESQ01. The sequence goes on along the minus strand of CAZBWM010000030.1, from coordinate 52,474 downwards.
GTGTTGTGTGACCTGAGCTGAGAGCTCGTCAGCGAATTGCCGCGGCTAGAGCCAGTACCTTTGCGGCGGCCAGCGCCGGTGCCAGGCCCTCTAAAAAGCGAAAGGCCGCCGGATCTTGCGATCCGACGGCCTCGCCTGTGCCACGTTCGGTTTCAGCCGGGCGCTTGTACGCTCAGCTTGCCCGTGGGCTGTTTACTTCTTGCCGCGGCGGCGATTGACGGTCACCAGCGCCAAGCTCACCAGGCCGATGCCCAGGAGCACAGCGCTCCCCGGCTCGGGCACGGCAATCTTCGGAGCGGTTCCGACCAACTGGCCACTGAAGCCGAGATTCAACGGCAACAAGAAGCTCAACAATCCTGACGCCGCGCCCAACGAGCTAAAGTCGGGGATGGCGTTGAAGCTCACCGGCAGGGTCAGGCGATAATTCGTGCCAGTGACCTGCAACGACCCGAGCTTGGTGACATCCTCGTTAGGTAGCGAGAGACCGCTGATCGGCAGGCGGGTTCCCAAGCTGATGCTGATGTCGTAGGGGCCGAAAAAAGCCAGTGGGTTGTAATTCACGCTCAGCAACCCTGGCACTTGGTCATTGATCAGTCCGGCCAAGGCACTGAGAGCCAATCCATTGACCTGATACGACAGAAAATCCCCCGCGGCCAGCACGGCGGCGAGGCTGACGTCGGCATTGCCCGACATCACGATCGACGTCTGCGACGCATCGAAGGTCGTCAGCGCCGGAACGCCCGATCGTGCAATCGGAGTACTACTGGTTACGTCCAGCACCACATCGCGCAGAGTCGTGTTGAGGTTCACGGCCTTGAACGTGCCGAGGTTCAATGTCGTGACACCGGGGATGTTCAAGAAGGTCAAGTCGATCGGCGGCAACGCTTGTCCGATTGGCGCCGACAACACGAATCCATAATCGCCGGGAGCGGCAGAGCCCACGCCACCGACGCCGGGCAACATGTTGACAGGCGTCTTGAAGATGCCGCCGGTCAAGATGCTCGCATCTGCGGCGCTACCACCAGGAAAATCAATGCTGCTGCCATCGATATCGGTAACCACGGTACCGGTATAGCTCGACTTTAAGCTACCGGTCGCCTGTTCGCTGAGACTCAGGTCTTGCCCGAAGAGCTGGGCGTTCTTGATGTCGAGCGAGATATTGCTCTGACTTTGATTGAGCGTAAACGTCAGGCCAGCAGCGCTAGCAAAACTGCCGGCCAGCACGACCGCGGCCGACAACCCAAGTGTCAGCACCCGCGCGCGCAGGGGATGCGTCTTAATGACGCATCGTAGGATGTTGGACTTCACGAGCGACTCCTTATTGACTGTCCCAAACGTTAACTGCGGAAAGAAACGACTCCTCCACAAAGCCTGCTCTCTCGCCGCGTGCCAGTCGCTCGCGAAAGGAGCCTGCGGACCTTGCCGATGTCTACGGCAAAGCGATCGCCGGCTAAGCTTAGCCAGCTAACCGAAGGCTTACGTATCAGCATACGTGGAGCCCCCCCACCTGTGTAAAGAGAATAATCGACAGAAATTTGGGAATAAACCCTCCCGATGGCGGGGGGGGCGAACTCTTCAAAAACGCGTCGTAACGGTCTTGAAGCGGCATCCGGGGCCCAGGCCCAGGTGTCTTACCCGCAGAGAAGCAGTCGAATCGAGCTCGAAGTGCCAGCGGCCCAGTGGACGAAGTGCCAGCGGGACAACGAATTGCGCCTGCGCGCCGCAGAGGTTTGGCGTCAGTTGCCGACGCTTACCACGAGAAAGTGAGGCCAGCGCTGGGCCCGTGATAGACGACCCGCCCCCCGTGCAGCAGTTGGGCCGGACCAAGCGTCAGGATGTTTATGTTCCGTTCGACGTTTTGCGAAGCCAGGGCCAGTCCATCGAACCAGAACGCCTGATACCCGAAGCGGACCACGAACCGCTGCGAGCACTGGTAGCTCAACCACAGCGACAGGTCGCCGGCATAGCTCGCCACCTTGCTCGATTTGTTCCCGAGATACGTCGTGCTGCTGACCGTATCGGTGTGCGTGTACGCGGTCTGCTGGGCGGCCGAGTTCTGCATCAGCACCCCTTTGATCTCTCCCTGGAACCACCAACCCCAGTGGACGGGCGCGTTCAGGGCCGCACCAATCTGCATGCCGACCATGTCGTTCTGCGTGCGCGTTTCGACCAGGTTTGACGTCGGCACGTTCGATTGCGTGCCAAAGCTCAATCGCTCGCGCACCGAGATGTAGCGTGCTCCGATCAATAGCGACGCTTCGACATACGGTGGCGTCGGCAAGCGGTGGCGCAGGTTCAGCTCAGCGTTATCCAGCGCGCTGTAATAAGCAAAGGACGCCAGCGAGTTGTAGTCGAGCGCCGTCGAAGCGGGGATGCCGAAATCGGACAATCGCGAAAACAGATTGCCGGTGCCCCCCAGCGCGTTCGGCGTGGCATCGCGCACCGCGGAGGTCTCAGTCCAATTGGCCATGCCGAAGTACAAGCCCTCGACGCGCAGCTTGGGACTTAGCGGCAGGCCCACCCCCAAGCGCATCGCCGGCCGAAACGGAAAATCCTGCACGCGCGTCGCCAGCACCACGCGCTCATGGTTGTTGAGCGTCGCGAAGGGGACGCTGTGCGATTGATTGCGCTTGAGCATCATGAAGTCGGCCAGCACCAGCCAGCGGCCGACGACCGACCAGCCGTCGTAGCACTCGTCCCATAAGCAGCCGCAAGCCGAGGCCGCCACCGCGGCGTTCCAGACGCTGCCAGGGCCACAGCCCGCCGCACAGCTCGAGGCGTTGGCGCCGGTGCCGAAGCTGCCGCGGCTGTGCATCGCCTGTTCAAAGTCGAAGTTGTTGCCGGGGTACGCGCCCGCCTCGTAGGGGGGATAAGTCCCTGCGCCGTTGCCAGGGTAATTGCTGGGATTGCTCCCCGGTTGCATCTCGACACTTTCGCCAAGAACATACCCACCGGGTGCGCAGTTACTGGGAACGCAGTTACCAGCGGCGCAGTTGCCCGTCGCGCCGTTGGCATAGTAGCGGCCGCCGCAGGGATCGAACTGCATCGCGCCACAACTGCCGGCAGCACCGTTTCTCGCGCCACAATTCCCGGGACCACAGTTGCCCGAGCAACAGCCGCCGTGCCGCGTGCCGCAGTAGTTGCACGCTTGCATGCCAGCGCGGTTCGCCAGGTGCATTGAGCCGCTTGGGACGCGAGAAGCAGGGTCCCGACTGTCAGGGCACATGGCTGCCGCGCCGGTACGCGGGTACATCCCTTCGTCGATCGCCATCTCGGTCGAATAATGGATCGGCACCACTTGCGCTGGCCCGACGACTGTGGGAATCGTCGCGGTGGGCATGCCGTTGGTGGGCAAGTTGCCAGTTGGCAGGTTACCAATTGGCGCCGGGGGGGGCGTCGGCATCGTCGTGATTGTGAACACCTGGGTCGCGCCCGCCGGTACGGTCGCTTGGCCGGGGACCCATCGACCCGGTACCGCCATCTGCCCTTGGCTGATGGTGCTCAAGATCAAAGCGCTCGCGCAGCCGAGGGCCGCGACAAGCGAGCGGCGCAGCGAGCGGAGCAGTTTTGGAGGACAGATCATGTGCGATGTCGGGCGGGTGGTCGAGCGGTCGGACGGCGGATTCGGCTTACGCAGTTCAGACGGCGGCCGGCCGCGGCGCGGGGGTCGCGAGGGCCGAGAATTCGACCGACCGGCGCAACTCGCCGATCCGGCACGAACCCTATCCTTGGTTCGGCCCGAACGATCGGCATTTAGAGAGATTCAGGAGCATTCGACAGAGGCTGCCCAACCCGCAAGGTCTGCCAATCGTCGGCAAGTATTTGCAGCCACACTGGTTACGGGATGGAATATGGCCGGGCGCCCCATTCTCCGGCTGCGCTTACCGGTGCCGAGCCTTGACCCTGACTCTCCCGAGTTGTGGTTGACCCTGGCCACAAACCACGACCGCGGAACGTCGCTGCTAGCATGCTGTTGCACGTTTTGGAGCGGCCAGCTACGCTCGAAACTTCAGCAGGGGAGATCCTCAGCACGGCCGGCCGCTGAACCGGCCCAAATCACGTCATGCGGCACGCTTCTTTTCGCCCGCGCGGATTTCGCCATTTCATGAATTTGCGATCGCTCGCGACCGTTGTGGTCTGGGCCTTGATTGCGCTGTCGGCTGGCAGCGTGAGCCGGGCTGGGTCGTTGACGTTCGACGGCGTCACGGTCGGCACCCTCACGACGCAAGGGCCCTACGTTAATCAGGATGGCTTTCAAGGCGGCGTGAGCATGTGGGCCAACTGGACGCTCGATCCATTGCAAACGCTGGTCGACTCGTCGAATCTGCGCTGGTTGCAGGTGGTGCTCTACTCAATCGATGTCGGCAGTCCGTATCCCGATCCGATGCGTCCCTTCATCGATCCGCTTCCGTATCAGTCGCTGGGCTTGCAGAAAGCCGACGCGTTACCGTGGTACGACATCAGTGGCCCGACCAAAGGGTCGCTAGCCGTCACGGGGCGCGGCATCGGCCCGTGGACCGGTGATGGTCCGTTCGCGCCGTGGGGATACGCCCCCATGACGTTCCTGGCCGAGACCTTCGTGGTGGCCGTCACCGACGAAGCGAACAAGCAGGCCCGCCTGCTGGGCGGTGTCGCCTGGGGCTATTCGCTCGACTCGCCAGCGGGCCAGAACGTTACGGTGATTGGCCCAACCGAGCTCGACAATACTGCCGAAGTGCGCAGCTACATCAACGCGGCGCTAGCGCTCGATTACGCCGGCTGGATCGTGACGATCCCCGAGCCGAGCAGCGTGGCCATGCTGCTATTGGGCGTCGCGGTGGTCGCCGCGATCGGCGTACGCGATCGTGCGCAGCGGCGTCGCTAGCAGCTGCTGTGAGCGAGAATCATCGCTGGCAACCCGCGGTTGTACCGCCGGTTTTGCTCGTTGCTTGACGCCCGCCGGCGCGACCTCCATAGTGGGCAGTTACCGCCAGCCACCAGAACGTTTGCGCGGCCGCTGTTTGCCGCGCTGCGCTCGTGCAAAACACACCGGAGGGTTCGATCATGCTCCGCAGTCATCGTCGAGGGTTCTTGCAATCGACCGCTGCCATCGGCGCGGTTGCCGCCACGACGCGCTTCGCCCGCGCCGCGACGGCCAACGACAGCCTGAACTTCGCCTTGATCGGCGCCGGTGGGCAGGGGCGCCACGTCGCCGGCAACTTTCTGAAAGTGCCCGGCGTCAAGATGACCGCGGTCTGCGAGATCAATCCGCTCTGCGTGGCCGAAGCCCAGAAGCTTTCGCCCGACGCCCGCGTCTACGACGATTGGAAAGACCTGCTCGACAAGGAGAAGGACCTGCAGGCCGTGGTGATCGCGCTCCCCGAGCACACCCACGCCCCGGCCAGTATCGATGCGATGAAGGCCGGCAAAGACGTCTTCTGCGAAAAGCCGATGGCCTACACCATCGACGAGGCCCGCGCGATGATCGCCACGCGCGACGAGACCGGCCGCGTGCTGCAAATCGGCCAGCAGCGGCGCAGCAATCCGCTCTACTACCTGGCCGAGCGCATGCTGCAGAAAGAGGGAGTGATCGGCGAGATCATGCGGGTCGACGCCTTCTGGGACCGCGCCAGCGACTGGAAGCGCGACGTGCCGAAGGATCTCGATAAGGACTTCTCGAAGTGGGGCTTTCCGACCGCCAATCATCTCATCAACTGGCGGCTGTACCGCAAGTATGGTCATGGCCTGATGACCGAGAATGGCACGCACCAGATGGACGCCAGCGGTTGGCTCTTGGGTGGTCGCCGCCCGAAGGTCGTCTGCGGCATGGGCACGAGCCGTTACGCCGACGGCCGCGAGACGCACGACATTTGCTCGGCCGAGTACATGTACGAAGGGGACACGATCGTCCGCTTCACGCAGGACTTTCACCAGGGCTTTAACTTCGCCTGGAGCTACGGCGAATTGTTCCTGGGCATGGACGGCGCGCTGCGGGTGACGGCCGAGCAAGAGCTCGTCGTTTACGACAAGGAGCGCCGCCCGACCAAGGTTTCGATCGCCAAGCTCGGCGAAATCGAGCTCGGTGGCGTCCTTTCCACCACCAGCGAGCTGGCCGCGGCCGAAGCCGATCGCACCGGCGGCGGGTTGCGCACGTTCGCCTATCAGAATGAGATGCGGATCTTCAATCACGCGGTGCGCAATCGCACGCAACCCACGTGCACCGGTGAGATCGGCATGAACTCGGTGGCGGCCACGATCGTGGGGACCGACGCTCAGTTCGCCGGCGAGTACCGCAAGTTCACGCCGGAGATGTTTGCTTGACGGAGTCGCTGGGGCCGCATTACGCCGAGCTAATCACCATCGCCGTCTTTCTCGCCGACCTGGCCATCCGCGTCGGCCTGTCGGTGCGCGTGATCAATCGGCGGCGGCCCGTTGGCGTCTCGCTGGCCTGGCTGACGTTGGTGCTATTGGTCCCCTTTGCCGGCGCGGCGGTCTATTTGTTCGTCGGCGAGAACCGCCTGGGGCGTGAGCGTGCCGTTCGCGCCGCGCGGGTCCACGCGCCGTATGTCAATTGGCTCAAAGAGCTCGACGCCCGGGCCGTCACGAATTGGTCTGCCATGGGCCCCGAGTGCGAGCAGCACAGTCGCCTCTGCACGTCGATGGCCGGTATTCCGCCGCTGCCAGGCAATCGACTCGAGCTGATCCACACAGCGGACGAGACCTTTCGGCGGTTGATTGCCGATATCGACGCCGCCCAGCGAAGCTGTCACCTCGAATTCTACATCTGGTGCGTTGGGGGAACTGCCGATGACGTGGCCGAGGCGCTCATTCGCGCGACGACGCGCGGCGTGAGCTGCCGGGTGCTCGTCGACTCGGTGGGGAGCCACGAGTTTTTGCGCAGCCCGCTGGCGCAGCGCATGCTCGACGCCGGCATTAAGGTGCAAGGCGCCCTACCGGTCGGTCTCGTGCGGATGCTGTTCGTGCGGATCGACCTGCGGTTGCACCGCAAGATCGTGGTGATCGACGGCGAGATCGGCTACACCGGCAGTCAGAATCTCGTCGATCCACGGTTTTTCAAGACCGATGCCGGCGTCGGCCAATGGGTCGACGCCATGGTGCGCTGCGAGGGGCCGGCCGTCGAACCGCTGGGCATCACGTTTCTCGAAGACTGGGAGCTTGAAACCGGCGAGGGGATCGAAAAGCTCAACAAGACGGCCGATGTGCACGCCGTGCCCGATCGTGGATCGGCGGCCGTGCAGGTTGTCCCCTCGGGCCCGGCGCAGCGCGGCGACGCGATCTACACCATTCTGCTGACGACGATTTATGCCGCGCGACACGAGCTGGTGCTCACCACCCCCTACTTCGTCCCCGACGAATCGATGCTCACGGCGCTGGTCGCGGCGGCCGCGCGCGGCGTACGGGTGACGATCGTCTTGCCCGAGCGGGTCGATTCCAAGCTGGTGCGGTTGGCGAGTCAGGCCTTCAAAGGAGATCTGCTCGAGGCCGGCGTGCGAATCTGCATGTTCCGCGGCGGGCTGCTGCACACCAAGAGCATCACGGTTGACGGCCAGTTCAGCCTGTTTGGCTCGTTGAATCTCGATCCGCGCAGCCTGTGGCTTAACTTCGAGATCACGTTGGCCGTTTACGAAGCCGAGTTCACGGCCGGGTTGCGACAATTGCAGGAGGCCTATATCCAAGAGTCGGACCTGCTGACGCTCGAGGCCTGGGCCGCCCGCGGCATCGGGCAGCGTTTTGCCGATAACGCGGCCCGCCTGCTTGGCCCGCTGCTGTAAGTGGTTCGATAGCAGACGTTAGCCGCCGCGCGCAGGCGACGTATGCAAAGTCGTGCCCACGGCTCGAACCGCGGCCGTTACGGGGTGGCTGATTTTCGCGGTTGCCAAGTAGGCCACCGACCCGCAAAATCAAGGTATCGGCCCTGCCCTCGGTCGACAGCTAGCCGGCGCCCGTAGTGGCTTGCCGACGCGATCGCCGAGCGGAGCCTGATTGTCACCCTTTGGAGCTTGTTGGTGGATCTACCTCGCAATCCCACTCGGTCGGTTCGGATCGGCACGCACTCGATCGGGCACGACCACCCGATTTCGGTGCAAAGCATGACTGCCACGCATACGCAGGACGTGGCGGCCACGGTCCATCAGGTGAACGACCTGGCGGCCGCGGGGGCCGATCTAGTGCGGATCGCCGTCGATAGCGTCAAAGACGCCGCGGCCCTGGCCGAAATTCGCCAGCAGACCAAAGCCAATCTGTCGGTCGACTTGCAAGAGAACTATCGCCTGGCCTTGCAGGTGGCCCCGCACGTCGACGAGGTGCGCTACAACCCAGGGCATCTTTATCACCACGAGCGCCAAAAGCCGTGGCAGGAGAAGGTGAAGTTTCTGGCCGAGGTCGCCGCCGCCAACGACTGCGCCATGCGCGTCGGCGTGAACTGTGGTTCGGTCGATCCCGCGGCCGCCGAGCGCTTCGGCGAGGACGACTCGATCGGCCCGATGCTCGCCAGCGCCCTGGAGCACTGCGAGCTGTTGGACCAGCTCGGTTTCACGCGCTACTGCGTCTCGCTCAAGGATTCCGATCCGCAGAAAGTGATCGAGGTCAATCGCCGCTTCGCGGCCGAGCGCCCCGACGTGCCACTGCACTTGGGTGTGACCGAGGCGGGCCTCCCCCCCGATGGCATCATCAAAACTCGGATCGCCTTCGAGCAATTGGTCAGCCGCGGCATCGGCGACACGATCCGCGTTTCGCTCACCGTGCCGAACAATCGCAAGCCTGAGGAGATCGCTGCCGGCCGGCAGATTCTCGCCGACATCGCAGCGGGGCGCGTCCGTACCGTGGTCGACTTCGGCCGTGATGCGATCAACATCATCAGTTGCCCGAGCTGCTCGCGGGTGGAGAACGAAGCCTTCATCGAGTTGGCCCAGCAAGTCAAAGAGATGACGCGCTACGCCGAAGAATACGCGATCACGATCGCCGTGATGGGCTGCCGCGTGAACGGCCCCGGCGAAACGGACGACGCCGACCTGGGGCTGTGGTGCGGGCCCAACCACGTCAATCTCAAGCGCGGTAGCGAAGAGCTGGGCGCCTACCCATACGACGCGATTCTGCCGCGGCTGAAGCGCGAGCTCGACGTGCTGATCGCCGACCGGCAGCCCGCCGCGCGGTAGAACGCTATTGAAGCCGCTGCGGAACTGTGAGCCATGAAGTGAGCCATGCAATCGCTCAAGATCGCCGCGCTGTGCATCGCCGCGGCGATCCTGTACGGCATCATGCATGACCAGGTGACCACGCGCGTCTGCGTCGAGTACTTTACGATTGGCCACGCGCCGATCTTTCGTACCGACTCGCCGACGCTGTTGGCCCTCGGCTGGGGCGTGCTTGCCACCTGGTGGGTGGGGGCAATGCTGGCCGTGCCCGCGGTGTTGGTATCGCGCGTGGGGAGTTGGCCGACATTGAATGCGGTCGATTTGACTCGGCCGATTGGCTACCTGCTGACGGCGATGGCGGTAGCGTCGCTGTTGGCGGGAATCGCCGGCTATTTTGCCGCGCGGGCCGATTGGGTGTCGCTCGCCGAACCGCTGGCCAGCCGGGTGCCAAGCGACCGTCACGATCGATTTCTGGCCGACTACTGGGCGCACAACGCGGCGTACGGCGTCGGCTTTGTCGGCGGCTGGGCCGTGTGTATTGGAATCCTAGTCTGGCGATCGCGGCGTGCCAGAGAACTCGAACACCACTAGTGGCAATAGTTAGCCGCGGGATTCATCCCGCGCGCTAGCTCGCACGATCTCGCATCGATCCCGCTAGCGCGCGGAGCAAGCTCCGCGGCTAAGCGATTGAGCAACGAGCGACACAAAGCGCATCACTCATTCACATACGTCTCCAGAAACCGCGCCAAGCGATGGAAATCGCTCCCGCGGGCGACGTAGCGCACGTGCGTGACCAATGTTTCGCTATCGACGAGCTGGTCGAAGTTCACGTAATTCAGCTCGAGCTGCCCGGCGACCGAGACCATCACGCCATCAAGTTGCTTTTCGACCAACGCTCGGTACGCTCCCACGCCCAACTGGCTGCCGAGCATGACGTCGAAGGCATGCGGCCGGGCACAGCGCGACTCATAGCCGAGTTGCAAGCCGGTGACGCGGCGCGTGCGCCCCGTTTGCCGCTTGTACTCGTCGGCCACGAGCTTCGAGAACACCTTGCAGAGATTCACCTTCGAGATCGAAATGTGACCGTGCTCGTCGCGCCCCACGCCGCGCAGATACTCCTCAGGCAGGTACTCGGCCAGCCCCTCGGCCAGAATGATGACGCCGAACTCCTTGCCTTCCAACTCATCGCGGGCCCGCATCGTGGCGACAATGCGCTTGACGACTTGATCGAGCACCATCACCCGCCGCGTCACGGTCTCGCCCGTGTCAGGCACGGTCTGCGTTTCTTCGGTCAGGTACTTGCCGTGGATATCTTCGACGCTGATCACCAGGCTCGCTTCGCCGGCGATCGACGCGCCGTAGGCCAGCCAACCGGCGCTGCGCCCCATGGTCTCGGTGAGGAAGTAGCTGCGGTTCGCCTCGGCATCGGCCAGCAGGTTGCGGATTTCGCTGGCCAGCGTTTCAACCGCCGTGAAGTAGCCAAACGTGAAGTCGATCCCCATGTAATCGTTGTCGATTGTCTTGGGGACGTGCACCACCGGGATGTGCTGCGAGCCAGCCGGCAAGTACTGCTGAAACGCCTGGAACTTGTTGGCGGTTTTCAGGGTGTCGTCACCGCCGATTGAAATCAGCGCGTCGACATTGAGCGAACGGAGCGCCGCGTGAACGGCCCGCAGCGGTTTCGTCCGTTCTGGGTCGGCCAGATGCTCCCGGCTCGAGACGTTCTTGCCGGGGTTGGTGCGCGCCGTGCCGATCATGATGCCCTGGGTATTGCGCGTGCGCTTAAGCGTGCGCGGCGTGATGCTGATGAAGTCGCGCCCTTCCTGCAACGGATGGTCGGGGCCGAATTCCACCAACCGAGAGTAGCCGTACATGACGCCGACGACTTCGATGTTGTTGCGCAAAAACGACGAGGCCGCGGTCGAAATCACGGCGTTAGCGGCCGGCGCAGGGCCCCCCGCGAACAGGATGGCCACCTTATGAATGTTCGACGTCGTCAGCGGCGGACGCGACAGCGTGGATTCGTTCATCGATTCCCTATGAGTGAACCGCCCGCGAGCGGCATCGTCCCCTCTCCCCCCAGCAGCCAACGTCCCCAGCATGCGGAACGTTGCCGCGCTTACTGGCGAACTTGTTGGAAGTAGTGGGCCCCCTTCTTGTTTCCCGTGGCCACGTCCAACAGCCCGTCGCCGTTGACGTCGGCCACCTCGAATTGCGTTCCCACACCGCTATCGTGATCGAACTGGTGCGCCGTCCAGGTGGGCTTGCCCCCTTCGCGCTTGAACTCAAACCAGTACATCACGGCCGGCTGCTCGCTCCCCGGGTCTCCCTTGGCGCCGTGCGCCCACCAACGCTTGCCGGTCACCAAATCGGGCAAGCCATCGCTGTTCATGTCGGCAAAACACATGCTGTGCGTCTGAGAGAAGCTGGAGTCGATCTCGTGTCGCTTCCAGCCTTCGGGCGTTTGCTCGTGCCACCAGATGCCGGTCTGGTGAGCACTGCTGCTGACGATGTCGTTGTCGCCGTCGCCATCAAAGTCGTAGGTGTACATGTTGGCGCACAGCGGGCCGAGCTCGCCGGCATGGAACTTCCAATCACCCGCGGCCGCACTCTTCTCCGGTTGCTCCCACCAACCGCCGGTCGAGATCACATCGCTACGACCATCGCCGTTGACGTCGCCAATGCCCAAGCCGTGCGAGAACTTATCGGTGCCCGGCGCTTTGGGGACCGAGATCGCCTGAATGTTCCACTTGTCCGCGGGCTGCGCGCCCGGTCGCGCCAGGGCCATGCGATGCTCGCCGTCGGCGAAGACCAGCTCGCGACGCCCGTCGCCATCGACATCCAGGAAATTCGGGCTCTCGTTATTCGTGACCGGCACGCACTCGTGCTTCTTCCAAGGCCCGGCGGCGGTTTGCGGATTCTCAAACCACCACGTCTGCTGTCCCGGGAAGTCGACCACAATCAGATCGACCCAGCCATCGCCGTTGAGATCCTGCGCGAAGTTGCAGAACGAATGGCTATAGACCGCCGGATCGAATTCCTCAGGCGGGTCCATAATCAGCACCGGCTTCCAATCCGGGGCGGCGTAGTAAACGCTGCCGGCCGCGATGTCGGGCTTGCCGTCGTGATTGAAGTCGCCGACGCAGCAACCTTCGCTACGGAACTTGTTGTCGAGCTGCACCTTCTTGAAGGTGATCTTCGCGGCCTTCTTTTCAGCCGCGTCGGTCGAGCCTGCCACCAGACCGACGACCACCGCGACTGCCGCCGCCAGAACCGCTCGTGCGTGCATCGGAAAGCTCCTCGAAGAATTTTGATATCGAATTGGTTTGGTAGTGCTGTTGGACACGGGTCGTGCCGAGGGGGGACGGGAGTCGTCCCGGCCGATTCCCCCACGGCCGCCTAGTGTAATCCGGAATGGGACCGGTCGTAAATCGGCTAGAAGCGGCCGATATGGTTCGACTGTCCATTAACAACCGGGTGTGGCGTAAATACTCCCGGACGGCAACGAGCTTAGAAATGCCGTGGTCCAGCCATTAGGAGTCCATCATCACGTTCCCACCGCCGCCCGTTCCCCCCGCAGTTCACTCTGCCACTCGGCCAACAGCCGGAGCGCCTCCTTTGGTGCGGTTTCGTCGATGTCGAGCTGGCGCAGCCGGTCCAACAGCGGATGATCGGCGAAGCCAAACAGCGTGAGCTGCATTTGACCGACCCGGCCGCGCTCCTTGTGCTTGGCGATGCGGGCCTGCCCCTGCGAGTCCAAATGCTGCGACTCGAGCTCAGCCAGAATGTCTTTCGCCCGTTCGAGAACTTCGCGCGGCACGCCGGCCAACCGAGCGACCTGGATGCCGTAGCTCTTGTCGGCGGCGCCGTCGATGATTTTGTGCAGGAAGACGACCTCGTCCTGCCATTCGCGAACCGCGACGTTGAGATTCTTGACGCCCGAGAGCGAGCGCTCCAGATCGGCCAGCTCGTGATAATGCGTGGCGAACAGCGTGCGGCAGCCAACCTGGTCGTGCAGGTACTCGACCACCGCCCAGGCCAGCGAGACGCCGTCGTAGGTGCTGGTGCCGCGACCGATCTCATCCAGAATCACCAGGCTGCGCGGCGTGGCCGTGTTGAGAATGCGAGCGGTCTCCGTCATCTCGACCATGAAGGTGCTGAAGCCGCGCGACAGCTCGTCGCTGGCCCCCACGCGCGCGAAGACGCGATCGCCCACGCCGATGGTCGCCTCACGGGCCGGCACAAAACTGCCGATCTGCGCCATGATCGTCAAGAGCGCCGTCTGCCGGATGTAGGTGCTCTTGCCCGCCATGTTGGGGCCCGTGATCAACAAGAACTGCGCACCGTCGGGCGAGGTGCAAGTGTCATTGGGCACAAACGTGCCGGCCGGCAGGCAGACATCGAGCACCGGGTGGCGGCCATCGCGAATGTCGAGCACCGGTTCGGCGACCACGCGCGGCCGCACATAGCCGCGCGAGCGCGCCAGTTCGGCTAGCGCCGTTAGCACGTCGAGCTGGGCCAGCACGGCGGCCGTGGTTTGCAAGCGCCGGCCAGCGGCCGCCACGACTTCGCGCAATTCGACGAACAAATCGTATTCAAGCCCTTGGGCCCGCTCGTCGGCGGTCAGCACGCGCTCTTCGTATTCCTTAAGCTCCGGTGTGATGTAGCGCTCGGCGTTCTTGACCGTCTGCTTGCGGATGTATTCGGCCGGCGCTTTGGCTGAGTGCGTGTTGGTGATCTCGATGTAATAGCCGAAAACTTTGTTGAAACCGACCTTCAGGCTGGAGATGCCGGTTCGCTCGATCTCGCGGGCCTGATAGCCGGCGATCCACTGCTTACCGCCGACGGCCAGCTCGCGCAGCGTATCAAGGGGCGGGTGATAGCCGGGGCGAATGAAACCGCCCTCGCGGCTCGACAGCGGGCAATCGTCCACAAGGCCGGCGTCGAGCTTGCCGCGCAGGTCGGGGCATAAATCAAGCTCCGCTTCCAGGCGATTCAACAGAGTACTGCTGCGCGACGTCAGCTTGGCCTTCAGCGCCGGTAGCGCGCGGAGCGTGCGGCTCACGAAGCTCAAGTCGCGCGGCGTCGCCCGACCGGTTGTGACGCGAGCGACCAGCCGCTCGAGGTCGTAGACCTTCTTGAGCGTGTCGCGAATGGCGGCCGCCAGCGAGGCCTGCGCGACCAGCTCTTCGACCGCGGCCAGACGCTCGTCGATCGACGCCAGATCGGTGAGCGGGTTGGCCAGCCAGTCGGCCAGCAAGCGCGAGCCCATCGGCGTGACCGCCTGGTCGAGCACGCCCAACAGCGAGCCCTCGCGGCGCCCGTCGCGCAATGTGGCGACCAGCTCCAAACTGCGCCGCGTCGCCTGATCGATTTCGAGCGTGCTCCCGGAGCGATAAGGCTCCAATCGCACCAGATGATCGAGGCTCGCCCGCTGCGTTTCCAACAGATAAGTAAGCACGGCGCCGGCCGCGCGCAGAGCCAATGCATCGCCATCTTCAAAACCGAAGCCGGCCAGCGTGGCGGTGCCGAAGTGCTTCTCCAGCGTTTCGCGCGCCGACGGCAATCCGAACGACCAGGCCGGGCGCGGCGTAATCAACATGCGCTCGTCGCGCCCTAGCGGCAGCGTTTGACCTTCGCTCGTCACCAGGCACTCGGTTGGTCCGATGCGGGCCAGCTCGTCGCCGAGCGTGCGAGCCGGCAGTTGCGCGGCGCAGAACCGTGCGGTCGACAGATCCACCCAGGCCAGCCCCACGGCGTCGCCATCTCCCACCACGGCGGCCAGGTAATTGCTCGTGCGCGGATCGAGTAGGGCGTCGTCGGTCAGCGTGCCCGGCGTGACGACACGCGTGACTTCGCGGCGCACCAGCCCCTTGGCTTGTTTGGGGTCTTCGACCTGTTCGCAGATCGCCGCCCGCAGCCCCGCGCCAATCAGCTTGGCGAGATACGCTTCGAGCTGATGGTAGGGAAAGCCGGCCATCGGCACGGCGTTTTCGCCTTTCTCGCGGCTGGTGAGTGCCAGCCCGAGCACTTCGGCGGCCCGCCGCGCGTCGTCGTAGAACATCTCGTAGAAATCGCCCATGCGAAACAGCAACAGCGCATCGGGGCAAGCCCGACGGGCATCTTCGTACTGCTGCATCATGGGAGAGAGAGCCACGGCGCGCGATCTCGCAAGCAGAACCACTACGGGACGACGCGATACGCCCGCCGCGCGACGTCAACCAATAATCCGGCACGTATGCTAGCAGCGCGCCGCGCACGTCAAAAGGACGTGACGGAATCCCCCAGCGATTGCTAGTGCGTCAGCTTCTTGTACCGCAGGCGGTGCGGCTGATCGGCGTCGATCCCCTGCCGGCGATGGCGCTCGTCTTCGTAGGTCTGAAAGTTCCCTTCGCACCACACCACCTGGCTGTCTCCCTCGAACGCCAGGATATGCGTGGCGATGCGGTCCAAAAACCAGCGATCGTGCGTGATTACCACCACGCAACCGGCGAAGTTGAGGATTGCTTCTTCCAACGCCCGCAACGTGTCGACATCCAGGTCGTTCGTCGGTTCGTCCAACAGCAGCACGTTGCAGCCGCGCCGTAGCAGCTTAGCCAGGTGGACGCGGTTGCGCTCGCCCCCCGAGAGCTTGCCGACGAGCTTCTGCTGATCGGGACCGTGGAAATTGAACCGCGCGACGTACGCCCGGCTGTTGATTTTGCGACCGCCGAGCTCGATGGTGTCGTGCCCGCCGGAGATCTCCTCGAACACCGACAACTCGTCGTCCAGGGCGTCGCGCGATTGATCGACGTAACCCAGTTCCACGGTTGTGCCCATCCGCACCACACCGGCGTCGGGCTGCTCTTCGCCGACGATCATGCGGAACAGCGTCGTCTTGCCGGCGCCGTTGGGGCCGATGACGCCGACGATTCCACCCGGCGGCAACCGGAACGTGAGATCTTCCACCAACAGCCGATCGCCGTAGCCCTTCGAGACTTTGTCGAACTCGACGACCAGATCGCCCAGGTGTTTGCCCGGGGGAATCTGCATCTCGAACTCGTCGAGCTTCTCCTGAAAGTTCTCGCGCGACATTTCCTCGTAGGCCTTGATGCGGGCTTTGTTCTTGGCCTGCCGAGCCCGCGGGGCCAGACGAATCCACTCCAGCTCGCGCTGCAAGGTTTTCTGGCGAGCGCTGGCCGCTTTCTCTTCGCGCACCAGGCGCTGCTGCTTCTGTTCGAGCCAACTGCTGTAGTTGCCTTCCCAGGGGATACCACGACCGCGATCGAGCTCCAGGATCCAGCCCGCCACGTTGTCCAAGAAGTACCGATCATGGGTCACGGCCACGACGGTGCCGGTGTATTCGCCCAAGTGCCGTTCGAGCCAGGCGACCGACTCGGCATCGAGGTGGTTCGTCGGTTCGTCCAGCAGCAACAGATCGGGATGTTCGAGCAAAATCTTGCAGAGCGCGACGCGGCGCCGCTCGCCCCCCGAGAGGGTCGTCACGTCGGCGTCCCCCGGCGGCAGGTTCATCGCATCCATGGCGATTTCGACCTGCCGATCGAGCTCCCATGCGTTCAGCGTTTCAATCTGATCCTGCACGCGGGCTTGCTCGTCGAGCAGCTTTTCCATTTCGTCGGGCTCGAGCGGCTCGCCGAGCTTGGCGTTGATCTCGTCGTAGCGGGCCAGGATCGCGCGCGTGTGGGCGACCGCTTCCTGCACGTTGCCGAACACGTCCTTGTCGGGGTTCAGTTGCGGCTCCTGCGACAAGTAGCCGACCGTAAAGCCATCGGTCAGCTTGGCCTCGCCGTCAAACTCCTTGTCGAGCCCGGCCATGATCTTCAGCAGCGTGCTCTTGCCCGAGCCGTTGCGCCCCAGCACGCCGATCTTGGCGCCGGGGTAGAACGAGAGCCAGATGTTCTCAAGCACGGTCTTCTGCCCGTGCTTCTTGGTCATCGATTCGATTTGATAGATGTATTGCTTACCCATTCGGGTCACCACAGATTAAACGGAAAGTTTGTGACCACGGATTACACGGATGGTCACGGATGAGGTCGGAAGGAAATGGACGCGGGCGGATGGCGCGGCGATTTTTTTGCGAAGACGGGGCTTCGCTCGTCACTCCCACTCGATCGTGGCCGGCGGCTTCGAGCTGATGTCGTAGACCACGCGGTTCACGCCGCGCACTTCGTTAATGATTCGCGTCGAGATGCGGGCGAGCAAGTCGTACGGCAAGTGGCTCCAGTCGGCCGTCATGAAGTCGTCGGTGTTCACCGAGCGGACGGCGATCGCGTCTTCATAAGTGCGAGCATCCCCCATCACGCCGACCGACTGCACCGGCAGCAGCACGGCGAAGGCTTGCGACACGTCGCGATACAGCCCGGCCTTGCGGATTTCGTCGATCACGATGGCGTCGGCGTCGCGCAGGCGGTCGAGCCGATCACGAGTTACCTCGCCCAGGCAGCGGACGGCCAGCCCCGGCCCGGGGAACGGATGTCGCCAGACAATCTCCGGCGGCAGGCCCAGTTGTTCGCCGAGCCGGCGGACTTCGTCTTTGAACAGATCGCGCAAGGGCTCAATCAACTCGAATTCCAAGTTCTCAGGCAACCCGCCGACGTTGTGGTGCAGCTTGATCGTGGCAGCCGGGCCGTCGGCCGAGGCGCCGCTTTCGATCACGTCAGGGTAGAGCGTACCCTGCGCGAGAAAGCGGGCATCGGAGATGCGGGCCGCTTCGTCGGTAAAGCACTCGATAAAGGCGTGTCCAATTCGCTTGCGCTTCACCTGCGGATCAACCACGCCGGCCAGCGCCGCGAGGAACTTGTCCTCAGCCTTCACCACGTGCAGATCGGTTTTGAAATGCGTGGTGAACTCGCGGATCACGGCGGCTTCTTCGTTCTTGCGCAGCAGGCCGTTGTCGACCAGGATGCACGAGAGCTGGTTGCCGATCGCCTGGTACAACAGCGCCGCGACGACCGAGCTATCGACTCCGCCCGACAGGCCGCAGATCACACGCGCCTTGCCGACGCGGCGGCGAATCCCTTCGATCGTGGCCGTGGCGAAATCTTCGAGCCGCCACGAGCCGCTCAGCTTGCAGACCGACGTCAAAAAATTTGCCAGCACCTGCGTGCCGAAGGCGGTGTGCGTTACTTCCGGATGGAACTGCAAACCGTAGACGGGTAGCGAACGATGCCGCACAGCGGTGATCGGGCAGGTGCCGGTGCGGGCCAGCGGCTCAAACTCTTCGGAGACACGCGCCACCTGATCGCCGTGGCTCATCCAGACGTCGATTTCTTTCGGCAGCCCGGCGAACAGGCCATCGGCCTCGAGAATCTCGCAGCGCGAGCGACCGAACTCGCGGGCCGGCGCACTCTGCACTTTGCCACCGAGCGCTTCGCAAGCCAACTGCATGCCGTAGCAGATGCCCAGCACCGGGATGCCCAGCTTGAAGATGGCCGGGTCGCACTGCGGCGCCCCCTGGTCGTAAACGCTCGCTGGACCGCCCGAGAGGATTAAGCCCTGCGGAGCGATCTCGCGGATCCGTTCGGCCGACAGATCGTGCCGGACGATTTCGCAGTAGACGTGGGCCTCGCGCACGCGGCGGGCGATGAGTTGGGCGTACTGCGACCCGAAGTCGAGCACGAGCACTTTTTGGCTGGTCAGCGGCGCGGCGGCCACGACGGGAGTTTCGAGAACGCTGGTCATGCGGATTGCTTTGCCGCAATCGGCAATCACACCAACCCGAAGCGCCAGCGAGGGCTTTGGACGTCGCGTGGCTCAGTCTGGTGATGCAACTACGGAATCACGGCAGCCTGGAAAATAAAAATGCCCGTCCTGGGGGACGGGCGGTGCAAACGGGGATTATAGAGCCGGGAGGCGGGGAGCGTCTAGCGGGCGGTTTGCGTGCACCGGGTTCCACCGATATTCAGCGTTTCGGGAGTCTTACTCGTTCGATTACGAATCCAACAATACCAACGAAAGCAACCACCGCCCCCAGTAATCCGATTGCCGCAGACGACAAGAAAAGCCGAAACTCGGCGTCATTTTCGCGTATGCCCAGTGGAACTTGGTCACCGAGCCTGAACACAACACCCGGCGCATCCTGCAAGTAAACAAAAACAGCAAGTGCAACTATCGCCGCGGTCGCCCCTAGAGCGATCAAGAACATCCACGGCCGCAGAGCACGAGATTGAGAATAACGAAGATCCTGTGGTGCTCGGTATGGGTTCTCGTCCATAGCTCTATTCTGGCGCGGCAGGCAGGCGTCGTCGACGTTCGACCACAGCCCAGGCGGCTTTCCAGGCGAGGAAGGCGGCGAGGGCAAGCAACGGACCCTTCAACGGAAACGGTCGTGACGGCCCGGGGTAGGGAATCGCTCGCAGCATGAGGTAATAATCCTCCTCGAGCAGCGGCCACCTGGCCATCCCCCACGCCACGATCGCGGTCAGAATCAAAACCGTCGATAGCCGGAAGCGGAACCAGCGGCGTTTGGGCTTGTCGTTGGTCGCCTTCGCCTCGTCTAAGGCTTGCTCAAGGTCGCGGTGAGTGGCTACGTCGGCCGCACGTTGCACTTTGTGCTTCTCGTCCATGCTGGCCTTTAGTGGCTGAGAGCTATGTGCCGGAAAGGGTCTAAGGCGCTGCCTTAGGTTGAGCCGGGGGCTCATACGCTCGATCACCGATCCCCAAGTACAAAACCCCGGCGCACAGAAGCACGATGCCTATCACCATGAGCAGACAGCACCCGTAGAACCACTGGTCTGGGTTACGGTCGCGCCAGCGTCCGACGAGCTTCATGGCCATAACGTCATTCTAATCGATACGCCTCAAAACGCTCGCACGGAGAGCGGGCGGACGGCAGTCACACGACGGATCGTGCGCTTCTGCATTCAGCCGCAACGCGGCGCGAGTCAATAGCCAGGGGCGGCAGCCCCTGGAGGAATTAGCGCGACGATTCTTCTTTCTATATTGAATTTAAAAGCCCCAACGGGGCGACAGCGGGGGCAGTCGCAGCGGGGTGAGAATACAACCGAAAGAGAACCTGTCGCCCCTGTGGGGCTAGGGAAAAACGGAGAGGGCTTTGCGCGGGTCGTTCCCAGGGGTTTCCACCCCTGGCTATTGACGATCGCCCCTGCGGGGCTGCTTCGCTTCACGAAAGCAGCTTGCGCAGTGCGCCCGGTAGCGGCGAACGGAAATCCAGCGCCTCGCCCGTCACCGGATGCGCGAACCGCAATCCACTGGCGTGCAGCGCCAGTCGCTGGCCCGCCGCCGCACGCTTGCCATAGCGCCGGTCGCCCACGACCGGGCAGCCCAAGCCAGCCAGGTGAACGCGCACCTGATGCTTGCGCCCGGTCTCCAAACGGACCTCGACCAGCGCGCGATCGCAGCGCGCTTCGAGTAGGCGGTAATGGCTGGTCGCCAAACGTGACTCCGGTAGCGGATACGCCGTGGCCAGCACGCGCAGCGATCGTCGGTATTCGGTTAAGTAATTGGTCACGGTCCCCTCGTCGGCGGCGGGCTCACCTTCGACCACGGCCAGGTATCGCTTTTCGACCGCTGGCCAAGCCGCTTGCAGCAACCGCTTGACCGCCTCGCTCTTGGCAAACAGCACCAGGCCGGAAGTCTCCCGGTCGATGCGGTGCACGACAAACGCGCGCTCGTGATCGCGTCCGGAGCGGCCGCGCAAATAATCATTCAACTGAACGTAAAGCGTCTTGGCGTTTTCGATGTCGGTCGCCACGGTCAGCAAACCGGCGGGCTTCTCGACCACGATCAGCGCCGCGTCTTCGTAGACCGGTTGGATGCGCGCGCGGTCGAGTCGCTCGCTGGCGGCGGCCGCTTGCAGGTTGCCGACGATTACTTCATCGCCCGGCGCCAGCATTTCGTCGAACTGCCGCACAGGCACGCCATTGACCCGCACCGCGCCGAACTTCAGCAACTGCTTGACTGCCGAGCGCTTCAGACCCAGCGTGGCCAGCAGGTAGGGCAACAACGGTCCGGAGTCGACGATGCGAAGCGTGCGGTTCATGGCCGGACGAGCTCGACGAAATCAAGAACCGCAGTGGCAAGCAGTTGTTTTCTCAAGTCGCCGCGATCTCCGACGTGCAGTGACCGCAGCGTGTCGCCCCGCGAGGAATGCTCATCAGGCAGCGAGGGCAGTCGCGCGTGGTAGCTGCCGCGGCGGGCGCCGGCTTCTTCAGGCGATTGAGTTGCTTGATGAGCAGAAAGACGGCGAACGCCACGATCGTGAAATCGATAATCGTGTTCAAGAACGCGCCATAGCGAATCTCCACGGCCGGGGCCGCGTCACTGGCGTTGCGCAGCGTCAGCACCAGATTCGAGAAGTCGACGTTCCCCAGCATCAGCCCGATCGGCGGCATGATCACGTCGGCGACCAGCGACGAGACGATCTTGCCGAACGCCGCCCCGATGATGATACCGACCGCCATATCGGCGACGTTTCCCTTAATGGCGAAATCGCGGAACTCTTTGACGAAGCCCATGGCTGGTAGTGCTCCGTGACTAGTGGTTCGTGAGCAGTGGTTAGGGGCTGGTGTGCCGTGGCTAGAATCGAATGAGAACAATGGCGTGTTAAGGAACACTGACCACTGATCACTGACCACTAGCCACTATCTTGCTAATGCCGCTCGCTTGCTGGCGATCAGCTTCAGCAACTCTTTCTGCGGGTCGGCGAATTTCTTCACCCCTTCGCTCATCAGCGTCGCTTCGAGCTTGGCCATGTCGACTTCGCGGTCGATCTCGGCCAGCACGTCGGCCGGTGGCAGCTTGTCGACTTGCCGCGTCGGCGTCCGTCCGCTCTTGGCATACGCGTCGTTGGTCTCTGGCGGATTGGTTTCAATATCGCTCCCCGCGAACGCCTCGACATATTTCCAGGCGGGGTCTTCGGGGCGCTTGGTGCCCGTGCTGGCGAAGACAATTTCTTGCGCGAGCGGCAGCTTCTTGTCCCCCCAGAACTGCTGATTCTCCGCCCAGGTGCGCTTGGCGTTGACGATGCCGACTTGCCCCTGCGCGGCCGGGCTCAATTGCGGCACCGCCTTGAGCGTGTAGACGTCGAGCCGAGAGACGAAGATGCTATAAACGCTCTTGAATCCTGCCAGCGAGCTGCGCTTCTGTGCCCCGCGCCACACGGCGTCGCGCGCCGCGCGGTATTGCCGCAGCGTGAACAAGAGCGTGACGTTGAGCGTGATGCCCGCGGCCGCCAGCGGCTCGAGCGCGTCGAGCCCGGCCGGCGTGGCGGGCACTTTGATCATGCGATTATCGTGTCCCTCGGCCCAGCGCTTGCCGAGCTCGACATAAGCCGCCACGCGCTGGGCGTGCGGCAAGTTACGTTCGACATCTTCGAGCAGCGGATCGAGCTCGAAGCTCACGTAGCCGTCGTTCCCGTTGGTTTCTTTCCAGGCGGGATGGAAGACTTGCTGAGCCGCGCGCACGAGCTGATCGGTCAGAGCCCAGGCGATCTGGTCATCGGTTTTGCCTTCAGCGATCAACCGATCGAGGTCGCGGTCGAACCGGCCCGTCTGAATCAGATTGGCGATGATGATCGGATTCGACGTGGCGCCGGTGGCCCCCCAGGCGCGGTTGCTGGCGACCAATTCAGGATCGATCGAATCGAGCCACAGCTTGGTGCCGCAGGCGATCAGGGCTTGAAGCGGTTGACTCATGGCAGCTTCGCTACTCCGTGGTGAAAGTTGCGCGGCGCGACCGCGTGCTAGCGCCAGCTTGGCTTGCGTTCGCGTGGCCCCTCGATCCGCAGTGCCAAGCGGCAAACCGCCTAGTGTAACGCAGCAATCGCTTGCTAGCGCCTTGGTGCCGAGAGTCGTTTTAGCATTACTTGCCGTAATTCTCGCGACGCGATCGCGGCGAAAGGAAGCAGAACTCTCGGAAAAACGCTGTGGTGGCAATTTGGCGAAGACAGGTTCAGTTTGTCGGTCCGCGAAAATTTGCGGGTTATTTCTGTTGTGCAGTGCCCCTGAGGCCGATCTATGCGTCGTGAGTTCTCGTGGCTCCGGCTGCGCTCCGGCAAAGGGCCGACGCTTTGAATCGCAAATCAATAATCTGGGTACTTCTCGCGGCACTGGCCCTGGCGGCCGGCGCTGTTTCGATGAGCTTTGCGCAGGAGCCCGCCGGACAGCGGTCTGGCGTCAATCGGGGGACCATCCGGCGGGCTCCCGTCAGGCGCACCGCCGCCGCGCGGCGTCAGCCAACGGTGCCCGCCGGCGAGTCCGGCACGCCCGCGGACACTGCGCCGTCCGACGAGCCGTCTGCATTGCCAGACGTCACCAGCGAGCCAGAAGCCGCTGACGACTCGGGCACGAGCGGTGGCGAGACCTCTGCCGCGCCCGAGGAGACGACGACGCCCGACGACGCCTCGGCGCCCGCGGAGATTGTGGTCCCCGGCACAGAGACCGACGTCTTCGAGGGTGATGACCCTTCGCACTATCAATCCCGTTGCACGCAGTGTGGCGGCTTCGATTGCAAGTGCGCTCCGCCGGTCTGTCCCCCCACGTGGTACGTCGAAGCGGATGCCGTCTGGTTGCAGCGCAACGCCTCGGGCAAACGGCGCATCGCGCAGACCTTCACGACGATCGTCATAAACAACGTGCCGATCACCGGCCCCGTGGAACGCGGAGACGCCCACTCGCTCTTTTTCAAATTCGAGCCCGGAACGCGTGTCACGGTTGGGCGTCACCTCTTTCGCGATTTCCTCGAGCGCGATCACTCGATCGAGGCGACCTACCTCGGTTGGTACGACTGGGGCACCTCGGGATCCGTTCGAGCGCCGCAGCGGACGGTCACGGCGGTTCAGGGCGATGTGGCCTTCGTCACGGGAGACCTGTTCACCCCGTTTCCGACAAATACGGCCGGATTCGGCAGGGCCGACTTCATCAATCAACAGTATTCGTCAACCTTTCAGAACTTTGAGTTCAACTACCGCATCCGGCGAAGTCTCGGGCAGGATCGACTGATTGCGTCGCCCGATGGCACGTGGGAACGCGAGATCACACCGCAGGGTGTTCCCTCGTTCCTGATGGGCTTCCGGTATATCGAAATCAAGGAGCAGTACCACCTGCAGAGCATCTCCGACATCCTGGCGGTGTTTATTCCGCTCAACTTGCCGTTCGCCGCCGCGGTCGCGCAGGGAAACTACGATATCAGCACGAGCAACCGCTTGTTCGGTTTTCAGATTGGCGGGGACTGGGTCCACGAACATGCCCGTTTTAATTGGGGGGGGCGTGGCAAGTTCGGACTGTTCGGCAATGCGGCCTCGCAAACCACGGATATCACGACCACCCAAGACATCGCTGCGGCGAGCGTCGATCCAGCGCGAAGCTATACCAAATCTCGCGGTGCCTTCTCGTTCGTGGGCGAGTTTGGCCTGATGACTTCCTGGCATCTCACTCCCCACCTGAGCCTGCGGGCAGCCTACGACTTCATGTGGGTGGCCAACATCGCGGTGGCCCCCGAGCAGTTGAATTTCCAAATCGGTGGCCCGAACATTCTGAACACGGGGGGCTTCCGCTTCCTGCAAGGGCCGTCGTTAGGTGGCGTCGTTACCTGGTAGGCGTGGATTGGCGTGACGAGCGGACCACTGGGTGTCTTTCACCCCAGTCGCCGCAATCGAGCAAGCTCGCAGCCGCAGGCATCCTATTTCGCGCCACGGCTTCACACGCTTAATCGCGTTCTCTTGCCGACCTGGTGATCTTGTGCTGGCAGTTACCGCCAACACAGTCTCGCGCCAGATTTCGGCCTCTCGACGCAGCGCGACTGGCCTGCTTATACTCTGAGTACCCCTTTGCCCTTGGAAGCGAGCCAGAGCCATGAGCCACGAGCAGCGCACTGCGGCCAGTTTGTTCACCCAGGTGGAGATTTCGCCCGCCTCGGACCCGGCCTCGGTCACGCCGATGGGGGATGAAGCGACTGGCCTGCTGCGACAGATTCTGACCGCTCAGGATCGCCAGAACGAGCTACTCGAAGAGCTGCTTTCGACGCTGAACTCGAATCAGCGACAGCGCACTGCCGAGTTGCGCCAGTGGAAACAAGCCAACCCGCGGCTCGCCCGCAATTGCCGCGGCGCTGCCGAGACCTTGAGCCGGGTACAAACCGAGTTCTTGTCGCGGCTGACCGAAGAAATCAATCGCGATCCCGAAGTGTTGCTCGATGGCGACTTCATGCTCAACGAGTTTGTCGATCGCTTCGGCCCCCGGCTCGCACACCTAAACGGAGTTCTGCAAGTTTTGTCGCAGCTTGGCAGTGCCACGCCTGCGGCCCCGCCTCAAACACCTTGATTCGCCCGCCTTGGCTTTGGCCAGGATGGCCTGCCCACCTTCCCCAGTTTTCGTCCGCGCGACCGTGTCGTGTGCGCTCACCCTGCGAGGTGTTGAAACTCGCGCGGGGGATCACGCTGGCAAGTTGCACCGCGACGATTTTTCCCGCCAACCGCAGTTACCTAGTGGCCTCGGTTCATGTCGCCCGACCGCACCCCGCCGGTGGTCGCCCAGTGCGCCATTCAGTTGTGGCGCAGTGCCAATCCATGGCGCGCTGGTCTGGCGGCTGTTCTTCTGGGGTTGGCTGCGGGCTGTGAAGGCTCGCTCAATCAATCGCCCCGAGCGGTCGCCTTGCCGGCAGCCGAGAAAGACGCGGCCGAAGCAGCCTCGGCCGACGGCCGATGGCCCGCCTGGCGAGGACCCAACAGCGCCGGAGTTTCGACCGAAAAGAACCTGCCGGTCGCGTTCGGACCTCAGTCGGGGGTGCGCTGGAAAGTCGACGTGCCCGGAGTTGGCAACTCCTCGCCGGTGGTTTGGGGCGATCGCATCTATTTGACGTCCGCCTTGGATGCGGCCCCATCGCCGCTGGTGCTCTTGGCATTTGATCGCACCACGGGCAAGCAGTTGTGGCGTGCGGAAGCCGCACTATCTACCGGTGCCTCGCACGACAAGAATGGGCACGCCTCGGCCAGCGTGGCGACGAACGGTCGCTTGATCTTCGCCTCGTTCGGGCCCAGTGGCTTGTTCGCCCTCGACGAAAACGGCCAACTACTGTGGCGCCAGTCGCTTGGCGAGCTCGAGCATGGTTGGGGGACCGCTTCGAGCCCGGTCCTCTTTGAAGATCTGGTGATACAACTGGCCGATTGCCAGGCCGAATCGTCAATCCGCGCGTTCCGCCAGGCGACCGGCGAACCTGTCTGGTCCACACCGCGCCAGAGCACCGGCTGCTGGACGACGCCGGTTTTGATTGAAACACCGCATGCCGGCGGCTCGCGATTCGAATTAATCGTCAATGGCACCGGCACCGCCGATGGTTCGCCCGGCTATGTCATCGCCTACGACCCGCGCACCGGGCAAGAACTGTGGCGCGTCCGCGGCACGACCGACATCGTTTGTCCCACGGCCATCGTCGCGGGTGGTTTGATCTACAGCATGAGCGGCCGCAACGGCCCCATTCTTGCAATTCAACCGGGTGGAACCGGCGACGTCACACAGTCGAACGTCGTGTGGAAAACCACGCGTGGCGGCCCGTACGTGCCAACCGGTGTGGCCTATCGCAATCGGCTTTATGTTGTCACCGACGGTGGCGTGCTGGCCTGTCACAATGCCGGCGACGGTACGCGAATTTGGCAGCAGCGACTGCGCGGCGCGTTTACGTCGAGCCTGGTCGCCGGCGATGGTCACCTTTACGCCATCAACGAGCGCGGCACGGTGTACGTCGTCGCCGCCGACGATCAGTACAAGCTCCTGGCCGAAAACGATCTCGACGAGCGGATGCTGGCCACGCCGGCCGTCTCGCATGGCGAACTACTGCTGCGCACCGAAACGCATCTCTGGTGTATTGCTGCTCCGGTCGACGGTGCATCGCAAGCGCAGCTTGTGCAACCCGCACTGGTGTCGCCGCAGGAGTTGTCTCCCGCAGCGCCGGAGCAAACTGCCGAATTCAGCGTAAGCAACGCCGGACGTGGCTTCGGTGGCTCGATTCGTGCCGCCGATTTGCCTCCCACCGAAATGCCGGCCACGACTACCGCGCTCGAATCTCCGACACTCGGCGTGCCGGCGGCTGAATAGGTGCTTCGTTCGAGCAGCCTCAACCGGATCGGCAACCATGCAACAGAATCGCTTTTCTAGCGCCGCGAAGATCGCCTGCGCAACGTTCCTTATCGCCGACCTGACTGCGATCGCGCTGGCTGCCGCGAAAGTGAAAGCGCCGGCCTCGGCCGCCACCGATTGGCCCATGTGGGGCGGATCCCCTTCGCGTAATCTCATTGCTCCCAAGGCCACACCACCGGCCAACTGGGATGTCGAGGCGGGCACGAATATCCGGTGGTCGGCCGAACTTGGCGGTGCCGCTTACGGCAATCCCATATTGGCCGATGGTCGGCTGTTCGTCGGCACCAACAACGAGCATCCGCGCAATCCGGCCATCACAGGAGATCGCGGAGTGCTGATGTGCTTCGCCGCGGCCGATGGCAAGTTTCTTTGGCAAGACGTTTACGACAAGCTCCCCGCGGGAGACTCGCAAGACTGGCAGCTCATCGGCATTGGCTCGAGCCCCGCTGTGGCCGGCGAGCGCGTTTATTACGTCAACAATCGGGGCCAGGTCGTTTGCGCCGACGTCGCCGGTTTTGGCGACGGCGAGAACGATGGATCCATCACCGATGAGTCGCCGGCCGGCCCGCACGATGCCGACATCGTCTGGCGTTTTGACATGCTGGCCGAGTTGGGCGTCGTTCCGCGGTACCTGGCGACATCCAACCCGCTGGTCGTCGATGGTCGACTGTATGTCGTCACGTCGAATGGGGTCGACGCCGACTCTGGCGAGCTCAAAACGCCCGACGCGCCGAGCTTCCTCGCACTCGACGCGGTGACCGGCAAGTTACTCTGGCAGGAGGGCTCGGTCTCCGGCCCGCAGCACATGGTACACGTTTCGGCGATTTTGGACGGTCAGTGGGGGAGCCCCTGCTGGGTCCACTCTTCCGCTGGTCGCGCGGCACAGGTTTGCTTCCCCGGTGGCGATGGTTGGTTGTACGCGCTCGATCCCGCCACCGGCGCGCTCGTCTGGAAGTTCGATTGCAACTTGCCGGGCAGTGTTTGGAAAGCGGGCGGCCGTGGCGATCGCAACTACCTGCTCTGCACTCCGGTGGCTGTCGACGGTGTTGTTTACGCGGCTACCGGCGTCGACCCGCAGCATGGCAGCGGGCCCGGGCAACTCGTGGCGGTCGATGCGAGCGGCTCGGGCGATGTCACCGCGACGCACGCGCGCTGGCGACTGGGTGGCAAGCTGTTCGGCCGTTCAATCTCGTCCGTGGCCGTGTACGATGGCATCGTCTACGCTGCGGAGCTGGCCGGCTTTCTGCATGCCATTGATGCCACCACAGGCAAGGAACTCTGGCAGCAAGACACGCTGGCCGAAGTTTGGGGCTCTCCGCTGGTGGCCGTCGGCCGCGTGTATCTCGGCGATGCCGATGGCAAGCTGACCGTGCTCAAAGCGGGCCGCACCCTCGAGGTGCTGGCCGAGAATCAGTTCGGCGAATCGATCTACGGCACGCCGCTGGCCGTCGGCAATACGCTATACGTCGGTACGCAGACCAAGCTCCGTGCAATCGAAGCAGCGGCTGCCGACAAATAATTCTCCCCGCCAGTCTTGTTGAGTTCGCGCTGCAATCGCCGCGGAGTCTTCGCATCATGCTAGTCGAGCTTGTGCAGGTAACCACGGCCGATGGCGTGCGCCTTGACGGCATGTTTCAGCCTGCCGAGCCCGTGACGCCTCCCGGCGCGCTCCCCTTAGGAATCGACGCGGTCGTGATGGTCCATGGCACCGGGGCGAATTTCTATGCCTCGACCATGATGGATCTGCTGGCTGAGCGATTTCGGCAACGCGGCGCGGCGACGTTGCGCATCAACACGCGTGGCCACGATGGCATCAGCACGGCGGTTACCCGCACCGGCGGCCTGCGGCAGGGAGCCGCCTACGAAGTCGTCGACGATTGTCGCCACGATCTGGCTGCCTGGCTCGAGTTGGCGCGCGAACGCGGCTTCGGTCGCGTGGCCTTGTTGGGGCACAGTCTGGGGGCCGTCAAGTCGATTTACACGCTGGCGCAAAGTGCGACTGACGGTGCTGCCACGGCCGGTGCGCATTCGCCAGAACCACTAGTCACGCGGCTGATCGCCCTCTCGCCCCCGCGATTGTCGTATTCGTACTTTGCCGCCAGCCCGCGCGGCGCAGATTTTCTCGCCATGTGTCAGCAGGCCGAATCGCTGGTGGCTGCCGGGCAAGAAGAGTCGCTGATCGAAATCAGCTTCCCACTTCCTTACGCCGTGACCGCCCGCGGTTATCTCGACAAGTACGGATCGGCCGAGCGCTATAACGTGCTGCGGCACCTGCCGGCCATCCGCTGCCCAACGCTGGTGACGTTCGGCTCGATCGAGGTGCAATCGAACGTGGCGTTTCGCGGGCTCCCTGAAGCAATTGAAGCCTTGGAGCTGTCCGCGGGTAGCGCCGGTCCGAGCGTTGGGCTGGTAGCCGGCGCCGATCATTTCTACTCCGGCACGCGCAGCGAGCTGGCTGCGCGGATCGAAGCCTGGCTGCGCAAGCAACCGGCGACTTCCTAGCGAGACGCCTCGAGCTCGCCGATCCGCAGCCGCAGACCCCTCGTTCGATCCATGCCCGGCCGATATAATTTAGAGTTGAACATTCCATTCCGAGTACTACTTAGTCGACGAGCCGGCCAACATGGACAAAGAACTTCGCGATCGGGCCGAGCTTATTCGCCAGCGGGTCCTGCAACTGCGGGACTCTCTTTGACTACCAAGGCAAAATCGCCCAGGCGGCCGCCATCGAAGCCCGCATGGGGGAACCTGACTTCTGGAACAATCAGGAGAGCGCCCAGGGGACGGTCGCCGAGCTGAAGGCGGTCAACGCCATCCTCAAACCGCTGCGCGAAGTGGTCGAGCTCAGCGGCGATCTCGAAGCGCTCGTCGAAATGGCCGAGGAAGACGCCAGCCTGGCGGCCGAGGCTCCCGCGCAAATCGAAGCGCTCGAAGCATTGCTCGACGACCTCGAGCTCAAGGCATTGCTCAACGGACCGCACGATGCCGCTGCTGCGATTCTCACCATCAACGCCCGCGACGGCGGACTCGATGCCAACGATTGGGCCGAGATGCTGCTGCGGATGTACACGCATTGGGGCGAAGATCAAGGCTACGAAGTCGAGTTGCTCGACCGTCAGGACAACGAGCAGGCCGGCATTCAAAACGCCAGCATCGCGATCCGCGGACCGATGGCCTACGGCTACCTGAAGGGGGAAACCGGCGTGCACCGGCTGGTCCGCATCAGCCCTTATAACGCTGAAGGAAAGCGGCAGACCAGCTTCGCGGCGGTCGACGTTTCGCCCGAGATCGCCAACGACGCCACGATCGAACTGCGCGACGAGGACATTCGCGAGGATGTGTTTCGCGCCAGCGGTGCAGGGGGTCAGCATGTCAACAAGACATCGAGCGCCATCCGCCTGACGCACATCCCGACCGGCGTGGTCGTGCAGTGCCAGAACGAACGCAGTCAGCATAAGAATCGCGCCACCGCGCAAAAGATGCTCCGCGCCCGGCTCGCCCGTATCGAAGAGGAACGGCAAGCTGCCGAACAGGCCGCCAAGTACAACGAACGCCCGAAGGTCGGCTTCGGCTCGCAGATTCGCAACTACTTTTTGCATCCCGATCAGCGCGTGAAAGACGCCCGCACCGGCTTCCAGGTCGGCAGCTTCCAGGCGGTGATGGATGGCAAGATCCAGGGATTCCTCGATGCCTTCCTGCGGTGGCGCGTCGAGAATGAATAGCCGTCTCCTCGGTTGCGCGAGTCGCCATGAACGTTGAGTGCTTGCTTGCTGCCGGACAACTGCGGGCAAAGTTCGTGCGGCGCGGCGATCGCGTCGCTCATACGATCGAACTAGCCGTAGGTGACGAAGCAGTCGCAATGCTCGAATCGTGCGAGGGCTCGGCTCTCGAACGCTGGCCGGCAAGTCCTCCCGTGCAAGAACTGGAAAGAGGCCCCGGCGCGTCGGCGTCACAATCGCGTAAGACCGTCACGCCACAAGTCGCCTGGTTGATCGGTCGGGCCGGAGCCAGCCATTGGTCGGCGAGTGTCGAGGCCCACGCCGACGGCTCGATCACGTTCGATGTCGCCTGTCGCCTGCGCGAGGCGCCGACGTGGCTCGGTAGTCGGTACCGCGTGCTCGAGAGCGTCGCCAGCAGCGGTTTGGCGGTCGAAGCTCTTGAGGGCTGCCGGCTAGTCACTGCGGCAGATTCCCAGGCGAATTCCCTGGTTTCCATTGCCGCCGACGTACCGGCCGACAGCTCTCCACAGACCGTCCGCTGGCGCTACCGCCTGAGTTGGCAGGGCTGAACCGCCTGGCGCGGCGCGATCAATCACGCAAGCTTTGCGGGCCCTTGGCGGGCCCTCACCGCCGCATGGTACAATCAGGCCCTGGCCCCTGCGGATCGCAACATCGCTGGCGAATGTCGCCTGGGGGCGGCGCCCAATCGTGCAAGCCAATCGGCAATCCATGTCACCAACTTCGCTGACTACGGCCACCGCTTCGCAAGCGACTCCTGCTTTGGCAACCGGCCGCACCAGCGGGCCCCCTGTCCCCTTTGTCGATCTCGCGGCGCAGCATGCGGCGCTACGGAGTGAGATCGACGCCGCGATCGCCCGGGCGATCGATCAGGGGCAGTTCGTGCTCGGCGACGAGGTCGCGCGGTTCGAGGCCGAGTTCGCGGCTTACTGTGGCGCGCGGTTCGCCGTTGGTGTCGCGTCGGGACTCGATGCTTTGACACTCGCGCTCGCGGCGCTCGGCATCGGGCCAGGCGACGAGGTCATCACCGCGGCCAACACGTTTATCGCCACGGTGCTGGCGATTGTGCGCGTGGGCGCCAGGCCGGTGCTCGTCGATTGCGATCCTGAGACCTTGTCGATCGATGTCGAGCAAGTGGCCGCAGCCATTACGCCGCGCACGCGGGCGATCTTGCCAGTGCATTTGTACGGCCGCCTGGCTGACATGCCCCGCCTGATACAACTGGCGGAGCGCCACGGCGTCGCGCTGGTCGAGGACGCGGCGCAAGCCCATGGCGCGGCGCTCGACGGTCGCGCGGCCGGCGCCTGGGGCGCAGCTGGCTGTTTCAGCTTCTATCCGTCGAAGAACCTCGGCGCTTTGGGAGACGGGGGCGCCATCGTCACCAGCGACGCAGCCCTGGCCGAGAAGCTGCGGATGCTCCGCAACTACGGTGGGCAGATCAAGTACCACCACGAGCTCGCAGGATTCAACTCCCGGCTTGACACGTTGCAGGCGGCGGTGCTTTGCGTGAAGCTGCCGCATCTGGACGAATGGAATCTTGCCCGGCGGCAAGCCGCGGCGAAGCTCCGCGAGTTGCTGACGACGGCCAACGTCCAACTTCGCGCGTTGCCGCGCGACGCTGAGTTCCCGATCGATCACGTGCAACATCTATTTCCGATTGAAGTCGACCACCGCGATGAGGTTGCCCGCCGGCTCAGCGACCTGGGGATCGGTGTGGCCATTCACTATCCCACGCCGATTCACTTGACGCCGGCGATGGCCCATTTGGGCTACCGACCGGGAGCCTTCCCCGTGGCCGAGCGGGCCGCCGATCGATTGCTCAGTCTGCCGCTCTACCCCGAAATCACGAACGAGCAACTCCAGCGCGTGGCCGCCGCGGTGCGGGCGGTCGTCGGGTAGTCGTGACGCATGTCGCGCGTGCTCGGCGGCGCTGCGCGGTCCTGCGGTGAGAGACGGAAATCACTTGGCGCGCGAGGATCTCCGCATCCAGCTTCGGCCACAGCAGATTAGTGCCGCGACTCCGCCGAGCGCCATCGCCCATGCTGAGGGCTCTGGTACAGCCAGAAGCTTCACGTTGTCCAGTTCGGCATGAGCGGCGCCACCGTTTTTGGCGCTGGCCAGCACAACGAACGCATAGCTGCCTGGCTGCGTGATCTTGTACTCAAACGAGGGAATGAAGTCGGGCGGATCGAATAGCTCGCTCACGTTCTCGCCATCGTTCGGCGCTTCTGCAATGAGGACGGTTGGCTCAAGGGTATCAACCTTGACGAGTCCGTAACTGACGAAGGCCGGCCCCGTCACGTCCAAGTAATACTGAAACGACAGTAGACTGGGGCCCGCAATCGAAAAGATTTGCGTGAGCTGGCTAGGCGCCCCCAACGGCACGGCGTCGATGCTGGCGTAATAGTTGCCCCCTGGATAGGGCGAGCCGCTTTGAACCGAGGCGCCTCCGGAGCCGAACCAACCGCTGAGGTCGCCCGTCTCAAAACCACCATTGATGATCGCGCCGCTGGCTCGCGAGCACGCCAGCGCCCCGACCAAAACCAAGAACAAGAACAAGGTTCGCTTCATCAGACGGGCCTTTCTGTTGTGTCAAACGCTGGCCCGGCACCGGGAAATCCACTGCCGGACCAACGTCGCGAAAACTCGAATCGTGTCTCTTCAATGCTGCGGTCTGCCGCCAGAAGCGACTGCCCACCCACTAACTGCGGAGGCGCCGGCAATCGGACGCGCCAAGTCGTTGCCGGAGTGTTCTTCTTGAGAACTTGGAGGTCACGCACTCGTGTCAGTTCTGCTGGCGGGCGATACCGCGCTTGCGGCGGCGCCACCAAACACCGACGACCGGCAGTACGCCCAGCGAGGCCATGATCATCGCCGATGGTTCAGGCGCGATCTTGGTGCCGTCCAATGCAACTTCCATCCCGTTGTAGTTGCTGAACCCGCCGAACTCTAAGGTGAAGACCGAGAGCGGGTCGTCCACCAAGGCATCGTGCCGCGCGTACACCGAGAAGTCGTAGACAAGCGCGTACTGCAGACCGGGGCCCAGCACAAAATCCTCAATCTCCGATTGCAGATCGAACTTGTGAAAGCCCGTGCTAGTAAGTCGTGAATCATCGGCATCAACGCCCGGCAAGTACAGCCCATCAATCAACTGCGGCGGACCACCCGAGAAGGGGTTAAACGCCAGGACGTATGCTCGCGAAGTGATTTCGAACCGAGGGTTCGCGTCCGCGCCGTTGGCAAGGACTGCTTTAAAGTCCTCGCTGAGGGAAAAATCTGCATTCACAGGGAAAGGCCCGACCTCGAACGGACGGTAGACAGAGAGCGAAAGCAGTTCTCCGGAGTAGTGAAAACTGTTGTTGTTCTGCAGCGGGTATCCTGTCCGCACGAGACTGAAATCGCCAAACAGCCGAAAGCCATCGTCGGATTGCTCGAGGTTAGGGCCGTTGCCGTTATACATCTGATAAATCTGGCTGTTGTAGGTAAAGTTGTTGATCGAGGGACCGCCGAAAAAGTTGATCTGTGCGCTGACAAAACCACTCGACCAATTCGCGAAGGTATAAACGACGGCGAAGGCCAGGTACTTGAATGAACGCATAACAAAACCCCTGTAGATGGATCAATGAGCTTGATGAAAACACAATGACTGAATGACCAGAGCACCGCGCGCTTCAATGTCGCGTGCTCCGGAACTTCGGGACAAACCAGATAGCTCACAACGAGCCGCGCAGATCAGGGAGCCTGCACGCACGGAATTCCGGCAAGTACAGTTCGATGGCAAGATCTTTAGCGTGACTGGCACTCGTTGATCGCCAGCTGGCGACAACATTGGCCTGGCCACTGGCTCGTGCGGGAGCTGAGCGATAACGAAATGCGGGGACTAGGACATGCCCCGAGCACGAATCGCTCCACCGCTGCTGAAATTCACGAGCGTGCCCCTAGCCGCGGCAGCAATATAGAACTGCCGGGAGTCGAAAGAGTCTGCTTCCCTACACTCCAACTGCGGACGTACGTCAAACCGGACGCGCGAAATTACAATTCTTCAAAGATTCTTGAAAAAGCGCGCTTGCAACCCCGCCCGCCCGCGGCGAGCATAAGCTGACCCATTCCCTGGCCGATCGGCCGGCGAACATCTTTCCAGCAAAGGGGCTTTGCTCGTGAATTGTGCCGACGAAGTGGCCGCTGCGGTCGACGCACAGCCCGAACTATCGGCTGCTTCCGAAGCACGCCCCCCCGATCCGTTGACCGCTTGGATCGAAGCGGCTCGAGCGGGCTGCGATGACTCCTTCAACCAGCTCTTTACCGCCTGCCGGCCCTATTTGCTGCTGATTGCCAATCAGGAGCTGGTGCCGGAACTGCAGGCCAAGATCGGCGGGTCGGATATCGTGCAGGAGACACTCGCCCATGCCCGCCAGAAGTTCGCGCAGTTTCGGGGCACCACGCAAGAAGAGTTAAAGGCCTGGGTTCGCGACGTGCTCATCAAGAACATGCACGACGCGAAGCGACGCTACCTGTGGACAGAAATGCGACAGGCCAGTCGCGAAGTCTCGCTCGATCGCGATCTGCCGGCCACCCAACAGCTCATCGATTCCGGCGCGCCCAGCCCGGGCGACCAGCTTGCTAACGCCGAAGAAGCCCAGAAACTGGCGGCGGCCCTCGCTCAACTGCCCGACGATTATCGTGAAGTGATTCGCTTACGGCATTGGGAAGAAAAACCGTTCAGCGAAATCGGTCTTTGCATGGCGCGCTCGCCCGAGGCAGTTCGCAAATTGTGGGCCCGCGCGATCGATCGGCTGCGTGAGGTACTGCGACAAGGTAACACCTCGCAGGGAGAGGTGTATGACCGATGAGCGATTTGTCGAATTGCTCGAGCAGCGACACCTGAATCTGCTTGCCGCGGAAGTGTCCACAGCGACCAGTCGGGGCGCAGTCGAATCCGAGGCAAGCCTCAACCCCGAGACGCTGAAAAAACTCGCCGAAGCTGAAGACTGTTTGCGGCTCATCGAGCGGGTGCGGCGCGCCGAAACATCGCCAATTGCGAGGGCCACATCCGGCGCGACCAACGACATCGCATTGCTCGGAGAATTGGGCCAGAGTGTTGCTGCGGGATTGACGGCGGGGCTGGCCGATGGCGCCTCGCTCGGTCGCTTCAAAATTCTGCGGCAACTAGGCCAGGGAGGGCACGCGGTCGTCTTTCTGGCTTGGGATCCCACGACTCGGCGCGAAGTGGCGCTAAAGACCCCACGCCCCGACGCGTTATTTTCCGAGGAGTTGCGACAGCGGTTCGTGCGCGAGGGAATCGCCGCAGCGCGGTTGTCGCATCCCCACATCGTCACGGTCTACGAGGTCGGCCAGGCGGGGCCGATTGCGTATATCGTGAGCGCGTACTGCCAGGGCCGGTCGTTGGCAACGATCCTCGCCCAGCGCGTCCCGATCCCCGTTCCCTTGGCGGCAAAATGGGTCGAACAATTGGCCACCGGGGTCGAACATGCCCATTGCCAGGGTGTGTGGCATCGCGACGTTAAGCCTGGCAACGTACTGCTCGAGCCAGTAGACCGCGTTGCAGTCACCGAGCGCGACGATGAACACCTCGTCGATTTGGCAGGCTTAACGCCCAAGCTGACCGATTTTGGCCTCGCCAAAGTGCGCGAGTACGTCGATGTGCAGACGCGCACCGGCGCCCTGCTTGGCACGCCTATTTACATGGCGCCCGAACAGGTGGACGGTCGCCTGGGTGCCGTTGGCCCGGCGACCGACGTTTACGGGCTGGGAACCATTTTGTACGAAATGCTGACCGGCGGGCCGCCGTTTCTCGGTTCGTCGGACGCGGACGTCTTGCGTCAGGTTGCTCACCAAGAACCACGCGCGCCACGGAGCGTGCGTCGTGAACTACCTCGCGATCTCGAAGCCATCGTGCTGGCGTGTCTGGAAAAGTCGCCGGAACGGCGCTATCCGTCCGCCGGCGCGCTGGCGGAAGATCTCGCGCGCTTTCGCCGCGGCGAGCCGACGCGGGTTCGGCCGCTCGGGCCACTGCGGCGTGGATGGAAGGCCGTCCGCCTGCGACCCACGCGATCGATCGCACTGGCCCTGGCGTTGCTGTTACCCCTAGTAGTGTTGAGTGGATTCGTTTGGCATCGCGAGGCGCTCGATCGCGCGGACGCTGCCGCAACCCAATTGCGGCAGACTTCGCTGAATCGCGAGCAGCAACTCGCCGAGTATCGCTACGCCAACGATGTCCGGCTGGCATATCAGGCGTGGCAGGCGCGCGATGCGCTGCAAGTCGAGGCTTTGCTATCGCGTCAGATTCCCGCGGCCGCGCAAACCGATCGGCGCGGTTTCTTCTGGTGGCGGTTGTGGTTGCTCGTTCATGGTCAACCACGCGTGTTTGGTCCGGCTGATGGCTCGGCGCTTGCGGTAGCGTTCAGTCCCGACGGTGCGACATTATGTTCCGCCGGCCAGGATGGCGCAATCCGGCTCTGGAATACTAACACCGGAGCGCTCGAGGCCGAATTGCTGGGCCACACTTCGGACGTGAACAGCGTGGCATTTTCTCCGGACGGAACGTGGCTAGTTTCCGCTGGCGACGATCGCACGCTCAAGATCTGGCACGTCGCCGAGCGACGTTTGGAAAAAACTCAACAGGCCAACGCGGCTGTTAATAGTGTGGTCTTCGATCCCTCCGGTGAAAACCTGATTGTTGGCGATGAGCAGGGTGAGATCAGTCTGTGGCGTTTCGACGCGGTTACCCGCCAGCAGCAGCTCCACGGGCACACGCAGGAAGTGAACCAACTCGCGATTAGCCCCGATGGATCGCGACTGGCCAGTGCCGGGAGTGATGGGGCAATCGTGCTTTGGAATCTGCAATCGCTCTCGCAGGTCGCGGCATTGAAGGAGCACGTCGGTTCGGTAACCGCAGTGGCCTTCTCGCCCGATGGCCAGCGACTGGCCTCGGCCGGCGTCGATCACACGGTGCGCCTCTGGCAAGTCGAGCCCCCTAAGATGCTCTTTGAACTTCGCGGGCACACTCAGCGCATCGACAGCGTGGCCTTCGCGGCCGATGGCGGCATGCTCGCTTCGGCCGGCAAGGATGGCACCTTGCGCCTCTGGGATGCGAGCAGCGGCCGAGTCATTTGGACGTATGCGACTGAGCAGTCGCGCGTCTGGGGTCTGGCAGCTTCGCCAACATCGAATCTCGTGGCCACGTCTGGCGCAACCGGCGGGGTTCGACTCTGGCCACTCGACGACGTGCAGCGCACGGCCACGATGCGCTTGCCGGCGTTCGCGGCGTCTTGCGATCGCTGTGATTTTAGCTTGGCAGGTGATGAATTCACCTATTTCGATTCGGATCGACAGTTGCTGGTCATGAATCTGGTTACAGGCGAGCGACGAGCCCTGGCTTACGATTCGGCGAAAGATGTGCAATCAGTCTCATTCTCGCCGAACGGCGAATCCGTTTGGGTTTTCGATCACTTCGGGGACATTTCCGCATTCGACCTGCACGACGGCACGCTGCAAAGGTTGTCAGAGATCCGTGGCAGTCGGGTGCAGCAAAAACGCCGGGTCAGTCACAACAAGCGGTGCGTAGCAACGTCGGGAGGTAGATCGTCGCGTTTACTGACACTAGGCGACATGCACCAGCTCGAGCGGGAGCAGCGGTCGATCATGCTGCCCTCGTTTGCTCACGATACACTGTTCACACCCGACGACAAAACGCTCTTGCTGATGCTGGACGGATCAGCACCTGGTCAGCCATCGATGATGTTGATTGACGTCGCGACGGGCAAATCTGGACCGCTGCCGTGGTCGCAACTCACGTCAGTCGACTCAGCGGCTTTTTCTGTCGACGGCCAATACCTGGCGTATAGCGGTGGCATCCGTCAAGTGTGGGTACGACGCTGGGGTGATCCTACCGCCGAACCCTTGACGCTGCAGGCTTCGCAATTCATCAGCTCCTTGGCGTTTTCACCCGGCGAGCCGCTTCTCGTAGCGATGGGTTCCGATGGGACTATTTTTCTATGGAGTTTGCCCGATGGGCAGCCGATCGCTGCCTTCGAACTGCCAACGGGGCCCTACCACGATCTCGTCTTCAGTCGCGACGGGAAATGGCTCGCAATTAGCTTCGGATCGGACGTGGTCCCATCGGAGTTGCTGCTCTTTGCCGCCCCCCGCGGCGCCGATGAACACAGCTCTTTACCGCACGATCCTTGACATGTGTGACCAGTGTGTCGCATCAAGTCGGTTTGCGGGATTACCCTCGAACCGCCGCCCCTCAATAGGCCATACACAGCTATCGTGCTAGGCGATAGAATGATGCCAATGTCATCTCGCGTGTCGCCTTTGCCATTAGCGGTGCCTGCCACGCCCCCATGATCCTGCTCATCGATAACTACGATTCGTTCACCTACAACCTTGTGCAGCGGTTGGGCGAAATCGACCCGTCGATCGAACTCGAAGTCGCCCGCAACGACCAGATCAAGCTCGATGAAATCGCCGCCCGGCAGCCGAGCCACTTGATCGTGTCACCGGGTCCTTGCACGCCGCGCGAGGCAGGCATCTCCTGCGACCTGATCACGCGCTTCGCGGGCCAGGTGCCGATCCTCGGTGTCTGCCTCGGGCATCAGGCCATCGGCCATGCCTTTGGCGCCGAGATTGTGCGGGCCGAGCGATTGATGCACGGCAAGACCGACCTGATTTATCACGATTCGACGGGGCTGTTCGCCGGACTCGACAATCCCTTTCAAGCCACGCGCTATCACAGCCTGGTAATTCGCCCAGGTACGTTACCCGACTGCCTCGAGGTCTGCGCCTGGGCCGATGCACCTGCCGGCGGCCGCGAGATCATGGGCGTGCGTCACCGCGAACTGCCGATCTTCGGCGTGCAGTTCCACCCCGAGAGTTTTCTGACCGATTGTGGGGTCCTGATCCTGGAGCAGTTCTTGAAGCAGTCGGCGCCCCAGGTTCGCTAGAGTTCAGCTTTCGCGGTACGGCTCCCCGCGGCGATACAACTCCAGTCGCTGGCGGATCTGCTCGCCCAAGGTCGCCTGCTGGTCGGGGGGCGTCACGGCCAGCGCTTTTTGAGCGAACTGCACCGCCTGCTCGAATTGTCCACATTCGGCGTGGGCGGCCGCCAGCGTGTCGAGTGCCGCGGCATTGCCATAGGCCGAAGCCCGGCACACTCGTTCGGCGAATTCGAGGGCCCGGCGGCCGTCGCGCAGCGCCGCGTCGGAGCTGGTCGCCATGATCCAGGCCGACCAGTTCAGTCCGTCCAACCAATCGGGTCGTAGGGCGATCCCGCGGCTGTAGTACTCGAGAGCTTCCTTCGATCGTCGTGTTTTGCGCCGTCGCTCGGCTAACTGCTGCAGTGCATCGAAGTGCTTGGGATTTTCCTTGACCGTGCGCTCGAAGGCTCGTTCCGCTTCGGCCTCGCGTCCTTGAGCCGACCAGATGAGCCCTAAGTGGTAATTGGCACTGTCATGTTCGGGTAGCTCGGCCACCACGGCCCGGAATTGTCGTTCCGCCTCGGGCAGGCGTCCTGCCAAAAGGTCGCTGACCCCCAGATTCACTCGCGCATCGTGCAAGGTTGGGTCAAAGCGAAGCGCCGTTTCGAATTCGGCACGCGAAGCATCAAGCTGCCGTTGATGCAACAGCGTGAGCCCCAACAACAGATGCGCATGCGCGACGATGGATGCATCGACCGTGCGATTTTGGGCCGCGTCGAGCAAATTGCGCACGAGTTGCGCCGCTTCGGCAACGCGCCCCGCTCCCAGGTAGAGCTGCCCGAGCTGAATGCGACTCGCGAAATCGTCAGGCACGGTCGCCGCGCGTCGTTCGAGTAATCGAATGGCCAGGTCGGATCGGCCAACCGCGACCAGCTCCTCGGCGCGAACTTGCCAAACCGCCGACGGGAGTCGCTCGATGCCACCCCCCCAAAGATTTTCGAGATACCAGTTTTCGAGACCGCCGGGCTGGGCCGCCTGCTGCGATAGATCCTTCCGGTAGATCACCAGCGGCGATGCCTGGTGATCGTCGTACAGAATGGGATCGCCGGGCGCGGGCGGAGGCGTGTAAATCGAGCCGACGCGGTGGCTAGGATTGTCGACCGAGATGATCCGCAGCCGCTGAGGGCGATCGCGAAACAGGTCGTAAACCGAACGAAAGGTCGGCGCCACCAGCGGCATGGTTGCGTAGCCGCTCAAGGGCTTATCGACGTAACCCAGCCGCGGAAACGACAAGTAATGGTTGAAGGGGTAGCCGGCCAGGATCGGCACGGCATCTCCCTGGGCGGCCAGCTCGCGCATCGCGGTAATCTGCGAGCGTTGGTCGACCAGATACTCTCGGCTGCGTTCCAATGGAGCGCAGTGCCGCGCGTGGCCCCCGGCGTCGGGAAAAAGCCGCCCGTTGGCGTTGTAGACGTTTAGTGCCACTAGCGCTATCGGCAGCACGAGATTCCAACGACCCAGTCGCCGTCGATACACGATCGCGGCCAGCAGCAGATAGAGAAATGGCACTGCCAGCAACACGTAGCGAATGACAAATACGCGCGCGTAAAGCCGCATCGCCGCCAGATCGCCGATCACCAGCAGCAACGCCAATGGCAACGCCGCGTCGTGAAACAGCCAATCTCGCGCGATCGCGAGCCAGGGTACTCCGGCTTGGCGAGCTTGCCACAACTTGCGGGCCAGCGTGGCGAATCCCAGCAGCATGACGACGATCGCCAACGCGAGCAAGTCGGGACAAACTCGCCAGGCGTGAGCGATCCAGTCACCGGCGAAGCCAACTCGCATCAGCCGCGAGTGGACGTCCCCCCAGGCGTAAATGGAGACTCCGACCACCAGCGCGAGCACGTTCAAAAACGCGCCGCGCAATAGGCGTCGGCAATCGGCGGCGGTGGAGATGCCCGCACAGTGTTTGTCACCAGCCAGCCGGCACATGCTCCACGCGGATGCCAGATACAGGATGATCGCCACCGACGCGATCAAACCTGTCGATTTCATAAAGAACGCGGACAGACACGCCAGAGCCGCCAGGGCGTAACGCGCCTCGACAACGGCGACCACGCCCAAAAGTACGCAGGCTGCCATGGGCACGTCCATGCCAATCAGCTCGACCTGCGTGATTACCAGCGGCGTAGTGATCGCCGCCGCCGCGATCGCTACGCCATAGCACGCGTCGCTGCGCCGTGCCACGAGCCAGGACAGAGCCACGACGATGACGGCCGCCGCCGCGAACGAGAAAAGATGCGCCACCACGGCCGTGACAACCGGGGTGGGGCTCGCCATCATCAACAGCGCCAGCAGCGTCGGCAGGGCACTGACGACATACGAATGGGCGCCTCCTTCGTTCACGGCGGGTTCGCGGTTACGCAAGCGCTCATAGTCGAAATGCGTATCGACGAGAAAGTCGGCCTCGCGAAACAGCCCCATGGCGGTTTCATAATACGGTGGCAACGGCAACACCTCGTGCCGCCAGGCGGCAAGTACTCCCCAAGCCAACAAGAAGGCGAGCGCCGCGTGGGCCGGGCCCGGCAACCGACTCCACCACTGCATGCCGGCGAACTTGCCTGAATCGCGCGTCAGCGTCTTTGGGTGCGTTGCGCGCTGGCTGGAAATCGATTTGGCCACAAGCTATGCCGATTCGAGAAACTCGCAGATGGCCGCCAGCGCGACGAACGCTCGGGTAGCGGCGCTGCGTTCCATGATACGCTCAACCTCAGCGGCGTGCCGCTGCTCGGCGAACACGGCCTTCATTCGCCGAGCGATTGCCGCAAGGCAGCCAGCGCCTGCTCCTGCGCCTCGACGCGGCGCGCCAAATCTTCGACTCGATCGACGATCGCGGCCAGCGATTGGCTGAGCGCGTCGCTCGCGGCCGGGCGCGACGCATGGGCGGTATCAGCCCGCGTGGCAGTCCCCACAGGCTCACGACGGGGCGGGGCGCTCTCGCCGGCGCTGTCGGCGTCGCTTCCACCCGCGGGGGGCGTGTAGTTCGAGTATTCCGCGCGCAGCTTCTCGAGTTCCGCGGGCTTGTAGAGAGCATGCGTCACAACCTGCCCTCGCCCCTCGGGCGACAGCGACAAGACGAGCCCTTTGGCTTTCAGGCTATCGAGCACAGGGCGAAGCGCCGCCAGATCGGGAATGGGGTCCATGCGACTCGCACGGCCGCGTAGTTCGCCGATGGTTTGCGCGCCGCGCAAGAGCAGTTCGGTCATCACCGCCAATTCCAGCTTGTCGACCCCAAGCCATTCGTACATGTAATGGCGATAGCGCTCGACGCGGCCGCTCCCCTGCACCAGGGCGACGGCGCCAATCGCTCGCAAGCGGTCGAGTGCGGTGAGGATCGCGTCCTCCTCGACTTCAATGAGCGGATAGCGGTTGCTCTTCTGATTGCAACCGCTGCGAATCGCGTTGAGCGACATGGGATAGGCGTCGGGCGTGGTTTTGGCCTTTTCGACCAGGACGCCGGCCACGCGTCGTTCCAGCGCTGCCAAGGGCTGCCATTTCGCCTCGGTGGGGGCTCCCGCCGCCGTGGTGTGCTCGCTCATCCTGCTGTTCTCCCTCTTCGCTGAACCCCGCGTTGGCGCAAGCTTTGGTTCGTGGTCCATTGGCTAGGCTGCGCGCTGCCGTCGACCGAGCGCCGTCAAAGTTTGCCCAAACTGTAGCGGTGCCGCCGGCAATCCGCAATTGAGGCAAACTTTGTGGGTGACGAAAAGTTGCGCGGAATTACCCAGCGCGCCGACTTTGCTTGCTCGTCCTGGGATTCTCACGAATCTCAATTTGCCGGGACGATGCCTAAGGCGGCGAAACGCAGGGATTGCAATCGCCATCGCGCAATAATTTTGTGCAGCCGACCGCGCGACTCACCGGCTCGCGGTGCCCAGCGCGCGATTTTGAACAAGCAAGGGAGTGCATCGCCATGCGCCGGTTCTTACTCGTGCCTTGCGGCACCGCGTTTGCCATTTTCGCGGCCAGTTGCGCCGCCTTACGAGCCGACGACGCCCAGACCTCGACGCTCGCCGCCGCGACCGACAGCTCGACCGCGTCGGCTTTCGATCAAGCGATCGAGGAGCCGACCGATCCGCTGACCGCGCCGGTCGAAGGCACGGCCGCTGCCACGGAAGCTGAGCCGTCGGTCGAAGTCGTCGCCGAAGCGGGGGACGTCGCCACGCCGCAAGTCGCCGCGGATGCCCCGCAAGAAGTTATCAAGGAGCGCTTTGCCAATCGAGCAGTCAAGGTTGAGCGGCACGTCGTGCAAGACGCCGCCGGCAACTACGTCAACCAAGGCCTGTGGACCATGTGGGACGAACGTGGCCGCATTGTCGCCCGTGGCGAGTTCCAGCGCGGACAGCGCGAAGGGACTTGGACTCGTTGGTACGCTCCCGGCGAAGGCGAGATGTTTACCAAGTCGCCTCACTTCAAGCAGTTCGAGGCCCCCTTCACCGCCGAAGTCGGCCAGAAGCACAATGAACTGCACGGCGACTGGACGGTCTACGACGCCAAGCATCGCAAGATCACGCAATGGGCGTTCGAGAATGGCGAGCGGCACGGCCGTTCGGTCTGGTACTTCACCAACGGCCGCAAGAT
The DNA here is from genome assembly GCA_964495375.1 of uncultured Planctomycetaceae bacterium. Taxonomy (GTDB): domain Bacteria; phylum Planctomycetota; class Planctomycetia; order Pirellulales; family JAEUIK01; genus JAIESQ01. The sequence goes on along the minus strand of CAZBWM010000030.1, from coordinate 7,934 downwards.
GCGCGAGTGCACGTACGTGCATGGCGAGCTCGACGGCGAAGTTCTCGAATGGAAAGCCGACGGCAAGCCGGCTCTCAAAGAAACCTATCAACTCGGCCGCCAGGTTGGCCATAAAACCGAACGGCACAGCCCGAAGCTCGTGAAGTCCGAAGGTGAATACCTGTTCGCCCGCGATCTCGCGACGCCAACCTACGATTGGTGGCGCGGCGTGGCTTCGATCACGATCAAAGGTAAGGACGGCAAGGACGTCCGGCACGGCGCCTACGCTTCGTGGCACAAGAACGGCCAGAAGATGATGGAAGGTCGCTACGAGGAAGGTCAACCCGTCGGCTCGTTCACCTGGTGGCATCCCAACGGCCAGCAATCGGTCGTCGGCACCTATGAGCATGGCCGCCCCGTTGGTGAGTGGACCTGGTGGCATGCCAACGGTCAGAAGTCGATCGCCGGCGGCTTCGTCGACGGCAGCGAAACGGGCCGCTGGATGTGGTGGAAAGAAGACGGCAAGCTCGCTAACGTCGCCGAGTACAGCGACCACAGCGAAGCCGTGGTCTCGACGACGCCGGCGGAAATCCCCGCGATGGTCGGCGAATCGGACGAACCCCCCGTCGCCAAGGTGAAGACCGCCGCCACCAGCAAGTCGCCTCGCAACCGCAAGTCGGGCACGGCCGCCCGCAAGCCGGCACCCTCGGGGCGCCGCGTGCGTTAGTTCGAACGATCGCTGTTGGCAATCGAGTTTTACAAGCGAGCGCGTGGGATCAATCCCGCGCGCTCGTTTTTTTTTGCGCTTTGGACGAATGCGGCGCGCCCAGCGCGGCCAACGCCTGGCGAACGGCCTGAACGGCCGACGACGACCATCGCGATCTGCCGGACGTCGAGGACGTGGTCGATGAAGACACTCGCGGCAAGAACTCGTGGGGCACGTTCTGCGCCGCGGTGGCGATGGGCAATGCGGACATCGCCTAGCACAAGGACAAGTTCAACCAGGACGATGTCAACTACCAGTTGGTGTCGATTGCCGCGGCCCGGCAGTTGGGCATTCTGCCGATCGCCGTCAACTCGGCGAATCCGTTTCAGACAAATAATGTGGCTCCTGCAGACCCGGGGGCGGACGAGGAGTACGAGATCACGGACGACGACGAGTGAACCTGAGTCCCTTCGCCACGATTGCGGTCATGGCAGCGTTCCATCGCGATTATCAAACACACAATAGCCCCGCGACCAACGCACGTCGAAGAACCGATCGATGTCCCAAAAGCGAATCGCTCGGATCGAGTCTGGCCAAGGCCTCCGGTCGGGCAATTCAAATTCGTGCTGAAAGTAATCCATGAGGTCGAAGCCATAGTAGATGATGTCGGTCTGATGAACCGAGAAAACTGGATTGCCCTCAGCATGTGGTTCCGCGGGCATCATGCGATGGCCCAGTACCGGAATCAATTTCGGTGCATCTCTGAGCAATTCGTCGACATGCGCGCAGGCGTCGCGGAGAGCCGCGGGGCGCGGGCCCCACTCTGGCAGCCAAAATCCATTGTGCTCGATATCGAATAGAATCCCGCGCCGGGGAGCGTCGAGCATCTCGGTCAACTCATCTTCATCGCCGAACCGCCAGTCAGGAAATCGATGGCCAAGCGGCAAAGCGGTTTGTAGAAACGAGCGTAAGTCGGGTGGAAACGTGAATGTGTATCGAGTTTCGACCCGAGCAATCTCTTGATCGCTCAGCCCGAGCGCGAATTCCACCTTCGGATCGTGGGATTTCACCGCGGCGACTAGTGAGTTCCAAGTTGGCGTCGACATGGTATTCCCGGTTGCGTTTGGTCTGATCGCAAATCTGTGGTCGGACTGCGGTTGCGGCCCTCATCGGTCGTTCGCTACTCAAAGCGTATTCCTTGCCAAGTAGTGGCAGGGTCGGATAGCATTGTATTAGCACCACATTGAATGCTAAAACAAGGGCGCCTCAAATGCTCGATTTAACCGATGGAATCGACTCATTGACGAATTTTAAGCGACGGACTGCAACCTACCTTAAGCGGCTCGAAAAAACCGGCAAGCCAGTTGTGCTGACCGTCAACGGCAAGGCTCAATTTGTTGTGCAGGATGCGGCCGCCTACCAAAAACTGGTCGCCGCCGCCGCGCAGGCCGAACGCCAAGCAACCGTCGCTGCCATACGCGAGGGTTTGGCCGACGCCGCGGCAGGTCGCACAAAGCCCGCTCGCGCCGCGCTACGCGCGCTCGCCAAGAAGTACGGCGTGAACGCCGATGGCTAGCGATAAATATCGCGTGCGAATCACACTCCGGTCGCTCGCAGACGTCGAAAGTGCATTGCATTGGTTTCGCGAGCAGAACGCCGAAGCCGCCGGCGCGAGATGGTTTCTCCGGCTGATGGCCGCGATCGAAGCGCTCGAACGAAATCCCCAACGCTATGGGCTTGCTGCCGAGTCCGCAGAGATAGAGCTTCCGATCCGAGAATTGATCGTCGGACGTCGACGAAGCGCATATCGAGTGCTGTTTGAAATTCGCGGACGAACCGTGGTGGTTCTACGGGTCTGGCATGCCGCGCGTCGGGATGTCACAGGACAAGACCTATAGCCGACTTCCATCACCGCCTACCTGGGCAGCGCGAGGGCTGGGGCCTATGCTGAACAGGCGAACCCGCCACCTGACCGTTGATTGCTCCCACGCATGTCGTCGCGGCAAACTTGCTTGATCTTGAGTGCGGGCCTGTTTCTGGCCACGCTGCTCGCCTATGCGCCCGTCTGGCGTAACGACTTCGTCAATATCGACGACGGCGTCTACATCTGGCAGAACGCCAACGTTCAGCAGGGCTTCACCCGCGAGGCGATTCGTTGGGCATTCGACTTCAGCACCCGCGACGACTGGCGCCCTTACGAAGCCAACTGGCATCCCTTGACCTGGCTGTCGCACATCTTGGATTGCAACTTGTTTGGCGCCGCCCAGCAAGGGAGCAGCCCGCGTGGGCATCACGCCATGAACCTGCTGCTGCACGCCGCGAGCTCGGTTTGCCTGTTCTGGGCGCTGGTGCGATTAACCTCCGAACTTTCGACCGGTGGTAACAGCCGGTCGTCCGTCGCCCCACGTACGATCGACCCCGTCGCCAAGTCCACGGGCAAGAAACGCCGCCGCGATCAACGAGCCGCCGGCATGCCCGAGGGCGCCGTAAGACCTCAGCCCGCGGAGTCAGCCGCGCCGGCGGGGGCCAACATCTGGGCGAGCGCCCTGGTGGCCGCGCTCTTCGCCTTGCACCCGTTGCACGTCGAGTCGGTCGCTTGGGCCGCCGAGCGCAAGGAAGTGCTTTGTGGGCTATTTTGGTGGCTGACGCTCTTGGTCTATGCCGGCTGGGTGCGGCGTCCAACGCTCGTGCAGTACTTGCTGGTGACGAGCTTGTTCGCGCTGGGGCTGATGTCCAAGCCGATGATCGTGATGTTGCCGGCTGTATTGCTACTCTTGGACTATTGGCCCTTGGCCCGTCTGACGATTCTTCAAGACGGCCGCGCGACGTTCTCACCGCCAGCCATGGTTCGCTGCGTTGTCGAGAAAGCGCCGCTCTATCTGCTGTCGCTCGGCTCGGCGTACATCACCTACCACGCGCAAGATCGCGGAGACACTACCAAATTACTCGAAACGCCGCTTCCCGTGCGCTTGGCCAACGCCGCACTTTCGACCACCGCTTATCTGCGGCAAACTTTCTGGCCTAGCGGGCTGGCGGTGTTTTATCCGCATCCCCACGGCGAGCTCGAAGCACACGGGATCGGCACGCCCGCCGTGATCGGGTCGGCGGTGTTGCTCGTCATCATCACGGCGGCAGCCATCGTCTCGTGGCGTCGCGCTCCGTATTTGATCACTGGTTGGTGTTGGTATCTCGTCACACTGGTGCCCGTGATTGGCATCGTGCAGGTTGGCCGGCAGGGTCGGGCCGATCGCTATACGTACGTTCCGCTGGTCGGCATATTCGTCGCGCTGGCCTGGGGAGTCTCGGCGCTCGTCGGTTGGCTACAAAAGCGAACGAACACGCCGCCGGGGACAATGACAGATGTCTCGGGTCGGCGCACATCCAGCGTACCGGCCATCGCGGCGGCCACGTGCAGTGCCCTGGCGCTTGTCGCCTGCGCCCTGCTCACCTGGCGGCAGGTGGGCGTGTGGCGCAACGACCTGACGTTGTTCGGCCACGCTCTGGCGGTGACCACTCGCAACGAGTTCGCCGAAATGAACTATGGCACGGCGCTGCTGTACGCCAATCGCGCGGCCGACGCGGTGCCCTACCTGGCTCGCGCCGTCGAGTATCGACCGGATTATGTACAGGCGCGCCGCAACTACGGTGCGAGCCTAGCGCTTAGTGGCAACGTGGCGGATGGCGTTGTCCAGTTGCGACACGCCCTGACGCTCGCGCCGAACTACGCCTTCGCCGCGCGCGATCTGGCCAAGATCCTGGCCACGACGCACGACGATGCTACCCGCAATGGCCCCGAGGCGCTCCGCTGGGCACAGCGCGCCGATGCACTTTCCAATCATCAGGATGCCGAGACGCTGGGTATTCTCGCGATGGCGCAAGCGGCCAACGGCGATTTCGATGCGGCCCAGCAAACCGCGCTCCGCGCCGCGCAAATCGCTCAGCAAACGGGCCAGGTCGGTCAGCTCGAGCAGCTCAAAATTCACCTGCTTCACTATCGCAATCGGCAGCCGCTGCGAATCCAATGGGGAGCAAAATAGACGCGCTGCGTCGCGGCAGCCCGATTGCCTCCTCGTCGAGCACGCGGGATTAACGACTTCTTCGCAACACCAGGATCGTCAAATCGTCGGCCGGGCTGGCACCGACATAATGCGACTCGACACTTCGGGCGACCGCTTGCACCAGTTCGTCAAGCGGCGATGTGGCATGTTCGGCGACTAGCGCCTTTAGCCGGGCATGGCCGAACTGTTCGTCGCGATCGTTCATGGCCTCGACGATGCCGTCGGTGCAGAGCACGACTAGATCGCCGGCGGCGAGCTGCAGTGTCTTGTTGCCATCGAAACTCGGCTCGTCGAGCACTCCGAGCGGCATGCCGCTGGCTTCGAGCGTGGCGAACTCGCGCGGCCCCGCGCGGTAGAGCAGGGCCGGCGCATGCCCCGCGTTCGCGAATTCGATCGTGTGCAACTCCGTGTGAATGGCCGCCAGCGCGATGGTAATGAAACGCCCGTTCTGCAGATCGGGCCCGAGCGCTCGTGACAGCAACTCCAGCAGCACCCGCGGCGACGCGTACTCGAGCGTTAGCGCCCGCAGCGCGGCTCGCACCGAGGCCATGATCAAGCTGGGCCCCAGCCCGTGACCGCTCACGTCGGCGATCACCAGCCCGAGCCGGCCGTCACGCAGCCGCAGCACATCGCAGTAGTCGCCGCCGATGGCCTGGTTCGGCAACCACCAGACGGCCAACTCGTAGCCGGCCACTTCGGGTAATCGCGATGGCATGAAGCCGCGCTGCACGTCGCGGGCCACGTCGAGCGAGGCCTCGAGCCGGTTGCGAACGTGCAACTCTTCGATCAGGCGGGCCCGTTCAAGCGCCGTAGCTGCGTGCTGACAGAACGCTTCAATCAATTGCTCGTCGAATGCGTCGAACGAACCCTCGCGGCGATTGAACACTTCGAGCACGCCGAGCAGTTCATGATCCTCGGCCGACAGCAGGGGTGCGGCGAGGATGTTGCGCGTGTGATAGCCAGTTTGCCGATCGACGTTGGGGTTCCAGCGCAAGTCGTCGACCGGATTGGGCACGTTGGCCAGTTGTCGCGTGAGCGCGACGTGGCCTGAAATGCCCTGCCCCAGACGCTGCCGGACCTCGGCGATCTCCAGTTCCGTCACCACGCGGGTATAGACTTCTTGCCGCTTGGGGTCGAACTGATAAAGGCTCGCGCGATCGCAGTCCAGGGCATCGCAGGCCGCGCGGGTGATCCGCTCGAGGATGCGTTCCAGCTCAATGTCCGAAGCCAGATGCCGGGTGAGATCGAGGAGCTTCTCGAGGTTCGTCAATCGGCGGCGCAGTTCGGCGGAAGCAGGCGCCGGATCGATGCCGGAGTCGGATGAAAGCATAGATCGAACAGTCTATCCCCCCGCGGCGCGGGCTTCAAAGTGCACAGCGGCCGGAGATACCCGCACACCCCGCAAACCCGTCACGAGCAGTTCAGCTTGAGAGAATGCGAAATAATCCGCTATATTTTCCGAAAGCGAGACCAAGTGCGGAGCCCACCCCCGCAGCCTGCCACGGGGCGGATCGGGAGCGCCCGCCGTACCTGGTAATCGTCACGCGCTGATTGACGAAGACCCCGCAGCTAATCCAATGGCGATCGCCCCTACGGGTGGAGCGCCGCGACCATCTGACGCCGGGAGAACGACTTGTATGGCGACTGCATGCACGTCCTATGTGGAACAAGTGGGTGAAACGGCCGGTCTGGTGTGGACGTACCTCGACATGCACGGCCCGCAGACGTTGAGCAAGCTGGTGCGTTCGGTGGATGCCCATCGAGATCTCGTGCTGCAAGCGGTAGGCTGGCTGGCACGCGAAGAAAAACTCTGGATCGACGAGTCCGGTCGCACGAAGACCGTCCAATTGCGCTAGATCCAGAACGTGCAGCGATTGGGTTCACCCTACGGAGCCCGGTGGGCTCCTCACGCAATCAGCCGTCTCCGGCATTCGCCGAAACTGCGCACTGGGGCCAGAGTCGCTTATATTCGCCGGCCCGCCAGCGCGGGATGTCGTTGATGTAGTAGCCCGAGAAGCGGTGCTCGCTGGGGCCGCCTGGCAAGTTCGTCCAGGCTTCGTCAGTTCCCATGTCCGCCGTGAAGTGGTAACTGGGAGCAAACGTCGCTTCGCGCGTGGCCACGCGCAGCAAGTGCCCTTGGAACGGCGTCGCATGGCAGCCGGGCATCGGCACCTTTTCGGTATGAAACCCGAGCGCCCGACCGACGAACCGTCCTTCAAAGAAGCGATTCGTGAATTGAAACGCGTTGGTCTGCGCCCAGGGTTGCATGTCATCGGGTCCGAGATTGGCCGCCGCCTTACGGATCAATTCTCCCTTGTCGCGCCCTTGCCACCACAGCGAGTCGGTCTTCTGCAACAGCCGATCGATCGTGGTCACTACCATCAGCGAGAAGCCCGACCGCGTCGACAAGTAAAGCATCCGCCGCCAGCCGATGCCCCCCGGTTCGTTGCCGAAAATCTCCAAGAGCACATTGCGATACAGCCGCGTGAAAAGCGTGGCCTCGCTGCTTTTGATGTCGAACCGCAGGTCCCACTTTTCCAGCCTCGTGCGCACGTCCCCGGCGGGCAGGTGCGGCAGAAACACCGCGAGCAGGTCGCGGGCTTGCACGCTGAGCACGTCGTATTGCAGCGCCTGCATTTCGTCCAGCGTGACGCAGTCGATCTCTTGGAGCCGCTCGACGATACGGCGTTTGCGATAGTCGGGCACCGGCTGCGTGACCAGCATCGGGCCCGCCGGTGGATTGACGCTTTCGTTCGCCGTGGCGACGAAGCCCTCGGGGGGATCGTAAGTGCTCGGCAAATAGCTCGTGTCGAGCCAGCCTTGCCAGTGATTGCGCTCGTCCCAAGCCGGCACCGGAATCAAACCAGTGTGCTCGCGCCCCTGGGCATCGCAACCGCGCTTGGGGAACATACCGCTCGCCTGGCAACCGATATGCCCTTGCGAGTCGGCCAGCACCCAGCAGAGCGTGGGGTGCGGGTTCTCGCGCGCCAGGTCCATCCCTTCGCGCACCGTGCGGCAGTGCGACATGTCGAGCCAGGAGATGACCGACTTCTGCACGCCGCCGTGGTCGCCGGTCCAGGCAACGCTCAGATAATAGCCTGGCCCCGTCTGGTCGGGGTCGCCGTCGAGTGTGCCTTGTGGGTTGAACAGCACTTCGAGCCGTTCGCTCGCGCCCCCTTTGTGACCGATCA
>CAZBWM010000029.1:0-70774 GCA_964495375.1 uncultured Planctomycetaceae bacterium | reverse complement strand
CACACGCCCCGCCACCTGGCGGTGCTAGCATTTACAGAACCGATGGGGCGGTATCGTTTGGCAAAACATCGTCGACAAGAACTTCAAGGCGCAACCATGACGAACAATATGGTCTACGTTGCCATGATTACGCGGACCAAGACTCCGTGCTTTCTGACAAAGGAGGCAAGTGAGATCGCCGATCGCACCTGGCGCTGTACAGGTTGTGCCGCTCCCAAGCCCGACGTGAAATCGATTGATGCTCACTTGGAATCCAAACCACGTGATAAGCCGCTGAACTTTGCATACGGCGACGCCGTCACGGTGATCTACCTGCCTTTTTTGCAGAAGTTCCCGCAAGCGCTTGTCGATCGCGACCTGTACGTAGGCCGAGTCTACGGTCCGAAGGGGAAGCTCATTCCCGACTGGGCCACTATTCATGGGCGCAAGCGGCTGATCATTCGCGGCACCGACGACGCTGGCGTTAGGCGCTGCGATGAATGCGGACGTGATGTGTACTTCTCGCTGGACGGTCTATTTCTCTATCCGCAACCGCCCGACGACGTTGCGATTTTCGAGGTAGCTGGTGGCGCTGGTTTGATCGTGCGTGAGGAGCTGTTCAACACCATTGATATCGGCAAATGGCACACGCTAAGAATTCTGCGATTGCCGGTAATTGATCCTCCGCCGGACGGTCTCGGCGAGTTGCCGAACGCTTGACAGCGGTTGACCAAGGTCACCAACTACGAAACGGGCGGGCAGATCGACAAGACGGTCGAGTACGTCTACGACACGTTCGATCGCCGCGTGTCGAGCAAAGTCACCGACTACACCACGAACGGCTCCGGCGTAGCGGTCGCCGGCACGCCCGTCGTGGAGACCTACGTCTACGATGAGGGGGCCAAGTCTCGCGGCGACGTGATTCTCGACTTCGTCGATAGCGATGGGCCCGGCGGAAATGCGGCGACGGTCAGCAAGCGCTACCTGTGGGGCCAGGCCGTCGATCAGTTGTTCGCCCAGGAAGATGTCACGCAGGGCCTGAGCGACACGGACCGTTACGCGTGGTTGCTTCAGGATCGACTGAACACCGTGCGCGAAGTCTTGAACCGCGACGGCACGGTCGCCGCGCACATCGACTACACCAGTTTCGGCGAAATCGAGTCGGTCACCGACGCCAGCGGCTCACCTACAGCGCTGCCCACCAGGTTCACGTTCACCGGGCAGGAGTTCGATTCCAACACCGGGCAGTACTGGTTTAGCGATGGCTCGCGCCAAGGCCGGGTGATGAGCCCTGGCATGATGCGATTTATCCAGCCGGACCCAGGCGGATTTATCGATGGCCTGAACTTGGTGATCTATGTGCACAACAGTCCGACGAACGCAACGGATCCGAGTGGACAAGCTTGGTCCTGGCTAGCCGCTGGCGCAGGCGCACTCGTCGGCGGCGCCAGTGCCGCGGTGGTCGGGGCCTTTACGGCGAAAACCTCCGGAGAGTTTTGGGGAACAGTAGCTTCAGGTGCGGCTGCCGGCGCCATTGCGGGCGGGATCTTGGGCGCAGCGACAGGCGATCCCACGTTCGCAGTAACGGTTGGCGTTCTCGCGCTCAGCGGCGCGGTTGGCGGGGCGACCGGCAGCGTTGTTCGCCAAGGGATCGACACCAGAACGGTCTCGCCAGGCGAGGTGGTAACCGATGCAGCGATCGAAGGGGCAGTATCGGCAGGAACAGGCGGTTTGTTGCGTGGAGCGAAGAAGCTTGCGGGCCCCGTGATCAAGTATTTCAAGCCGCCAAAGACTGCACCACAGCCTCCGAAAGTGTCAGAATGTGCCCCGAGCGGAACCACAGCGGTTTGTCCGCCAACGAAGGGCCCTGCTGGATTCTCGAACCCAGCCGTAGGCAACGACATTCACGACGAATTCGGGAGTGCACTTGCCAAGCAGACAGGGACAAAGCCATCAGACTGGATAATGCGAACAAGGCCTGGGCAGAACGGGGTGGATGCAGAATTCATAGGCCCTTCATCACGACATCCTGGATTTACGTATGGGGAATTGAAGCCCTTTACTCAACACGGCTTCGACACGTTCATGAAGCAACTCGACGCATGGAACCTACCGCCAGGACAGACGCAGCTTTGGTTCTATAATAGACACGGGATTATCGGGTCATCTGGACTCAATTACTGACAATATTGGACATGTGACATGCACCAAGACGCTTGGCAGTTGATGCGTTGCGGCGAGACTGATGCAGGACTGTTGCAAATGTACCAACGTTACGCGGCGGAGCCGAGTACTTCGCATGCGATTGAATTTGGGATCGCTCTGTCATGGCTTGGAAAGTATAGCGAAGCAAGTGATCACTTTCTATCGTTCAACACGCGGTACCCTCATCACGCTTCGGTAACCTATGCCTTGGCAGGAGCCACCAAGTGGTGCCTCGAGCAACCAGACGATGCGATCAGAGTGTGGCGCGACGGCCTGGATTGTGACTATTCTGCCGCTGGGTTGAACGTTGAGGTTCCACTTCTGCTCGTGTTCGCTGGCGGTATGTGCGCAGACAAAAATCTCACCGACGAAATGGAAACGTTGCTTTCTAAACGGCTTCGGATATCACCAGCGAAGAAGTGGCCCGGTGCATTGGCCGACTTCGCGATTGGAAGGATCGACGAAGACAGCCTACGAGCCAGTTGCATAAACGACCATCCAGACGAAACCAGCATTCGAAACCTTTCAGCAGACTTCTACATTGGTGTTATTGAGTTTAACGCTGGAGATAGAGTCGCGTTCACGAAGGCTATGCAAAAGGTAGCTGCAGCTTCCTGGACTGATTTTGATCTTGACCGCGATGCGTTCTTAAGCCGTATTTGGCTTCCTGAATTCTATCTTGCTCGGCACTATGCTCGATAACACAAAAGCTTGAATCCGGGTCGTAATCCCCGCAGCAGGAACTGTTTGTAGAGAACTTCATAGATCTCGGCGGCTGACTACGGAGTAGCAGTTGTCGATTCGATCGACGTGCTGCGGCAATTCCATTCGCCCACGAAGATGTCGCCGGCAAGGCCCTGGCCGACAGCGACCGTTATCTGTGGCTATTGCAGGACAAGCTCGGCACGGTTCGCGACGTGCTCGATCGCTCGGGGACCTTGATCGCCCGAGTGGAGTACAACGCCTTCGGCGTGATCCAAAGCGTCACCAACGCGGCCGGGCAAACGATCGCGCTGCCGACGCGCTGGCTATACACCTGCCAGGAATACGACCCGATCACGGGCAACATCTGGTTCAGCAACGGCCAGGGCCGCGGCCGCTGGTACAGCCCGACCCTGAACCGCTTCTTACAACCGGACGAACTCGGCTTCGCCGCCGGAGATATGAACCTCGGCCGCTACGTCGGCAACAGCCCAACGAACGCGAGCGACCCAAGTGGGAGAGATACAGTACGCATTGAGGGTGAAAACGTTGTCTGGGTCATTGAACGACCGGACAATCGTAGCCTCGGCCAAAAGGTTTGGGATGGCATGGTTGGCAACGTCGTTGAGCCTGTCCGAAAGGTGGTTATCGGGCGGATCGAAGCCAATTCTTGCGGCGAATCGCTAACGGACGAGATCAGGGGTGAATTGGATCCGGGTGGAGTAAATCGTGGCGGACACCTGCGGACAGTTCGAGTTTCGGACAAATGGGGTGGTAAAGAGGTGTTGTTGCCAGAGTTGCAACAAGCGGCGCGGCTGAGCGAAAACGGCCTTGCCGAAATGAGCGATGAGGACCAGGATGCCGCGATCCAGCAGTACCTCACGAATGTCAGAGAAGGAAAGTACCATTCAAAGTACCCCGCAAGGGACTTGGCAGCCGGATTTGCCGGCCGCCCAGACTTAGCTGACAACCCCGATAGTTCGGCATATCATCGCGGGGAAGTGCTACGCGAGGCGGGTGAACGCGCGAAGCAAGTGGCCGATTTAATGCGTGGCATGCCCGGCCGTGGAGTGGGTTTAGGTCCCTGCCCGGGAGCGAAGAAGGGTAGTGCACCGAAGAAGGGCATATACGAATTCCCGGATCAAAAAGCAGATGACAAGCCCTACGTGGGGCAATCAAGGAACATGCCCAAGCGACTCGACCGCCATGAAGCAGAAGGGCGTTTAAAGAGAGGCACCGAAACCACTAAGCCTGTAGAAGGCGGAACGACGGATCGTGAAATCGCGGAACATAAGCGCATTCAAGAGCTAACTGGAGGCCAAAGGGCAAAAAGCTCGGATGCCGTTTCGAACAAACGCGATCCAATCGGCCCGAATCGGCGACCTGAATTAGGTTTGCCCGAACCTACCGAATAGAACCGTCGTGACTTCTCAACGGAGGCAACCCGTGGTATCTCAAAAGCAACTGCCAATTCCTCAAGCCGCCTTGGTTGATCCCGAAGCAATGGAGCTGCTACGTGTCTGGATTGCCGATGGTGGACAACATATCTCACTCGCCACGGGAGTCTGGGACGACCCAGCCAGTTGGGGGATTATGCTCGTAGATTTAGCGAAGCACATTGCGAGAGCATTCGAGCAGTCGAAAGGCTCGAACTATGAGGAGGCACTACGCAGGTTGAGAGATGGCTTCGACGCAGAATGGAGTTCACCAACTGACGATCCGGTTGGCGGTCTTCAAGAATAGTAGATTGCCACGGCGATAGTCTGACTCCGCTGGGAATACGACAATCTCGGCCGCGTCACGCGCGAGACCGATCCTAATCAGCACGATCGCACCTACGGTTACGACGCGGCCGGCAACCTCACCAGCCAGACCGATCGGTTAGGGCAGACGCGCACCTTCGATTACGACAATCTCAACCGCCTCACCGCCGAGAATTGGCTCAACAGTTCCGCGGCGGTCACCCGCACGCTGTCGTGGGATTACGACCGCTCGGGCCTGCTGCTGAACACCGACGATCGGCTCGCGTCTGGCAGCGTGCTCGCGTCCGCCGAGTACGACTATCACTACGACGCGGCCGGGCGGCTGGACAAGTCCTTGAGCACCTACGGTTACGACGCCGCTGGCAATGCCGCGCGATGACGAGCTATCGCCCCTTCGCAAGACGAACCGGACGCGGCGACGAAGGTTCTTTTACTCGCGCAGTCGGCGATGATATGCTACCTTGATGTTCGCCTTTCTTGTCATCACTATCGCGATGGTCAGTGTCTCGGCCGATGATTCGCCAGTTCGGAAGCGTTCTGACCCCCCGGTGATCCAGTCGAGTTGGGATGATCTGCTGGCCGACATTCACACGCGGGAGGATTGGGGCAAGCGCCGGGGCGTGTTGCGGCAGCGCTATCTCGATCTGATTCGGGACCAGCACAAGCCGACCAAACCGGCCCTCGACGTGCGAGTTGAGGAGGAAGAGGTTGTCGACGGTCGATATCGGCGACTTTGGATCAGTTACAACGTCGAGGCTGATGAACGGGCGAACGCGTACCTGGGCATTCCGCTGAACCCCGACGGTAAGGCTCCCGCGGTCGTAGTTCTGCACGGCACGTATCCGCAAGGGATGCGGCAATCGGCGGGCCTGGACGGCGAATCCGATAAGGCATTTCTGGATCATCTTTGTCGGCGTGGCTTCGTGGTCATTGCGCCAGAGCATTTTGTTTCTGGCAAGCGGACGCCGCCGGAAGGGCCGTATGAAACAGGCCGGTTCTATGAGAAGCATCCAGAATGGACGGCGGTCGGCAAGTTCACGTACGAGCATTCGATTGCCATCGACGTCCTGGAAACGCGCGATGAAGTTGACCGCGACCGCATCGGCGCGATGGGGCATTCGCTCGGCGGTCAAGGGGCGATTTTCTTGGCTGCGTATGACGAGCGGGTCAAGGCCGCCGTCTGCAATTGCAGCGCGCCGTTCTTTCGCCACAATGCCGAGGTGGAGCAGTGGGCTCGAGATCGCTGGTACATCTACTTGAAGCCCCTGCGGCCGGCGCTCCTGCGCGGCGAGCTGCCGCCCATCGATTTTCATGAGATCATCGCATTGATTGCGCCGCGCGCGTATCTGGATGTATCCGCTCTCAACGACGGCCAGCCGCTCACACAACGGCAGCGCGTCCTGATGTTGTTGAAGATTGCCGACCTGTACGAGCTGTTAAAAAAACCGGACGAGTTCGCCTTCTTCGTTCACGGCCGTGGACACTCGGCCCAGCAAGAGGCTCGCGAGCTCATCTACTCTTTTATCGATGTCCACCTAAAGCCGCGTGAAGTCACGCAAAGCGGGTTGGCGCCGGAGTGATGTGATGGAGTTGAAGGTGTGGATGCCTTCAAACCGGTCACCGAAAATCACCGGTCACTTACTGCCGAAGCAGAAGATCTCGCCGTCTTCGTTACCGATGACCAGGCGGCCGGCGGCCACGGCAGGCGAGGCATTGAAACCGCCCCCCGCTTCGTATTCCCAGATCTTTTCGCCGGTCTGCAGGTCAAAGGCATACAACCGGCCATCGGCGCCGCCGACAAAGACGCGCTGACCGACGATCACCGGCGATGAATCCACGCGCGACTTGGTGGCGAAGGTCCAGAGCGGTTCTCCGGTCGCGGGGTCGAGCGCCTTGATCAGTTTGTCGCGACCGCCGACGACGACGAACCCCGGTGTCACCGCGGCGCTCGAACGATAGGGGAACGCGCGCTGGGGATTGCGATAGCGCCAGACGATCTCCGACTTGCGCCAATTGATACCGAAGAAGGTTTCTCCTTCGGTGCCGAAGTAGAGCATGTCGGCCGATAGCGCGCTGGCATCCGCCTCGAGCAACAGGGCCGGCGCGTTGCCCGTGGGGGCTTCGATATCGAGATTGGCGCTCCCTTGCCCGGTGGTCAGGTCGACGACGTGGAGCTTGCTGTCGCAGCCGGCGATGAAGGCGCGGTCGTCGGCAATGGTGGGGAAGCAGCGGATCTGATCGGCAATGGTGTAATCCCAGACTTTTTCGCCCGTGGCGGCGTTCAAGCAATAAAGCGTGGCGTCTTGCGAGCCGAAGATGACGCAGTCGCGCCAGAAATTGGCGCTCGAGTCGATCTCGGCCTTCGACGAGAAGCCCCACTTCAGCTCACCGGTGGCCGCGTCCAGGCAGTAGAAGCGCCCCTCGGCATCGCCGATGTAGACGCGCCTATCACGCACGGCCGCCGAAGCATAAAAGCCCGGCTCGGTCTGGTACTTCCACTTCTCGGTGCCGTCGGCCAGGTTGAGGGCGTAGAGATAACCGTTGAGGTTGCCGACGTAGGCGACGCCGTCGACGATCGTGGCGGTCGATTCAATCGAGCCGTCGGGCGTGGAAATCTGCCAGAGCACTTCGAGATTGTCGGGCAAGCTCGACGCGGCCACGCCGGTGGCACTGGGCGAACCGCGAAACAGGGGCCAACTGTCGGCCGTGGCCGAGTGAGGAGCGGCAGGTTGCGAGTTGGGCGGAGTGGTGGCTGGTTCGGCCTGCGGCTGCGCAGCAGCGGTCTCAGGTCGCGAGGTTGCGACCTCCCCGCTCGAACCGGTCGCGGCGGGCGATGTCGAATTGCCGGACGTATCGCCCCCACAGCCGGCTGTGGTCAGCAACAGAACCATCACCAAGAAAGGATGAATGTCCCACGAGGCAAAGCGAGGGGCATATGCCGACGTGCAGTGCCGCAAGCGATCGCGAGCCATGTTCGCACCTTTCAAAACGCCGCTTCGTAAAGCGATTGCAGCTCGGCCGGGCCGACCGGGCGGGGATTGAACTGCGCGGTCCACTGCTTGGACGCTTCGGCCGCCAAGCTCGGCAGCGATGAACGATCGACGGCCAGAGCGGCGAGCGTCGTCGGCAGTTCGGCCAACCGCATTAGACCGGTGTAAAACTCGGCCAAGGCCCCCGCGCCTCCTTCGGGGGGCGGCGTTCCTTCGTCGTCGACCGTAATCGCCAGCAGGTCATGATACAACCGCTCGCACGTCGCGCCGTTATAGCGCACCACGTGGGGGAGCATGATGGAAACCGCCTGACCATGCGGCACGCCATAGTGGGCTGTGAGCGGATTGGCCAAGGCGTGCGCCGCCCCCAGCATCGAGTTCTCAATCGCCAGGCCGGCGAAGCACGCCCCGAGCTGCATACCGCCGCGAGCGGTCAGATCGGCGGGGTCGCGCAGCACGCGGGCGAGATTGGCGTCCAAGAAGCGCCACGCCTCGCGACTGAAGGCCAGCGACACCGGGTTCTTGCGCGTGGTGACGAACGACTCGACGGCGTGGGCCATCGCGTCCAGGCCGGTGAGCGCGGTGACGCGCGGCGGTTGGGTGACGGTGAGCTCGGGGTCGAGCAGAGCGACGCGGCAGGCGGCCCGTTTGTCGCCGCAAGCCATTTTGACGTGCGTGTCGGCGTCGGAGATTAGCGCGAACGACTGCGTCTCGCTGCCGGTGCCGGCGGTGGTTGGCACGGCGATCATCGGCAGCAGCGGCCCGGTGGCTTTGCCGGTTCCCCAGTAGTCGTGCATGCGGCCGCCGCACGAGTGGATGAAGTTGATCCCTTTGGCACAGTCCATCGAACTGCCACCGCCGAGGCCCACAAGCACGTCGGGGCGGAAGTCGCGCGCGACGGCCACGCCGAGATCGACGTCGGCCGTGGTGGGGTTCTCGTGCACGCGGTCGAAGAGGGCGGTTTCGAGGCCGGCATCGCGCAGGCTGGCCAGCCCGTGCTCTGCGTGGCCGGCGGCGACGAGGCCGGCATCGCTCACTACCAGCACGCGGTGCGCGCCCAATTCACGCGTCAAGGCGCCGAGCTCGCCGATGCGGCCGGCGCCGAAGACGATCCGCGTGCGAGGGTCGTAGTCGAAAGAAGTCATTTCTTACCGGGCTGCCGCGGGGGCCAGCCGTTCGGCCGGCAACTGGTACGCCCTCGCGCGGAACAAGAACTCGACGATGTTCCCCTCGTGCGGTTGCAGCCAATCGAGCTTGATCGTGGGGATGGGCCCGATGTTCAGCCGGTCGATGTGCGTGGCGTCGGTCAGGTCGCGAATGAACTGTTCGTCGTTGGTGATGCCCGAGCAGACCAGCGTCGGCCCGATCGCTTCGATCATTTTGGCTTGCGGGCACTCGACGACCGTGACGAACGGGAACATATACTCGGCCTTGGCGAGCGCGGGCTCGGGCGATTTGCAGTGCACGACCGTGGGCCGCAGGTAGGCGGCGCGCTCGAGCTCGACGAGGCGCGGCCCGTACTTCTCGGTGGCGTGCGTGACGCCGGGTTCTTTGAAGCCTCCTTCGATCTGGTTCCAAATTGCCTTGGCCGAGCCCGGGATGGTGAAGGCAGCCAGGGCCGCTTTCGGATTGTCTGGCGGGAGCGCCTCGATGGGGCCGAGTTTTTCGGCCAGGGCTTGAGCAATCTCGGCAGTGTGACGCGACGCCCACACGCCCGAGCAGTTGATGCAGCCGCGACCGCTGTTGAGGTAGACGCTGTCAGCGATCAGATCGATGTAATCTTCCCAATGGTCGACGACGTCATCGGCGATCAAGATTTTGCTGAAGCCAGGGCCGTGCACCTGCACGCGGGGGTCGCCTTTGTAGCGTTCGACCGTGGCAGTGCCACCGAAGATCATCGAGCGGCGGCAGCTCGACAACACCGCGGCGCCGACGTCGGGTCCGCCGGGATAGATGGCGATGGCCTCGCGCGGAATGCCCGCCTCGAAGAACGCGGCCGCCATGCGGTAGGGCGTCCACGGTTCTTGCGGGCCCGGCTTGAGCACCAGACCAAGCTGCATCGGGATCACCGGCAACCACAGCGTATGTACGCCGGGGGAATTCGACGGCAGCACCAGCCCGAGTACGTTTGCCTGCGCCTGGTAGCTGACGACGACGCCGCGCGATTCGATGCCGTAGCCGTTGGTAAGGATCGACAGGTCAAGCCCGCG
Organism: uncultured Planctomycetaceae bacterium; assembly: GCA_964495375.1. Lineage (GTDB taxonomy): Bacteria > Planctomycetota > Planctomycetia > Pirellulales > JAEUIK01 > JAIESQ01. Next base: position 60,925 of record CAZBWM010000029.1, on the reverse strand, counting down.
CGTCAGCGAGTCGAGCACCTGGTCCATGCGGCTCAAGACGAAGTGGTTCTTCGTCATATTGGCACTGCACATGTGCTCGGGCAGGCCCGTGGTGGCCGACTGCATGCGGGCGAATTCGGCGGGGGATTGCATGCCATCGCCGACGGGGAGCGTGCCGTTGAGGTACAGGTCGGCGGCGCGGCGAATGCGTTCGATTAGCTCATCGCAGGGGATCGAACGCAGGGCCTCGCGGGCGCGGCGATCCTGCTTCATGTCGCGAGTGACGATGCCGGCGTTGGCCTGGCTGACCTTGGCCAACGATTCGCCCGTGAGAAAGTGCGTGACGTCTTCTTTCTCGAGCGATTCGTACGGTTTGCCCCAGCGCAGGACGGGAATATTAAGCACCGATCGACCTCCACATTCTTGGGCAAGTTATCTTCGATCCGCGCCGAACTGATTTTTCGTAGGGTGTGCGAAGCACACCAGTTTTCCGGCGCTTGCAGGTCGAATCTGTGGTGCGTTTCACGCACCCTACGAACTGCTATTTGTCAATATACGCCGACGGTTGTCGACTCGGCCAATTGGCGGAACGGCCGCACGCCGCTGATGCCGTCCCAGGGGTACTTCTCGTAAGGTTGCTCGCGTTCCCCTTCATCGCGTTCGAGGAAGCCGGGAACGAAGAACTCCTTGGTCAGCGTCGTGAGCTTCACGCGGCCCGTTTCGCCGTAGCCGACCACCTTGTTGGGGTCGTCGAAGTCGACCACTTCGATTGCCGCCCGCGGCTGCGGTGCGTAGTAGGCGATCTTGTACCCTTCCTCGGGGAGCACGGGGCGCGAGCAGGCCAGGCCCATCAGCGTATTGCCGTAGGTGGGGGTCATGTAGACACCGTCGAGCAGTTCTTCGACGGCGAAGCGCGTCCACTGCGGAGTGAACTCGGTGCCGCCGGAGAAGATACCGGTGATGCCGGTCTCTTTGATGTTCGAGCCGCGTTCTTCCAGCGCGTTGGCCAACGACTCGAGCAGTTTGGGCGTGGTGAACATGCACTTGATGTCGTGCCCCGCGCCCAAGATGGTGATCGCCTGATCGATGACGTGCTGCTTGTAAGCTTCGAGGTGTTCCATCCAGCCCTTCTTAATGAGCTTGATGACCCACCGCGGATCGAGATCGACGCAGAAGCAGATGCCGCCGCGGAACTGGCACAAATGCTCGACGGCCAGGCGGAGCCGCCGCGGGCCCGAGGGGCCGAGCATCAGCCAGTTGCTGCCGGGCGGAAAGTGCTCGTCGGGCAGCGTGCTACTGAACAATTCGTAATCGGTGCGGAAATCATCGTGCGCGATGCGCGACTTGGGCACGCCGGTGGTGCCACCGGTCTCAAAGACGTAGATCGCCTTGTCGGCGAAGGCCTTTGGCACCCAGCGTCGGACGGGGCCGCCGCGGAGCCACTCGTCCTCGAACGGCGGGAATTTCTTCAGGTCGTCGTAGCTCTTGACTTCCTTCAAAGGATCGAACTTCAGCGACTTGGCCTGCTCGAGCCAGAAAGGACAGCCGGTCGACGGATGGAAATGCCACTGCACGGTCTCGTACGCGTGGGCATCCAATTGTTCGCGTGCCGCCCGGGCCTTGGCGGCCAGGTCGGGGGAAATCGAGGTCGAAACGCTCATGGTCGCTCCGCAGGGCGAATCGGGCGAAAAAGGCGGGAAATCAGCGAGGCAAACGGCGCCCAGTTGCGCGCCGGGCTGGAACGTCGAAACTACCCGAAAAACCTTCCGGAAACAACGGGCGGACGGGGGGGCGGCTAGCTCAGAGAGAGCAGCACATTGTCGACTGTTTGACCGTCGCGGCGCAGCGTGATTCCCTCCATACCGCAGCGGAGGGACCCAGTCCATGTCTCAGGCGGGCTGATGAAGTACCAGAGTTCGTCTCCGGGGTGGATCTTCGTTTTCAGCTCCTCCCACTCGCTGTGGCAATTCCCGAGCGCGACTCCGTCGTATTCAAATTCCTTTTCGAATGCGTCGACAGTCGACTGCCTCGAGAGCCAAGCGGTCGGAATTGGCATCGGCATGATGAAATCCAGAAGGCACATGACTTGCGTCACTGTCGTGCATTGTTGGCTTTGCTATGATTCATCGCAATAACTCAAGGAGAATCAAATGGCCAAAGTGCTGGTGCTCTACTACTCGTCGTACGGACATATCGAACAGATGGCCCAAGCCGTGGCCGAGGGAGCCCGTGCCGCGGGGGCCGAAGTCGACATCAAGCGCGTTGCCGAGCTTGTGCCCGAGGAGGTCGCCCGCAAGTCGGGCTTCAAGCTCGACCAGGCGGCGCCCTTGGCTACGGTCAAGGAGCTGCCCGATTACGACGCGATCATCTTCGGCACGCCGACGCGGTACGGCAACATGGCCTCGCAGATGAAGAACTTTATCGATCAGACGGGCGGGCTCTGGGTGCAGGGCAAACTGGTCGGCAAGGTGGCGTCGGTCTTCACGTCGACTGGCAGCCAGCATGGCGGTCAAGAGACGACGATCCTGACGTTCATTCCGGTGCTCTTGCACTTAGGGATGATCGTGGTCGGCTTACCCTATTCGTTTCAGGGTCAGATGGGTGTCAGCGAAGTGATGGGCAACTCACCGTATGGCGCATCGACGATTGCTGGCCCCGACGGCAGCCGGCAGCCTTCGGCCGTGGAGCTAGAAGGGGCCCGCTATCAAGGTGGGCACGTGGCGAAGATCGCGGCGAAGCTGGCGGGGTAAGGCGCACGCTCGAAGTTAGCCTTTCCGCGTCAGCTCGGCAGCGATTCTTCCATGAACTGCGCCTGAATCGCGGCGTGTAGCATCGATCGCCCGCGTCCTGCCAGGCCATCGCGCAGACCTGGGTTGCAGATGCCCGACGGTGGAACGCTTGCCGCGTCGACGCCCCCAGATGCGTTGGTCTCCGCGCCATCGCCTGCTGTTTGAGCGAGCAACGTTCGCGCGATGGCGGTCGTGCGTTGTGCCGTGCGAACGAACTTGGTGTCGCTGACCACACTTTGCAAGTACGCTAGCACGCCCGCGAGCTCGCGCAACTCGGACGGGGACGCTGCGCCAGTCGCCGATAATTTGCGACGGATTGTGTTCAATGCCTTGCGAGCGAGCGTCAGGAAGCGATTTTCACCCGCTAGAGCACCGAGCTCCGCCAAGAATAGCACGATGCCAGGCAAACCGGTGGCCAGATCGTGCCCCAACGGGCCGAGTGTCCAGCCACGTGGGTGTTGTATGCAGCCGAGCCAACCGGCATCGTTTTCGGTCTGCCAGGCCAGCGACGCGAGTTGCTCGCCGATGGCCAGTGCCGCCGCGAGTGGCTCGTTTGCGCTTTGCGTCTCTAGCTGCGGACGGGGAGCGGCGGCCGGCGACGTGCTCGTTGGCAGAATCGCCAGGGTCGCTTGGATGAGCCACGACTGTCGCGCCAGATCGTCGGAGCCGAGATTGGCGATTCGCTCGCGCATCAGGTCGAAGGATGATTGCTCAAAGTAGTTCTCGATTCGTTCGCCGGTCGAACTGAACAAGTCGCGCGAACTGGGGCGTGTGGTGAATAACGGAATGTCGTTGCGATACAAGTCGGCTCGTTCGGCGGAGATCAACCGAGCCAGTGTGGGGAAGTCTTTGGCTTGTGCCCACAGGCGGTCGAGCCAACGATCGCGATCCAGCGCGTCACGCAGCCGATCGGGGTGCAGGCTCATGTCGCGCAGAATGCTGTAGATTTGCGTGATTCGCGCGATGTGTCGCACTTCGACGTCGGCGAATCGCGCAAAGGGCCCGTCGGCGGCGAGCAGCTCGTCGCGATAGCTCGTCAGCAGCTCGTACATTCGCTTGAAGCCGGTGAGCAGGTCGCCGCCATGCTCTCGCAAGTCGACGGGCTCGCCATGCAAGGTCGGCAGATGATGTCCCGGCGGCAACTCCGCGTGTTCGAGCGCGATGCGCATGTCGTCGGTGTGGGCGGCTTGCAAGCGAGCGGCCAGATAAGGAAGCGTTTGACCGGCGGTCGCGCCCAGACCACTGAAGTCGACCGGCTGATCGATCCCTTCGACGTAGGCGGTTTGCGGCAACAATCGTATGGCCAGCACCGATTCCGTCAGTGCTTGCGCGGCGGGATCGATCTCCTGGCGATGCGGCCTTTGATGGAACAGGGCTTCGAGGTCGATGAATATCGGATGCTCGCCGGCCGCGACGAGGTTCTCGAAGTGAAGATCGGTGGCGGCCACGACGTAGAGCAGCGCCAGGTAGGCGCCTTGCCGCTCATAGAATCGCCGCACCTCGTCGAGCGATTGGCAGGTCGCCGGGTCGACGAACTCCACCCAACTGTGGTCGCCGCGATCGACAATCTGCAGGGTGCGCAGCGCCGGAGTGGCACCGCGCTCGTTACACCACGTCAGCAACTCTTGAAACCGTACTTCGGCCATCAGCGATTTTGGTTTGTAGACCAGGCGAGTCCCGCGATCGAACCGCAGCAACAGCACGCAGCGGCCATCGGCGTGGCGATCCCCGGCCCCGCCGGTCAGTTCCAAGAGCGTTTCGTCATTGCGAAGCGGGAAGGTTTCGCAAAGCAGATTCCAATCGACGCAAAGTTGCCCGACGAATTCAAGGCTAAATCGCACCCATTGGTCGATGGCCAGCAACGCCTGCCGGGCAAGCACGGGGTATTCATCGAAGATTGCGCGAGCGACGTCGGGCGCTCGCAAGCTCCGCACGAAATCGTCGTATCGCTCTTGGGGAGTCTCGCCAACCAAGGTGCCTTGCAGTCGGGCGACATTCAGCTCGAGCACCAGGGTCGCGCCGACCATTGATTGCAGCACAGGCAGAAACTGCTCGAACAGCAATCGCTCCAGCGTGGCGACATCGCCGGGGAGAGGGGAGTGTTGGGTTTGAAGCAGCAGCAGTTCCGTGGTTAGCCGCTCGCGACCAGCGCGAATCGCGGGCGCGAAGAGATTCGCCAAGCCGAGTGTTGTTGCTTCTTGTTCACGGACGTCGTCGCTGACTCCCACTTCGCCCGACGAGATTGTGCTCTCCAGGCCGAGCAATTGTTGAAACCAAGGCGTTTTCGCGAGCGATTCTCGCAGCATCTCGGGATCAGTACCGAGTAGAGTTTGAAATTGTTCGGCAGTGAGACCATCACTGGCGAGCCGCTGGGCGAAAAGATCGGCGCCGGCGAACGGTTCCTGCTCGCGCCACTTGGCAACGCGCTGTTGTGTTTGCTCGACATTTACAATCGGCGCGGAAAGCGTGCCGAATTTGGACGCGGCATGATCGCTGCCAAACATCGCGGCGGCACGTTCGGTCAACGTTGCTGCGCGACACCAGTGGATCGACTGAGCAACCTCCGAGGTCATCGTGTCGTTGCCTTTCCGTCGCTGCGAACTGCGAGAAACAAAAATGCCCCCGGGGGCGAGCATTCCCCCGGGGGCCGTGGAGCACCACACTGCCGAGCTTAGCGGAGGAACGCCCGAGCACAGGCCTTCGAACCGTGGCAGCCGCTGCAGCCCGCCAGGGCCAGCTTGCCGTCGATCGTGGCGGCTTCGGCGTCAGTCAACTCGACCGCGCCCGCGGGGTTCGCCGGCATGCTGGCCAACTGCTTGGCCGACAGGCTCAGGCGGTACGATTCGTCCTTCCAGGCACGGATGATATCGAGACGCGACATGGAAATAGCTCCTGTGGTTTATGTTCGGAAGCCACGTCGGCCAAAAGCGGCCAACTATGGAAATAGGCGCCGAAACATTTCACGGTTGTGCTTCCTCGCAAGGGAAAAAACGGATCGTGGCGTGAGGAAGCGTGGAACGTCACGATGCGTATTGGTGTTTTGGTTTTCTCTAGGTTGTTGTCAGCGCCACTAGTCCGGCGGCGATCAGTTCCTGGCAGAGTTGTTCTGCGTTCGTTAATTCCGGGTGACTGGCGGACCAGGAGGCCAGCGTCGTCGGGTTGTGTTGTGTCAGGTCGCGAACCGCCGCGATCTGCACCGCGTCTAACCAGAGCGACCGAATCTCTTGTCCGACCGCCAGGAAGAGCGCGTTGTCTTCGCCGGGCGAAATCGGCCGGTTATCGGCGATGGTCATTCGCGACCAGACGTGGATCGGATTCACCTGCATTGCTTGGTTGGTTTGTTCTTGCGTTTCTCTCTGCGTCTGTTTGCTAAGCGTCCAAAGCCGCTGAAATGCAACATGGCCCGCACGATTTTTTTGAGCCTTGGCCAGGCACGCGTATTCAGCTTCCTGGTGCGCGATAAAGTCGCTCTGCTTGGCATCGAGCTCGCGCGTGCTCCGCAACCAACCAAGGAAGCGCTCTTGATCGCTATGGTCGAGGGCGTAGGTCCGTCGCGGAGTTTCGCGCAGGTACTCATCGATGAGCTCGTCGAAACCGTCGAAGGCCAGCGCCACGAAGGCCAGCTCCTCGCTGATGAGCCGAAAGCGTTCGCCGACCGCGTTGTCGACGAAGCGCTGCACGTCGCCGAGGCCGCAGATCGGCGTGATATCGCCGAGAATGGTCTGGGTTTGCGCGGCGGCCAAAGCGGCCGACACGCGCGCAAGCTGCTGCGGATAGCCTTCGCTAGCGAGTTGCCCACCCATCACGACACCGCCGCGGCGTGCGCCGCATCGAGCAGGTGCCGAGCTTTGTGAACTTCGTTGCGCCAGCCAGCTTCGGTCGGAAAGTTCCAATCGCGTTCGATAAACACGGCGTCGAGCCGCGACCCGCTCAGGGCGACTGCTTCTTCATAGAGCGTCCAGACTTCGGCGGGAATCGGCTCCGAATGGCTGTCGATGTACCGGCCCCGGTCGTCATCGAAAAAGCCCCCCGCCAGGTGCATTTGCACTCTGCTGGCTGCGGGGACGATCGCGCGGATGAAATCGCCGGCCGAAGTGCCAAAGTTGCGCTCGTTCGCGTAGGCGTTGGTCACATCGAGCAGCAGACCGCAACCGGTGCGCTCGAGCACGCCGATCATGAAATCGGCTTCGTCGAGTGTGCCTTGCCACTGGAAGAAATGGGCGAGGTTTTCCACGTAAAAGCGGTACTCGCCGAAGTGCCGCTGAATGTGATCGATGTTTCGGCAGGTCGCGTCGAAAGCGGCCTGCGTGAACGGCGGGGCCGTGACGTGACCCACCCCGGCGCCCCCCGCCACGCCGTGCGTAAAGCCCAGGTGATCGGTGATGGCGACGGCCCGATTCTCGCGGGCGATTTCAACCAGCGCGTCGAGAAACCGTGGATCGGGAGCGTCAGGACTACAGACCGACAACTCCAGCGAGTGGATACTGACGTAATCGAAGTTCAGATCCGTCAAGAATGGCTCGGTCCGCAGCGGATGACACGCCCGGAGGAAATCGACCTCCACGGCGTTCCAGGCCGGGTCGTCGGCGAAGGGGCGATTCTCGTTTCGCAGCGCGTACCCTGTTGCCGGCAGCATGGCAAATCGCTCGGGGCTCGAGGAATGGGCCCCAAAGTTCGCGACTCGCGGGCGCGGTGCCAACGGCGAATTCAAGGGACGCGAAATGGGCCTAACTGCCCAAGCGAGAAAGCGCCGGCTTTGTTACAGGGCGACGGCGAGAAGCGCCAGACGATCGGCGGAAGGCAGCAAGCGCGGTGCGACGGTCGGCTTTGCTATTCCAACTCGTCCGTGGCGGGCGAGCTGAGACCCGCGCAGAGCACGGGAAGCACGAAGAGCGTCATCAGCATCGACGTGATCACCCCGCCGATGACGACGGTGGCCAGGGGGCGCTGCACTTCGGCCCCCATTCCGCTACTCGAGGCCATCGGCAAGAAGCCAACGCTGGCCACGAGGGCGGTCATCAGGATCGTTCTTAAGCTATCGAGCGATGCATTGGTGACGGCGGTATGTGGGTCCTGCGCGGCTTCGAGGTTATTGCGCACGGCAGAGACGAGAATCATGCTCGTTAACACGGAAACGCCCGAGAGCGTGATGAAGCCCACGGCCGCCGAGATCGACAGCGGCATCTCGCGGAACCACAGGGCGACAATGCCACCCACGCAGGCGAACGGCACGCTGGCGAAGACGATCGCCGTATCGATCACATTGCGAAACGTCAGAAACAACAACCCGATGATCAGCCCCAGCGCCAGCGGCACAACAATTAACAAGCGTTGCTGGGCGCGGCGCATGTTCTCGAACTGCCCACCCCATTCGAGTCGATAGTTCTTGGGCATCTCGACGTTCTGCCCGACTACCTGCTGGGCCTGAGCAACGAAGCTGCCGATATCCCGCCCACGGACGTTGCACTGAATGGTGATGCGGCGTTTGCTCCACTCGCGGGTGATGTACTTGGCGCCGCGCACTTCGCGAATGCCGGCGACGCGCGTCAACGGAATGCGGTTGCCCGATGGGGTTGCCAGCATCAATTCGGCGAGAATGCTGGGATTGGTGCGAAAATCGGGAGGCAGCACGACGGCGAGCGGAAATCGCAACTGACCTTCGATCACCTGCCCTACTGTTTTTCCCGAGACCGCCTCGACGACGTCCATCACCGACTCGGCCGAGATACCGTAGCGGGCGATTTCGTCACGCTCGAGTTGGATCTGCAGGATCGGCTGCCCGGCCACGTCGTCGACGGCCAGATCGACGCAGCCCGGGATATCACGCAGTGAGGTCGCGATCTTGTTGGCCGTAGCGATCAGGGTGTCCAATTCGTTGCCGAAGAGCTTGAGCGCTAAATCGGCACGCACGCCGGTGAGCATTTCGTTAAGCCGCATCTCGATCGGCTGCGTGAACCAGATGGTGCGACCGCGGAAGTCGGACAGGGTCTTTTCCATGACCCCCACCAGCTCGACCTGCGATTTCGCCTGCTTCCACTCGGAGCGAGGCTGCAGCGTGACAAACATGTCAGTCGTCTCGGGAGTGCCGGCATCGGTGTTGATGTCTGGCTCGCCCACGCGGCTCCAGACGTGTTTGATCTCCTGCGGAAACTTGCGCAGCAGCTCTTGCTCGATCAGGGTGTTGTTCTTGGCCGATTCGAGATAGCTCGTGCCGGGGGGATAGCGCACGCCAATCACGATGGCCCCTTCGGCCAACTGCGGAATGAACTCCGTTCCTAGATTGACTGCCAGCAGCCCGGCGACTGCCAAGCAACCGGCCGCGACAAGGCAGATCGCCACTTTGAAATTCAGCACGCGCCGCAGCACGGCAGCGTAAAAGGTCTTGCTAACGCGCACCAGCAGAATGTCGCGCTCGCTGACGTGCTTGGGGAGCGCAAAGCTCGCCAAGACGGGTGTCAGCGTGAGTGAGAGAATGAGCGAGCCCAACAGCACCAGCATGACCGTGAGTGCCATGGGGCGGAACATTTTCCCCTCGACTCCCTGCAGGGTGAGAATCGGGAGATAGACGATCATGATAATCAATTGGCCGAAGACCGCGGGCTTGCGCACTTCGACCACCGCGTTGCGAATGATCCGCAGGCGTGTGGGACCATCGACCGCGCCGGCGTGTCCTAGATGCCTGACGATACTCTCGATCACAACGACCGAGCTATCGACGACGATGCCGAAGTCGATCGCACCCAAGCTCAGCAGTGTGCCCGCGATCCCCAGCCAGTACATGCCGGTGAAGGCGAAGAGCATGCACAAGGGAATGCCGGCGGCGGCCACCAGGCCGGCCCGCAAATTGCCGAGGAAGAGATACAGGATCGTCACGACCAACAATGCGCCTTCGCACAAGTTGTTGCGCACCGTGGCGATCACCGCGTCGACCAGTTCAGTGCGATCGTAGAGGACATCGGCTTTAACGCCCTCGGGCAGAAGCTGCCTGGCCTCTGCAAATTTGTCGGCGAGCGCCTTGGTGACCGCGTGGCTGTTCTCGCCGATACGCATGAAGCCCAGGCCGAGGAGGACTTCACCCCGACCGTCGGCAGTGACCAGGCCCCGGCGCAGCTCGTGACCGATGACCACTTCGGAAACGTCTTTAACGTAGACCGGCACGCCGTCGAAGGCGGCAATCTGAATGTCGCCTATTTGCTCGGCGCTGATCACGCGGGCGATGCCATGCACCAGGAGCATGTCACCCTTGCGGTCGATGTAACCGCCACCGACGTTGAGATTGTTGGTCTCGAGCGCTTCGACGACCTGCTGAAATGTCAGCTCGTATTTGAAGAGCAGGTTGGGGTTCAGCCGGACCTGATATTGTTTTTTCAGGCCCCCCCAGGTGTTGATCTCGGCAGCGCCGGGCACCGTGCGCAGCTCAGGCCGCACCTCCCAGTCTTGCAAGGTGCGGATCGCCGTGAGATCCATGGCCTGCGGCCCCTCATCGGGCGCGAGCACATAGTGGAATACTTCGCCCAGGCCCGTCGCGACGGGACCCAGCTCGGGGCGCGGAACGCCGGCGGGCATCTCGACCGTTGTTAGCCGCTGCTGAATCAGGCTGCGCACAAGATAAATGTCGGTCTCGTCGTCGAAGGTCACCGTGACCTGCGAGAGACCGAATTGCGAAATCGATCGCACTTCGACCAGGCCGGGGAGGCCACCCATCAACAGTTCGATCGGATAGGTCACCAGGCGTTCGACTTCGGTGGCCACCAGGCCCGGCACGTCGGTGTTGACTTGGACCTGAACGGGGGTCGTGTCGGGAAAGGCGTCGATATTTAGCGCGCGCAGCGAGATCACACCCGCCAAGGCGATCAAGGCGGTCGCCGTGACGACCAGGCCGCGATGGCTCAAAGACCAGGTGATGATTCTCGTCAGCATCGTGGGCGATCTGTTTGGGAAATGTGGCTTGGCTGCAACGCGAAGAAACGCACCGGCTGGCGGACATCGCAGGCGACGTCAGCTGGGGGCAGTGTCTGCCGGCGATCAGGGACGCGTCGGAGGCGGGCCCACATTCTGCACGTGGTTGAAGACGCGCGAGGAGTCGGCGTTGTCACCGGTATGCAGTTGCAAACGGTCGGACAGCTCGGACGACAAGACGCGCGTGCCTGTCGTGACGACGGGCTCGCCGGCCTTGAGACCCTCCAGAATTTGCACGAAGCCGTCTCGCACGAGTCCCTTGTGGACAATGCGCGGCGTGAAGCTGCGGCCGTCGGCCGAAGGGACAAAGACTAACTCGCTGTCAATCTCCCATTGCCAATGCATGGCGTCGTTGGGCACGACTACGGCCGCGGGATTGTTGGCAATCAAAATGTGGGCCGTGCCGAAAGCTCCGGCTTGCAACAGCCGCCGCGCCGCGGGCTCAACCTGAGAAGTGTCGAGCAACGGATTGTCGACTTCCGCCCGAGCGCGAATCGTGCGGGTGCGCGTGTCGATCTCGGTGCCGATCCAGGTCAATTTACCCGATACATGGCGTGCTTCTGCCTCGGTATCGAAAGTGACTGGCGCGCCGATTTGCAATTTCAATGCGTCTTCTTGTCGGACATCGAGATCGAGCCACATGCGGCTGATGTCCGTCAGCACGTATTGCGGCTTCGACGAGTCGACCGTCTCTCCCCGCACGATATCGCAGTGCGTGATGATGCCGGCGAAAGGAGCGACCAGCGGAAACAAGTTGGCCGACTCCGTCTCTTTGGCCAACGCCGGAGGCAAGCCCAGCAGATTCAGGTGTGAGGCGAGATCCTCGACCGACAGATCCTGGATGTCGTCGAGATGGAGCGGATACCCTAGGTTGACAAGCTTCTGAATGGCAATGAAGCGGTGCGCGCGGGAAAGTTCAAGCTGAGCCTCGGCTTCGCGCAGCTCGCGGGCGGGAATGGCGGTGCGGATGTCGCGGAGTCGCTCCACGGTTTGTAGTTTGAGATTGAACTCGACGCAGGCCTCGAGCAGGTGGGCCTTGGCCTCGCCCACTTCGGCGGCGTCGACGATGGCCAGGATGTCGCCTCGGTTGACCACGTCGCCGACGCGTTTCTCCACGCGCCAGACGACTCCCGGCACGCGCACCGTCAATTGCGCCAAGGCAGTTTGGTCGTATTCGACAACACCATTTGCTCGGATGAAGTCGTCCATGGCGCGCTCTTCAGCCGCACCGGTGGCAATGCCGCACTTGGTGGCTGCGGCGGCCGAGGCAAACTCAATCACCGGCAGTTCTGCCGCCGATTCCGTGGCCTCTGCACTGGGCGCTGGCGCAGGGGCGGTAGGTTTGACCGGAGCCGGAGCATGAGCTTCGGGCTCGCCCGACCAAATGTGTGAGATCTTGGCGGGGTCCCAATGACTGGCATGCCCCAACCAACCCAGCAATGCCAACGATGCGAGCACTGCCGCGGTTGCGGCCCAACCGCCGACGCGGCTGGCTCCATGAACCCGACCTTCCATCACAACCCTCCTCGTCCCCGCCTGCCGCGCCGCTCGTTCCAAATGGCGCGACCTACTTCCAGGTTCGTTTCCGAGCAACGATCAAGAAGCCTTCATCGTATCTAAAGGATACGCCGCTTGTCGAACGGCGAGCTTTGCGAAGCTGGCCCCCCGGATCGAAGCGCATCTGTTTGCTAGCTAACAAGATGCGGCGCTGCCACGGCTGGAGCTTGGGCTAGCTCCTGAGCTCGGGAGCGCCTCGCAGGAGTGATGGACGGCGACGGTAGGGCAAGGCTACTTGGGCCGCACCCAGGTTTGATCCTTTTTGTAGCGGCCCGCGCGTTCGACCACGACGGCGTCCTTACTCGTGGCGATCACTCGGTCGAGCACGGGATCGAACTCCTTTTTGTTCGGCTCGCGCAAACCACGATGATGCGCTAGCTCGACGATACTCTCGCACGCCTGTTGCGCGAATTGAGGTTGATCCAAGTAAGGAATCAGGAAATGGAGGGTTTCGATCGAGCGAATCGCGCGGGCGCGGCGGATTACTTGCTGTCGATCCTCGTCGCGCGTACACATCGCCATCACTTGCTTGAGCAGTTCGAGCCGCTCGGCATCAGGACGTTTGTCGGGCAGCGGAGCCACGCGAATCAAAGCCGACAACGCCAAGGCTCGCAGTGCGGCAGGCTGCGCTGTATCGTTCGCCAACTTGATCAGCCGCGGCGCGACCGACGCATCGGGCCAATTGCAAAGGGCGCGTACGCCCACCTCGTGGCGGTGTGTGTCCTGATCGGTGAGGGCATCGTCGATCGCCGACATCGCGGCATCTCCGCCCACGCGGCCTAACGTCGGGAGCAAGATCAAGCGCTCGTCGGGCCTGAGGGCGTCCATCGCCGCCAAGAGCGGCTTCGAGCGGTCTTGATTTCCCTCCCCGCGATTGCAGATTTGTGTCACGCACTTTTCGAGGGCTTCGCGCTCGGCACCGGGGGAAGCTTTGAGCACGAGTTGCATGAGCCCTGAAAGATCCTGGAGCGTCGCAAGCTCACTGAGTGCCTTGATTGCCGTGGTACGCACTGCCTGGTCTTTGTCCGAACCATACGCCAGAATCTGGGGCACAGCATCTAGCGCCCGTCGTTCGGCAAGAACTTCAATCAGCAACTTGCGGCTCAGCGGGTATTTCACTGACTTCAATTGTTCGACGATGGCGGTCGAAACATCATCGCCCGTTAGTCGCACCAGGCTTCGCTGTGCGGCGTTGCGTTCCCCATCGACAATCGACTTCAAGGAATCGACAATTCGCGGCAAATCGTCCACATTGCCAAACGCGCCCAGAGCCTCGATCGCTGCCACTCGCACAGGTTCAACTTCCGAAGTCGTCAAAACTTCGAGCACGGCGGGGCGGGCGGCTGGGTCACCCCGATCGGCGAGTGCTTTCAGCAGTCCCACTTGAGTTTCGTCTGGCAACTGAGACAGTCGCGCCGCAATCTCGCGCGTAGCTGCCGCGCCTTTGACCTCGGTACGCACCTGATCGAAGCCCAGCGCGCGGAGATCCTTGTCCTTCTCGCCGAGCAGGTCGAGCACCATCTTAAGCAGTTCGCCATCGGGTTCGGCGTTGGCCGCGGGTGCTGCCGGTTCGTCTTCGGCCAAGGCACCAGGCAACCAAAATGAACCCGTTGCCGAGGCGCATGCGAGAATCACCAGCGCGCCCGCCTGCTGAAACCGCGTGCGCACTTGCCAGGCGATGCGTCGGGCGACGCTCCTTGGGCGCTCGTTGAAAATCGAAGGCATGGCTATTGCGCCTTGCCGGCACAAGCCAGCATGCCGCGCGTGCCTGCCAGGCGCACGTGCTTCGGCTGATTCTCGCCCGTCAGCGACTTATAGAGCGCGAGCGCTTCCGCCTTCTTGCCTGCCGAGAGTAAACCGTCGGCGCAGGCCAGCCGGGCATCGTTGGCGGCCGCAGTGACTTCGGCGTTCGTTGCGCGGCTGGACAACAACGCCTTGGCGGCATCGGGCGAGGCGATATCACCGAGAGCCGTGGCGGCTGCGCGGGCGACACCAGCATCGGCATCGGCTAGCAGCGCGGCCAGCGCCGGCACGCTGGCTTCATCGCGGCGGACACCGAGCGAGCCGATGACCCCCACCTTGAGCGGCCCGCTGACTTTCGGCAGCGATTCTCGTAAGGCACGCGCCGCTTCATCCGCCGGAATGCGCTCCAGCGCGTAGCGCGACATGTGCGAGTGATCGTGCTCGGGCAGCAAGGCCGCCAGGGCAGGCACCGCAGCCGCCGAACCAACCACCATCAGCGCGCGACAAACGAAATCCTTGGCGTCGCGCGAGGCGCTGCTCCCCAACACTTCGACGAGGCGTGTTTCGAGGGCCTGGCGCGCGGCCGCGTCCTGCCGCGTGGTGATCACCGCGTCGTCAATCGGCCTGAGCTGGTTGAGGTCGCTCCCCCAGTCAAAAGTTTTCAAAGCATCGAAGGCTTGATCTAACATGTCGCATTCCCGTATTTCGTAGGTGTATTGTCGTGTTTTGCAGAAGTTGGAAAGCAAAGTCACCGTGGCGGAACTACAGCACCCACGGCTCGCGGCGGGCCCGGTCGAGGAAGCGATTCGCCTCTTCGTCGCCGGGGAATTCTTGCCGCGCCGCGTCCCACTTCAGCGAGCGCTGCAGCGTATAGGCGATGATCCCCAGGTGACTCACGGCCACGGTGTTCACCGCCAGCTCGATATCGCGGAACGGCTTCTCGCGCGTCTTGACGCACTCGATGAAGTCGCCGTAGATGCCACCGTTGCCCTTGTAACTAGGCACCGGCTTGGCCGCGACTTTGTCTTCTGGCGACCCCTCGACATGCAGGTTGCCGGTGTTGGGGCGATTGTGGGTGATCAACATCCCGTTGGGATACTTGAACGTGAGGAACTTCCCCTCTTTCTCGTCGTGATACTCGATCTCGGCAGGCTGAATTTCGCGCACATCGACCGCGAACGTGGCGCCACCGAAATGATGGGCGCCCCAGTCGGTCATGCCGCCACCGGAGTAGTCGATATACGAACGCCAGCTATTGCCGGCCGTCGAAAAGTTGCCGTCGCAGCGGGCCTTGTTGTAGGGCGCCCAGGGCGCAGGGCCGAGCCACAGCTCCCAATCGATGTCGGGCGGGGCTGCTTCCGCGGGCAGATTGCACTGCTGCGAAAGCGGACCGACGTTGACGTTGATCGATTTGACTTTGCCCAGCTCGCCCCCCCAGCAGCGATTGACGGTGTCGCGATAATCTTCCAGCACGCGCTGGCTTCCACCTGAGACTACGCGAGCGTAACGCCGCGCGGCCTGCACCATCAGCGGCCCTTCGCGCAGGGTGCGCGTCTCGGGCTTCTGGCAATAGACATCCTTGCCGCTGCGGCAGGCCTCGATGACCATGATCGCGTGCCAGTGATCGGGCGTGGCGACGTGCACGGCGTCGATGTCGGTGCGGGCCAGCAATTCGCGAAAGTCGTTGTAGAGCTGGCAATCGCCGTTCTGGTAATGCTTGTCGACGCGCGCCTTGGCCCAATCGCGAGCCCCTTGGCGAACGTCGCTGGCCGCCACGTACTGCACGTCGCCGCGGCCGAGGAACGATTCACAATCGCCCCGGCCCATGTTGCCGATGCCGATTCCGCCCATCACGATCCGATCGCTGGCGGCTGGGCGTTCGTCGTTGCCCAGCGCCGTCGACGTGATGATGTAAGGGACGGCGATGGTGGCGCCGGCCGTCTTCAGAAAGTCACGCCGCGTGGCGCTAGTGGCCTGCTGCTCGGCGCGGCCGTGGCTATCGAGTCCGGTAACGGGGTGATCGTCGTGCATCGTCAGATCCTATTGGGATGACTTCGGGTGGGTTGTGTACGATTGGCGGGAGTCGACTCTGGCGGCGAGCGTAGCGTGACTACCCGGCGACGATTCGCTCGCTCCTATAGTAGCTGCTCAGCCCTGGAGGATCATCCAGTCCAAACTCTCGAATCCGCAGGTTTTCGCGAGACAGTACAGCGAGATTCTCAACCCCAGGTGCCCGCGTTGTCAAATCTCCGCGTGCATTTTGGGTGCCCGGCTGACGATTGACGGTAAGTGCCTCTCATGGATTCATTCAATCCCGAGCAATTTAAGCCAGCGTTGCGGCAAAGAAGTCGGACTTCGCCAATGGTACAAAGGTGACCAACTCGGAAGTGGAAGCCCCAGCGGCCGCGTCCCATTGACTCGTCGCAGGAATGGGACTTCGCCGACTACGGCGGCCGATGAAGCGTGAGGACCAGATCGAATGACGAATCAACAACCGACGAAATCAGGCGAATCGGATCAAACTGCTTTGACCGCGCCGATCACTAGCAACCGTGGCGCCGACCGGCGAACGTTCATGGCGGCCGCGACCGGCGCGCTGGCCACTTGGCCGGCCCTGAGTGCGATCGAAGCGGCCGGCGCTGCGCCGGCACCAACGGCGCAGCCAGCCGCTGCGCCGATTGCCGAGGGCGCAAAGCCCTTCGTGCTCGACTGCCAGAGTCATTTGTTCTGCCCCGAAGTTGTCGCCCACATGGAGCGGCGCACGAGCGATCCGCGGGTCTTCACTCGCGACGGCACCCGCTTCGTGCAAATGGGAGATTGGCTGCGCAAGATCCCGCCCCACTATCTCGACGTCGATGTCAAACTCAGCGCCATGGATGCGGCCGGCATCAGCATTACGGCGCTGAGCGTCAACGACCCTGGCCCCGAATGGTTCGGCGACGACGGACCGGCGATCGCCCGCACGATGAACGATTTTGTCGCCGACGTGGTACGGCGGCATCCCACGCGTTTCATCGGGCTGTGTGTGCTGCCCTTGCAAGACATGCCCGCCGCGCTCGAAGAATTCGATCGCGCCACAGGCGCGCTTGGCCTGCGCGGCATTTTGCTCTACACGAATCTGGCCGGCCGGTTTGTCGACGAGCCGGAATACCGCCCGCTGTTTGCCCGCGCTGCTGAGCGCAATCTGCCAATTCTGTTGCACCCCGCGAAACCTTTGACGACTGACGTCGTCAAGGGCTACGAGATGACCAGTTCGCTAGGCAACATGTTCGACAACACGATCGCGCTGACGCGGATCATCATGGCCGGCATCCTCGACGAGTACCCAACGCTGAAGCTGGTCTGTCCGCACCTGGGGGGCACGCTTCCCTACATCGTCGGCCGACTGGACCATCAAACGCAGGTGCTCAAGCGCGGGCCGAAGAATCTGCGGCATGCTCCCAGCGAGTACCTCAAGCGAGTATGGCTCGACATCGTTTCGCCGCTGCCGCTAGCGATGAAGTTTGGCTACGACTTCATGGGGCCCGATCGGCTGCTATTCGCCAGCGATCATCCTTGGGTGGAGCCGACTTTGATTCTTGACGCGCTGGGCAGCCTGAAGTTGCCGACCGACGACCAGCGGAAGATACTCGGTGACAATGCAAGGCGCCTGTTTGGACTGACCACATGATGCGATCGAGGAAACCGCGGTTTTGTCTAAGTTTATTGGCGTTGGCTCTCGGCGGTTTGCTTTCGATCGGCGCGTCGCCGTGCCCAAGCGCAGAGGGCCAGCCGGCGATCGAATTTGATCGGCAACCTGGCGCCGTACAAATTACGGCCGCCGGTGAGCCCGTTGCCACGTACTTCTATGCGGACAAGGAGATCACGCGCCCCTTCTTTGCGCATGTCTACGCGCCAGGCAAGGTGGCCGTCACGCGGCATCATCCGCCACGACCCGGCATCGACGACACCGATCATGGCACCGCGGGCAACTACTTCCACCCCGGCATCTGGCTCGCCTTTTCCGATCTCAACGGTAACGACTACTGGCGCTTAAAAGCCGCGGTGCGGCACGAAGCGTTCGTCGACGAGCCTGCGACTCGGGAGGGACGCGGCATGTTCACGGTGCGGAATTCCTATCGCGACCAGCAGCACAGCGATGTGACCGTGGCCAACGAGATTTGCAGGTATACGATCATCGCGCTGCCCGGAGCCTACGTGCTTGTCAGCGACTCGCTCTTCTGGTCGGACGATCGGGAGTTGAGCTTTGGCGACGAGGAGGAAATGGGGCTCGCTGTGCGCGTGGCCACTCCGCTGGCGGTCAAGCACGACGGCCGATTGCTCGACAGCACAGGGCGCACCGGTGAAAAGCAGATTCGCGGACAGAACGCGACCTGGTGCGACTATTCAGGCACGACCGACGGTCGACACGCCGGCGTACTGTTGGTGCCCGATTCGGCGAATTCGCTCACCTCGCGCTATCACGCGCGCGACTACGGATTGTTGGCGGCCAATCCGTTCGCGCGCCGAGCGTTGGACGCAGGCGACAAACTCACCACGGCCATCGCGCGGGGCGAGTCGCTGCGCTTGCGATTCGCCGTCGTTCTTCACTCGCGTACCAACGTGAATGCGGCCGACGACGACAGCGTTCGGTTGCTGTATGACGCCGTTGTGAAAATCCTGGCCGAGCTGCCACGGCCCGCCCGATAGCTACACGGCAGATCGCTCGCAGGCTTCAATGCGCGTGACCGCATCGAACAGGCGTTCGCAATCAAAGCTGGGCCGTCCTTCCCCCAACGCTCGCGCGACGAATCACCGGGCGTGGCTACGGCACGATCTCGAGCATCTCCATCATGCCCTGATCTTCGTGATCGAGAATGTGGCAGTGGAGCGGGAACTTGCCGAGGAATCGCTCGTAGCGCGTGCGGACCGTGATCCGCTCACCTTCGTGAATCAGTATCGTGTCTTTCCAGACCGGCTCGGTTAGCAGTTCCTGTCCTTGCGGATTCTTGATCGAGACGATCTGAAAAGGATTTACGTGGACGTGAAACGGATGATTTACGAAATCGGACCGTAATAGCCATTCCTCGACTTTGCCGAGCCGCAATTGCCTGGGCGGGGCCGACGGATCGAAGTCGCGATAGTTCACCTGAAATTCGTTGGGCAGGCCGATCGTCGCAGGGCGCAAATCGATATTCAGCACGACCGTTTGAAAGCCGGTGAGCTCGCCTGGCTCGATCGGTCGATAGCGCAACAGTGGTGCCAGCAAGGCCGCATCGGGCAGCGGCATCGGATTGGGGGCGCCGGCGACTTCCACGACCGCCAGGTACTTCTCAGGTTCGTCCTCGGCCAATAGCGCCGCACGGGCAGCCAACGGTTCATCGCGCAGCAGGTAACGACCAGGCGTGTCGGATGCCTGCACGAGTACGTCGCTACGATAGCCGGGCTCGAGGTCCACGGTGGACTTCGGCGTCAGCTTGCCGGTGGCGATGCCATCGAGCGCGATCTCCTGAAACTGGTGACCATCGAGTTTGAGTCGCAGGCTTTCGCGAACGCCGCCGTGGACCATCCGCCAACGCTGCAACTCGCCCGGCGCCATACGAATGACGGGTGTGACCTGCCCGTTGATGGTGGTGAACCGACCGAGGGTTTGCCACTTGCCCGGCCCGAACGAGGCATCAAAGTCCTCGACCACCCCGACCGCGCTTTCGTCATAAGGGATTTGTTGAAAGACGAGGATCTGCTCGGTGGCCGCCGCGATTTCAGGAACGTCGTCGAGATCACCTTCGACGATCAGGGCCCCTTGCATCCCGCTGGCCAGTTGAATCGCTACCGAACCATGCTTGTGCGCGTGATACCAGAACGTGCCCGGCGGGTGCCCCGGCGGTATGGCGATCGTGTAATCGAATGACTGGCCAGGACCTACCTCGACCAAGACGTTATCGCTATTGCCGGCCGGCGAAACGTGCAGTCCGTGCGTGTGCAGGTTAGTGACGTTGAAGCCGTGCGGACGGTTGATGTCACCTGTATGGTGTCCCGCATGCGTTGCCGCGGGAGTCGCGCGGCGATGACCGTGCCCGGCAGATGGTGTTGGCGCCGCGGCAGGTGCGACGGTTGCCGGCAAGTGATTGTCGAGCCGGATGCGCAAGATATCCCCCGGCTTGGCGCGCAAGGTGGGCCCGATGAGTTGACCGTTGTAGCTACGCAGACGCACGGGATCGCCGCCAATCGTGTTGTCGGCATAGCGCACGTCGAGGGTTGTCGACAGCACACCGCCTTGTGAAGCGATCTCCGGCGGGTTGCGAAAGTCGGTCGTGCTTGCCTGGGCCAAGGCGGCACTTCTGGGTCCGGTCAGCGGGGCTGCACTGGCCGTCTGGTTGGGGGCCGGTTGGTCGGGGGCTGCCGGATTGGGGGCTGCGGGTGACGTTGCAGGAGCGAATCCCGCGTGCGAGACATCGGCAGGAGTTGGCGCGGGTGGTGCGCCGTCTTGCTTCACTGCAATCCAACAAGCAACAACTCCGGCGGGAGCCGCTCCGCCTGAGTGCGGCTGCGATCGCACAATGGAACCGAGGATGGCCGGGCGCTGATTCACGCCTTGCGGCCACTCGGGAGCATAGAAACCTCGATAGTCGTAGACCCAATCGCTCGAGCCCGAGCGATCGCCGCGCCCCTGGAAGACGACGGTGACCGGATTGCCGTAGCTCGTCCAGCCCTTGAGCGCCAATTGAAACTCTTCACCGAAGTCGAGTCGACCGCGAAATTGCCCTCCCCCCGCGTTTTCGATGCGCAGAATGCCAGCCCCGAAGCGAATATCGTTGAACGGCTTATCGACATCGGGATCGCTGATAAAGCTGCGATAGGTCCAGGTCCCTTCGAGTGCTTCGGCGAGTCCGACTTCATCCGCCACGCCTGCCGCCGCGGCTTGTCGCGCCGAAGTAGCTTCGTTTGTGGAAGCAGCAGGCGCGGAAGGTTCCGTGCTTGAATGAGGTGGCGTCGTGTCCGGTTGTGAGGACTCAATTACGTGCTGAGCCCAGACGGGAACAGCGTTTGCGACAACAACCAAGACTCCCGCGATGACGAGAACGAATTGCCCGCGTTTCATGCGCGATTCTCCTCAAACGAGTTGTGACCTCGCGACGAGCCGAAGTTTTGAGGCACTTCACGGCACTTCACGGCACTTCGAGCACGTGACACCGTGGCGCCTCGTTCGGCAGATTGTTTTGGCAGATTGTCTTGGCAGTGCGAGCGCCCTGGCATTGCCGAGGGATAATTCCGTTGCCACACGGCCCTAGGTCGTGGCAAATGCGCTAGTCTCCGGGAGTCGGGCGCACTTCGATCGAGACGCCGTGTACGGGGACTTCGGCCGCGGCGGCGGCCTCGGCTGCCACGGCCTGTCCTTGAGGGTTCTTGAGCGGCACGAGCACCAGCGTGACCCCCAACGCTTGCTCGGCGTCGAGTTTCTTGTCCTTCGCCAGGCGCTGAATCACCGGCGTGATGGGGAGCGCGACGTTGAACGAACCGTGATCGTGCTCACCATCGCCCGCGTGGTCGCCGAAAAAGTAAAACGAACCAACATAGTGCGGATCGGTGATCGGCGTTGCGGGGGTCGCGTCGGGTAAGTTCAAGAACGCCCGCACGTACACAATCGGGCCCTGCTGTGGAAATCCCACCCCAGCGACGACGGCCACCAGTCGCTCGCGGGGGGCCGCTTCGGTTGCGGCCGAAGCTGCCACCGGCGCACGCAACGCTTCGTTCGTGAATTCAAAAGTAGCGGGCCGCGCCACGGCCAACTGGCGCGGTTCGGCGGTTGTGGACGCCACTCGCAAACGCGGGCCGGCAGTGGCCGCATGCTCGGCGGGTTGGACGTGAGCCGCGGGTTGGTCGTCTGCGTTCGGCTTGTCATGCTCCGCAGGCCTTTCCTCGCTCGTGGTCTCCCGGGGCGCTGCAGCCACGGCAGGCGCCGGCGTCGGCTGGCAGGGAGGTGGCGCCGGGCCAAACGCCTGATAGCTCACGCTCTGAATGTCAGGATCGTCCATAACTTCGGCGACAAATTTGAGCACGGGATCTCCCTGCGCATTGACGAGCTCGACAAAGCGCAGCCGTCGCCAGGCGCGGCCGTCGGGCTGATTGGGGTCGGGATTCTGATGACCCGAGCCGGTTTGCGATAACCACTCATTCCAGAGCCGGTCGAGATTGGCATGATGCGACCAGAAAATCGGGTCGAACGCCGAGGTGCTCACCGCCCCCATGTCGCCGGGCACTCCTTGCGAATCAATGCCACCGACGAGCCCGTGCACGGCATCGTGCGGGCCCGACTCAAGCGGCGATTTGTTTCCACGTTCGCGGAGACAAAGCGCCAAGGCAGCCGTGCCATCGGGACGCAGGCACCGGGCCGGCTCGCTGCCGAAGCTGATGAAATCGGGCGCGCCGTCGACCACCCGGCAGATCGTCTCTCTACCTACCGACTCGTCGTCGAGGCCGATGAAGAATCTGCGGTCATTGGCCAAGGGGTTCGGTGACTGGAACGTCCCCTGGAACAACTCCGGAATCGTCCGTTGCTCGGTCCAATTCCAGTAGGGAATCGCCAACGGCACATCGGGCCGATAATCGGCCACGGCCTCGCGCAGCGTTTGCTCAAAGTAGTACAGATACGCCCGATGCCAGGGGAGAAACCACCAGTTGCCGTGCGGACAAGTATGCGTGTGAATCAGTGCCCAGTAGGTATAGCTGCGTGGATTCAGCAGCCGGGCTTCGAGCGGGCCCGGCAGCGGGTTCGGACGCTGCTCGAGCGCTTGCAGGCGGCGAAACGCTTCGCGGTACTTGTCGATTTCGTCGGGCGTCAG
Source organism: uncultured Planctomycetaceae bacterium (assembly GCA_964495375.1). Classification (GTDB taxonomy): domain Bacteria; phylum Planctomycetota; class Planctomycetia; order Pirellulales; family JAEUIK01; genus JAIESQ01. The sequence continues at coordinate 38,076 of CAZBWM010000029.1, read as the reverse complement.
ATCGCGACAATCTTTGCGCACGATCGAGGGATTCGAGGCGGATTCGACAATTCGTCGCACCACGGTATAGTGCGAGCCCTCGTCGGCGGCGTAAGCGACCAGGTTCGCCGTCCGTGCGAGGGCGCGCTGCGTTTCGACGCGCGGCAAGCTCGCCAGATCGGTCCCCGCGAGCAGTTGCTCTTCACGTAAAGCGCTTTCTATCGCGGAGAGCGCCAACACGGCGTCGACTCGTCGAAAAACCTTTCGGGTGTTGGTAACGTTGTCGTCTTCGTCGTCACCGTCGGTGATCGGCACGCTACCGCGGCGGAGCCAGGTTTCGAGATCGTCGACCGAGGGAAGCACGCCCGGCTCGACAGCGGAGCGGGCAGTCTGCCGAACGTGGTACTCCTGCATCAAGAGGATCAGGCCGGCGACACAGGGTGCGGCCTGGCTGGTGCCATGCTGCGAGGTGGAGCTGGCCGTATCGCTGAAGTAGCCGGTGGAGACCACTGCCGCTCCCGGGGCAAAGATGTCAGTTCCCAAAATTGCAGGACCGGCGCTGTCGACGCGCCAGAGTCGCTGGCTGAAGGGAGTAATGCGATCGCGATCGGTCGATTCGGCAATCGCCCCCGATTGATACGTGAAGCGCCCGATGTTCGCGTCGAAAACGGCGCCGACGCTGATGGCCTCGGAGAAGATCGCGGGATAGGCCATTCCCTCCGCGCTCTGGTGCTCAAAAAAATAATTCCCGGCGGAAATCACGACCGCGACATTCAACGCGCGCAGGCGGCGGATTTTGTTCCGCAGAGCTGCCTGCGAAAAGTCGTCCGCAGTCTGATAGTTCTCGCTGTCGCTCAGCGACATGTTGACAACGGTGATGCTGTAGCGGGTGCGATTGGCGAGCACCCAATCGAGTGCCTTCTCGACTGCGGCGAAATCGCCGTCGCCCCGGTTGTCGAGCACTTTGATCGCGACCAGCCCTGCCCTGGGCGCCATGCCGATGTGCCTCCCTCCGGCAGCCACAATGCCAGCCACGTTGGAGCCATGTCCGTTCCCGTCGGCGGCGTTGTCCTGGTCGCGATTGTTGTCATCGGTGTAGTTTTGCTGTGCCAAAATGCGGGAGCCGGCCCCCTCACGCAGTGCAAAATCACGATGCGACGCCCGCACTCCGGTGTCGAGCACTGCTGCGGTCAGTCCCTGCCCTTGGACGCCGAATCGCTGCCGCGCTTCTTCCACGCGCACGACCGCACTGACTTCGACCAGCGCAGCGCTGAGCGGCGAGCGTTCAAAGGTGACCGGCTTGGGAACCCGCTGGATTCTTCGCGGAGGATCGGAGGCCCGGGCCGGGCTTGCGTGGGCGATCGGCCAAATGCCGACGACAATCGACAGGCCGATTCGGGAAATGCCAACAAAGCACGCCACTTGCAACGAGCGTCGCAATGCAATTCGAGTCCGCGTAATGCTCGCCAGCATGTTGACTGCCCTCCCCTAAGTTCGAGCCTGGAGCCCGCCGGCAACTCGCCCAGAGTTGGTGAGCCACTCTCGGATCGACGCAGCGCTTTGAGAACCCACGTGAGCGCTGGGCGATGATCCACCCCCTACTTCAGTGGCGATGGATCTTAGTCACCCCTATGACATACGGTTGTCACAGTGCTAGCAATTGCTGCAAAAATGGAGCACCGGCGCCATCGTGCCGCGTGGCGAGGAGCTGAACTTTCTTTGCTGCGCAAAAGGTTACGCCGGCACCTTACCGCGAACTGCCAATGGGGGCTTGCGTCCATTCACCCTTGCGAAGCTCGGCAAGCTGCGCGTGATCAGCAAACCGACGAATCGATCCCGAGACGCTTCGGAAATCCAAAGATTGAAGGTTCGTGCGTCCAAGCGTCGATCAAGTGTTGCCGTGCGATGGCAGGGAATTCGGATCGCGTAACGCTTGCGGGCGTAACTGAAGCCCTGCCGGCTCGCCCTGCTTCGTCGGCTGGTAGCTCGGCGTTGATGTCGTGCGCCAGTACCCACTTTCATGTCGCAGGTCGGCAGCGCAATGCGGTTGGTCTACTTCTCACCGGTGCCTGCGGCGAGCTACGCGCAGCGCCCCCATTTCATGGTCGAGGCCTGGCTCGAACAGGGCATCGAGGAAGTGCTTTGGATCGACCCGTACCCTTCGCGACTGCCGAATTTGGGCGATCTGCGCCGCCGGGGTGGCGCAGCAAGCGAAGCATCCTTCGATACTCGCGTGCGCGTGATGCGCGTGCCGGCGCTGCCGATCGAGCCCTTGCCGGGAGGCGCGCTCGTCAATCGTCGACTGCTTTGGAAGGATGTGCTTCGAGCTCTCGACGACTTTAGTTCGGCGCGCCCCGTAGTGCTCGGCATCGGCAAGCCATGCGCGTTGTCGCGCATCGCGCTCGCCGAGTTGCCGGCAGTATTTCGCTTCTACGATGCGATGGATGACTTTCCGGAGTTTCATCGTGGGCTGTCGCAGCGAAGCGTCCGTCGACACGAAGATGCGATCGCGGCCCGCGTTGACCTGGTCGTTTGCTCGTCGACATCGCTGGCCAACAAGTTCGCCTTACGAGGGCATCGCGTCGAGCGGATTCTGAACGCCTATCCGATGGCTGGTCTGGCGGGCAAATCGCCGCTGCCGAAGCAACCGATCGCGGGTGGGTCGACCATCTGTGGCTACGTTGGTTGCCTGGGCGGGTGGTTCGATTGGCCGCTGGTACTCGAATTGGCGTCGCAATTGGCCGCCGTCCAATTCGACTTGATTGGCCCTTGTGCCGTGCCGGCGCCACGCCGGTTGCCGGCGAACGTGCGCTTGCTGCCTGAATGCAGCCGCGAACAGGCCGTCACGTACGCGCGCCGCTTCACCGCGGGGCTGATTCCCTTTCGGCTCAACCGCCTGACGGCCGGCGTCGACCCCATCAAATTCTACGAATATCGCGGACTAGGACTGAGCGTGTTGACAACGCGTTTCGGCGAAATGAAGCAGCGCGAGCACGAGCCCGGGGTGTTCTTTCTCGATCAGCCAGACGGCTTTGCCAACGTCGCCCGCGCGGCATTCGCCTATCGATCGCAGCCGGCGGAAGTCGCCGCATTTCATCGTGCCCACGACTGGCGCGCCCGGTTCGCCGGCGCGCAGTTGTTTGCGGTGTTGGAACGCCGCATCGCCCGCGCGGCTTAGCCCTGCGTTTGCTGGTGATAGCAAGCACGCAGCGGCATCCTTTCTTGCGATGTTTCTCGTCGGCCGGTGTGAAGCCGAGCGGTCGCAAGCGCCGAATCGTAGTTTATGCGGAATGTGACGGCTGCAACGAGCCCCGGCTCGCCGCGGTCGCCCCGATCGTTCCCCTGCCGCGCGGATCGTCACGAGGCGATTTCGCGCCCTGCCGCCTTCAGCCCGCCTACCAGAAACGAGCTCTCCATGAACGAGCAGACCTCGGCTGCGCCCGTTAATTCTCAGGCCTACTGGGAAGTCTATTTCTCAGGGCTTTGGGACCAGAACAACGGCCGCGCCCAGACGACGCACTTCATGCGATCGTTGGTCGAGAATCTGCCCGAGCCTGAGAAGCGCTACCTGGCGAGCCGTGAAGCGGCGGTGCTCGATTGGGGCTGCGCATTTGGCGACGGCGTGGCGGTGTTGGCCCAGACGTTCCCGAGTTGTCGGCTCGCAGGCTTGGATTTCGCCGAGGCGGCCATCCACGAAGCGCGTCGTTCGTTCCCCGGCCAGGAATTTATCCACGCCGACGGCGGCCGCTTGGATCGCGAGTTCGACGTCATCGTGACGTCAAACTGTCTCGAGCATTTCGAGAATCCGCTCGAAGTGGTCGAGTCCCACTTGCGGTGGTGCCGCGATTTCTACATCGCGATGGTTCCCTATCGCGAAGCGCCGCTCATCGACTGCCATCACGCGCAATTCCGTGAAGAGTGCTTTCCTGAGCAATTCTGCGGCTTCACCCGCGTGGCCGCCCTGCCCGTCGACGTCGATCAGAATTATTGGACGGGGCAGCAGTTGCTCGTCGTTTACGGCTCGCCGGCGTACTGCCAGTTGCGGGCGCAACTCACGAAGGAGTTGGCGGATTCCCGACTTTGCGTGGGCCGCGCGACGGGCCTGCCCACCGCCCAACGCGAAACAATCATCCAAGCTCTCGGAGTTGAACTCGCCGAGCAACTGCGCGAGGCGCTGCCGGCCTCGGCAAGCATCTTGGCGATCGGCGCCCAGCACGAATGGTCGCAGCTCGCTGGCCCTTTGGCCGTCACGTACCCGGCGACGAAAGTAGCTGAGACGGTCGCGGGGCACGACGGTTCGTTCCCGGCGGTTGAAGCGTCGCCACTCGCTGCGACACCAGCCGAAACGGCGACTTCAACACAGGCTGCTTACGACTTGACTCTGATGACGGGCTTACTCGACGACCTCGCTTTCGACGAAGCGGTCGAGAGCTTGCGAGCACTGGCCGATCGCACTCACAAATACGTGCTGGTGCTGACTCGCAACGCGCATTGCTATTGGTCGAATCTCGAGCGGCTGGAGGCCCTCTCCCACGGCCGAGCTGAGAGCTCAGCGACACAGCCGTTGGATGTGGAGAAAGCCGCGTCAGCCGCGGGGCTCATCGTGGCGGGCCGTTCGTTTGTCGGCGCGGCCTGGACCGAGTCGGTAATCCGCAAACTCTTGCGCGGCGACGCGCCGCTGCGCGATCAGGTTCTACGTCTGCAGCAGACGCCGCTCGTGCCATCGAGCCAAAAGGCGCATCTCGTTGCAGTGCTGTGTTGCCGGCCCGCAGCGGCGCCGAGCGACCTCCCCTGGCAGGGTACGGAAGCGAGCGCTGAGGGCAACGGCGATTGGCGCTACGCCATTACCGATGCCCTGGGGCTGGCAATGTCGAGCGAACAGCGCTGCCGACAACTGCAATCGCGGCTCGAACAAAGCGATTCGAAATTGCGAACGCTGCTCTGTGGGCCGCCGCCGACCCCCGCCTGGGAAATCGAACGCATGCGCCAGGCCGAGGTCGAACAGCGCGCGGCCCTGTCGGCCGAGATCACCCGCCTGCAAGCAGGACTCGCGGCCGTCGAGAACTCAAAATCGTGGCGCCTGACCAAGCCACTACGAATGGCGCGAGGCACACTGGTCCCGAGCGGCAGCGAACGAGCGCGACTCTTGCGCGCCATCCGCAGCGAGATGGCACGCGGCCCACGGCACGTAATGGGGCGCGCAGTGCGACTCGTGGCCAAGCACACGCCACCGTCGGTCGTCGCGCGGGGTAAGGAGTTGGCTCGCACCTGGCTCCCCGACCGCGTTCGCCTGCAACTCAAGACGCTGCTCGCGCCGCGCTGGCAAATGGCGACTGAGAATTCCGACGCCCAGTTGGTTCGCCAGCGCGTCGACGAATTCTTAGTGAAGGCTGCGCACAGCCCGACAGGCAAGCTGTTCTTGATCGTCTCGGGGACCAGCTTCACCACCTCCGAAGGACAGCGTCCCACCCGACTCGCCCGAGAGCTGGCGCGTCGCGAAGTCCCGGTACTGTTCGCCTACTGGCGCTGGAACACCAACGAACCGCTGCCGCCTGAGAAGTCGCCGCACGTGCTCGAAATCCCTTTCGACTGGCTCGTGGGAGCACGCGACTATGTGTTCGCGACACCCGGCGTGGCACACCTGCAACGTTCGGTCCTGGTGGAATTCCCCCATAGCGACCTGGTGGGGCTCGTCAACGAAGCCAACGTGCACGGCTGGCGTACGATCTACGACGTGATTGACGATTGGGAGGAGTTCCACCATCACGGTCAGGCCGTTTGGTACGAGCAGGATGCCGAACGTTACCTGGCGCACAACTCCGACATGGTCACCGTGACCTGCCCGACATTGCAAACGAAACCAATCCTGTCCGGTCTGCGGAACGTGAAGCTGGTACCCAATGCGTTCGAGGATTGGTCGACGGCGACCTGCGAATCGCTGCCGGCGGTGGCGCCCGTGACTGCGTCGCCGGAGTCGCTCACGATCGGCTACTTTGGCCACCTGACGCGGGCCTGGTTCAATTGGGAGCTGATCGCGGCCACGGCTTCCGCTCAACCCGGCTGGACGTTCGAGATCATCGGCTACGGGTTCGAAGGAGACATCAAGCTACCGGAAAACGTCAAGCTGCTCGGGAAGCGTGAACACGCTGAACTACCCGGGCACGCCGCGCGCTGGAACGTGGCGATGATTCCCTTCCGCGCGTCACAGCTCACCGCGGCGGTCGATCCGATCAAGATTTATGAGTACATCTCCTTGGGTCTGCCGACCGTGGTGACGGGCATGCCACACCTCGAAGGTTATCCGGGCGTGCGCTGCGCCGAGGGGACACAAGCGTTCGAGCAGGCGATTGTCGCGGCGGCCAGCGGCCGCCTCGACGCGACCACGATCGCGACCTTCTTGGCGGACAACCGCTGGGTGAATCGCGTCGATACTCTGCTCGAACTGGTCGAAAGCGACGAACACGTCAGTGCCGTGTCGCTGGCGATCGCCGAACCCGCCGATCGTCAGGAACGCGCGGCGTAGACCCAGCCGCCGAGGGGTCTGGCGCCGCGGAAACGGCGCGACGCGGAGCTGCCCAGAGCTCCGCGTCACCGCCACCGCGCCACAGCCGCCGCAGCGATCGCGATCCGAAATCGACACGACATCAAGACGCAGAGCATGAGAGGGAAAGAGATGATGGCAGTTTCGCCCGAACGTGATTTGGTCGACGACGAGGCGCCGGCCACGTTGTTGTTCCGTCCTGTGCAGAAGGCGGCCGAACCGCGGCGGATCTTGTTCTGCTATCAGTTCTGCACGCTCGGCGGCTGCGAAACCGTACTGCGTGAGCGCATGGCGCAGCTCGAGTTGCTGGGCATGCCGTCGCACGCGCTGTTTCTCGAAGGGGGCGATGGCCAGCGTTTGTTCGACCAGTTTCCAGGTCAGATGACGATTGGCCATAGCCCGCGCGTCATCAACGAACTGCTGCTGCGATTCAGTCCCGATTACCTGGTGAGCCTCGATACTCCGCAGGTGTTTCGGTTGGCCCCCTTCATCCCCGCCGCAACCAAGCGAATCATCGAGGTCCACACGACCTATGCGGCGGGGCTCAAGTACCTCTCGAGGGTCTCCGACTTGGATCTGGCCGGCATCTTCACCCCCAGCCACGAACAGCGGCAACTCGTCAAAACGCTGCTCGCTGTGAACGATCGCCTGCCGATCGAGGTCGTGCCGAATCCTCTGCCCGAACAGTTCCACAGCGCGGAACCCGACAGCCGCCACGAGCGCCCGATTGTCGTCTGGGTCGGCCGACTCGACGCGCACAAGAACTGGCGCGCGTTTGTGAACGTCGCCACGTTGCTGCGCGCTCGCCAGGTGGACGCCGAGTTCTGGATCGTCGGCGGTGGCGAAGCGGCCGATGCGGAGAAAGCGGCGCTCTGGAAAGCGCTGCGCGACGGAGCGTTGGCTGACCGCTTCCGCTGGGTGCCGCGCGTGGCTCACGACAAGATGTCGAGACTCTACCGCTATGTGTCGGCGTCGGGTGGGTGCCTGGTCTCGACGTCGCAGCAAGAGTCGTTCGGCATGGTGGCGCTCGAGGCCATGGCCTGCGGTTGCCCGGTTGTTGTGCCCGATATTGGCGGCTTCCGCGATTTCGTGCAGCCGAGCAAGACCGGGATGCGCTACGCGCCCGGCGATACCGCGGCCGCCGAAAGGACGATCGAGCTCCTGCTGGCCGATCATGCGCTGTGGCAGGCAATTTCCGCCGCAGGTGCACAACAAGCTCGGGACGAATACGCGGCGCCGGCCGCCACGCGAAAGCTGCTCGCCGCTCTGGAGCAAGTTGGGCGCCGGACGATGCGGGCCGCGGCCTGAGCGGACGCCCGCTCACTATGCGCGCCGGGACTGGAGTCGTTCCGGCGTTCGATACTGCCGCATTGGGTGCCAGTGCTGGCTTGCCCAGCAGTGGGTCCCTCGCGCGACGCGGCGCCTCGAGCGATGTATCGCAAAAACACTAACCCGACGCGCCAGCGAGGGAGAGTTCGCGCGGCGATCTGCAACATCATCGACCCCTGAGGAGCCCCTGCTAGCGCTGCGGGTTCGTGTGAATCGCGGGTACCACGGCCGCGTGTCGGGTGGCCCAGGGACGCACAGCGTGCCTGGGTCGCGCAGCGACAAGAGGAACTTCTGAAAACGACGCGGCTGACACGGGCCGCGGCACAATCGATTCTCCGCCGGAGTGCTCCGTAGCCGCGCAGCGGCGATATGCTTTAGACGCAGCGCCAGGAGAACCACAACGACACGACGGCACGAAGTATCGGTTCACGCGCCCACGCTTCAACTCGGGACTCGAATTGCCTTTTGGCCTGCAAGGGCGGTTCAACTAGCAAGGCCGAGCGGAGCCGGTAACCGGCGCAGCGTAGGGCTGGGTAACGGTACAAACGAGATTTCGGTCCTGAAGGGACCGTTCATACGCGCTACCGCATGCGCTCCCCCTATCGTCCTCGTTCAACTTGACTCGCCGCGAGAATGGACGAGTAGCGACGACAGACTATAGGCAGTGTTGTGCCGCAATTCGTTGCTTGCGCGCACGCAGCCACACTGCGAAGCACAGTATGCACGCCCCAAGAATCGACAACGTCAGTGTCGTAGGCTCGGGGATGACGTAGATAAAGGGATGCGGCAGCGAAACGGGCGGCAAATCGGTGTAGAAACCGACTAGCCGGTTTCCGGAGATGCCCGTGAACGTGAAACTCTGATTATTGAGCCCTGGTAGTGCGCCATTGCCTAGCGGCTGCGTGTACTTCGATCCATCATAAAGAAATCCTGCGCTATACTGACCCCCAACGAACTTATTGCCTTCGATATCGTATGCGGTGACCCCGCCAAAGGTATTATTCAAAGGTTGAAATGTCGTGCCATTATAGATGAAGCTGGGCATGCCACCTTGAATGTCGGTGTACCTCCCAATGATGTTGCTGCCAGAAATCCCCCACAAGTGGGTTCCAAAGATACCGTTGGGATATCAATGGTGGTGTAATTCGATCCGTCGAATAGAAAGCCGTGGGGGCGGTTCTTCGCGTCCAAGTACCAGCCGACGATGTTATTGCCATCGACTCCTGCGGCAATCGTTCCTTTGACGGCCGACGGATGGTTCAGCGTGGTGTAGCTTACCCCGTCGTAGAGAAAACCGTAACTTCCCTTCGCGTCATCGAAATAGCCGACGATTCGGTTGCCCTGAATATCCAGCGCTGAGCTGAGCAGGCCTCCAGGCGGTAGGATCGTTGAATACGAATTACCGTCGTACAGAAATCCGAAGCTTCCCGAGCGACCGACAACATTTTTGCCGTCAACGCCGAACGCATACCCCGTGAGCGGCAAGGCCTGCAGTGTGCCGGCACGCGCGATGCCGCCTAGAAGCAGCATCGAGAGAAGCGCATAGAAAACCGCCGGCAATGGCGCTGACCTCAAGGATCTCCGCCGCATTAGCGTCCCTCCCCAATTCGGCCGCGGCATCTGCCCCGAGCGCTGCCCGGCCGTCTTCGTTTGGTCGCCATTCTAAAAGCCGCGGAACCTGCTGTCGCGTCTGATTTCTCCACGTTCACGCCCCGGCCGGCAAGACCCAGGTGGCGTGGGCCGCACGTCTTCAACGGCAAAGCCGTGGCAGTTAATAGCCAGGTGGCGGAAGCCCCTGGAGGATGAACCGCGCCGCACTCGATTTGGTGTTTCTCAAGGAGCCCCAACGGGGCGAAAGTCTCGTCGAGCGGTTGTGAACGCCCAATGCGCCGCCGACCGGAAACGACTCCCGTCCCCCTGGCGCGGCCCCGCGTGCGACGTGGACTCCTGTCCCCCTCTCCCCTCGCGGGAGAGGGGTTAGGGGTGAGGGGGCCGTCGCCCCTCGATGGACGCAGTGCTCGTAATCGAATCAGCCGCGCAGCGGCGAAAGAGCTTAGCGGGGGTGCGTAAGCCCCCGGACAGCTTCGCGAGTGACGTTTGACTCACGACGCCGGTACGACGACACAACGGACCGAAAGTTCCTCGGCCCGGCGATTTGCCTTTCGGCCTGAAGGGCCGAGTTCCGTCAGCCCAGCTCGGAGCGCAGCCGGGAACCGGCGCAGCGTAGCTCAGAATTACAGCGCAGGGCTGGGTACGCGGTGCCCCCGCGATTCCGGCCCTGCAGGGGCCGTTCATTCATGCCATTGCAGGCGCGCTCGCACGATCGCCCGCGTGAGGGAATCTCATCACGCGGGAGCGTGATGACTACATTGCCTGTCGCCGCTACGCGGCTTGGTGGGCGTGGTCGCGAACGGTTCCGTGGGTTTCACCCACGGCTAAGTTCTTTCGGCCGCTGCGCGGCGAAGATAGGCGGCCCAATTCGACGAACCCAAGATCCTAAAATGGCCCTTGACAAATGGGCAATATTATGTATAAAATATCACGAACCGCCGCACGCCCCTCGCGCGTGTCTCTGCACGCTGCTGCGTAAAAATGCGATGCTGCGCGAGCAGTGCGGCTTGCCAAGGCCGGCGCCAGCTAAGCCTGGTCGAACAATCCACTGGACAAAAAGGAGTAAAAAACTCCCGCGCTATCGGTGCGCGTCGGCTGGTCGCCTGATGCAGAACGCCGCTCCCCCAGGGATCCCACGAGTCTCTCGTTAACGGATCGGGGCGAGCGCCCGTCCACGGTGCGCGCAGAGAAAGAACGCAACGCATCAGGTTGCTGCTCCCCTAAAGATCCCACGAGTCAATCGTGAACGGATCGGGTGGAGCGCCCGTACGCGGTGCGCGCACAGCCGATAAACGCAGCCGAAATACCGCATCAGATCGCCGCTCCCCCAGGGATCCCACGAGTCTCTCGTGAACGGATCGGGCGGAGCGCCGTTCCGCGGTGCGCGCAGAGAAAGAACGCACGCAACAGGTCGCTGCTCCCCCAAGGATCCCACGAGTCTCTCGTGAACGGATCGGGCGGAGCGCCGTTCCGCGGTGCGCGCTCGAGCAGCGCAGTGGCAAGATGTAGTGGTCAAGTGTGTCCGCGAGTCGCCTGATGGCAATAGCTACAAGTCGATATCCGCTGGTGGGTTACGGCAGTCGAAGGGGTCGACGGCAGGAGTTCGGTCTGGGCTTCCGGCGCCGATCCCCCACCCTTGTGAGGCGCGAGTGGGGTCACTATTATCTGATCTTTGGCCAACAGCCTGCCAGCAAACCCCGTGCGCTTCGTGAACCCAGGCCGGCGGCGGCTGTCTTCCCTCGCGTGTGCCGGGCTCGCGCGGTGCACACGGGACTTCACAAAGCACGAAACACCTCTGCTAGTCCGCTCGCCAAAACCCGGGCGGAAATCTGATTATGCGGCATTTGCTTTCGGCCTTGGTACAGAACAGACCGGGCGTGCTGGCGCACATTTCGGGCATGTTAGCGTCACGCGGTTACAACATCGACAGCCTCGCAGTCGGTGAGACCGAAGACGCGAATCTGTCGCGAATGACCTTCGTCGTGATCGGCGACGACAATCAGCTCGACCAGGTGCGCAAGCAACTGGCGAAGATCGTCACCGTGGTGCGCGTGGACGACATCAGCTCGCAGGACTATGTCGAGCGCGACCTGATGCTGATTCGCGTGAAGGCCCCGGCCGGGGGCCCCCGCAGTCAGATCAAGGAACTGACAGAGATTTTCCGCGGCCGCATCGTGGATGTCGGCATCGAGGAAGTGATTATCGAAATTGCCGGCCAGGAGCGGCGCGTAGCAGCGTTCGTCGATTTAATGCGGCCGTTCGGCATTGTCGAGCTGGTGCGCACCGGCCGCATCGCCATGGTCCGCAGTCACTGCCGACAGAACGCCGAACGTGCCGGCAACGAGACCTAGCGTCTGGCTCGCCGGTCTCCGATTTAATTCCAAAGTCCAACTAGTAAAACATTTGCCCCGCCATTCTTTTCCGCAGGACCGATCCTTCCATGCCCGCCAAAATCTACTACGACAACGACGCCGATCTCGCGCTGCTGAAGAACAAGACGATTGCCATCATCGGCTATGGCTCGCAGGGGCACGCTCATGCCCAGAATTTGCGTGACAGCGGCTGCAACGTGATCGTCGGTCAGCGCCCTGGTAGTGCCAACTACGACGCGGCGGTGAAGGACGGCTTCAAGCCGGTCTCGGCGGCCGATGCCGCCAAGCAAGGGGATCTGATTAACGTTTTGCTCCCCGACGAAGTGCAGGGAGACATCTATCGCGAACACATTCGCCCACACCTGAAGCCCGGCAACTTGCTGATGTGTTCGCACGGCTTCAATGTGCATTTCGGGCAGGTCGAGCCGCCGAAGGATGTCGATCTGGTGCTGGTGGCGCCCAAGGGCCCTGGGCACCTGGTGCGAACCGAGTTCGAGCGTGGCGGCGGTGTGCCCTGCTTGATTGCGGTGAATGAAGGAGCGCGTCCCGAATCGTTCGCGCTCGGCCTGGCTTATGCCAAGGGGATCGGCGGTACCCGCGCAGGCGTCATTCAAACCACGTTTGCCGAAGAGACTGAAACCGATCTGTTTGGCGAGCAAACCGTGCTTTGCGGCGGCGTCAGCGCCCTGGTCAAAGCGGGCTACGAAACGTTGGTTGAAGCCGGCTATCAGCCCGAGATGGCCTACTTCGAGTGCATGCACGAGCTCAAGCTGATCGTGGACCTGATGTATCGCGGTGGCCTGAACTTCATGCGGTACAGCATCTCGAACACTGCCGAATACGGTGACTACACGCGCGGCCCACGGATTGTGACCGAGGAAACCAAGGCCGAGATGAAGCGGATTCTGGCGGAGATCCAGACCGGCAAGTTCGCGCGGGAATGGCTGCTCGAGAACAAAGTCAGCGCACCGGCGTTCAAAGCCACGCGGCGCCGCGAGCGCGAACATGGCATTGAAGACGTGGGGCGCCGCCTGCGTAGCCTGATGAGCTGGATCGACGCCAAGGAAGTGTAGTTCGCCGCGAAGCGCGGGAAGATTCGTCGCGAACAGGAAAGGATCTGTCGATGTCGCTGGTATCGGCCGCAGACGTTTCGAGTCGTAATTTATTCGGCGCACTGCAACCGGGCGATGCCGTGCGTATCGAGCATCGTGTCAAAGTCGGTCAGCAGCATTGGACCACGACGACCACTGGTCGCGTGGTTCGCACCGATCGGCGCCGGCACGGATTGCATTTTCGCCGCCACGGCGACGATAAGGTATTCAGCGACATCATTGTGCTTGAGCGCCCAGGTGGTGAACTAACCACCGTAACGCTTGACGAATTCACGACGCTTTCGCGAGACAATCCGTAGCTCCTACCGACTCGCGCCAACGCGCGCTGCCCGAGGGCAATCCGCGTCGCGCACCCGGCGAGCGTGGCCCGGCGAGTGCCGAACGTGTCGGGCTCGTGACTCGTTCGCCACTGCTCTCGACCGATTGCGAGTGGGCGTCGTGACTTACAACCAGCGACGGCGCGCGAAGCCGCCGCCGCATTGGTTGACTGCCCCTAGTGCTTACCTATAATTTCGCCAACCTAATCGGCCGGAGTTACCCGAGTTGACTCGGGGGCGTGTGCTCGGCCTACCATTGCCGTCGGCTCGCCAGCCGGTCACGAAATCCGCGACGCGGGACATCACCGCGAGGCCTTTGCCAGGAGACAACTACGATGGCCGCTAACGTCGTCGAATTGACCGATAGCAATTTCGAGAGCGAAGTTCTCAAGTCGACTCAGCCGGTGCTTGTCGATTTTTGGGCTCCCTGGTGCGGGCCTTGCCGCATGATCGCCCCCTTAGTGGAAGAACTGGCGACCGAGTACGCCGGTTCGGTCAAGGTGGGCAAGGTGAACGTCGACGACAATCAGCGGACCGCGATGAACTACAACGTGGGCAGCATTCCGACCTTGATCGTTTTCAAGGGGGGTAAGCCGGTCAATCAGTTCGTCGGGGTGCGGCCCAAGTCGCAACTGCAAGAGGCGCTCGACGCCGCCAAGGCGTAGGCTCCCCTGCTGGCTTGCTAGCAGCGCGGGCTAGCGCGCCGCGAGTGCCGGTCAACTTTCCGTCGGCCGGCAGCCGATGATTCCCACTGGTGAATCCTTGCCGGTTGGGAAAAGCGTAGTGAGTCCAGGTCGAAGCATACCGCCGAGCGAAGCGCAGCGCGAGCTGGCACAGCCGCCAGCTCACTTGGAAGCGCGCGGCAGTGCGACGCCGGGACGATTGCGTTCGCTCGAGACGCGGGTCGATCCGCCCCACGAGTTGCGGACGGCGTCTTCCCCGTTGCCGTCGGAGTCGACGTCGTCGGCCGGACTGCCGCCAACATTTCCGGCCGGCGCGACATCGCCAGCAGACACGACGGATCTCGACCATCCGCAAGCACTCCGCCAACAGTTGCGTTGTCAGTCACGGCAGTTAGCGAGCCACTTCGCGGCACGCCAACAGCGACTCGATCAGCGCGAAGCCGAGCTGCACGTTCGTCTTGCGGAACTGGAAACCGAGGAGCGCCAGGCGCGGTTGGCAGCCAACGAGCGACTGGCCGAACTCGAATTCCGCGAAGCACAACTGTTGAACCGCCAGCGCGAACTGGCGGATCGATCGTCCAGCATGGCTGCTGCCGAGGCGCATCTCGAAGCGGCGCGACGCGACGTTTGTCATCGAGAAGAGTTCGTGGCCGATCGGGAGCAACGGCTCGACGAGCAACAGCAATCTCTTGAAGTACAAAACGAAGCTCTGGCGGCGGCCGGTGCGCGGCTCGAAGAGCGACGTGCGGAAATCGCGCGGCAATTCGAGGTTGATCGGCAATCGATCTTTGTCCAGCGACAAGCCGCGGCGGAGCAAGCAGAGCGCGTGCTCGCCGGGTTAGAACGTCGTCGTGCCAGGCTGGAGATCGACTCCGCACGAGCGCACGCAAGGTGGTCGACGAATTCTCCGCAAGCCCTCGACGCGACCGATCGGGGGAGCCGACTGGCTGCAGAGCAGCTCGCGGCCTGGGAAGTCAATCTGGTCGAAGCGGAGGCGCGCCTGGCGGCACGCGAGCGAGCCCTCGAACCGCGGCGGCTCAGGCTGGCTGCTCGGTTACGAGCTGCCCGGCGCCGCCTGCGAGACCGCGATCAGCGCGCCGGGCGGCAACTCCAACGGCAGTGGCAGCGCTGCGAACAAGAACGAAAACTGATCCGGCGACGAGGCGCCGAGCTTGAAGAACTTCGCTCCACGATTGCCGCAGAGCATGGCGAATTGCTCAAGTTGCGGTTGGCCGCCGAGCAACTGCTCGCCGACCTAGCGCGAAGCCTACCTGGCGACGCCTGGCAACAGGCACTCGCCGAGACGCGCGCGAGAATCACTCATCATTATCGCCACTGCGAGGCCCGACTGAGTGATCGCCAGGCAGCACTGGCGCAACTACAAGAACAAGTGACGCTCGCGCATCGTCAGTTGGCCCTGCAACGTCAACAGCTCTCGCGCGAAGTCGATGGGCAGGCAACTTCGTGGAGCACATTTGACGCCGCCTGAAGGTGGCTGGCACTGCAAAGGGCACCGGCGCGGCGACGACTCAAACTACGGACGGAGTTCACTTCCTGCGTTTTATCGCGCGTAAATCGCCGGGCGTGCGGCTTGGCGGCAGCTAGCCACGAATTAGGGCTTTGCGGCGGAAGCCGATTCGGCGGACGGAGGCGCATCCGATTCAGCGGGAGCCGAGTCGGTCGACGCCGGCTTCTCGTGCTCGAGTGCCGCACGACTGGCGGCACTCACCAATTTCATCGCCGCGGCTAATTCCACTTGTGAGAAATAGGGCTCGCTCGGGGCGCCGATGTGCTCAATGGCTTTATTGGCCAATTCGTCCCAGCTCATGCCGTTCGCCACGTGCCAGGTGGCGGCTTGCGCCGCACGCTGCGAGATGCCACCCTTACCGAACAGTTCCATTAAGGCGGCGAGCCTGGCATCATCGCTATAAGATTCAAAGCGCTTGATCTCGTACGGAATCGCAGGGCGCGGCTCCGGCTTGCCGTGCACAAGGCACACGCAGGGTACCTTGAACTTGGCGATCTTTTCGGGCGGGACATTCATCATGCCCATGCCCATGCCGCCGCCCATGCCGCCCATCCCCATGCCACCCATCCCACCGCCCATGGGCTGCGCGCCGCCGGCCACACCGGCGCCACCGCGTTGACCGCCGCCGAGACCCGGAGGCGCTTGAGCGAGAACCGGCGCAGCAGCAAAGGCATCGGGCAGCCGAACGTTGAGTGGCTTCTTGGTGTTGTTCTTGATAATGACGCGCGCCTCGCGTGAATCACGCGGGATGAACTGGACGTCGATTTGCCCCCCTTCCATGGCGGCGAAGAGCTCAACGGCTTCTGCTTGCGGGGTGTCCGGCCGGCGCGATTTGGCGCGTCGCTCGGCAGCGCCGACCTCCGGCAACAGCATCATGGCCAGGCTCGTGACGGCGAGCCACTTGGCGACAAATCGACCAGTGCGGAGCATAGTGAGGCCTTCCCTAATTCTGTTCCGATTTGCGGCCCTGGCTTCGACCGAAGCACCGACCGCCATTGCCTTAGCGTAGTCGGCGAGTCGGGGAAATCCAAGAAAAAAGGGAGCCGCGAGCTAGGCAAGTTGGGTTCCACCGCGGCTTTTCGGCGGCCTCACAACCCGTGCAATTCCCAAAGGGCGCTCACGACGCCCCTGGGTCGCAGGATTCCAGGGCCTGGGGCGGCCCGTCAATTGCAAGCCTGGTTTGGCTCACGTACCATCAAAGAGTAGGCAATTCTCGCAAGATTTCTCGTCAAATTCGGGGTGGAGTCGCCGCGTCCAGGCCACCACCTTCCCGGGGGTCAACTGACTCTCAAACTCGCTGTTTCTCGAGGGGGCGGTAGAACTCCGCCCATGGCATGAGCACGTCCGCATTCGATGCTGCCGCCACTGCGACGATCGTCGACGTGCTGCGCTACCGCGCCAAGCACCAGCCGGATCAGTTGGCCTACACCTTCTTGGAAGATGGCGAAGCGATTGGTGGTCAACTGACCTATGCCGAGCTCGACCGGGGAGCGCGTGCCGTGGCGTCGGTTTTGCAGCAGCGGGTTCGCCCCGGCGACCGTGTGTTGCTTACGTATCCCCAAGGATTGGAATTTGTCGTTGCCTTCTTTGGCTGCCTTTATTGCGGTGTGATTTCGATTCCAGCGCCGCTGCCGGATCGAGGGAGAATTCGACGCACGCTCGAGCGGTTGCAAGCGATCGCCGATGATGCCGATGCCAGGTTCATCCTGACGACGATGCCGTCGCTGCCGATTTTCGATGAACTAGCCGACGCTGTCGGCGCGGTGCGGTTCGCCGAGCGACTTGCGACCGATGATATCGGGCTGGACGCGGCCGCCAATTATCGAATGCTCGAGCCAGCGAGCGATGCACTAGCCTACTTGCAATATACATCTGGCTCGACGACGACACCGCGCGGTGTGATGGTTGGACATCGCCACTTGATTGTCAACTCGGCTGCGATTTCGCGCGCATCGCCCTATGGACCGGACTGCCGGACGGTGACCTGGCTGCCATACTTCCACGACTACGGATTAGTCGAAGGACTGTTGCAACCGCTGTTCAGCGGCTTCCCCTGTTGGTTTTTCTCGCCGCAGGCGTTCGTCGAGCGACCGTTGCGCTGGCTGTCGGCAGTATCTCGCTTTCGCGCGACGCACAGCCAGGCGCCTAATTTCGCGTTCGCTATGGCGACTGCTAAGACAAGTGAGGCTGATAGGGCGTCGCTCGATTTAAGTTGCTGGCGAGCGGCCGGCAATGGCTCGGAGCCCATTTATCCTGCCACGGCGCGAAAGTTCATCGAGACATTTGCCGAGAGTGGATTTCGGCCCGAGGCATTTTGCCCGGTGTATGGCCTGGCAGAGGCCACGCTCATCGTATCGTACAAACGGCCTGGTCGACCGCCAACGTTGCCGTCGGCCGACGCCACGATCACGCCTGTTGGCTGTGGCGAGGCTCTCGACAACTTGCAGGTCGAGATCGTCAACCCCACAACAAAACAACTGAGCGCATCGGGCGAAATCGGCGAAGTTTGGGTATCCGGACCGAGTGTCGCTGCCGGCTACTGGAATCGCCCCGAGGAGACCGCGTCGGTCTTCGGGGCACGGCTGCAAGATTCCGCTGCGGGGCCGTTTTTGCGGACAGGCGATCTGGGATTTGTGCGGGATGGCGAGTTGTATGTCGCCGGACGTCTCAAAGACTTGATCATTGTGCATGGAATCAATCATTACCCCCAGGACATCGAAGAGACCGTCGAGCGCAGTCATCCGGCGATTCGGGCAGGGGGCGCGGCCGCCTTCGCGATTGAGATCGCTGGCGAAGAGCGATTGGTAATCGTAACCGAGTCGACGGCAACCGCAGAAGCGGCAGTGATTGTGGAAGCTAAGATCCGGGAAGAAGTCGCTCTGCGCCACGACTTGGCGGTGCACGCCGTGGAATTCGTGGCACCGGGCGAATTATCGAAGACTTCGAGTGGTAAGAAGCAACGCTCTGCTTGTCGCCAAAGGTACCTAGAATTGCTGGCAACTCGGCCATTGGGGGCAAAAGCGGAGACGACTGTATTAGCGCCGCGTGAGATGCAATCCAGCAAACTAGTCGGAAAGACTTCGCAAGTCAGCGCTGAAGAGATTAGCGGGTGGCTAAGGAAAAAGGTCGCAGAGATCGTCGGACTCGCTCCCGCGGCAATCGACGTTCGTCAGGCATTTGCCCGGTATGGACTCGTCTCTCTCGGCGCCGTCGAGCTTGTTGCCGAGCTTCAACGATGGCTAGGCCGAAAGCTGTCTCCAACTTTGGTCTATACGCATCCGACGCCGGAGGCGCTCGCGGCGTTTCTGGCGGGCGATCAGCCTAAGGCGTTCGCCGGTTGGCACGGCGTCGAACAAAGTGGTTTTCATGATGCGTCCACGGGGCAGCCCACAATTGTGGCCAGTTCGGGAAGGTCGGCCATAGTGGAGAAACCGAACCTCTCGGCAGGCCTCACTGGCCCGATCGCAGTAGAGACTATTGCCATCGTCGGCGTGGCTTGCCGATTACCGGGTGCCGATTCACCGACTGCCTTCTGGGACAATCTCTGCCGAGGCGTTCTGTCGATCGAGGAAGTCCCCGCCGCGCGGTGGTCGATCGCGTCGCACTATGACCCGCGACCGAGGCAACCCGGTAAAACGATCTCAAAATGGGGAGGATTTCTAAGGCAAGTCGATCAGTTTGATGCGCGTTTTTTCGGAATTTCGCGATTTGAAGCCGAGCGGATGGATCCGCAACAACGGTTGCTTCTGGAGGTTGCCTGGGAATCGTTGGAGCACGCAGGCCTAGCAGGTGACGCATTGGCTGGTAGCGACGCGGGTGTGTTCATCGGCGTGATTCTGAATGAGTACCTGCAACGGGTAGCTGCCGACAAATCGCGGCTGGGGGGGCACTCCGCGACGGGCAACTTCTTGTCGATCGTTGCCAATCGCCTGAGTTACTTTCTCAACTTGAAGGGGCCTAGTCTTGCGATCGACACCGCCTGCTCGTCGTCTCTAACGGCAGTCCACCTGGCCGTGCAATCGCTGCGGGCTGGCGAGTGTTCACTCGCCCTGGCTGGGGGCGCCCAGGTGTTGCTCGATCCCGACGTGTGGATCGACTACAGCGAAGCCGGCATGCTGGCGCCCGACGGACATTGCAAACCGTTTGACGACCGCGCCAACGGCTTTGTGCGTGGGGAGGGCGTGGGGCTCTTCGTTCTCAAGCGATTGTCCGATGCGCTGCGTGACGGTCACACGATCCACGCCGTGATTCGTAGCACTGCCGTTAACCAGGACGGACATACGAATGGACTAACTGCGCCGAGTAGCAGTTCGCAAGCATTGCTGATCCAAAGAGCGCATGAAGCGGCTGGCGTGCCACCCGAAACAATCGGCTATGTCGAAGCGCACGGCACTGGAACGGCGCTCGGCGATCCGATCGAAGTGGAAGCCCTAAGTCGGGCCTTCTCGTCGGTGGATCACAGCCAGTTCTGTGCTCTCGGATCGGTAAAGTCGAACATCGGACACTTGGAATCGGCAGCCGGCGCGGCCGGCTTACTAAAGGCTGTATTGGCGTTGGAGCATGGCGAGTTGCCGCCAACGTTGCACCTGAATTCGCCCAATCGACATTTGCTGTTGGAATCGAGCCCATTCTACGTCGTCGATCGCTGGCGCGCGTGGAGCAATACGGCGAGCCCGCGTCGGGCGGGAGTTAGCTCTTTTGGATTCGGGGGGACCAACGCGCATATTGTTCTTGAGCAGGCACCGCCCGTCGCGCACCCGCAGACAAAAGGCGAGTTGCCGCGAGCGCACGTGTTTGTGTTGTCGGCCCGTAGTGAGGCGGCTCTGCGCGAGTTGGTCGACAAGTACCTGCAACTGACGATTCGGGAGGATGAGCTCGCGGACTTGTGCTTTACGTTGCAAGTTGGCCGGGCACATTTCGCCCGTCGCCTGGCGATCGTTGCCCCCAGCAGCGAAGCGCTGAAGCGAAAGCTGGCTTCGGTAGTCGATCGCGCCGCTTGCATTGATCCTGTGGCAGAAGGCATTTTCACGAACTTTGAGAATGTTGCAGAATTCGGATCCCGAGCCAATGACCTTTCCAAGCCAGGGGCCGAAGCTGCGACCGACGATTGGCAAGTGTTGACGCGATCGATCTCCCTGCGCTATATCGCGGGAGAGGATCTCGACTGGTCGGTGTTACACGTCGGCAGGGTTCGGCGTCGCGTGCCGGCGCCAACCTATCCCTTCGAGCGGCAACGATATTGGCTCGATCGACCGCAGGTTGCCCCTGCGCCGATAATTGCGTCCGCCTCGACATCAGAAACCGCCAGCCACTTGGGCGGCCCGGAATTCTCAGCGCGGCCAGACTCGGCCTGCGCTATCGAGAAGCTATTGCAAGAAAGTGTTGCCCGCGCGCTAGGTTTCGCCGCGGCCGAGATCGGGCTCACGACCAACATCCAGGAACTGGGGATGAACTCGATACTCGCCGCGAAGGCAGCCGCAGAAGTTTCGCGACAAACCCGCCTCGAACTCGAGGCAATCGACTTTTTTCTGCAACCGACGCTGGGCCAACTGGCTGCCCATTTGTCAACGCTTCCCGAATGGCGATCGGCGATCAGCACGTTGAACAAGTTGCCTATCGCGGCATCACTTACCGGGACTTCGGATGCAACTCCTGAACTCGTGACGACGACTGCTGCGCCGTCGGCAATGCGCGACGATGCGCAAGTAAGAACTTCGCCCGCGAAAGCAGCCACGATCGCGCGACAGCCGATCGCGGTTCCGGCGCGCGAATTCGAGACAAGTAAGACGGTCTCGCGCGACATCGCGGTAATTGGCATGGCGTGCCGTTTTCCAGGGGCGGATTCCCCCGATGCCTTTTGGCAGAACTTGATCGCGGGCGTCGACGGAGTTGGCCCTTTGCCAGTAGCGCGTCGCCCAGATATCGGTGTCGCAAGCGCAGACGTTGAGCACTTACCCTTCGCCTGGCGCCAGGGCGGATTTCTCGACGACGTAGCAGGCTTCGATGCTCAGTTGTTCGCGATCTCGCCGCACGAGGCGCGGCGCATGGATCCACAGCAACGGCTGTTCCTTGAATGTTGCTGGCAAACGCTCGAGCGAGCAGGATACGCCCCCACGCGCATGGGCCAGAGACGGGTCGGTGTCTTTGCAGGTGTGTCGGCCAGTGACTACGCGCGGCTTTGGGATCGTCAGGGAGGTAGCGACGATGCTCATTTCGGTTCCGGAACTTCGCTGTCGATGGTAGCGAATCGAGCATCGTATCTGTTGAACCTGGTTGGCCCAAGCGTGTCGATCGACACGGCGTGTTCCGGATCGCTGGTGGCGCTGGCCTTGGCTTGTCAGGGCTTGAGGACGGGCGCTTGCCGCATGGCGTTGGCCGGCGGTGTCAATCTGGTCTTGGTGCCCGAGTTGAGCGACGCCCTGGCTCGCGGCGGGATGCTTTCACCCTGCGGCCGCTGTCAAACGTTTGACGATCGCGCGGACGGGTATGTCCGTGGCGAAGGTGTAGGCGTCGTATTGCTAAAGCCCTTGGCCGACGCGATGACCGATGGCGATCAGGTGCTCGCGGTTATTAAGGGCCTCGCGGTCAATCACGACGGGCACAACAAGCCGGGGCTGACGGCGCCGTGCCTTGCCGCGCAGATCGAATTGCTGGGCACCGCGTACGAAGACGCGGGCGTCGATCCCCGCTCGGTGACTTACCTTGAGGCGCACGGCACGGGCACAGCGTTGGGCGATCCCATCGAATTGGCGGCGCTGCAAGCCGTTTGCGGACGAGATCGAGCTTCGGGTAGTTGCGCGCTGGGCGCCGCGAAGAGTTCGCTCGGGCATTTGGAAGCGGCCGCTGGAATCGCCGGCTTCATCAAAACGGTATTAGCGATCTCCCACGGCATCATCCCGCCGTCGCTACACTGTCAGGCGCCGAACCATCGATTTGACTGGGCCGGTGCGCCGTTTTACGTCGCCGATCGTGCGCGCAACTGGTCCGACAACCGGCGCCGAGCAGGTGTGAGCTCGTTTGGGTTCGGAGGCGCGAATGTTCACGTCGTTCTGGAAGCCGCGCCACATGCCGAACCGGCAACGGCGGAACGTACACAACTTGCCACTAGCGCGGCTGGGCAATCCCCGCTCGCTCGGATTGTTGCCGCCTCGCCTGTGAATCTGCTGGTGCTTTCGGCCGAGACGGTGACGGCGTTACATAAGGTGACCGACAATTATCGCAATTATCTCAATCTGCCGGGGGGCGCTGCGCTCGAGGATCTCTGCTTCACGGCAAACATGGGCCGAGGAGCCCTGCGTCACCGATTGGCAATTGTAGCTCGCTACCGGGATCAACTCGCCGACCGACTGCAATACCTGCGCGATTGGGAAGAGCGCGAGCGGTTACAAGGCTCCTTAGTGTTCTCAAGCGATGCCAACAGTGGAGTCGCGGTTGCGGGCGAAGCAGGGCAGTGCTTCCGTCGAGTGACGGAGTCATGGCATGCGCGCTGCGTGCAACTGACGAGCAGCGTGATCGAAGCGGTCAACTCATGCGTGGGCGGATCGCTGTGGCACGACTATCTCAGGCCGATCGCCGAGCAATGCCGGGACACGGTTAATATACGAACCAGTTCGTCGACAGATTCTTCCGGTGATGAGGCGGCCGTTGCGCTATGGTCCGCCTTGGGGCAGTTGTTCGTCTGGGGAGTCGACATCGATTGGACACGAGTTTATGCCGGAGCAACCCGCCGCCGCGTTTTGCTGCCGACCTATCCGTTCGAGCGGCAGCGGTACTGGCTCGATGGACTACCGGTGAATCGTGAATCGCAAGAGATGTCGAGTCGTGCGTCGCAAACGTCCGGTGGGCAAGAAGGCGACTTTTGCGATCCACTATACATGGCGCAACTTCGCCCCACGTTTGACCAGCCACGCGAGACGAACGTTGAAGCCGATGTCGTTACGTGCCTGGTCGAAATGCTGGCTGCGGCGCTGGAAGCTGATGCAGGCACGATCGACCCTTACCGGCCGGTCGTCGAGCTAGGGGTCGATTCGTTTCTGGCAGTCGACATGGCGCGGCGGCTCTCGAGAGAATTGCAGCTCACGATTTCACCGACAATTCTCTACGAGACGCGCTCGCTCGCGGCGCTCGCAGCGCGCTTGATCGCGGACGATGCGGAAGCAGCCACGAGATTGGCTAGTGCCGCGAGGAAGCCCGCGAAATCGGATCTTCGCGGTGGATCGCCAACGTCCGCCCAGTTACTTCAACCGGCGAAGCGGTGTGGCCTCGACTTGGCTCCATTGGTTTCACAGCCCACAACATTCGGTCACACCCGCATCGGACCATCTGCCGGAGCCGAACCAATCGCCATCATCGGGGTTGGTGTACGCGTGCCCGGTGCCAGCACGTTGGCGGAATTGTGGGCGCTCGTGCGAAATGGGCATGATTTGGTGGCGCCGGTGACGGCGGATCGATGGCAATTGTTCGCCGCGCGCGAGGAGGAAGCGCGCGAAGCCGTCGCGGCCGGCAACCACTCCGCGGCGTTGTTGCCGAGCCTGGAATGGTTCGACCCGCAGTTCTTTCGCCTCTCGCCACGTGAAGCGGAGGAAATGGACCCCCAGCAGCGATTGTTGCTCGAAACCGCCTGGGAAGCGCTGGAGTCGGCGGGCTATGCCGGTGGTGCGTTGTCCGGCGCGTCCACCGGCGTGTTCGTGGGCGGGATGGGAAGCGAGTACCTGGCGCGGCTGCTGGCGATGCCGGAGCAACTAGGCGCCTATGCGGTCACGGGGAATACACTTTCGATTTTGGCAAATCGGCTGTCGTACCTCTTGAACCTCACGGGCCCCTGTTTGGCGCTCGACACCGCGTGCAGTTCGTCTCTTGTGGCGCTGCATCTCGCTATCGAAAGCTTGCGTCGAGGCGAATGCGAGTCGGCGCTTGTGGCCGGCGCCCAGGTCGGTCTGGCGCCGTCACACTTTCGATTGATGCGCAGTTTCGGTGGTTTGTCGCCACGCGGCCGCTGTCGCCCATTTGCTCAGGGCGCTGATGGCTATGTGCTGGGAGAGGGGACCGGCGTCGTGTTGCTCAAGCCGCTCGCGCGAGCACTCGCCGATGGAGATCATGTTCTGGCCGTGATTCGTGGCGCGGCGGTCAATCACGGCGGCCAGGCGGCTGGCCTGACCGTGCCGAATCCTGCGGCACAGGCCAAGGTCGTTCGTGCCGCGCTGTCCGAGGCCCAGCTTTCGGCGAAGGATATCACGCTTGTTGAGTCGCATGGCACCGGGACGGCCCTCGGCGATCCCCTCGAATTCCAAGGGCTGCTAGAGGCATATCGAGTCGATACGTCGCGTTCGCAGTTCTGTGCTCTTGGTTCGATCAAAGCGAATATTGGACATCTGGAACCAGCGGCAGGAATTCTAGGACTGATCAAGCTGATCGCGGCGCTACGTGCACGTGAGCTCCCGCCGACGTTGCATGTCGACGAACCGAATCGGAGTATTTCGTTCGCCGACTCTCCTTTCTATGTGTCGGATCGAGCGCGGCCTTGGAACTCGCCGGCCGGCGTTCCGCGGCGGGCGGGGGTCAGTTCGTTTGGTTATGGCGGTACGAACGCTCACGTTATCGTCGAGGAAAGTGCGACAAGTTCAGCGGTGCCCAGCGCGCGCGGCGCCTTGGACGCCAAACCTCAAGTGCTTGTGTTGTCGGCTCGCAGCCTTGCCGCGTTGAAGAACTTGGCGGCGCGATTCGCGGCACAACTCGTGTCGTCAACGCAACCCTGGGTCGACATTTGTTGGACCGCCGCGACGGGTCGATCGCATTGGCTGCAGCGGTTGGCCGTTGTGGCGCCCAATACGGAATCCGCGGCTCGACAACTGGCGGCGTTTGCCGAGCAAGACGCGACAATCGCGAATGAGTTGCCTGCACCGGCGAACCACTTTCATTTCTACGACTACGCATCCGCAGCAAGCGCGATCGAGCAGGAAACGCGTCGACAGCGGCTGCATGTGTCGCGAGCGGAGTTGCCTGCCGATGCCCGGGCGGTGTTCGATCGGTTTTGCTCGTATCCAGGGCAAACGAAATTGGAGGAATTGCCGCTCCACGACGCGGCCACGTCGCGTGCGCTATCGGCAGTCGCGCAGGACGTGAACGTTTGGCGAGCGCTGTGCGAAGCCTTGGCGGTAGCGTACGCATTGGGCGCAGAAATTGATTGGCATGGTCTGTTGATCGGCCAATCTCCGCGACGGGTGCCGCTGCCAACCTATCCGTTCGAGCGGCAGCGGCTGTGGCGGGATTTTCCCGGCGCGAGTACTAGCGCTGCGAAAGTTGCTGAAGTCGTACCGCCGGCACTTACCGCCCAGGCCGACGAACCCAGGCTAGCGCTAGCGCCATGGCTGCATGTCATCGAGTGGCGCCAGACGCCGCACGGCGAATTGCAGGAGTTGTCACGTGGCATCTGGATTGTTTTCGACGACGAAACGACGCTCGGCAACGATTTGATCGCTCGTTTAAAGGGGGCGGGGGCACAGGTCGTTCGTGTCGTTCCGCGCGAGGATTCAAGGCAGTGTGAAATTGACTGGCAGACACCACGCGAAGGTCGGATGGAAATCGCACCCGACGTGCGAGAGTCGTACGTAAGACTGTTTGACGCGATTGCGCGTGCCGACGCGGGCCAACTTGCAGGTGTTGTGCATCTGTGGTCACAACATCGGTCCATCGCGGAAGTGTCGCCTGCGAATGCTCCTGATCCGGCGAAACTGTGCAGTAGTGCCGCGTGGCGTCTAAGCGTGACCAGCAGCTTGCGGCTGCTCCAGGCCCTGTCGACGGCGAGGGCGCGACCGTCGTTGGCCACGTGGTTTGCGACGCGCGGAGCACATGAGATCGGACCGCATGAAATGGCCGATCCCGTAGCAACCGCAGTCTGGGGTGTGGTCCGTGCGGCCGAACGCGAGCGAAGCGACCTGGTGTTGAGACTGCGCGACTTGCCGGTGGAGCGCTCGGCGCATGATGTGCAACTGTTGATCGACGACTTGCACGACATGGCTTCCCCCTCCCAGTGCGGTTGGCGCGATGGTAAACGGTACACGCCTGGGCTGGTGCCATGGTGTGCACCGAGCGCCAGCGATTTTGAATCAGGCTGGCCAGTCGCCGCGGATGGCGTCTACCTGATCTCGGGGGGGCTGGGTGCTATCGGTTTGGCAGTTTCCGAATCCCTTGTCGCCCAGGGCGCGCGAAGGCTAGTGCTCCTTAGCCGTCGTGGTATGCCCAGTGAACCTGCCAACAACGACGCCTCTCTAGTGGTCACGCGGTTGCATGAATTAGGCGCCCGCGTTTGGACGCCACGGGTTGATGTTTGCGAACGTGCTGAAATCGAGCGACTCGTCGACAAGGTTTCGGACGAGCTTGGTCGAGTGCGTGGCGTGGTTCATGCCGCCGGTGTGCTGGCCGATCGCTTATTGCCCAACGTCGAACCTGTCGACTTCGAGCAAGTGCTCGCCCCCAAGTTACACGGCGTGGCGAACCTGTTAGCGGCAACTGCAGGGCGGCCACTCGATTTTTTCGTCGTGCTCTCGTCGTTAGCCGCGCATGTGGGGAATGCCGGACAAATCGCCTACGCCGCGGCGAGCTCTTGCCTGGATAGCTGGGTGCTGGCCGCGCGACGGCACTATGCATCCGCGAACCTGTCACTTGTCGACTTGGGCCCTTGGGGCGAGGCCGGCATGGCAATGCAGGCGGTCGCCCGTGGGCGCGGCCGAAACAACACGGCAATCGATTCCATTCGCCCTCGCCGTGAAGACGGGGAGCTTCTCGATGTTATGCGTCAATTCTGGCAAGAGCGTGGGATGGAGCTGATTCCGCCATGGATTGGCTGTCAGTCGATCGCGCTTGCGGCGCGCCAAGGGCTTCGGCAATTGGTGGTCGCTAAGGAAACGGTGCCGGCCGTGCCCACCGTTAGCCGGGTGTCGTCAGCCGACTTGCGACCGCTCGGTGAAATTGCACGTGGGACAATTGGCGTACAACGTGCGCCACAAGTAGTCGTCGCCGCTGACAACACGATCGGTTCGTGCGACATTTCCTGGATGCGTCAGCGCTTGCGGTCGCTTGTTGCCGAGGTCGCGGCAGCAACGCTTCATTTGCCGGCTGATCAGATCGATCACGAAATGGAGTTTCGCGAGCACGGGCTCGATTCGTTGATGGCCGACGAGGTCGTGCGCCAGCTACGACAAACACTGCAATTGCCCGACCTGCGAGTCGGCGACTTGTTCGCGCGACCGACCGTGGTGAGTCTGTCCGATTGGCTCTGCGGGCGATTTGCCGATCATTTGGAGAACATCCTGGGAGTAGCGGAACGCGATCCTAAGTCGCCAACGGTCGAAGCTTCTCCGATCGTTGCAAATCCGTCTTCGTCGTCCAACACGCGCGGAGCTTCTTTGCATCGAAACGGTCGCGACGTGGCGGTGATAGGTTTCGCATGTCGGTTTCCAGGGGCCGCCGACGCGTCGGCGTTCGGCCAGTTGCTGCGCGAGCAACGGTCGGCCATCGGACCTATGCCGCGCGATCGCTGGCTAGCCGCCTGTCAGTTTGATCCGCACTATGCCGAGACGTTCGGTCATGTGCCCCCCAGTGGCGCTTTTTTAACAAACATCGATCGCTTCGATCCGGAGTTCTTCCGAATTGCCCCGACGGAAGCGGCGCAGATTGACCCTCGCCAGCGAGGGTTTTTGGAGGTCGCCTATCATGCAGCCGAGCATGCCGGCTACGGCGGAAGCGCACTTCGCGGCGCCAAATGCGGCGTGTTTGTCGGAACTGGATGCGAAGACTACTACGCCGGCGTCGCTGGCAGATTGTTCAGCGAGCACGCGGCGCCGGGAGGAACAGCGGCGGCGCTCCCTGGCCGGCTCGCTTACTTTCTCGATTTGCATGGCCCGGCGCTAGCGATCGACACCGCGTGCAGTTCTTCGCTGGTGGCCCTACACCACGCGGTCGGGAGCGTGCGACGAGGAGAGTGCGACTACGCTTTCGTGGGCGGAGTGCATCTCCACGTGCGGCTCTATGCGTACCTAAGTCTCCGACAGATGGGCGCGCTGTCGACGCACGGGGTATGCCGCCCGTTCGATCGACGCGCGGATGGCTTTGTGCCCGGCGAGGGTATCGCGGCCCTGCTTGTGCGACCGTTGGCGGATGCCCTGGAAGCCGGCGACACGGTGTACGGTGTCATACGCGGCAGCGCGGTCAACAACGACGGCCGCTCAAACGGATTGCTGGCTCCCAATCCGCTGGCTCAAAGTCAATTACTGCAATCGGCCTGGGCAGACGCTGAGATTGATCCTGCTTCAATTTCCTATCTCGAAGCGCATGGCACGGGGACACTGTTGGGCGATCCCGTCGAATGGGGAGCGATCGATGAGGCATTGCGTACTGCGACCCACCGCCGGCAGTTCGTTAGCATCGGCGGCGTCAAGTCGAACATCGGTCATGCCGACGCGGCGGCCGGATTGGCCGGCGTGATCAAGGTTTTGCTGAACTTTGAGCAGCGCGAACTGCTGCCGACGCGCGGCTTCGTCGAACCGAACCCGCGATTCGATGTGGAGACTTCGCCGCTGGTTTTAGCCGATCGCGTTCGTCAGTGGCAACCCAAGGCCCCCGACGGTTCGCCCTTGCCACGTCGTGCCGGTGTGAGCTCGTTTGGGTTCGCCGGGACGAATGCCCACGTGGTGCTGGAAGAGCCCCCCGGGGAGGGCAAATTGACCATCGAACCGGCGGTACACGTTCTGACGCTCTCCGCCTTCGATGAACCGAGCCTGCAGCGGCTGGCCGCTGAGTATGCTGAGCACCTGCGCAAGCATCCGCATCTGCGCTGGATCGATGTTTGCCGCACGGCGAACACAGGTCGAGCCCACTTGCGCAAGCGGCTAGCGGTTGTGGCTTCCAACTGTTGCGATGGGATCGAGGCCCTGCAGACGTTTGGAGATACGAGCGACTACGCTCCGATTTTCATGCGTGCAGGCGATCGAGACCGTCCGCGCCTGTTGTACCATTGCTCAGGAAACGAAGCAGCTCTCGCTGGTCTACGACAAACGCTTCGCAGTCAGGTTGCCGAGTTATCGGCGACTGACCAGCAACAATTGCGAGCCGCTAGCGTAGGGCACTTGGCTGCTGAGCTCCTGGAGCACCCGTGCGTGGAACAGGGCACCATGTCGTCGGTTGTTAGTCGCGATGCTGCACGATCGGAGGTTCCAGCAGGAAATGCTGCAGCGGCGTTGCTTCATGCCGCGGCACAACTGTATGTGTTGGGAGCAACGATCGATTGGTCGCGAATCGAGGAGTACGGCGCGGCGCGCCGCGTTGCGCTGCCACTTTACCCGTATCGCGACGAACGATACTGGCTCGCACTACCGCGAATTGAAGCTTTGACAACGAGCCTGAATCCCGTTCTCGTTCGATCGGCTTCCGAATCCGGTAACCAGAACATCGACAACTTACTCGCGGTACCCGCCTGGAAACCTTGCAATTTTTCCAGCGAAACTCGACAAGCCGTAGAGGGGCGCTGGCTGGTCGTTGGCGAACGTTCTGCTTTGGCAATGAATCTGGCACAACTCTTGCGCGCCGCCGGTTGCGCGGTGGAAGTCGTGACGCCGGAGCA
Organism: uncultured Planctomycetaceae bacterium; assembly: GCA_964495375.1. Classification (GTDB taxonomy): domain Bacteria; phylum Planctomycetota; class Planctomycetia; order Pirellulales; family JAEUIK01; genus JAIESQ01. The sequence goes on along the minus strand of CAZBWM010000029.1, from coordinate 7,987 downwards.
GGAGCCGATGAATTCGGCACTAGGCTCACAACGAACAGGTGATACGAGCACCGTCGAGCGCCTTCGCCGAGGCGTCGCAAAGAAGTTGAACGAAACTGATTGTTGGACTGACATCGTCTATTGCGCGGTCCCCGCGCAGGTGCTGCCCGTCGAACACCTAGTCAGCACGGAACGCGATGTCGAATTGCCCTCGCAGGATCTCGCCGGACTTCTAGAGTTGATTCACGCATTCCAAGGCTCGACAACGCCAGCGGTGACCAATCTCTGGTTGCTGACGGCAGGCGCTCAGGCGGTCACCGATGGGCGCGATTGCGTCCAGCCGGAGCATGCCGCCCTGTGGGGACTGGCACGCGTGATTCCGCGGGAATGCCCCCAACTGCGGGTACGTTCGATTGACGTCGAAGCTCCCAAAGGTCCGCGCCAGGCCGCCGAAGTTGGCCAATTGCTCGTCGGAGAGTTTGCCAGACGGACCACTGCGGTTGAAGTCGCCTATCGAAATCGTAATCGCTTCGTTTTGACGCGACAGTCGGTTTCAGGATCGCCCAGTACCGCGACAGCATCCATCCGGCCACGCGGCGTCTACTTGATCACCGGCGGCTTGGGAGGAATTGGTCTCGTCCTCGCGCGCTGGCTCGCGGAGCATTACCAGGCACGACTGGTGCTGCTGTCGCGTACTGCGCTACCGCAGCGCGAAAGCTGGGCAGCGAAAATCGCCGAGGGCGACATTGACGACCAACTGCGTACGAAACTCGCGGAACTGGTCGCGATCGAAGCTGCTGGGGGCAAGGTAGTTGTCGTTACTGGTGATATCGCGGACCCGGCTACCTTGCAACATGCGGAGCAGACGGCACAAAAACGCTTTGGTCACATCAATGGTGTATTTCATGCCGCGGGCACCGTTCGTAAATGCCTGCTTCGCGATACCACGGCGGCGGGGTTTGCCGACGTGCTCCGGCCTAAAGTTCTCGGCGCCAAAGGGTTGATTGAGTGGGCGCGACGCGAGAAGTTTGAATTCGTCCTGTTCTTCTCGTCGATTGCGGGGCTAGACGGAAACGTTTTTCAAGCCGAGTATTCAGCGGCCAATCGCACGCTCGATGCACTAGCCGCTGCAGCTCGAGCCGAAGGCTTGCCGATCCAATCCGTGGCCTGGGATCTCTGGCAAGGGATCGGCATGGCGCATGGCATGGCCGAACTGGTTGACGCGCGCGGTCGAGCCGGACTCAAGCCTGCGATCGCACTCTCGGCGCTCGAGCGCGCGCTTGCTTTGGGTTTCGCCGAAATGTCTGTTCGCGCGCCTGATTCAGAAGTGAGTTCGCGATCAATAGACAGCCATACCCGGTTGAGAGAGGTTGCCAACCGGTGTGACGAACCGCCAGGCTCGGAGCTCGCGCCAATCGTCAACTCGGCATCGAAGCCACGCGAGCAAAATGGCGACGATTTGCGAGTTCGCGTGCGCCGCGCACTGCGCGAAGCGGCTGCAACGACGCTTGGTCTAACGATCGCCCGAGTTGGCGCTGAGCAGTCGCTGCCGGATCTCGGTCTCGACTCAATGTTGGCCGTTAAGCTTATGCGAGGTTTATCGCAAGCTACCGGTGAATCTCTCTCGGCGACGTTGCCGTTTGACTTCGCCAGCATTGCGAAACTCGCGGAGCATCTTACGGCGACACTCCCCACGCAATCGCTGGAAGAGTGGCTAAAGCTGGGCCTCCCCCAGTCGCCTCGCCCAGGCAATGGCCATGTGGAGAAATTGGACGGCGGCGATGTCCTAGAATTGCACTCCGGCCGCCGTGTCAAAATTCTGTCCCGGAGAGGCCCCGCATGGCCTGGCTGATCCGACTGGCGAACGACATCGAACTTGAAGTCGCGGGCGAAGTCCCGTTGTCGTCGGCGGAGCGCGCCGAAATTGAAGCACATTGGTCTTCGGCAATCGTAGCGATCAGAACAAGGCCCCCCGCTGGTTCCGCTCGCTTAACAGTCGATTCGGAAACAACGGCGGAGTTTGCCAACGGGTTGTATCAGGATGCCGTTACGACCGGCGGCCTTGTTGACGTCGCCATCGTCGGTATGGCGGGACGGTTCCCCGGCGCCGCGTCAGTCGAAGAATTGTGGAGCCTGTTGGCTCGTGGCAGCGACGTCATCGGTGAGATTCCACCCTCCCGCTGGCCGATCGACGATTACTTCGATTCACGGCCGGCAGTACGCGGCAAAACCAACAGCCGCTGGTCTGGGCTATTAGAGGGTATCGAACTATTCGATGCGGGCTTGTTCGGCATTGCGCCGCGCGAAGCGCAGTTGATGGACCCGCAGCATCGGTTGTTACTGGAGACCTGTTGGCAGACGCTCGAACATGCCGGCTACGGCGGACGTGCCCTGGCAGACGCTGCCGTCGGCGTGTTCGTCGGCGCGAGTGGCAACGAATACTTGCATCGCTTTCTCGGCCGGCCTGAACTCGTCGAACGTTACCTCGGCTCGGGCAACGCCCTGTCGATGATTGCGAATCGCTTGAGCTTTCAGTTCGACTTTAAGGGCCCAAGTCTGACGGTCGATACGGCCTGCTCGAGCTCGCTCGTGGCGGTACACCTGGCCTGTCAGAGTTTGGCACGCGCTGAGTGCGAAGCAGCGATCGCTGGCGGCGTGAATGTGCTGCTGGCGCCGGAGATGTATGTCAATTGCAGCCAGGCTCGGATGCTCGCCGCTGACGGACGTTCGAAAACCTTTGATCAGCGGGCCGACGGTTACGTCCGATCGGAAGGCGTAGCGCTCGTAATGCTGAAGCCGCTCGCTAGGGCAATCGCCGACCGCGACACTATTCATGCGGTCATTCGAGCGACCTCGGTGAATCAAGATGGGCGGACCAGTGGGCTCACCGTCCCGAGCGGCGCAGCGCAGAGCGAACTCCTGAGGCGGATTTACCAGTCCGGTGCTTTGCCGACCGACTCGATTACCTACCTCGAGGCACATGGTACAGGAACGGCGCTGGGGGATCCGATAGAAGTCTCGGCCGCCAGCACCGTGTTTGGCGGCGCGACACCTGGACAACGATGTGCGCTTGGTTCGCTGAAATCCAATCTCGGTCATTTGGAGGCGGCCGCGGGCATCGCCTCGCTTGCTAAGGTCGTACTGGCGCTGCGTCATCGACAATTACCCCCGAACTTGCACTTGTTGTCACCGAACGAACACATTCGCTTTGAAGAATCGCCTTTCTTCGTGGTCGATCGTCTGACCCCTTGGCCGATCGCTCCAGGCATGCCACGGCGTGCCGGAATTAGTGCCTTTGGCTTCGGTGGAACAAATGCTCACGTCGTGTTGGAAGAATCGCCGCAGTGTATAGCTCAAGAATCGCGCTTCGCTCCGCGGGCAGAACTATTCGTACTATCGGCTCGTTCGCCAGATGCGTTCCGGCGACTTATCGCGGCATATATCCTGCATTTGAGCGCGGAAACAGTGCAGGGAGGATCGCAATTCGACCGCGCGGCCCTGGCTGATATTTGCTTCACATTGCAAACGGGTCGGTCAGCGCTACCGATTCGCCTGGCGATCGTTGCGGGTAGCGTGGAGGAGCTGCTGGCCAAACTCACGGCCGTGGAATTCCACCAATCGAAGGACAACTCGCGACCCAACTTGGACGGCTGTTTCAGCAGCATTCTAAGCGGCGCGCAGGAACCGGGCGTGGCGGTTGACGAGTCGCGACGCCGATTTGCCATGTCCGGTCCTCGCCTCTCAGCGATGGCCGCGAGTATGGCACGCGGCATTGTTTGGGAAGAACAATTCGCGTTCGGATCGCCGGCATCGCTCGTCACCGGAATACCGGACGAGCTTTCCACGGATCAACGACAAGAGCTTCTCGAACTGCTGGGGGCCTTGTACGTCGCCGGAGTCGATCTGGACTGGTCCACCTTGCATGTCGGAGAATTGCCTCGTCGCGTGCCATTGCCGACGTACGAGTTCGACCGCCGGCGATATTGGATCGAACGGCCACCTGCGATCGATCGACCCCTAACCGCTACACGCACGTCTGACACTCAAATAGCCCAGGCTTTGGCAACTAGCGCTACTGACGCGTCCTTCAGCTTCAAATCGATTCGTAGATCGTCGGCAAGTGAACCTTCGGGCCCAGATGACGAATTCCTGAAGCCATCGAATGAACTGGCGAAATGCTGCTACGTCCAGCGCTGGTTGCGCGCGGCAACAACTCTTCCGCGTGAGATGCCCACCGGCACCTGGATACTCCTGACCGACGAGTTGGGTGTTGCCGATGCGCTCGGCGAGCGACTCCGCAAGCAAGGGCAGCGCACTGTCGCAATTAGACCGACAGCTAATTTCAGCGGTCTTCGATGGCTCGATAATGCGCGTCAGCATCTCGAAGCGACGGTGGCTCCCGGCGACAGCGATGACCTCGAACGGCTGCTGGCCGCAATCGCGGACGAGGAGTTGCCTCTCGTGGGTATCCTCCACGCTTGGTTATTAAACACAACCGCGAGTCAGACAGCAGACGAATTGACATCGCTTGTGCGGCTTGATGAGTTGACGGCCCGCGGGCCACTTTCGTTGCTCGCGATTGCCCAATCACTTGCCGGATTTACCAAGAAAAGTTCGTTGAGACCGGCGACCAACCAGTCTGCTTTTGGCAACTCAACGCGGCGGCCACCGGAACTCTGGCTGCTAACTTCTGGGGCCGCGGTTCTCGATACCGAGCAATCGGCCGACGAACGATCGCAGTACTGCAATGCGCTTGCAGCAAGTGGCGCCGCACTGCGCGCTTACGGTGCGGTGCTCGCAGAAGAGTATTCGACCATCACCGTCCGCCACGTTGATCTGCCCATCGCAGTGGTAAACGTCCAGCAGTTAATAGGGCAGATCTGGCGTGAGCTGCTGACCCAAGCGAAGTGCGACTCAGTCGCCTTGCGAGTGACAAGCGATGCCAACGACTGTCAACCTAAGTTACTTGATCAGGCAGGCCACTTTAGTGTCGACTCAAATGACCCGGCATGGCGACGATTTACGCCCGTTTTGTTGCCGTACAATGTGCCACCGGTTTACGCAAGCGGTTGCCCGATAGACCCAGCAGCGACCTACCTAATTACGGGTGGTCTCGGGTTCGTCGGGCTACAGTTATCCCAGGCGCTGATCGACGACGGTGCTCGTTCGCTCGTGCTGCTCTCGCGCTCTGCCTTGCCGGACGATTCGCAACTAGACAAACGACAAGCGGGTCTGATCGGCGATGACATCACAGCCTCGAGGATGCGCGCGGTTCAAGCGCTTCGCTCCAGCGGCGCGAACGTGCGAGTTGTGAATGGTGACATCGCCGAACTGGAGTTTGTTCGCCAACTTGTCGACGACATCGACATTCCGACCAGCCGACTAGCTGGCATCGTTCATGCAGCAGGTGTGCTGGACGACGGACTGATCTGCACGCGCACCCGGTCGGATTTGCGAGAGGTCTTACGTCCAAAAATGGGAGGTGCCGAAGTAATCCGCCGAATCGCGGCCGGCCGACGACTGGATTGGATAGTGTTCTGTTCGTCGACCGCGTCCCTCAAAGCCGAACCCGGCCACGCAGCGTATGCCGCGGCCAATGCGTACCTTGACATGGTTGGTCACCAGATACGAAATGCAGGTGTTTCTTGCAGCGTAATGAACTGGGGCCCCTGGATCGGCGCGCGTTCGGCCGCGGCGGGTGGATATCGCCGCTTGATGGCTCGCCGCGACACCGGTGACTTGACCACGTCTGTGGCGCTAGAAGCCTTCCGTTACACGGTCGCCGCCAACGAGCCACAACTAGCCGTGATACAACTCTCGGCCGCCAAACGCGAACAGTTGAGGTCCACGATCGACGAGTTGGCAGCACCCGATGCTTTGGCGCAAATTCGTTGGCGAGACGCCTTCACAACGGCCCAGTCGCAGTTCGCGATGGATACGTCGGGTGACCCCCCATTGCCTGCCGATGAGGCCGTCACAGCGATCGATCAAAGTTGCGCCGACTTTATCGAGAATCTTCTCGCACGCAACGGCTTGTTCCGAAGCTCGGGCGAGCATCTATCACACGCTGCAATTGCCAAGCAACTGGGGGTGACACCCAAGTTACTGCCGGCGTTGCCCGGCCTTTTGCAGGTGCTCGTCGACGATAAGGCGCTTGGTGTCGCACCGTCAGGTTGCGTTGCTCGGCGGCCGCTCGCACGATGCCAACTCGCATCGCGGTATCTTGACTTGAAGTCACGTTATCCCGAACTTTCCGGCGCGCTTGACCTGCTTGAGCGATGTGGCAGTGCCCTGGGCGAAGTGCTCGCCGGTCGTCGTAGCATCTTGGAATTGCTATTCGCGCCGGGTCGTCACGGCGACTTGCTTTCGGTTTACGCGGCCTCTCCGTGGACAGCGCCCTTACAGCGGTTGTTAGCACGCATTGTGGCCGCGGCTGCTAGCCACACAACACCCTCCCGGCCGCTGCGAATCCTGGAGGTGGGGGCTGGCACCGGTGGCACCACGACCCATCTGCTGAGCGGCCTCTGCTCCGCTGCTTGCGAGTACACCTTCACCGATGTCTCGCCTCGCCTGGTTCGCGAGGCACAGACTCGGTTCGCGCGCCCTGGCCTGCGTTTTGCTGTTTTTGATCTGGAACAGCCGTTCGCTGCGCAAGGCTTCGGCGACCAGTCGTTCGATGTGATCGTGGCTGCCGACGTCGTGCATGCGACTCGTCGGCTGGACGAATCGCTCAGTCAGTTGTCTAGGCTGTTGGTGCCGGGCGGCCTTTTAATTCTGCTCGAAGCCACGCGTGTGGTTCGCTTCTCGCAACTTACGTTTGGCCTCACTGAAGGCTGGTGGCGGTTTTTGGGCGATCCGTTGCGCTCTCAAGAGCCACTGTTGCCCCCCGACAAATGGCTGGCCGCTTTGACATCGCACGGATTCGATGCCGCCGCTGCCGTCCCACAGTCTCTTCCGCAACGGGGTGCCTGGGATCATCACATCCTGTTGGCACGACGCGCCACTGTCACGCTTCCCGTAACGTCGTGGCTGCCTGCGACGGAATCGCCGGATCCCGGGTCGATGCAGACTCGATTAGTTATTGAACCATCTACTGCACGCTCAGCGATCCAAGACCACCGGCAGCGTTGGCTCGAACTGTTGACGCAAACGTTTGCAAAGATCCTGGAGCTCCCGGTCGCGGAACTCGATGTCAATCGACCATTTCATGAGCAAGGACTCGATTCGCTCATGGTGCTCGAGGTCATTGAATCGCTGCGCAGCGATTGCGAAGCGCTCGACCTCAGCCCGTCGCTTTTCTTCGAGCATCCTACGCTGACCGATCTTGCGGCTGCGCTCGCCACACAAAATGGCGCCCCCTCCAGATCGCATGACGGAGAATCAGCGAGCCAAGCGAGTGACAACGAAGGGCTTTTTACCGCGCACCGGACGGTGATTGTCGAAAACAATGCTGCAAGCACGCAGGCTGGCGATCGTGCATCAAGGCGCCAACTGATCGACCAATCGATCGCCGTCATCGGCTACGCATGCAGATTGCCCGCGGCTGAGAACGCGCTCGCTCTCTGGCGCATGCTGCGTTCGGCTGCTGATGCCGTGGCTCCGGTCTCGAGGTCACGGCAGCAGCTTGCAAGATCATTGACTCGCGGCGAACACGACGTTCTGACTTCCGACTTCGAGAGCGATATTCAAAGCGGACTACTACCAGATATCGCAGGTTTTGACCCGCTCTTCTTTCACATCTCACCGCGCGAAGCGACGTTTCTCGATCCTCGACAGCGGCTGTTTCTGGAGACCGTTTACCACGCGCTGGAGCACGCCGGCTACGGGGGAGCTGCTCTTCGCGGTGCACGATGTGGAACTTTTGTCGGTTGTGGGCCAGAAGACTATCTTAACCATTGTTCCGCTAAAGAGCTCGGCGAGTATTGGGCCACCGGCACCTCGCCGGCGACGTTGGCCAGTCGGTTGGCGTACTTCCTGGACTTGCGTGGTCCGGCGGTGCCGGTGGATA
>CAZBWM010000028.1:0-71223 GCA_964495375.1 uncultured Planctomycetaceae bacterium | reverse complement strand
AGCGTCTCGCTCGATCCCACGGCCACGACCGGCCAGGTGATCTCGCTGAACGAATCGCGCGAAAGCGAAATCAACTCAGTGTTCGAGTCGCTCAAGAGCCGCGAAGTGCTCGCCAAGGTGGTCTCCGACGTCGGTGCCCAGGTTGTGCTTGGCACCGACCCTAAAGACGACAAAACGCAAACCGCCAGCCTGGTGCAGTCGCTGCCGTTCCTTGCTCCCTATAGCTATGAAGACGAAGCGATCAAGCACCTCTCGAAGCACCTGGGGCTCTCGCACGCCAAGAAGTCGAGCATCATCAGCATCTCGTACCAGGCGCAAAGCCCCGAGTTGGCCCAAACGATCGTCTCGCGATTGGTCGATCAGGCCCGCGAAACGCACATGCGGGTCAACCGCACTGACGGTTCGCTGGAGTTCTTCGCGGCCCAAGTGGCAATGTTGCGCGACAAGGTCGCGGCGCTAGAAGCCAAACGCAGTGAGCTGAAAAGCCGCGCCGGCATCGCCAACCTGCCCGAGCAGATCGCGCTCAAGCTCCGACAGCTCGGCGAGCTGCAAACTCGTTTGATCGAAACCGAAAGCTCGCTGGTGGCCACTATCGCCGAGCTGAAGTCGCAGCGTGAGCTATTGGCCAGCATCCCCGAGACCGTCGTCGCCTCGGAAACGACCGGCATGCCCAATTCGGCGATCGATGGGCTCCGCGAGCAACTCTTCATTCTGCAGGCGCGCGAGCTGGAGCTTGAAGCCCGCTACGACGCAGAGCATCCCTTGCTAACTGAGATTGGCAAGCAAGTCGACGCCGTGCAAGCGCTGTTCGACAAGGAGCCGGTGCAAACGCAAGTCGAAGAACAGCACAACGAGGTGCACGAGGCGGTCGAGCTGGCCACTCGCAACAACGAGTCGAAGGTGATCGCGCTGGAAGCACACGTCGCGGCGCTCCGCGATAAGGTCACGCCGCTCCGCACCGAGCTTGCCGACTTGATGGCCAGCGAAACGCAGCTCGCCCAGCTCGATCGTGAGATTTCAATCGAGACGGACAACTACATCAAGTACTCCGATAACCTCGAGCAGTCGCGCATCGACCAGGAGTTGGAGACGACTAATATCTCGAACCTGAACGTGCTGCAGAAGGCCACCTACTCGATCACTCCCACCTCGCCCAAGCGGCTGCTGAACTTGTCGCTGGGCCTGGTCGTGGCCGTGGTCGCCAGCGTGAGCGTGGGAGTTTTGCGAGAGCAGCGGGGCCTGCTCGCGATCTTCCATTCGCTACTTTGGCCCACGCCGCCGGCGCCGCTGGCGTCGGGCGCGGGCAAAACTCGGGGCAATGGCCGACAAGATCGTGACAACACGGACGATCCGTGGTCGCCGACCGACGGCGATCAAGTGTAAATCGGAGGCCCCCATGAGTTCCGCAGTCCCAGCTTCCAACCCGTCGTTCTCTCAAGGCATGCACCTGGTCGCACGTCGCTCCGAGGCCGCCCAATCGTCGGCGGCCTCGGTCGCGGGGACCGCTGCGCGCCGTGAGGCGGTCGACGAAGCAACTGCGCCTACGATGGCAACCGCGCCAGCAACAGCCATCCATCATCTTTTCGAGGCGCAAGCCCGCCGCACGCCGGCCGCCGTGGCGGTGCTCTGCGGCGATCAGCAGTTGACCTATGCCGAGCTCGATCGTCGCGGCAACGCGGTGGCCGAGCGACTCCGGGGGCTGGGTATCCGGGCCGGATCGTGCGTCGGCTTGCACGTCGAGCGCTCGCTCGATCTGGCGGTCGGCTTGTTGGGGGTGCTCAAGTCGGGAGGCGCTTACGTCCCGTTCGATCCCGTCTATCCCGCCGATCGACTCACCGCGATGGCGGCGGACGCCAACATCGCGGTCCTGTTAAGCCAGCGCGCATTGGCCGGCCAGCTTCCCGCGTCGTCGGCTCCAGTCGTTTATCTCGACGATCTCCCGACAGGCGTGGATGCCGATGCATGCACAGCGTCGGCGGAAGTAGTTTCCAGTGCCGACGCGCCTGCCGAGGTCTCCGGTCGCGACCTGGCTTACGTCATGTTCACGTCGGGTTCGACCGGGCGCCCCAACGGCGTGATGATCGAGCACGGTGGCGTCGTCAACACGCTCTTGGATATCAACGACCGCTTTGGCGTTGGCCCCAGCGATCGCGTCCTCGCTCTCTCGTCGTACGGCTTCGATCTGTCGGTGTACGACTTCTTCGGGCTCTGGGCAGTCGGCGGCAGTGTCGTCATTCCCGATGCCGATGCCGCCCGCGAGCCCGCGCACTGGGAGCAATTGCTTGCCCAGCACGCAATAACCATCTGGAATTCTGTGCCGGCGGCCATGAGCATGCTCGTCGGCAAGCAGCAACAGGGCATCGCGAGCAGTCTCGAAAGTTTGCGCCTGGTGATGCTCAGCGGCGACTGGATCCCGCTCCCCTTGCCCGACCAGGTGCGCGCGCATTACCCGCGGGCCGAAGTGGTCAGCCTGGGCGGCGCCACCGAGGCATCGATCTGGTCGATTCTCTACGTGATCGGCACGCTCGAGCCGCAGTGGAAGAGCATTCCCTACGGTCGCGCGATGCGGAACCAGACGATGGAAGTGCTCGACGCAGTGCTCGCCGCGTGCCCGGTCGGCGAAGTCGGGCAAATCCACATCGGTGGTGTGGGGCTCGCGCGCGGCTATCTCAATCGTCCCGAGCTCACCGCCCAGCGTTTCATCGCCGATCCCCGTGGTCCGGCCGGCGCACGGCTTTACGCTACGGGCGACTTGGGCCGTCTGTTGGCCGACGGCACGATCGAGTTTCTCGGTCGCATCGATGGTCAGGTAAAAATTCGCGGCTACCGGGTCGAGATCGGCGAAGTCGAAGTTGCCATCGGTCGCCATCCGGCCGTCGAGCAAGCGGTTGTCGTGGCTAAGGACGTGCGCGGGCATAAACAGCTCGTAGCCTACGTCACTTCAACGCGGCAACCCGGCCCGACACCGTCTGCCCTGCGCCAATTCTTGCAGCAGACTTTGCCCGACTATTTGATTCCCACGCATTTTTTCCTGCTCGATTTGCTACCGCTGTCCGCCAATCAAAAGGTCGATCGCCAAGCGCTCGTCGCGGCGCCGCTGCAGTCGATCCGTTCCGCTAAGGCGACGGTACTGGCCGCGCGCAATGATACGGAGCGGCGCCTCGTCGCGCTCTGGCAAGCGTGCTTCGAGCTCGACTCGCTGAGCGTCGACGATGATTTCTTTGAGCTGGGTGGCGACTCGCTCTTGGCCGCGCGAATGTTCGCCGAAATCGAGCGTGACTTCGGCCGCGCCCTGTCGCTCGATTTGTTGCTCGAAAGCCCGACGATCGGGGGCTTGGCAACGCTCTTACAGCAAAGTCAGCCCGCCGCGCCGCCGCCGTCATTGGTCACCATTCAACAAGGGACGATGCCAACTCCGCTGTTCTGCTTGCCCGGCATCGGTGGTAACGTGCTTGAGTTTCGCGCCATGGCCAAGCGGCTTGGGCCCGAGTACACCCTGTTGGGTCTTCGCCCCACGGGGTTCGAGGGACACCTCGGGCACCAGTGGTCGGTGCCCGAGATCGCCGCGCAAGCCATCAAGCAGATGCGCGCCCTGCAGCCGCGCGGGCCGTATTACCTCGCGGGCTACTCGTGTGGCGGCGTGCTGGCCTTCGAGATCGCGCAGCAGTTGACCGATCAAGGAGAGAAAGTCGCCACACTGGCACTGTTGGATTCTGACTTGTCGACCGCCTCGCCCGATTTGTCGCTCGCCGGGCGGTTGCGTCTCCACCTGCGCACGTTGTGGACTGGGGCCGACGGCGGGCGCTGGTCGTATCTTTGCAGTCGATTTCGCTTGCTCACCGGGCGCCTTCGCCGTGGCAACTTGCAGCATGCCGAAGACGACGTCCTGCTCGGCCTGGATCTGACGCCGGCCAGCCGTGAGGCGGCCCGCCTGCACCTGGCGGCGCTGCGCAACTATCACCCGCGCGTTTACAACGGCCGCATCACCCTGTTCGTCACGCAGCAAACGGCCGAGGCATCGCGCCGCGCCGGTCGCTCAGATCCCACGCTCGGTTGGTCGCGCTGGACCCGCGAGCCGATCGAAATGCATCTGGCCCCCGGCACGCACGCCGAGATTCTCCAACGCAAAGAACTGCAACTCCTCGCTCAGAAACTGCATCACGCTCCGGGGGGCGAAGCGCCGCCCCGAGCGTCCAGCTCGCTTAGGCCGGCTTTGGCCTGATTTGGCCGGCACGCATCCATCAGGGGGCTCAACCAACCAACGGCACCCGCCAACTCGAATAGACTCCGAATCTTCCGCACACATTAAAGAACTTCCATGTCGATCAATTTCCGCCGCCGTGACTCACGTTTGTCTACTCGTTCTCCGCGAAAGCTCGCCCGTCGACTGCGTATCGAAACGCTCGAATCGCGCATCGCCTTGCACGCTGGGCACGATCACGATCTGGATCCCACTCCCGAGCCCGAAGAGGGACACGATCACGGCGCCAACCAAACTTCTTGGCTCGCACATTTGATCGAAGACAACGCCGCGTTTGATGCCGCCGTCGTGGCCGGTATGCCGCAGCCCGATCAACTGCTGGCGGCCGCCGTCCCCGGAGCGAATCAAGGCCAGTGGGGGCCGCTCCAGGCTTGGCCGATCGAAGCCATCAACGCCGTGCTGCTCCCCACCGGTAAAGTGCTGGGCTGGGATCGCACCTTTAACTTGCGGCTCTGGGACCCGACGACCAACACGTTCACTCAGCCCTCCGACCCCGGCTACAACATCTTCTGCTCCGGCACGGCTCTCTTGGCCGACGGCTCGCTGTTGGTCACCGGCGGCCACGTCGTCGATAGCATCGGCGTGCCGTTCGCCGCGATCTACGATCCGTTCAATGACACTTGGACGCAGCAAGCTCCGATGGACGCGGGGCGCTGGTATCCCTCGTCGACCACGTTGGCCAACGGCGATGTGCTCGTCCTCTCCGGCGATGTGCAACCAGGCCTGACCGATCCGTTGCCGCAGGTTTACGACTACGAAACCGGTACCTGGCGCGACCTAACCACCGCGCTAAAAACCCTCTCCTTCTATCCACGCACGTTCTCCGCTCCCAATGGCATGGCCTTTGTCGCCGGGCCCGATCCCTGGTCGGAGTACCTCGACACCGAGGGGACCGGTCAGTGGATCCCCGTCGACGAGCGCGTGCAGCCCAATCGCAGCTATGGCTCCGCAGTGATGTACGCGCCGGGCAAAATCCTCTACGTCGGCGGCGGGCAGCCCGCCACGAACGCGGCCGAGGTGATCGACCTCAACGAGCCCAACCCCGTTTGGCGCGCCGTCGCGCCGATGGAGTTCGCCCGCCGCAACAGCAACGCCACGCTGTTGCCCAACGGGCAGGTTCTGGTCACCGGTGGCAACACGGGCGAGTCGAATTACGACGGCGACGCCGTCATGGCTGCCGAAATCTGGGACCCCGTCACCGAAACCTTTACCACCCTGGCCAACATGGCCGACATTCGTTGGTACCACTCCACCGCGCTGCTTTTGCCCGATGGCACCGTCCTCTCCGCCGGTGGCGACAACCACATCTCGGCCGAAGTCTTCACACCCCCCTACCTGCTCGAAGGAATCTCGCGCCCCACGGTTACTTCGGCCCCCGGCACTGTTCAATACGGTGACACATTCTTCGTCGGCACGCCCGACGCCGCTGAAATCACCGGCGCGCGCTGGGTCCGCCTCGGCTCGGCCACGCATGCCCAGAACTGGGATCAATACGCCCAGGAAGCGCCGATCACCGTCGCCGCAGGCGGCGTGAACGTCAAGGCGCCGGTCACGCCCAACGCATCGCCGCCAGGTTACTACATGCTCTTCCTGCATAAGGGAGATGTCCCCTCGATCGCCGAGATGATTCATGTCGGTACCACCGTGCCGGCGCTGTCGATCGACGACGTCACGGTCAACGAAGGCACGGTCGCCAACCCCGGCTTCGCGCTCTTCACCGTCGAACTGGCGGTCTCCAGCGCCAAGACCGTCACGGCCACCTATAGCACGGCCCCCGGCACGGCAGTCGCTGGCGTCGACTACGTCGTGCAGACCGGCACCGTCACCTTCGCGCCCGGCACCACCACGCAAACAATCGCGATTCCGCTGTTGAACAATGGAGTGGCCGTGGACAACAAGACCTTCACGCTGACACTGGCCACGCCGACCAACGCCGGCTTCACCGACCCCACCGCCACGGCAACCATTCGCGACGTCAGCAGCCTACCAGCGATCGAGATTGAAGATACCTCGATCGTCGAGGCCGATGCCGGCACCACGAACGCCACGTTTGTGGTCACGCTGTCGAAGCCGAGCACTACGCCTGTCACGGTGACTTACACCACGGCCGACGACACGGCCAAGGCGGGGGCCGACTACGTCGCCAAGACCGGTACCATCACTTTTTCTCCCGGCATCACGCAACAAACTGTCACGGTCGCGGTGATCGGCGACACCAAGGACGAGTTCAACAACAGCTTTCTGCTGAAGCTCTCGGCGCCGCAGGGAGCCACGCTCGGCACGACCGAAGCCCAGTGCGTGATCGTCAGCAACGATCCGCCGCCGCAGGCCCATTTGCCCGTGGCGATCACGGTCGCCGAGCCTGCCGTCGGCGCGACGACGACCGTCACCGTAACGGCCACCCTCTCGGTCCCCAGCGGCAAACCGGTCGAACTCCCCTGGGAAGTGCGCGCCGACTCGGCGCTCCCGGGCATCAACTATGTCGACCAGGTGGGCCTGGTCATCTTCCCGCCCGGTGTCACCACACAGACTTTCACGATTAACATCCTGAACGATGGCGTGAAGACCCCCAATCGCCAGTTCACCATTTATGAGCAGGCGGAAGTCGTTAACGCCAACTACGGCGTCCGCACCACGCTGGTCACCATCACCGACAACAACGCGCTACCGGGCATCTCCTTGAGCAATGCGACGGTCACCGAAGGGAACGCCGGTACTGCCGCGGCCGTCTTCACTGCCACGCTCAGCGCGCCGGTCAGTCAGCCGGTCACCGTCACCTACACCACGTCGGCCGGCACCGCCACGGCCGGTAGCGACTTCGTGCAAACCGCTGGCACCATCACCTTCCCGGCCAACTCCACTACGCAAACCATTTCCGTCTTGGTCAATGGTGATGCGCTGGCCGAATCGAACGAAACCTTCAACGTCACCCTCACCAATCCGGTGAATGCGATCCTCACCGGCCCCAAGGCCGTGGGCACCATCGTCAACGACGACGGCGGCGCCGTGCCGGCCATTCCCACGAAGTTCGCCGCCGTCGCAGGGGCCGGCGCGGCTGGCCTCTCCTGGAACGCTGTGGCAGGTGCGTCCAGCTATCGCATCTATCGCGGTACTACTCCCAACGGCGAAGGAACGACGCCGATCGCCGTGGGAGTCACCGGCACTACCTTTGTCGACACCGGCCTGACCAACGGCACCACGTATTACTACCGAGTGACGGCCGTCAACGGCACTCTCGAGGGAACCAGGTCCGCCCAGGCCACGGTCATTCCGTCGGCGTATCGCTTTACGCCGAACTTCCTCTTCAACCCCGCCGCGCTGACGCTCAACGGCTACAACTTCCAGAACCTGCGCTACTCCAAGAACAGCTTGCAACTCACCGACGGCGGCACCAATCAAAAGGATAGCGCCTTCACGTCGGTTCCGGTGAACGTCACCAACTTCACCACGCAGTTCCGATTCGAGCAGCTTGCGGCCCTCGGCTACGACCTGCCGCTGGCCGATGGGTTCACGTTCACCATCCAGGGCATGGGCCCCACGGCCTTGGGTGATGCCGGCGGCGGACTCGGCTACGTCGGCATCACCAACAGCGTGGCGATCAAGTTCGACTTGTTCGATAACGCCGGCGAAGGGAACAACTCCACGGGGCTCTATGTCAACTCCGCCGACCTCACCCTGGGGGGCGTCGATCTGACCGGCACCGGGATCGATCTGCACAGTGGTCACCCGTTCGACGTCACCATGAGCTACGACGGCACCACGCTCACCGTCACCATCACCGACTCCGTCACCTTGGCTACGGCCACGCAGACCTACACGGTCAACATCCCTTTGGCGGTCGGCGGCAACACCGCGTACGTCGGCTTCACCGCCGGCACCGGTGGTTTCACGGCCGTGCAGCGCATCAAGAGTTGGACGTTCTCGCCCGCCCCCACAGCGCCGACGACGCTGGCCGTTACGAGCACTACCGCCACGCAGGTGAATCTCGGCTGGGTGAACACCGACCCGAATGCTTCAAACGTGTTGATCGAGCGCAAAACGGGGGCCGCTGGCACCTACGCACAGATCGGCACCGCGCTGCCCACCGCCACCACGTTCACCGATACCACGGTCGTACCCGGTACTACCTACGTCTATCGCATCCGCTCGACGACGCTCGGCGCGAACTCCGCCTACTCCGGCGAAGTCACTGCCACGGTGCCTAGCACGCTGTCGGCCGATCTGGCGATTACCGTCACCGATGGTCAAACGGCTGTGGTCCCGGGCAATGTGGTTACCTACACGATCGTGGCGCGGAACAACGGGCCCAGCGCCGTCACCGGCGCCACGATTGCCGACGCCTTTCCCGCCACGCTCACCGGCGTCACTTACACGGCCACGGCCACCGGTGGCGCGACCGGCTTCACCGCCGCAGGCACGGGCAACATCGTCAACACCGTCAACCTGCCCGCCGGCAGCACGATCACTTACGTCGCGCAGGGGACCTTGAGCGCGGCCGCCACAGGCACGCTGGTCAACACCGCCACGATCACCGCGCCGGCCAACGTCACTGAAACGGCACCGGCCAACAACACGGCCACCGATACCAACATCATCACGACCGTGCCGGTCATCAACTTCCCCAACGGGTTCGCGGGTTCCGCCGCGCAGTTCAACTTCAACGGCGCATCGGCCGCGATCGTCGGTCCGGCCCTGCGGCTAACGAGTGGCGCCACCCAGGCCGCCAGTATTTACGCGAAGACCAAAGTCGACATCACCAACTTCAACACACAGTTCACCATTCAGCAGTTACCCGGCACTGCAACCAAGGCCGACGGCATGACTTTCGTGCTGCAAAACGTGGCTGCCACCGCGGTCGGTGCCGCCGGCGGTGGGCTCGGCTACAACGGCATCACCAACAGCGTCGCCATTGTCTTCGACCTGTTCAGCAACCTCGGCGAAGGAAACAACTCCACGGGCATCGCCATCAACGGAGTTCGCAGTAGCGTCATCAACCTGACGGGCACCGGCATCAATTTGCAAAGTAGCAACGCGCTGAACGTCGCCGTCACTTACAACGGCACCACGCTCACCGTCACGATCACCGACTCGGTCACGTTGGCCACGGCCACACAGAATTACACGGTCAATATCCCCGCTTTGCTGGGCGCCACGACCGGTTGGGCTGGCTTCACCGGCGGAACGGGTGGACTGACCGCAGTGCAGAACGTCCTCAAGTGGACCTTCAGCCCCACCACGCCGGTGACCGTCACCGCGCCCACCGGTTTGCAGTCGACTGCCGCCACGGCCGCGACAGTCTCGCTGAGTTGGACCAACACGGCCGCCAATGCGACCAGCGTGCTCATCGAGCGCAAGACCGGCGCGGCAGGCACCTATGCTCAGATCGGCGCTACCGCCAGCGGTGCAATTAACACCTTCGTCGATAACACGGTCGCCCCCAACATCACGTACGTCTACCGCGTGCGCGCCACCAACGGCACGATCAACTCCACCTACTCAAACGAGGTCACAGTTGCCACGCCGGCGCTGGTCGCCGATCTGCGGATCACCAACACCGATGGGCAGACCGCCGTCGCCCAGGGCGCGCTGGTCACTTATACGATCGTCGTCACCAATGCAGGGCCAGCCGCGGTTACCGGCGCCACCGTGACCGACACCTTGCCGGCCACGCTCAGCGGCGCAACCTACACTGCCGTTGCTACCGGTGGAGCAACCGGTTTCACTGCCGCGGGCACCGGCCACATTGCCAACACCGTCAACATGCCTTCGGGAAGCACGATCACTTACACGGTCACCGCGACCCTCAGCGCCACCGCCACGGGAACTCTCTCCAACACGGCCACGGTGACCGCGCCGGGGAGCGTCGCTGATTCCAACCCTGCCAACAACAGCGCGACCGATACCAGCACCATCACGGTTGTTAGCACGCCGGCGATCAACTTCCCCACGACCTTCACGGGTGCGGCCGCGCAGTTCAGTTTCAACGGCACGCCCGCGGCGATCGCCGCCGGTAAGCTGCTGCTCACCAACGGTGGCACCGGCCAGGCCACGAGCGCGTACTATCGAACCGCCGTGAACGTCGCCAGCTTCAACACGCAGTTCAACTTCCAGATCAACGGCGGCACGGCGACCAAGGCTGATGGCATGACCTTCGTCCTGCAAAACACCGGGCTCACCGCGGTCGGTGCCGCCGGCGGCGGACTCGGCTACAACGGCATCGGCAACAGCATCGCCGTCAAGTTCGACCTCTTCAACAGCACGGGCGAAGGGAACAACTCGACCGGGCTGTTGATCAACGGGGTCCCCGGCGCGTCGATCAATCTCACGGGCACCGGCATCGACTTGCACAGCGGCAACATCTTCAATGCCACGCTGTCGTACAACGGCACCACGCTGACGGTCACCATTCGCGACACGGTCACCGGGGCCACGGCCACGCAGAACTACACGGTCAACATTCCCGCAGTGATCGGTTCCACAACCGCGTATGCCGGCTTCACGGGCGGTACCGGTGGTTTGACCGCCGTGCAGAACTTGCTGAACTGGACGTACACGGTTACCGCGGGCGCAGCGCCGGCTGCCGCGCGAATGGCTAGCGCCAGCACACCCACCGAGACGACGACTGCCAAATCGGGCACGACCGCGCTCAGCGGCGCAGCGCTCACCACCGCCTTGTTGCAAGTCACCGATCAGGTGCGGGGGATCACCTCGCTGGCCACCAGCCTGATGGGGCCGGCTGCACTGTCCGCCGTGAGCGCGTCAGGCCCCGCGGGCCCGGCGTCGCCATCCGCGCCAGCGTCTGGCAGTTCGATGCGTGCGACACTCGCCAGGCCATTGACCGCCACGTTGTTGCAGACCAGTGGACAAATAAAATCACTCAAGCTGCAGAGCGCTGGAACTCCAACGGTCGGCCCGCAATTCCCCTCGGCTGGCGAATCGTTCGATCCCTTTGATTAACGGCGCAATGCTGCTCGATATCGATTCACCCGCGCGACACAGCAAAATCCGAGCGATTCACGACATGACTCTCACGCGATCGGCAATCCGGCTGCTGTGCAAAGTGCGGTCCGTTTGCGCAGCGCTCTCGCTCTGCGCCGTGTTTTCTGTCTGTGCCGTGCCAGCCAGCGCCGCGGAGCCCTCGCGCGACGAAGTCATCTCCGTGATGGCTCCTTTCGCTGGGCGAGCCGCCGCGGGCGTCAATCGCGACAAAGTCGCAGGAAAGATCCTCTGTGGCTACCAGGGCTGGTTCACCACGGGCGGGGACGCCGCCGGGCGCGGCTGGCGACACTATCAGCTTCACGGCAAGTTCGAGCCGGGCTTCTGTGCTATCGATCTCTGGCCCGACGTCAGCGAGCTCAGCCCCGAGGAGCGCTACCCAACGCCATTTCTCCACGCCAATGGGCGGACTGCCGAAGTCTTCAGCTCGCACAACCGCCCCACCGTGCTGCGCCACTTCCAATGGATGAAGGAGTACGGCATCGACGGCGTGTTCGTCCAGCGGTTCGGCGTCGAAACCGTCGAGCCCTTGGGCCTGCACCACTGCAACACGGTCCTCGCGCATTGTCGTGAGGGGGCCAACCGCTTCGGCCGCTGCTACGCGCTGATGTACGATCTGACCGCGCTCGACGGCAATGGCGTCAACCGCGTGATTGACGATTGGAAACTGCTCGTCGACCGCGTGCAGTTGACCCGCGACAAGCGCGACAAGGCGTATCTGCGGCACCACGGCAAGCCCTTGGTCGCGGTCTGGGGAATCGGTTTCAACGACAACCGCAAATACTCGCTCGCCGATTGCGCCCGGCTCGTCGATTTCCTGCGCAGCGATCCGCACTACGGTGGCAACGCGGTGATGATCGGCGTGCCGACCGGCTGGCGCACCCTCGACCAAGACAGCACCGGAGACAAACGCCTGCACGAGATCGTGCAGGCGGCCGACATCGTCAGCCCCTGGACCGTCGGCCGCTACAAAACCATCGAAGAGGCCAGCAGCCACGCCACGCGGCGCTGGCAGCCCGACTTCGAGTGGTGCCGCGCGCACGAGAAGCTCTATCTGCCGGTCACGTTTCCTGGCTTCAGTTGGAACAACCTGAAGGCCGGCGCCCAGCTCGACGAAATCCCGCGCCAGCAAGGCCGTTTCCTCTGGCAGCAATTCGTCGATCTAGAGCGCCTGGGGACCAGCGCCATCTACCTGGCGATGTTTGACGAGATGGACGAAGGGACCGCCATCTTTAAGTGCACCAGCGACCCACCGGTCGGCAAGAGCCGCTTCTCCACCTTGGAGGGGATGCCCAGCGATCATTATCTCTGGCTCGCCGGGCTGGGCGGCAAACTGATTCGCGGCCAGATTGCCCCGACCGAGGTCCCGCCTAACCGGCCGCGCACAGGCAAGACCGCCCGCACGCGCGGCCAACCTGCCAAGCGCAGCACGGCCGCGGCAACGTCCGCTAGTTAGCACGTCAACTCCGCAACTGGCGTTACGGCGCTTTCGCAAACAAACCGAATCAATCGAAAAACGCCAGCGCTGAAAGCGGAGTGAACGATGCCAATCGCACGGAGGGGAACCAAACTCCGCACTACGAGGCGCCTCGGCTTGGAGCGGCTTGAGCGCCGCACGCTGTTGGCGGCCGTGTCGATTGCGCCATCCACCACTCGCGAGTTCGATACCGGCGATCGTGCACTCAACTTCCGCGTCTCGCTTGATGCTCCGGCTGATCACGACGTCACTGTCAACTACCGCACGCAAGGCCTCACCGCGCAATCTGGCCCCGACTACTCGGGCGTGAACAGCTCGCTGGTGATTCCCGCCGGCCAAACGCAGGCCGTCATCCCCATCCACATCCATGGCGACACCGTGGAAGAAGCGGTCGAAACCTTGGCTGTGATCCTCTCGAATCCCTCTGCTGGCGACACGATCGCCGTCGAACAAGCGATCGGCATCATCCTCGACGACGATCGCGAGCCACCACCGCCCCCCAGCGCGGCGACCAGCCTGAACGTGCTGGATTTTGGCGCCGTTGGCGATGGGGTCACCGATAACAACGCCGCGTTTGCCGCGGCGCTGGCCGCCGCCAAAGCGCAAGGTAAGGCGCTCTATGTGCCGGCCGGCATTTACGCTCACGCCGATCTGATCGAGAACGACAGCGTTGACCTGTTCGGCGCCGGGATCGACACCGTGCTCTTGGCGACCAATCCGCTGAAATCGTCGATCTATCTCTCAGGCACGGGCGCCAAACTTCGCGAGGTCTTGGTCACGGTCGACCTGGGAGACACTTTGCGACAGACCACCCCGCCGACGACCGGAGTGCTGGTCCGCCCTGGCAGCAGCAATTTCGTCGTGCAGAACGTCATCATCGACAAGGCCGCCAGCGCCGGCCTGTTTGTCGAGGGTGCGCACGACGGACTCATCGACCAGGTGACGGTCGTCAACACCCTGGCCGACGGCATCCACATCACGTTCGGCGCGTTCAACATCACCGTGCAGAATTGCTTCGTCCGCAACACGGGGGACGATTGCATCGCTGTCGTTTCGTACGAGAATCACGGCCCCGTTCAACCAATCTCGCATCACGTAGTGATTCAGTACAACGATGTCGGTTTCAACCCCTGGGGGCGCGGCATCGCGGTCACCGGGGGAGAGCACGTGCAAATCCTCAATAACAAGGTGGCCTCGACCTACGGGACCGGCATCTATCTCATCTGTGAATCGTTCTGGCAGACGTACGGCATGCAGCACCTGGTCGTGCGCGGCAACACGGTCACGAACGCTCCGGTGAAGCCCAACCCCAACAACCAGCCCGGCATCGAAGTCGCCAATCAGCGGCCGGGCTTTGTCGTCGCCCGCGTCACCATCGACGGGAACACCGTCGATCAATCGAGCACCGGCTACACCGGCATCCGCGTCGGCCCCGACGTTCAGTTGATCGGCGTCATCAACAACAACATCACCACTACCGGCAAAGCGATCGACCTGCTCTCGGGCGTCACCATCGACACGGCCGCGCCCAAATCACAGGTCGCGATGCTCCCGCCGAAAACCAGTGCCACGGCCTTCGTCGTTCGCTGGCAAGGGACCGATGAAATCTCCGGTACAGGCGTCGCCGGCTTTAATGTTTTCGTGTCGATCGACGGCGGCGCATTCGGCCCCTGGCAATCGAATGTCACCTCGACGTCGGCCGTCTACAACGCGCTCCCCGGCCAGCGCACCTACGCCTTCAAGACGCAGGCGATCGACAACACCGGCAACCTCGAGACGCTGCGCACCACGGCCGACACCACGATCGCCATCGTGCCGCTGGTGATCGGTACGACGACCACGCCGATCTTCCCGGTCCACGCCAGCAATCTCTCAGCCAGCGGCATCGGGGCCGCCGGTTCGGCCATTCAGGTCGTGGCGACCGATAACTTCGGCAACGCGTCGCTACCCAAGGTTGCGATTGTCGGCGACACCGGCTCCTGGTCAGTCTCAGGCATCAATGTCAGGTCGCTCGTCGGAGCCAACATCAGTTTCACGGTCACCGCCACCGACACGCAGGGCAACACGGCGCTCACTACCAAAGCCGCCATCAAAGGAATGCGCCCCGTATTGCAATCGTCAGGCCAAACGCTGACGACAACGCTCGTCGGCTTCTGGGGGCCACTAGCGTAACCCGAGCGCCGCTGGCGTAACCCGACGGCGACTACCGCGGACCGATCAGCACGAAGGTCCCCCAATAATAAGGGCTTTGCCAGCGCTCGTCCTGTCGAATACGTCGCTTCGCGGCCCGCAGTGACTCGGCGTAGTCGACCGGCTCCTGCTGCTCTTTGCTCTTGGCGATCGCCGAACAAAAGACGCTCATCATCGTCGCGGCCGCTTCGTCATCGACCAGCCAGTTGCTCGCCACGACGCGCCGCGAACCGGCCACCAAGAACCCGCGCGACAGGCCATACAGCCCTTCGCCGCGCTGCTGTGGGCCGACGTTCGTCTGGCAAGCGCTAACGATCGTCAGCTCGCACCCCGAGAGCTTCAGTGCGTAAATTTCCGCAAGCGTAAGAAAGCCGTCGTCATCGGTCCCTGCCGACTCGCGACCGGGCGTCAGCGCCAGGGCGCCGAAGAAATTGCCATACGTCTGATCGACCAGCCCGTGACAGGCGAAATGCAGGATCTCCCGCCCCGCGACGTTCCCGCGCACGTTCACTTCAGTCGCTTTCTCGCCTCGTAAACCGACCGCCTTCACGCCGCGGTCGGTGAAATTCTCCCGCACCCAGGTCGATTCGGTGGCCGTATATGGCAGCGGCTGCAACTCTCCACCCGCCAACCCATAGCGCGATCGGGCCGACGTGCTGGAGCTCGCGCTGGAGTTTCCGCCAGACCGACCATTTCCCCGCCCGCCCGCTCGTCCGCCCAAACGCGTGGCATCCGACGCGGCCGCACCGTAGACCGCGTCGGCCACGGTCAATACCGGTTGCGCGCTCAGTTCGCTGGCCGACGATCGATTCGCTAGATTCACCAGCACGGTCGCGCTGGGGGCATAAATCGTCGCGGGCCCCACGTCCACCAGATACTTGGGGCGCTCTCCACTTTCCACAATGAGCGTATCGAACGGCAGCGAGCTCAATCGCCCGTCGGGCACCAGGTACAACCGCTGGCACTTGCCGCCGACCAGCAACTCCCGCGTGGCGGCCGGCACGAGGAGTTCCCACAGCAAAGCCAATCGTTCGTCGAGCTTCGCACTAGGCTGCGGCTTGCCGAGCAACTGCACCACGCTAGCGTCGCCAAGCTGCCAGATTTCATCAAGTTTGGTGACCGTCAGCGGCCCCGGTTCCACGCCGCACGCCTTGGCCTGCTCGGCGCTAAGTTCAATTCGTGTGAGCTTGGTCTCGCTCGGCGAAACCACCAGCACGAAGCTCGCGTCATAACCAATCAGATACTCCAACAGTACGGCATCCTGCGCGGCGACCCAGCTTTGCAACTCGGCTAGCGGCAGCGGCCGATAGTCTTGCGACACCGCCAGCCGATAGGCCGGGCTCACGTTCCGCATGTCGCGGTAGACTTCGACCAGCTCGGTTTGCGCAATCGCCATCTGCTCGATGAGCTGCTCGCGCTGCCGATCGCGCTGGGCCGCGGACTGATTTCCCTCACGGCCGAGCGCCTCGAGCTTGCTTTGCAGCGCGCTGACTTGCCGCTTCCACTGGGCATCCCGCGCACGCAGCTTGTCGGCCTGCTCGCGCGGCACGTCGGCCAACAGGTCGATCCCCTGCGTGTGCAACTGATCGACCAGCGAGCGGGCACGCCCACGCTCGAGCACTGAGTACGCCTCGTCGACATGCCCCAACTCGGCTTGCCAGCCAACCATCAACTCGAACGGTCCCGACGCCCGCTCGAAGCCGGCACTGCGGGTTTGCTCATCTCCCGAAGCCAGTCCGCGATGCCGCTCGGCCAACTCAATCGCGCGTTTCAAGTCGGCGATCGCTTCGTCCTTCTTACACAGGGCCCAATAGATCTGCGCGCGTTGCCGGTAGTTTGGGCTGCAATGTGTGGCAGCCTCTCCAAATCGATCGTGGATTTCGATCGCCCGCGTCGCAAACTCGAGCGCCTCGGGCAGCCGTTTTTGCTCGAATCGCAACTCGCCCAGCTTGTAATAAATGTTGCCAAGATCCGGATGATCGCCGCCGTGCACCTGCTTCCAGATTTCGAGGGCCCGTTGATAGTGCGCCTCGGCCTCGCCAAAACGCTTCATCAGTTGATTGAGCACCCCCAGCGAGAGATGGCACCCGGCCACGCGTGGATGATCTTTGCCGAGCCCCTCCGTATAAATCTTGTTGGCCCGCGAGTAGTAGTCGGCGGCCGCTTCGTAGTTCTGAAAAAAAGTGTTGTAGTCGCCCAGCGTCTTCAAGCTGTCGGCTACGTCGAAATGCGCAGGGCCCAGTGCCTGCGTACGCACGGCCAGCCCCTGCTCCAAGTACGGCTTGGCATCCGCATAGCGATCTTCCTGCAAATACAGCAATCCCAGATTGTGCAGCGATTGCCCGACTTCGGCATGCCGGGGCCCCAGCGTCTTCAGGCGAATCTCGAGCGCCTGTTTGTGAAACGACTCCGACTCCGCGAAGTTCCCCAGCGCGTAATGCACGTTGCCGAGGTTGTTGTAGGAGTCGGCAACCCTCGGATCATTGGCCCCGAAAAGCTTCTTGCGGGCGGCCAGGGCTTGCTTGTGAAACTTTTCGGCCTCGGCGTACCGCGCTTGCCAGTACATCAACAGTCCGAGATTGTTGATCGTTTCGACCGCGGCAGGATCGTCCAGGCCGATCGTCTTTTCACGAATCGCCAGGGCCCGGCGATAGTAGGTTTCCGAGTCCGCGTAGCGCCCCGCGAACATGTAAGCCCCGGCCAGGTTGTGACAGGCCATCGCCGTGTCGGGGTGCTCCGCCCCTTGTGCCTGCTCACGGATCGGAAAGGCGCGCAGGTACCACTCTTCGGCCTTCCGAAAATCGCCGGCGTTGTAATAAAGATTGGCCAGCTCGTTGATCGCGTCGGCCACGGTCACGTCGTTGAGCCCGTTCACTTTCTCGTTGATCTCGATCACTTCGCGATACGCCTTGGCGGCCTCGTCGATCCGCCGCGACACCTCGTTGGCCCGCGCCAGATAGTTGAGCGTGATGATCCGCAGCTTCGTGTTGTCGGCGAAGTTACGCCGTGCCCGCTCGACCAGCTCTGCGGCAACCGCAATCGCCTGGTCGTAGCGCTTCGCATCCCAATGCGCCGAGTACTGGCTTTCGAGCTCCGCCAAGGCATCGAGCTCTGCGTCCGCGCGCGATGTGGTCGCCAAAGCGGTTAGCATGAGCAACGCTGCCAGCACGCTGCTTTCGGCCTGTCTCCGCAACTTCGCGATCATCATCGTCTATCCATATCGAAGTCATTAGGCAGCCGCGCGGTTACCTTAAAACCAGGCTACCGCTCAGCGCATAGCACAACCCCACCAGCTTAACTTCTGATACGGCCGGTGGGCCACGTTCTGACACGCGAAGCAGAAGCATGCCCCGCACTGCTTGTTCTTTGGCGGCAGGCTTCGCGGGGCAAGGACCGTGCGTTTCGTGCCGACTGTCAAGCAGTAGCACGCGCTCCCTTCATCGATCGCGCAACAAATGCTGTCGCGTCGCGCCGGCGCTTGCGGGGTCAACTCCCTTGCGGAGTGGCGACCGCGCTCCATTTGTCGTCGTCGACCCGCCGCCATCGTCGCTCACCAATGTCGGAGCTGTTCAGTAGCACCTGTTGATCCGATTCCCAGACAACATCCCAGCGCATGCGATTCGACGCCCCGGTCTGAGTATCTAGCTCGACGGCGGCAGCGCCCTGTGGATCGCGAATAATCCGCAGTCGAACACATAAGTACGCGAGCGGATCGTCGCGGTTCCTATTGATCGTGGCTTCGACAACGCGCTTGCGATCAGGCGATGGAAATCTTTGAATCGTCGAGTTGCCACGTCGCGTGCATCCGCCGCAAAGAACAGCGGCGAAACCGATCAGCAGAAACAGCCACCGCTCGCAGACGGCATTGCGATTCATTCTCATCTGTTTCCTCGTGTCGAGGCCTTGTTCGTTCGCTGATTACTTTGCTTTCCGCGCCTGGGCCTGGGCGTAGAGATACACGTCGATTTCGCGAATCACCCGGCTGAAGACTTGCTGGATCACCGCCCGCGAGGCTTCGTCTTTGACCGCCGTGTCGACGGCGTCGAGTAATGCCGGCGAGGCACCGTAGCGGTTGACCAACCCTTCACGCAATTCGGGCAGCACCTGCTCGCTGAACTTCGCCATCTGCGGATTGCCGGTGTCGTAGACGTCGCGAAAGATGGTCAGCAGCACGCCGAGTTGGAACAGCTCCATCTCGCGTTCGCCGAAGGCCTCGCTGATCTGTGGAGCGATCTGCTCGGCCATGCCCATCATGATGCCAACTGTGATCGGCCGCGCGTCGGGACCAGGCACGGCGGGCAGTTTGACTTTGAGCTGAGCGGCGTACTTCTCGGCCCGCTTCATGCTGTCGAGCGGCTGGTCGTCCTTCGTGAGCGACAGAATGGCGTCGGACCAGTCGCCCCCCAGTCGCCAGCAGGCCAAGAGCCGCGGATTGTCCGCCAATTTGTGAAACGGCTCGTCGAGCGGTTTGTCGGCCAGAATGCGCTCGGCGTCCCAGACGCGAGCCCGGCCGTCGCGCGCACCGGAGACAACTTTGGCCCCGTCGTCGCTGATCGCTACCGCATTGAGACGGTCATCGTGCGCGCGGACCGCGGCCAGCTTGGTGCCGTTGAGGGCGTTCCAGAAAGTCAGACGATTATCGGTGCCGCCAGTGACGAGCCATTTGCCGTCGGGCGAGAAGGCCGCGGCACGCGCGTAGTAGTCCGTCACAAGCTTATAGCGCGGCTGCCAGGTGAGCGTGTCGTACACGCTTTCGCCAGCGCACAGGCTGCGGCCACTCTTCGAGAAGGCGAGCGCCGTGCCGGTGGTGGCAAAACGCTTCTGCTCGCGGCCTTCAGGCACGCTCAGGATCGCGGTTTGCAATTTGGCATCGTCGCCGAAGGTAGCCGCCAGCGATTTGCCATCGGGCGAAAAGGCAACGGCCGCCACGAAGCTGTCGACCTTGAGCGACGGCAGCCGATCGCGCGGGCCGACCTCCATCTTCTTGTTGGCGTACCAGCGCGAGGCGTCGAAGAGCAGGATTGTCCCTTCCACGCAACCGGCGGCGATCCAGTGACCGTCGGCCGAAACAGCCAGGGAAACGGGCACGCCGGGTAGCTCATGCTGGAAGACCGCCAGCTTCTGATCGTGCCGCACCCAGGCGACGACCAGCTCGCCATCGTTGCTCGAGGCCAGCAGATCGCCGTCGCCGCGCATGGCAAGCGTGACGTATTGCTCGCCATCGTCGGCCACGCCACGTTCCCAACGGTTCTCGAGCGTCTTGGGATCCCAGCCGAAGACCACGCCCTCTTCGCCGGCCGTGATGATCTCACCGTCGGGCGTGAAGAGCACGCCGGTGACTTCCAGCAAGTGCTCGGTGATCTCGCCGGTCTGGTACTTGCTGGGCTCGGCGCGCGCCGCGGGAGTCAGCACCGCGCCAGGCACCGCGCCAAACATCGCGAGCAGCGAAGCGCACAAAGCCGCGTATCGCATGGAAGTTCTCCAATCGAGTTGAATGTCGCGCCGCGAGCGCGGCAGGCGCCGTCGAGTGTATCGCGAATGCCGCCACTCCACGACGCTAGTTTTCTACATGCGCTGCCGCGACGCGCTACTGAGGTCGTCCGCATTGCCACGGTGCTGCGCCCGGTGATCGACGGCGCACTGGCTTCGGCCACGAACAGCGCTAAAGAATTTTTAATCCAAATAGTGGTCGCCTGCCACACATGCGCCGACCGCGCGCCCGAGCAAAAAAGACTAGGGTTGCGATGCCCAACATCGCGCGCAGCCGCGCTTGGCGGCTGTCGCGAGCGATTCCATCTATGAGGCCGTCGGAGTGTTCTGCCATGTCGGTCGCTGAAGTCGCCGCGGATCCGCAACTCGTTCGCTTGCCATCCTCGACGCTCACGCTGAGTGAGCCGGCTTTCAAGATCGGCCACGGATTGTCCGAACATCCGTTGTTCGAGCCCGAGCGCATCAAGCAGTTGCTGCGAGCGATGCCGCGCGACCACGTTGAAATTCGCGAAGTGCAGCAACGCGAGAACCACGACGGCAACTACCGCCGCGGCCGGCGCCTGACCGAGGCCGACCCAGTCGAAACCTTCGAGCGCCTGGCCGAGCATCCTTCGTGGATGCTGCTGCACCAGAGCTGGAAGTACGACCGCGACTACGAATGTTTGTTGCACGACTATTTGGCCGAGCTTAGGGAAGCTTGCCCCGACATGCAGGACGGGGTCTCCCGCGTCGGCTGCTGGATGTTTCTGTCGTCGGGCAAGAGCGTGGTGCACTTCCATTCGGACCCCGACCAGAGTTTCTTGAATCAGATTCGCGGCTCGAAGACCGTGTTCGTCTACCCGGCCGACGTGCTGCCCGAGAGCGCGATCGACGAGCTCGTCTACACCGACGATCAGAAAGCGGTCACCTATTCGCCGGAGTACGAGCCGCACATGTTCGCGCCGTTGCACATCGGCCCTGGCGAGGCGGCATTCTTGCCGTTGTTCTCGCCGCACCGTGTGACCAACGACGACGGCGTGAGCGTCTCGTGGAACGTCGGCTTCCACACGCGCAAGAGCCTGGTGCGTCGCGATGCGCACTTTGTGAACTTTGAGCTGCGACGCTGGGGTGTGAAGCCGCGCCCGGTGGGGCAGCGTCCTTGGGCCGATCGCCTGAAGGGGATGGCGCAGTGGGGCGTTCGCGCCAAGAACAAGGTGGTGCGCACCGTCCGCGGCGAGAAGAGCTGCTCCGAACCGTCGATGTAGGGGGTGGTGTCCCCCGCGGGTTGCCGGTGACGCGCGGCCGCGAGAATAGTCTATAGCCCTCTCTGGGCGTTTGCTGCTAGCAGGGCCGCGGCGAGCGGTGGCCGTGGATTTCGCGTTCCCGTTGGTGAATCTGGGCGATTTCGGCCTCTTTTGCCGTACTTCGCAGGGTGCCCCCGTTGGGTTAGGATTGACTGGCTGGGCGTAACGCGCCGTGGCGTGGGCCGGTCGGTTGCCTATCGGCTCGGTACAATGGGTAGGTGGCAGGCCCCGGAGGACAAGACGATGGCAACGGGAAAGCAGATGTTGAAAGCAGTGCTCGAGGCGGCTAAACGCCGGCCCGAGCAGAGCGAGCTGCGGATCAATGAATTTGATATTGGCGACCTGCTCAAACTTGATGTGAACGAATTGCATGAGTTGGGCGTCGCCGACGAGCAAGCCGAGCTGATCGTGGCGGATCTCGCCAACGAGAGTTTGACGGAACTGAGCGCTTGGGTTGGCACATCGCTGGTCAAGGACGAAGCGCAAAAACATCTGATCCCTGGCGAGGGGATTCGTCGTACCGCCGGCACTTGGGCCGACGGGCGCGAGTACGATCCCGACGCGCTCGTAGAGGAGATCCGGCAATTGCGCAACCCCACGCGGCGGTAGCGACATGCCGTTTGTGCTCGATACGGTCATTTGTTCAGCCACTCTCATGGTTCGATCAAACTCGAAAGTGTTTGGTCGAATGATTCAGCATGGTGGTCAGCTCTATGTCTCGCGCATAACGTGTGCCGAACTTTACGCGTTGGGATATCGATCGGGTGCCAAAAAACTTGCTCAAATTGAGGACTTACTAATCGACCTGAACGTCCTCGAATTCGATGACGCCGTCGCTCGCGAGTATGGCCGGCTGCACGCGCACCTGGCCGACCGAGGGCAAGCCGCCGGTCGGGCCGATTTGATCATCACCGCAACCGCACTGGTACATGGTCTGACCTTGGTGACACACGACAGCGATTTCAATTCCCTCACCGATGCAGTTCCAGAACTGCGATTAGAAGACTGGCTCGTATAACGCGCGGGCGAGCGCGACAGAAAAACCACACGATGACCCAACTCCCCATCATTGATAAACCGACCGGCCAAGGCGGTGGCTCCCCCAAGGCTCGCAAGGCGGCCAAAGGCACGCCAGCCGCCAAGGGGCGCTACGCCTTTGTGAGCCTGGGCTGCCCCAAGAACCTCGTCGACAGCGAGCGGATGCTCGGCCTGCTGCAGTTGGATGGCTACGAGCTGGTGCCCGACGCTCAGGGCGCGGACTTCGTGGTGGTGAACACCTGCGGCTTCATCGAGCGAGCCCGCAACGAGTCGTTCTCGGCCATCGAAGAGATGCTCACGCTCAAGCGGCAAGGGGATCTCAAAGGCGTCATCGTCTCCGGCTGCCTGGCGGAGCGCGACAAAGACGCGCTGTTGGAGCGCTGCCCCGACATCGATCAGTTGGTCGGCGTCTTCGGGCGCGAAGAGGTGACCAAGGTGGCCGATCGGCTGCTGGGGGGATTGGCCGAACAGCGCACCGTGTTTCAGCCGGCGCCGACCGTGGCCCTCTCCGACCGGGCCCGGCTGCGGATCACGCCGCCGCATTTCGCATACTTGAAGATCAGCGAAGGCTGCGACCGGCTCTGCACGTTCTGCGCGATCCCCAAGATGCGCGGTAAGCACGCCACCAAGCCGATGGACGACGTGCTGGCCGAAGCCCGCGAGCTGGCCGCCAGCGGCACGCGCGAACTGGTGATCGTCGCCCAAGACACCACCTACTGGGGGATGGATCTCTACGGCGAGCCGCGGCTGGCCGAGCTCGTCCGCGAGCTCGAGAAGGTCGAGGGGATCGAGTGGATTAGGCTGATGTACTTGTACCCGATGTACTTTACCGATGAGCTCGTCGACGCGCTGGCCAATAGCAAGAAGGTGGTTCCGTATCTCGACATGCCGCTTCAGCATATCGACGAGACGATGCTGCGGCGGATGCAGCGGCGCGTCAACCGCCGCGAGACCGAAGAACTGCTCGCGCGGCTGCGCGGTGCCATCCCCGATCTGGTGTTCCGCACCACGTTCATCACCGGCTTCCCCGGCGAAACTGAAGAGCAGTTCGAGCGGCTGGTCGACTTTGTCGGCACGGCGCGGTTCGAGCGGGCGGGTGTGTTCACCTATTCGTTCGAAGCCGACACGCCGTCGGCCCGGCTGCCCGACCACCTGAGCGAGGAAGTGAAAGAGGCCCGCCGCGAGCGGCTGATGGCGGCCCAGCAGCAGGTGGCTTTCGAGTGGAACGCGGCTCAGGTCGGCCGCACGCTCGACGTTTTGATCGATCGCCCGGTGCCGGGGCAACGGAACGCCTGGATCGGGCGGACGTATGCCGATGCCCCCGATATCGACGACGTGGTGTATGTGTCGGGCAAGCGGTTGCAGGCGGGTCAATTTGTGCCCTGTGAAATCGTGGCCACGAAGGATTATGATCTGATCGCGGCGGCCGTCGGCGATCCGTGGTAGGCGGGCGCGACGCAGCCGGGTTCGACGCTTCGCGGCGAGGTCCATCATGTCGGTCACCACAAAAAAGCCGGTCCCCGCGGCCGTCTTCAATATCCCGAACCAGTTGACGGCGCTACGGCTGGCGCTATCGATCGTGTTGTTCGTGTTGATGGCGTTCAAGTTTTATCTCACCGGCACGGTGGTGTTCTTCGTGGCCGCCTCGACCGACTGGCTCGATGGCTACCTCGCCCGCAAGTGGAACCTGGTGACGGTGCTGGGGCGGATCCTCGATCCATTCGTCGACAAGATCATCGTCTGCGGCACGTTCGTGTT
Organism: uncultured Planctomycetaceae bacterium; assembly: GCA_964495375.1. Taxonomy (GTDB): domain Bacteria; phylum Planctomycetota; class Planctomycetia; order Pirellulales; family JAEUIK01; genus JAIESQ01. The sequence goes on along the minus strand of CAZBWM010000028.1, from coordinate 46,730 downwards.
TCTGGTGGCCGAGCCCGAGTCGCAAGTAAAGGCTTGGATGGCGGTGGTCGTCGTCGGTCGCGAACTACTGATCACCGCGCTCCGCAGCTTCTTGGAACAGGAGGGGGCCGACTTCTCGGCCACCATGTCGGGCAAGCTCAAGATGGTGCTCCAGTGTCTGGCCGCCACGGCAAGCTTGTACTATCTGTCGTTCGTCACGCAGCAGAAGGCGCCTCCCGGTTGGTTGCTGCCGACGGTGACCGCCACGGTGTGGGGCGCGGTCGCGCTGACTGTGTACTCGGGCGTGGCCTACGTGGTGGCCGCGGCCGGGATTTTGAAACGTTGATGCAAGCAACTGCTCCGCCGGCCGCCGTTGCACTCGTCGGGCTGTTGGCCGCCGGTTCGCTGGCGATGTGGCTCTTGGCCGTGCGCCGTTTGCGCGCTGGCGAGCCGCTGGTGCCGCCGGAGCCGAGGCGGCCTGTGCCCTGGGGCGGAATTGAAGTCTTACTCATCGTGCTGGGGTATCTCTTCGCGAGTGGCTTGGCAGCGATCTACTTTGTCGTTCCCGTTGGCGAAGGCGCAACGGTGAGCGTCGTGTCATCGCTTAGCGTGGCAATCACGGGGCTGGCGAGTCTGCTCGTAGTCGGTGCCGGGGTAATGCTACTGCGGCGCGCGGCCGGCTCAACCTGGCGCGATCTCGGTCTCTCAGGGCAACATTTGCTGCCCGACGTGCGTCTCGGGCTGGCGGCCGGGCTGGCGATCACTGCGCCGGTTTATGCTATTCAGTCGATTTTCACGACGTTGTTCAAATTCGAGTCGGAGCATCCGCTGATCGAGATGGTCGAGCGTGGGCAGGACGTCACGATCTTTGCCGTGGCTGTGTTTCTGGCTGTCGGCGTGGCGCCCTTGGCCGAGGAGTTTCTGTTCCGCGTGCTGCTGCAAGGCTGGTTGGAAGCCCGGCAAACACGCGGAATGGCCGAGCGCCAACTCAACGCCGAAATGCTGGGGAACATTGCGGCGAAGGTTGAGAACGCCGAGTCGCCTCAACTGGTCTCGGTGGATCCCGACAATCCGTACGCTGCGCCGCCGGCAATACCCCTGTCATTGCCGAACAGCGCCGTGCCGACTCCGACACCGAGTGCCGCGACGCTCGACGCGCAAATCGACGTCGTGGCCGGCCAACTCGTGCCGGGCTGGGCCCCCTTGGTCACTAGCGCCGTGATCTTCGCGCTCTTGCACGCCACGCAAGGGCCCGACCCGATCGCGCTGTTGCCACTGGCCTTGGTGTTGGGCTATCTCTACCGGCAAACGCACCGGCTCATGCCGTCGCTAGTGGCGCATGCCTTCTTGAACGGCACAAGCATGCTGTTGCTCTGGCTGCAGCTCGCTTGAACCAACCGTCTGCAATTTCGCCAAGTAAGACGGTCTCGCGCAAGGGCGCGAAGCCGTAAAGAACACGGGGGGAACTTTGATCCGCAGAAGATACTGAAGCTCGCAGAAGAATTCTTCTGTGTAATTCTGTGACTTCTGCCGATGTATTGCCTTTTTCTTTGCGTCTTGGCGCCTTTGCGCGAGGTTTTTCTTGGCTTCGCCACGGCCCCCTCACCCCCAACCCCGCTCCCACGAGGGGAGTGACGACTTATTCCACGCTCAGGTTGGCGATGTATTCGTTGATTGACTGCTGAGCCTGGGCGATTTGCTGCGCCAACTCGTTCGTCCGGGCACGCAATTTCTCGATCTGGTCTTCCTGCTCGCCGAATTTCTTGACATACCGCGAGTAAAGCTCCGTGTTCTTTTCCAACTGGGCCATATTCTGGCGGATGCGCTCCTGCTCTTGCGCGATCGCGCCGATCTGCTGCGCCACTTGCTGCTGCTCGACTTGCAAGGCACCAAGCGCCTGGCGGCGGCGGACCACTTCGGTGAGCGCCTGCTTGACCGCCTCGCTGACCGTGGTGTTAGTGACAAAAACCTGGATCGCGTTGTCGTCAAAGTTCGTGACCGCCACCTGCTGCGTGGCGACCATCTCCTCGCGCACGGCGAGCTCGGCCGGTTTGCCGGGCTCGGCCTGCACGGCAAAGCGGTACATGTCGCGCGTCGTCTCGGCCGGCTCCTTCGGTTCGATCAACGCCCAGCTAACATCATGCGGGTATTCGATCAACACTTGCTTCGTGTCGTCGCCTGAGTTCTTCACCGTGTACGTAACTTGCCGGCGATACTTGCGCGTCATCTCGACGACGCCTTTGATGATCTTCAAGCTCGTGAGCTGCTCTGGTTCGCTCTTCGACTCGCTGGCGACTTCGGTATCGAGGTCAAGTGCGTAGCTGACCAAACGCTCGCTCCCTGGCGGCAAGTCGGCGATCTGCGCGTCGCCGGCGTAAGCGCCACCATCGAACACGGTGATCGGGCCCTGCATCAAATGGAGCGGCGTCGTGTTCTTAAGCTTGAAGCCCGACAGCGGATGCTTGGGCTGCACCGCGGGGTTATAGATCGACACTTTCGCGGCTTCGACCGGGCCGTTAACGATCGGCAGCATGGCCGATTTCTGGCGCTCGAGGGTGACCGGCGTATCGATGACGTACTGGAACAGCTCGCCAACCTCTCCGGCCTGGGCGACGGAAAAGTTGCCGGGATTAAACGGCAAGTCGAGATCGGCGGTGAAGGGGGCGACGCCAGACGTGCCTGGCGAACCGGGCCGACCTTGAGGCTGCGTAAAGTATCGGGTTACTCCGCCCGGCTCTTCGGATGGCGCTTGCGCCGCGGCCATGTCGCCCACCACGGGCGCGCGCCTCTGAAAGCGACCCTGGCCACCACCCATGCCGCTCATCCTTCCTTCTTCCGGTTTGTTCGCCGCTTCTGCCAACTGCCGTTCCTTGTCGGCCAGGCTCTGGTCGTACTTCTGTGGGCGTAAGCTGGCGAACAGTTCCGGCTCGACCACTGGCCGCCGGATGTAGAGCGGCTCGTACAAATCCATCACGAACGAGATTGGCCGGCCGCTGACGAGCGCCAACTGCACATTGTTCCAATCCTCTTCGGTGGTGTTCTCGACGATTGCCCAACCTTGCAGATGCGGCGTCTCATCTTTCTTGAGCACGAGCCGATAGCTCGTCTTCCAGATCGGCGATTCCTGGATGTAGCCGACGCGAACGGGGCGCTTGCCCTCGCCGATGAACTCCAGCGTGACGGTCTTCTTGTCGGTGGAGTGACCGGTCGCCAGCACTTCGAGCGCTTGACGCAGTTCGCCATCGAGCTTTTCGTTCAGCAAGCGGATGCGGCCGAGCTGTTCGAGTGGGACCGACTTGAGCCCACTCCCCGTCAACAGATTCAAGACGTCGACTTCGATCACGTCCTCTTTGCCGACTTTCTGTTTGCGCTTTTCGAGGCCGACGATGGTGCCGGTGATTTTGTCGGGCATTTCGACTTCGACCTGCTCGCCGCGCAACTGGCCGAGGATGTCGGCCATCGTGGGGTTGGCGGTCAGATCGACCGCGAACGTTTTCAGTGTCTTGGTGATGGGATCTTTGGAACCGTAGGTGACCGCGGCGATGCGTCCCCCGCCGGCGTCTTCCAGCACCATGCTCTTCAAGAGATCGTTGATGTCCTTGGTGTTGAACCGCAGTTCGACCTGGGCGGTGCCGTCGATCTGGTTGCGGTGCTCGAAGTAGCCGACGCCTGAGCTGAAGAGCACGACCTTCGACAGCGGCAACTTGGCCGCGGCCGCAGCGGGCTTGGCATCCGGCGTTTCCTGGGCCAATGCCGGCGAACCACCGAACATCAACATCGCGCCGCACACAACCGCGGTACCGATCAAACTGCGACGAATCGTGTTCATCAGAAAGCTCCTTTGAGGAGTGGCGAGTGTTGAAATTCGGGATCTCTCTCGGCGGCTTTGCGCCTTTGCGCGAGATACCTAGTTCTCTTGGCGTCAGCGCAGCATGGGCGGTTGTTTTGACGATCGTGCGGTGCGGATCGTTCCCTTCCGTCGGTTAGTTTTTTCGGTCCAATCTGCGGTGTTTCAGGGCCGGCAGGCGATTGCGCAGTTCAGCCTGCCGGGCCAGATCGATTTCGGCCAGAGCCATGCCGGGGCCATCGGGGGCGGCGGCCAGCACGGTTCCCCAAGCATCCACGATCAGCGAGCGACCGTAGCTGACCAGCCCTTCAGCGTGCTTGCCCCACTGATTGGCCGCCACGATGTGAATCTGATTTTCGATCGCCCGGGCGCGGAGCAGCACTTCCCAATGATCGCGACCGGTCGCCAGGGTGAAGGCGCTCGGCAGCGCGCAAAGGTCAACGCGCTCGTCCGCCAATCGGCGGAATAACTCGGGGAAGCGGAGGTCGTAGCAGATTGCCAGGCCGAGCCGGCCGCAGGGCGTGTCGACCGCGACGACGCTATCGCCTGGCTCGCTCCAGCTCGACTCGCAAATATCGACCGCGCCGGGAATCGTGACGTCGAACAAATGGAGCTTGCGATACGTGGCGAGCTGCTCCCCTTCGGTCCCGAAGACGACACAGGTATTAAACACCTTGCGCGGCGTGGGAGATTTCTCCGGAATGCTGCCGGCGACAAGCACCAACTTGTGCTGTGCGGCCAGCGCCCCGAGCCGCTCGGTGGCGGGCCCGGGGATCGACTGGGCAGCGGCCACGATCGCCGGCGCGCGGCCCAGGCATAAAAACATCTCCGGCAAGACGACGAGCCGGGCCCCGCGCGCGACGGCCGTTTCCACGGCGCGCTCGGCCGCGGCAAGGTTTGCCTGCGGGTCTTCGCCGGAGTTCATCTGCACGGCGGCGGCAAGGTAGGAATGCATGAAGAAATCCAACTCTCATGATTAAGCTGTGAGACATTGTATCTGTTAGCCGCGGGACTTGTCCCGCGCGCTAGCTGGATTGAGTCGGCGCCGGACGAGCTAGCGCGCGGAGCAAGCTCCGCGGCTGTGTGGCGACAGCGACAAGAAGCCGTTGAGTATCGACGTGGCTGAGGTCGACCGCGCGGCATGAATGGATTCTTGTGGCTGCGCCACCCGACTGCGAGCAGTCGGGCCACCCAACTGTCCGGAATTCCATCCGCGGCCGCTTCCGTTGCACCGCGGATTCGCCAACAATAGCCGAATTATTGTACGTCGTGCGCCGCACACCGTGGTCGAATTGGTCACGACCAGGGTTTCGGTGCGTTGCACGCACCCTACGGTTGGAAGCCACCAACGCAAAGGCCCGCGGTGAATCTGCCTGATCGACCCGACGAAGTAATCTGGGACGTGCTCGTCGTCGGCACCGGCATGGGGGGCGGAACGCTCGGTCATGCGCTGGCCCGGCAGGGGAAACGGGTGCTGTTTGTCGAGCGGGGGCAATCGTATCTCAATGCGGCCGACGATCCGCTGCGCGGCATCACACCGGAGGAGGTCGCCAATCTGCCGGGGTTGCCGGCCGACGAGCATCGGCGGTTGCTGTTGCGGGCCGGCCGCGCGTTCGATGCCATCGAAGACGACTCGCCCGAGCGGCCCAAGCGGTTCGTGCCGGAGATCGGTTGCGGCGTTGGGGGGTCGACCGCGCTCTATGGCATGGTGCTCGAGCGATTGTTTCCCAACGACTTCACGCCGCGCGCAAACTTCACCGCCGCCGATCTCGAAGGGTCGAGCGTGCCGGAAAGTTGGCCGATCAGCTACGACGAGCTGCGCCCCTGGTATGCCGCGGCCGAGCGGTTGTATCGCGCGCGGGGCACGGCCGATCCGCTGCGCAATGATGCCGAAGCGAGCGCGTCGCTGATCGCACCGCCACCGCTCACGCCGGGCAACGCCACGGTCGCCGAGGTGCTGCGTGGGCAGGGGCTCAACCCCTATCAATTGCACCTGGCGTGCGAGCACACGAGCGAGTGCGCGACGTGTCAGGGGTTCTTGTGTGCGCGCGACTGCAAGAACGACGCGGGACGCACCTGCGTGTTGCCGGCGGTGCGCGAGCATGGCGCCTCGCTGATTACCGAGTGCACGGTCAAGTCGCTCGAAGCCAGTCGCACGCGGGTCGAAGCGGTCGTTTGCCAGTGGCGCGATCAGCCGCTCGTGCTGAAGGCCAAACAAGTAGTGCTGGCCGCCGGCGCGCTGGTGACGCCGAACCTGCTGTTGCACTCGCGCAGCCCTCACTGGCCGCACGGGCTGGCCAACGATCATGACCTGGTCGGTCGCAACCTGATGCGGCACTGCATCGACCTGATTATCTTGCGGCCGAAGCTCGCCGGGCCAATCGCCGGGCAAACCAAGGAGCTCGCGCTCAACGATTTCTACCAACGCGACGGACAGAAGTTCGGCACCGTGCAATCGGTGGGCGGGCTGCCGCCGTTCTTGCATTATCTGGGCAAACTCGGGCCCGACTTGCGGTGGCTGCGCCATCTGCGGCCGGTGCTGGGACCGATCTGGGATTACCTGCGGGTGCGCGTCGTGGTGCTGGCCTCGATCATGGAAGACCTGCCATTTGCGGATAACCGCGTGCTGCCGAGCGACGGTGCGGATGCGAACGTCGCGGCCGGCGCCGGGGCTGCGCCGCTGGGGCGGTTGCTCTATCATCATCGCGAAAGCCAACAGCGGCGCGTGAAGGAGTACAACGGGCAACTGGCCACGGCCTTCAAACCGCTGCGGCCGATCACGCTGAGCGTAGCGCACGACAACAAGACGATCGCTCACGTCTGCGGCACGTGCCGGTTCGGCGACGATCCGCAAACAAGTGTGCTGGACGCGAACTGTCGGGCGCATGGTTTGGAAAACCTGTACGTGGTCGATGCGTCGATCTTTCCTAGCAGCGGCGGCGTAAACCCGAGCTTGACGATCGCGGCCAACGCGCTGCGCGTGGCGGAACATTTGCGCGACAAGCTGGGGTAAAGAAGAGGGGATCAAACGGCCTCGCGCAAAGGCGCCAAGGCGCAAAGAAGACCAAGAGCAGACATCCACAGAATTCACAGAATGTTGCAGAAGAAACTCGGCATTGCGCAATCCATGACACATTGCTCTTCTTTCTGTGTTCTTCTGCGCCTTCTGTGGATCAGGACTCTCTCCGTCTTCTTTGCGACTTAGCGCCTTGGCGTGAGACCTGTATTTCTCTGTGGCCTTCGTGACGTCGCGCAAGCTGGCGCGCGGAGTAAACTCCGCGGCTAACTTACTGAACACTGCCAACTGAACACTGAACACTCTGTGATGTCTGAACCGAGTCGCGAACAACTCGAGCGCTGGGATCGCGAGCTGGTCTGGCACGCCTTCACCCAGATGCAGGAGTACGAGCCGCTGATCTTCACCGCGGCCCACGGTTGCACGCTGGTCGATATCGACGGTCGCGAGTATCTCGATGCCGTGAGCAGCTTGTGGTGCAACGTGCATGGGCATCGCCATCCGCGGCTCGACGCGGCCGTACGCGAGCAATTGGATCGGGTGGCGCATACCACGTTGTTGGGGGCGTCGAACCCGACGACGATTCGCCTGGCTGAGCGGCTCGTGCGGTTGGCGCCGCCCGGGCTGGGGCATGTGTTCTTTTCGGACGACGGCGCGACGGCGGTCGAAGTCGCGCTGAAGATGGCCTTTCAATACTGGCGGCAACGCGCCTGGGATGACGAGTGGGGACCGCGGCCCGAGAAGAATTGCTTTATTGCCCTGAGCGATGCTTATCACGGCGATACGATCGGCAGCGTCAGCGTCGGCGGCGTCGAGCGGTTTCATGCGATGTTCGAGCCGCTATTGTTCGAGACCCTGCGAGCGCCGGCGCCCAATTTGTATCGCCGGCCGGCAGGCGTGTCGCGCGAAGGGGCGCTCGATTACTATCTGGCACGGCTTGAAGCTCTGCTGGCGGCCGAGCACCGCCGCGTGGCCGCGGTGATTATCGAGCCGTTGATGCAAGCGGCGGCCGGCATGCTCACACACCCGGCTGGCTATTTGCGCGGCGTGCGCGAGTTGACGCGCAAGTACGACGTGCTGCTGGTGGCCGATGAGGTGGCGGTTGGTTTTGGCCGCACGGGGCGGATGTTCGCTTGCGAGCACGAAGGGGTGTCGCCCGACTTCTTGTGTCTGGCCAAGGGGCTGACCGGTGGCTACCTGCCGATGGCGGCCACGCTGGCGACCGATGAAATCTGGCGCGCATTTCTGGGGACCGCCGCGGAGTCGAAGGCCTTCTATCATGGTCATACGTACGGTGGAAACCCGCTGGCCGCGGCCGTGGCGCTGGCCGCGCTCGAGGTGTTCGACGAGGAGCAAACGCTCGCGCAGTTGCCGGCCAAGATCGCGCGGCTCGGCGAGCACTTGGCGCGGATCGGCCAGCAGACACACGTCGGCGATGTGCGACAATGTGGCTTGATGGCGGGCATCGAACTGGTGCAAGATCGAGAAACCGCCGAGCCGTATCCGTGGAGCCAGCAGCGCGGGCTGGCCGCTTGCCGGCACGCACGCGCGCGGGGCGTGTTCGCGCGGCCATTGGGCAACGTGGTCGTGGTGCTGCCACCCTTGGCGATCTCGCTCGACGAACTGGACCGCATTTGTCTGGCGATTGAAGCGGGGATTCTGCACGCTACGCAATCCTAATTTCCAATCGAGTGCGCCGATGAACGATTTCGTTGAACAATTCGTAAACGACTTGCCGGGCGGTGGAGATGTGCTGCGCGTAACGGTCAAGCTACTCTTCTCCGCATTGGTTGGCGGCTTGATCGGGATCGAACGCGAGTTGACGAACAAGGAGGCTGGGCTGCGCACCCACATGCTGGTGTCACTCGGTTCGACGCTGTTCGTGCTGGCGCTCGTCGAGGCGGGCGCGTCGGACGATGCCATCTCGCGAGCCGTGCAAGGAGTGGCCGCCGGTATCGGCTTCGTCGGCGCCGGCAACGTGCTGAAATTATCGAGCGAGCGCCGCGTGCGCGGGCTGACCACGGCCGCGACGATCTGGCTCACCGCGGCGCTGGGCGTGGCGGTTGGCCTCGGCAAGTGGTGGCTGCCGGTGTTCGGGGCGTTGTTGACGCTGGGCATTTTGATGGTGCTGGTGCCGGTGGAAATGTTTCTCAAGCGCTTCCGCCATCGACACGCCGAAAAAGGGGAGGGCGAGAAAAAACCTGATCCCCAGAAGCCGCAGAAGGACACAGAAGGATTACGGGCGAATTGACGTCAATCACACTACTGAACATTTCTTCTGCGTCATTCTGTGCTTTCTGTGGATGTTCTCCCCGCTTTGCGTCTTGGCGCCTTGGCGCGAGATCGAGATTGCTTTTTCTGACGACACCTCACGAAGCGCTGCTGGCCTCCTTCAGCAGGCGCTTGGGCGCGCCGTCGACGATGGCTGCGGCTAGCAGGCGCTGCCCCGGCACCAGGTCGTGCTCGTAAGTGACGTGCACCGGCACGGGGATCGCCCAAATCTGGCTATGCCGGGCGAGGGTGATTTCGTTGAACCCCTGCACGAATAACGTGGCGGCATCCCCCGTCATGCAGTCTTCGTCGGCCGGCTCGATGGCCACGGCCTCGGGGGGGATCTCGTACCAGGTGGTTGGCTGCCAGCGGTCGAAACCGACCAGCCAGACACGAAACGTCGGATGCGTGGATTGCGTCACTCGAGGGGCCCTCCTTTTCTGGGGTGGCGTAGCGCGGTTTTCTGCGGTCTTGATGTGGTTTGTTCCCTGGTCGCCCGATGAATTGCCGGCGTTTTTCGTTTGCTTCCGCCGCGACCGATACTATGCTTACGTACAGTATTTCGTCAACACAAAAAGTGCATATTCGAGACGGATTTCGACCGCTTGTTTTTGTATCTTTGTTGCTGACTTAGTTTTGCCGTGACTGAAAATTCTCAAAACCTGTCACAGAACTTGCGCCGCCTGATGGCGCGTGGCGGGCTGACGCTCGACGCGCTGGTCGAAGCCTCGGGGGTCGACCTGCGCACGCTCAAGGCGCTGCTGACCGATCGCGGCGTGAAGCCGCACGCGCGCACCTTGCACAAGCTGGCGGCGGGCCTGGGGGTGCCGGCCGACGAGCTGTTTCAAACGCCTGCGCTGTTGGCGTATCGCTCGTTCGATCGGCAGACGAATCCGCTGGTCGACGAGGTCGTGGCCGAAACGCCGGCGGCGTTCGATGGCTGGAGCGCGGCAGACTTCGACGAGTTGTACAGCCACTTCGGCACAGGCGGGGCGCTGACGCGTGACGGCGCGCGGCAGGTGGTCGAGTCGATCAATCGCAAGCGCGACTTGCTGGCCAAGGCGGCGCTGATTCTGGAGACCGACCAGGCCGACGTGTTGGCCGGCGTGGTCGAGGTGCTGTATGGGAAAGTCGTGGCACATCGCTGAGCATGAAGATTGGAAGACCTCGCGCAAAGGCGCTAAGGCGCAAAGGGAGAGGGAATACATCCACAGAAAGCACAGAATGACACAGAAGAAATGCTGCGCTGCGTAACCCACTAAACTTCACTCGTCTCCCTGCTGCGACTTCTGCGGATGGACTTGTCTACTTGTATTTCTGTGCGCCTTAGCGACTTTGCGCGAGACTTTATTTACGTTCAGGAAAGCTGGTGTGCTGCGCACACCCTACAAGACCACTACTCAAACCGTTCGATGAAGTAGATGGCCGAGAACGGCGGGATGTGGCCGCGGTCGTCGTGTTCGAGCGTGACTTCATCGAGTTCGAGCGAGGCGCTAACGTCGAGACCCGTGATGTCGACCGTGCCCGAGAGCGAGAGCGCGGCGGCTACGTCGGCGGCGTCGAGCGAGTGCTCGTGACCGGGGTCGGTCAGGTTGTGCGACAAGCTCGTGGGGCTGCCGGCCGATTTCTCGGCCGTGGTATCGGCCGAGAGCGAATGATTGACCGGTTGCCCGGCGCCGCTTTGGGCCGTTCCGGCGCCATACGATAGCGAGTGGTAGTGCGGATCGTGATCGGCGATGGTGATGCCGGTTAACTCGCTCGAGGTGTGGATCGTGCCGGAGCCGGTGATCCCACCACCCGTCAGCGACGCCGAACCGCTGGCCGTCGCTTCGACGGTGCCCGTCGGCGTGAAGACGTGATCGTCGTGCGTGTGATGCGAGGCGCCATCGGCGGCGCCCAAGGTCGAAGGATCGTAGTACTCGTCACCAGGCCCGACGCCGACAGGAAACCGCCCGCGCATGACCGACAACTCGCGCCAGCCGCCGCGCAATGTGGCGATATTGCCGACCCACATTTTGACGGTGCCGATCGGATCGTCGGCCACTTTGGCGTCGACCGAGTAGGGCGTGCCGGCGGGGTCGAGCAGGTAGGCGATCGTTTGGTCGGCCCGCACGTTCGGGTGGACTTTGCCGGCGTCGTCGCTGGGCAAGTAGACGCGGACTTCGATCGGGTTGTCGTCGGCGTCGAGCTCGGGCGTACCGTCTTTATCGAGCGCGCGGTGGCAATCGACGTAGCTGGCATTCGGGCCGGAGACGCGTGTCCAGGTGGCGGTCGCGTTCGCCCAGAGGAGCGCTGACTGTTCGCCGCGGACGATCTCGACGCGCCCCTCGATTGCCGAGCCGACGACGCGATAGCCGCTGTTGTTTTTCTTGATCGCCCAACTCCCCGACTGCGCGCCCCACTGCTGACCGACGGCCGGCGCGTCGGCCGGGTTGAAGAGCGCGCAGCAGGGAAAGCTGTGCGTGGCGCTGCCGAAGTCGTCGGCGGCGACGGCAAACGCGCCGTTGAAAACATAGTGCGTGCCGCCGTCGGCGTTGGGCTTGTCGACCGTGAGGACGGCCTGGCCCTGGATTTCGACGACCCCGGTGATCCGCATCACGGCGCAGGGAGGGATGGTCTCGCCAGAGTCGTTACGAAAACTGAGCCAGCGAACGAGATTGCCGCGGGGGGAATACGTCATGGGTAGGGGCTAGGGGTCAGGGGCTAGGGGTCAGTGACTAGTGGCAGGGCAAGTGATGCGGATCTCGCGCAAAGGCGCCAAGGCGCAAAGAGAGACGGGGGAGCTTGTGATCCGCAGAAGGCGCAGAATTTCGCAGAAGGGAAAAGAACGAGCGATCGTGGATTGCGCATCCCAACATTTCTTCTGTGCTCTTCTGTGTTTTCTGTGGATGTATTTGTTCTTCTTTGCGCCTTCGCGCGAGACTACGTTTCGCGAAGCATCGAGGGGGACAGGAGTCCTTCCGGTCAACGTTGAATCGTTGGCCAAGGTCGAGCGCCGGAAACGACTCCAGTCTCCGGCACTGCTTGTTCGTCGGCGGTCGCCGCAAGCGTAATGCGACGCCATATCCGCCGACTGCCAAGCAGTGGCACACGAGGGAGCGCTTCGTCGTGTCGTTGTGTCGTCGTGGTGAGCACATGGCGTTAGCGTGCTACGTCGTGTCGCGCCAGGCGCGGGTGGTAGCGCCCTCAGGGCCGATCGACCACTCGACCGCGTCGATTGAGCCGTCGGGCGCCAGTGGCTGCAAGCCGGCGTACTCGACGAACTGCGGTGTGCGCTCAGCATGGCGCCGCTGGAGCGCATCGAGATAGACGTCGGCCTCAACCGCCAGCGCCGCGGCGTTGTCGGTCGCGCCCGTGAGCGAGTAGTCGCCGGCGTCGTACTCCAACACCAGGCAGCGCGTCAGCTCGTCGACGATTTCGACCGCGGTGGTCGAACCGCCGGGGACCAATTCGCGATCGAGCTGCCAGCGGCGCGGTTGGTTCGTGCTACTTTCGCGCACACCGATCGCGGTGCGCAACACCAGCTCGGCCGGCGCGAAGCGATTGCTGCCTGCGTAGCGGACGACCGGCGCCGCGAATATCACTAATCCGCCCGAGGCATCTAAGTCGAAGGGCGTGCTGACGATCGCCGGGGCCTCGGCGGCGCTGGGGGGCCGCGCAAGGGGCGCGAGGGTTGCCGCGCGATTGGCACTCTGCCAGGGATAATCGCACCAGCGGCCAAATACCAACGGCGCACGACCGCGTGGCCGCACGCCTGCGGTGGCCGCTTCGAGCTCGATCTGCGCGGCGTGCAGCGGCAGAAAACGCTGCCGCTCGGCGAGCATTTCACTCGCCGGCAATTCGACCGGCACGCTGACGCGATACCAGCGGAAGACGCTCTGCAAGGCGAGCTCGCGCAGCTTCAGGTCGGCGATCGCCTGAAAGTGCTCGAGATCGGCCGTGCCCCAACCGCCAGAGGGAGTGTACGACAAATCGTCGATCGGCACGATGCGGCCATCGAGCTCAGGGCCGACCGCTTCGAGCCGCAGATCGCACTGATAACGGGTCGGACCTCCGACAATGCGCAGGCGCTCGGGACGCGCCGGGCCAATCGCGCGCGAGCCGGCGCGCATCACGTCGAGCGAGATCGGCAATTCGATTCCGCCACGCAACAGACAAACACGGGCCGTGTTATCGAGCCCCAGCGCCACGCGACAACCGAATTGCTCGACAAGCCGGCCGAGCAGTTGCGAAGCGGATGCGGCGGTCGCCTGAAACGCGGGGCGCGCGGCCGTGGCCAGGGAGGCGGTTTCCGCTGTCAGTTCGCCGAGCGCGTCGAAGCAGAGCGCGGCCAACTCGTCGGGCGTGCGCTCGGTGCCGTCGACCAGCGTGGCATTGTCGTGCCGCTGGTTATAGTGGCCACTGAGTTGAGCGAAGTTCCAGCGCCAGCGACGATCGAAGATGGCCAACCGCTCGATGTGGCCGTCGCCGTTGCGGACCAGCGACGCGCGATCGACCTGGCAATCGGGCAGCGCCAGGTAAGTGTCGCCGCAGGAGAGCTCGAGCATCCCCTGTTCGCTGGCCAGCGCTGCTTGCGGCACGATGTCCAACCAGCAGACGCTCGGCGCGACACCAGGCTCGAAGCGCAGGCGGGCCGCGATCACCTGATCGACCCCGGCGAACGCGACTTGTGCTTGCACGTCTGACATGGAAGTTCACTTACAAGAGTTGCGAACGTTGTTGTTGGACACAAAGAGCACGAAGAACACGAAGGGTTCACAAAGCGGGGAAGGATCTCGCGCCAAGGTGCAAAGAGGACGGGGGGAGTCTTGATCCGCAGAAGACACAGAAGGACATAGAGGGAGCGTTGAGCTGTTCCACTTCTGCGTCCTTCTGCGATTTCTGTGGATTGAGTTGTCTACGTGTATCTCTTGGCGCCTTTGCGACTTTGCGCGAGGCCGTATTCACTGGCAGGCAAGCTGGTGTGCTGCGCACACCCTACAATTCTCCGCATCCTCTGCGGCTCCGCGTGAAATCGGCATTCGCAGTCTTCTTTGCGCCTTGGCGGCTTTGCGTGAGGCTCTTCTTCATGGTGTCGTTGGTCCGCCGAGGAGGGGCACGTCGCTTTCAAACTCGAACTGCCAGGCGATTTCGAAATCGGTGAGCGACTGGCCGGCGGTGGTCGCTACGACGCGCGGCGTGCGGCGCACGAGCTGCCGACGATCCACATGCTCTGCTGTGGGCCACAGCGGCGCGTTGGCCGACGGATACGCGGCGCGGCCGATCGCGCGGCCTGACTGCTGAGCGACGTAGGGGGTTTGCTCGGCGACTTGCTGCCGGCGCGGCGGCCCAGCAATGGTTTGCAGGTAGACGAACCGCGGTCCACCGCCAACGAGTGTGATCGATTCTTCGCGCAGCAGGAGATCGAGCTCGGCGCCGGCGAGCGGCACCAGCCCTTCGACGACAATGCGGTAGCCGCGGTGGAGCGAGTATTCTCCGCCCACGCTGGCGGGAAAGTCGGGCCCCTCGACGACGCGCGTGCCGCCGAGCGTGTCGGCCGAGGGGAGCAGGTGACTGGTGGGGGTCGTGCCATCGGCCAGGTAGAGGCCGAGATTCTGCTCGGGCACGGCATAAGCTGCTACGAGCGCGTCGATCGCCGTGGTCAAGGCGGCTGGCGTGTCGGCGCGCAGCAGCCCGCTGATTTCCCAACGCTCGAGCGTGGCATCGTGCAGGCCGCGCGGATTGAAGTGCGGTCGCGACGAAATCGCCAGCGTCACTTCGCCGAGCGCGTGCGTGTAGCCGCCGTACTTGAGAACCACGAAGCTGGGGCCGCGGACCGTGAAGCGGAGCACGAGCGTCGACGCCCAAAGATTCTGCCGCACGAGCGCGGCCGGCTGCACGGCTTCACTTGGGTCGACCGTGCAATCGATTACTTCGTCGATGTCGACGAGCGGCTGATGGCGGAAGGCCG
Source organism: uncultured Planctomycetaceae bacterium (assembly GCA_964495375.1). Taxonomy (GTDB): domain Bacteria; phylum Planctomycetota; class Planctomycetia; order Pirellulales; family JAEUIK01; genus JAIESQ01. The sequence goes on along the minus strand of CAZBWM010000028.1, from coordinate 31,667 downwards.
TGGCGATCTGTTCGCGCCAGGTGAGCCAGCGGGCGAGGTTCGCCGGCAAGTCGGGGCGATCGGCGGCCAGAAAGGTGACCTGCACGCTGTATTCAATCGCATTAAACAGGTTGCCATGTTTGGCTGTTTCGCGCGCGGACTGATGCGGCGTGATCTCGACGACGGGGAGCGCGTGCGAGCGGCCGGCGCCAACGTCTCGATCGCTGGGCACCGGGCGGACGAGCACGGCTTCGTCGGGCAGGCCGGCGAGATCGAGAGCTCGGATGCGCGTTTGCGCGGCGGCCATGATCCGCAGCCAGAGCGGGTCGACGTCGGCGGTGGTGAATTGTGGTTCGGTAGCGGTCATTGGTTTGTGATGCGTGAGTTGGACACCAAGAGCACGAAGGTCACCAAGGTGTCACGAAGCGGGGGGGAAGATCTCGCGCCAAGGCGCTAAGGCGCAAAGAGGACGGGGGGAGTTGTGATCCGCAGAAGGCACAGAATGACACAGAAGAAGTTTTGCATGATCTAGGGCGCGAGCGGTCATCAGCTCGTTTCTGTGTACTTCTGCGACCTCTGCGGTTTGAGTTGTCTACTTGGATTCCTTTGCGCCTTGGCGACTTTGCGCGAGGTCTGCATGGTTGGTGTGTTGTGGACAACTTGCAAGGTTAGTGTGCCACTGCTTGGCGGCAGGTTGAGATCGTCGCTTGTTGTCTCATTGGGCCGACAAGCAGTGCTGCGTTGGTTGGCGTGCGGCACGGCACTGCTTCCTCGTCGCGTTCTTCACCGAACGTAATGCCGTAGTTCGCTCCGCGACGAGCAAGCAGTGGCACACTGAGGTTGCATCGCAGGCCAAGGGGGACAGCAGTCCTTCCGGTCAACGTTTTTTCGTTTGGCAAAGCCGATGGCCGGAACGACTCCAGTCCCCGGCACTGCTTGTTCGTCGGCGGACGACGAAGCGAAACACAGCGCGATATCGGCCGACTTCCAAGCAGTGGCACACCAAGTCAGCATCGCGTCGGCTTTCGTTCAACCTCGTAGCGCCTGCGTGACCACGCGCCAGCGGGTGCCGAGCGTGACGCGCGCGGCGGCCGTGATTACGTGGCTCGCGCCGGCGACGGTGAGCGTGTCGCCTGGCCGCGGCTCGAAGTCGTCAAGCTCCGAGCTGGGCAAATGCCAGACGGTTGTCTCGGGCTCGAGTGACACGCCGGCGATGGCGGCCGGCGCGCCGCGCTCGAAGCGACCGCGCAGGGCGCCGGCAACTTCGACCGTGACTGTGCCCGACGGCGTGGTGCGCTCGATCGTGATCGGCAGCGTCCCGTCGACGACGCCGAGATCGGCGGGATCAAAGTCGAGTGTCATCCGGAGAGTCCTTGTGAACGGATTTCAAACGGTTCGTCGGCCGACAGCCGGGCGTCGCACCAATCGACTGTCGCCTGCAACTGCGCGAGATACTCGGCCCAGCGGACGGTCTGGCCGTCGAGGGCGTAACTGGGCTTGGGATCGGCGGTGATCGCGGCGATCGTGGTGAGCGCTTGCGTGCGGATGGCAGCCAGCATTTCGAGGTCGGTCATGTTTTGGTCTTTCTTGGAGACGGCCGACAAAGAACTTCCTGATTTACTGAACCCTTCACCGTCCCCTCTCCCGCAAGGGGAGAGGAGTTCGACGAGCAGTTCTTCGTCACTTGTTTTTGCGGCCGATCTTTAGTTACGGGCTACCAAGCGCCGCGGCCAGCGCCGGCGCCGCAATGATGTGGGGGGCGTGACGCGCGACAGCACCATCCGTTCGGCGACGACCTGGCTGCCCGCCGTGCCGGCGCCGGTTTGCGGATGGGTGAAGTCGGCCCAGAAGGTGTTGTTGTTCGGGTAAGTGGCTGGGTTGGCCGCGGCATCGGCTTCGATATCGCTGAGCACCAGCAGTGCTTGGTTCTGGTGACGCGCCGCGCTTTGCCGGATGTGGTGGTTAAAGGCCGCGATCGCCGCCAGCTCGCCCGGCGAGTAACCGCGGGCGGTGCCGCCACTGGTGTACGCGCCGCCGGAAGTGTTGACGCCGGTCATGCGAATCGTGTTGGCGTCGAGCACTTCGGCGAAGTTGACGAACGTGTTGATATTGGACATCGCGCCGGTGCCGACGACGCCGGAGACGGCCAGGCGGATGGTGCCGGTCTGGCCGTGCCCTGGCGCGGTGATCACGGCCGGATTGGCGGCGGTCACCCCAGTGATGGCGACCGAGCGTAGATCGCGCGGCAGCATCGTGGCGATCCAGACGGCGCAATCGCGATCGATGGCCCAACGCAGGAAGGTGTCGAAGTTGCCGCGCAGCTCGGCGAGCACGACGGCTGCGTCGCCCGCTTGAATGCCGGTGATGTCGTTCACGCTGCCGGCGTCGAAGGCGATGACTTCGCAGCCGGCCGTGTTGAGGAGCGGGCCGAGCACGTTGCGCGTCCAATCGAGCCGCCGCAAGCCGGGACGCCCCAACGGCGCCAGCAGCACGCGCCGTTCGAGCCCCAAGTGCTTGAGCGGATAGAACCCGCCCGGCAGGCACTGGCATTCGCGTTGCATCGGAAAGCTGCGGGCGATGCCGTGCGCGTTGTGCAGCGGTGTCGTGTTGCCCGAGCCCGGCGTGTGCAACGTGCTCGACAGGCTATCGAGGGTGTAGAGGGTCGGGCGGCGGCAGGCGGCCATGAAACCCATTTCGATGTTGCTGGCGCTGGGGAGCGCGGTGAGCGACATGGCGCCGATGTCTTGCGGAGTCCAATCGGGGAGCGGCTGGCTGTGCGTGGTGGTCAGGTAGCCACCGACGTTCTGCCCAGGGGACGAGGTCAGATCGATGAGCGAGAGCGCGGCGCGGCCGTCGCGATTGAGGTGCAGCAAGAACACGTGGCGGGCTGCGGTCGCATAGCGCCCGAGGTTGGCGAATTGTCCGGTGTCGTAGGCGGCAAACAGCGTTCCGCTGCTGGCAAAGATTTTCCAAAGCGCGGCGCCGCCGGCTTTGTTGATTTGCCAGATGGCTGAGGTGCCGTCAGGCACGAGCAGGTCGCTGATGGCCAGCGTCGCCCAACCTTGCTCGTTGAAGGGGAGCGCGCCGACGGCATTGAGCGTCGTCCAGACCGGCGAGTTGCCGTTGCCGGCGAAGATCAATCGACGGCGACAAGGCGAACCAATCTGATTGAGATACTCGGTATCGAGCGTCACGGTGCCGGTGCCGGAGACCTGGCCGAAGCACCCTTGCACCAGCGCGCCGGCTTGTGCCGTGGCGCAAGGCAAGTGGAGTTGATTGGTGAACGCCGCGAGGCCATTGAGGGCGAACTGCGGCCGCACGACGATGTCGGTGCCGCTGTAGCTTTCCAGCGGCCCGCAGACTTGCCAGACGACGCCGCTCCAGGCCGGCAAATCGAGCATGAGCGATTGCCCGCCGAGTGCCGCCCAATTGAACGTGCTGTTGGTATCGAGCCCAGTTTCATGACTCGCCAGCACGCCGTTGACGAAGATGCGCCACTGACCGGCGCTGGCGTGACGCTGTACGTGGACGACCAGCTCGCACCAATCGCCCCAGCCGAGCCATTCTTCACCGGTGGCTTGCATGAGCGCCGACGACGTGCCGGCCGAGATGCCGGCGCGGCCGCGGGCGGGCGTCCAGCCGAGGGCTGCGGCACCGTTGGTCTCGAACTTGAGCGTGAGAAAGTTGCTCGCGCCGTCCCAGAGATAAATGCCGTAAGTGCTTTGCGCGGCAGGCAGCGTACCGGCCGTGCGCAGCGCGCGAACCCAGAACCGCAACCAGTAGTGATCGCCGGCGTTTGGGCACGCGCTATTGGCGGCATCGATCCGCAAGCTGGCCGCTTGGGCTTCGACCGATTGCAACACGCCCGTCGCGGCGGAACCGGGCGGGACGTCGGTCGTCGCCAGAAACGTGAGGCCGCTTTGCGCCGAGAGCGTGGCGTAGCTCGCCTGACTGCCGGAGATTTGTTTGATGAGGGGCATGGTAGTGAGTTTTCAGTTTTCAGAGTTCAGTTTTCAGTTTGTTAGCCGCGGAGTTTACTCCGCGCGCTAGCTCGTTCGACGTTGAGTAGTGAGCTAGTCTGCGGCGCTCAGTCGCACCAGCTAGCGCGCGGGACAAGTCCCGCGGCTAACAAGTGGAACTACTTCACGCGCGCTTGGATCGTCGCGCCGGTGAGGCCGGTGCCGGCCAGGGCCGTGCGCACGGCGGCCAGCACTTCAGCACAACCATCGGCATCGATTTCGACCGGTTGCGTGTAGCTCATCTGCGGCGTGGCGCTATCGCGCACGTCGTTCACGGGATCGACTGAGAGCACGAGCGCGTGGACGCCTGAGCCGTCGACCAGGCGTTGCGGCGCGCCGCGGCGGTCGCGGCCGAACGGTTGCACCACCGGGCTGGTGGTGACCGTGCCGGCGGTCGGATACTTGAGCCGCAGTTGCACCGTGCTGCCGAGCCCGGCCACGTAGAGCCAGTTTTGCGCGGCGCGGGTGACGAGCGTCGGTGCGACGACCGCGCCGCCGGCCATCACGCCGGAATCGGCTTCGGCCGCGGTCGGCGCGGTGCAGAGATCGACCCAGTCGCTGACGACCGACACCGGCAGGGTGATCTGCCGATAGCCGAGCGCGCTTTGAGTCGGCGAGTTGACTTGTCCTGTTGGCATGGGAATAGGGATCTGGGGTTAGGGATTTGGGACCAGTTCTCAGTTTTCAGTGGTCGGTGTTCAGTTTGTTAGCCGCAGAGCTTGCTCCGCGCGCTAGCTGGTTTGACGTCGCACTAGAATCGCTGTGGGCGAGTTGTCGTACTTCAAGCTAGCGCGCGGGATGAATCCCGCGGCTAACAAGAGTCGACTCGCGCGTTCCGCACTACTTAACTGTCGTAGCACAGCACCGCGTAGCGCGGGTTGAGGACCGCCGCCGCGCCGCGCTCGCTGACCTTGAACCGCAACACGATGTCCTGCGTAAAGTCGACCTCGTCATTCTGCGGCGCTTGCACCACCGTGATCGGCCAGTTCTCCATGTAGGCGAACGCCCGGGCGAAGTCGCCGACGAACCAGTACTTCTTGGCGTCGGCCGCCGACACGCCGCTGCCGACAAGTCGCTGATAGGCCAGCCGGCTCGACTCCACGCGGTAACCGCTCACGGGGTTCGGGGCGATCGTGGTCGTCGCGGCGCTGGTGCCCGTGTAGCGAATTTCGGTGGCGTTGAAAATACGATTGGCCGCGTGACGATAGGCCGGCATCACCAGCACCGTGTTGGCCTCGACGAGCACCGGCTCGCCCGTCGACGGGTCGATCATTTCGGCCAGGAGCTGCTCGACGCGATCGATGTCGGTCCAGTCGACGAGCTCGTTGCCCGAGAGCTTGTTCGCCCAGGGCGTGGCCGTTTGATAGGTGTTGAACGTGGCCCCTTTCGCCTTGTAGGGGTTGGCCAGGCCGAGCACGACGTCGAGCAAGCGGCGCTCCTTGTTCAGCCCGAGGATCTCGCCGACTTCGGCCGCGCGACTGAGCACCAGATTTGTGCGATCGAAAAAGACCGCCTCCTTGGTGACCGGCACGATGAAGCCGCGCTTGGTGGTCGACGGCGTTTCGATGTAGTCTTCGCCGAAGCCGAGGTTCGGATACGGCATGCCGGGGCGGACTTCTTCGACCGCGTCGGCCGGGCGGGTGATGCCGGGAATCTTCTCGCCATCGAACCGCGTGGGGATGGTGCTCACGATCCGCGAAGCGACGAACGCCTCGTGTTGGTAGGCCTCGAGCAACGTCGAGTAGACGATTTGGCCCGTGATGTTTGAGAAGGCGGAGATGTCGACGGCGCCGCCCGCTTCTTGCAGTGTGACGCCGGCGCTACTGCGAGGATCGAGCTGGCGAACCCACTCGCGGCCGTCGGGCACGAGCCCTTCGGCCAGGTCGCGCAGCGAGAAGTCGCTGGGGCGCAAGTGATGCTCGGTGAGGGCTTCGCTCAAGTGCTGCACGGTGCGGGCCGGGCCGTCGAGCTCATACTGTCGGCGAAGTTCGCGATACTTGATGGTAGGCATGGGAAGTTGATTCCTGGTTAGCGGAAAGTTGGTGAAGGAGAGGAGTTTTCAGTTTTCGGTTTTCAGTTTTCAGTGGCAGGTTTCAGTGGCATGCACTGAAAACTGAACACTGCAAACTGAACACTTCCTTACGCCTTTGCTTGTGGGCCGCCGGCCAGCACAGTGCTCGTGATGTCGACCAGCACGCGCGTAGTGCTCGTGGCATAACGCTTGGCGACGCGGCCGATCGCTTTGTTCTCGTTGCCGGCGGTCAGCGCCACGACCTTCTGATTCTCGAGCGCGTTGCCGGTTTGCTTGGCCGGCGCGATGAGCGTGCCGAGCTCGAACGTGGCTGCCGCGCAGTCGAACTCGAAGACTCCTTCGGTGGCGACGCGGATCGGGTCATTGTCTTGCACGGGGTCGCCGGTGCCGCGCGAGCGCTGCATGGCAATGCCCAGGAAGGTGGCGTGGAACTCGCCTTGCGTGGTGGCCAGGTCGGTGTTCCAGGTATGCGACGCGGCGGGGGTGACGTCGCCGCCGGCCGCTTGCTCGACGAGGTCGCCGATTTCGATTTTCGCGGCCGCCGCGATCGGCTTGCTGATCACCGGCTTGGTGTCGCCGTAACGCCAACGCATGTTGTCGGACATGGGATGCTCTCCAGGAGGAAAGTGGTGGTTGGGGATTTTTCAGTTTTCAGTTTGCGGTGTTCAGGGCGAGGATTCGCTGAAAACTGGACACTGACAAACTGAAAACTACTCACGTGACTGCTCGGACAAACTCGCGGCCGCCGCGGGGCGAATGCATCGCTCCGGCGATCGACTGCTGCTCGCGCGAACGAGGCTGCGTCGCTGGCGCTGCGTCGCCGACGAATCGCCGCACCTCGGCCACGAGCCGGGCACGTTCGGTCACCAGCGCTCGCTGCGCACGTTCGTCGGGCGCGGCCAGCAGGCTCTCCATGAACGCCGCATCGACCAGACGCGACGCAGCCGGATCGTTCGACGCCGGATCAGGCAGACCGAACTCTTGGAGCAGCGAAACCACCTGGCGACGGCGCTCCGTGAGCGATTCGCGCGCGGTGTGCTCCGCCAGCCGCGCTTCGACTTCGGCGAGTCGCGCTGCGGATTCGGCAAGCTGCGTTGCGGAATCTGCAAGCTGCGCTTGAACCGCCAGTCGGGCGTCGTGCTCTTCGGTAAGGAGCAACAGCGCCAGATCGGGCCGCGCGGCACGCAGCTCGGCGAGCGTGCAATCAGCCAGTGGACGACGCAGCGCCGCGGAGACCGCGGTTCCGCCACACGCGTCAGCACCATCAACCATCGTCTCGCCAAGGAGACCACGGCCCACGACGGTTGCGCCGCCACACTGGCTTGAATCGTTAAGACGCGTTTCGAACAGCCCTCGCGTGGTGGCGGGATCGGCCACCAGGTCGACACTGTGCACGGCGACGATCGATTCGACGACCGTGCGCCCCTCGCGCTGCGCGGTGCGGGCTTGCACGTTGTGCGAGAAGCCGACATTTTCCGGAGCGTGCGCGGCATCCCACAGTAGTTGCTCGGCGAGCGCGTGACGCGGATTCAGATGCAAGTCGCCGAAGAGGCCGGCCCCCGCCCGGGCGTGTACGCCGCGCAGCCGGCCGATGCGATCTTGATAATCGCGCGGCGCGGTGGGATGCCCTTTCGCGTGATTGACGTTGACCTTGGCCCCCTCGTAGAGCGGCACCGCGGCCGATAGCGCGCCCGGCAAGTAGCTGCGACCGTTCTGTGAATCGAGGCCCAGGATTTTGACGCCGCGGATGATGGCGGCCGCGCGATCGACCACCAGCGCCGCGTCGCGCGAGTGGACAAACTCCTGGATGGGGGCGGCATCCGTTGAGTTGGTCGCACTCGGCGACGGGCACCGCGCGGCCGCGCACCCCTGGTGCGAAGTGGAGGTGGTTGTGGGCGTCATGGCTGGTTCCTGTGGGGAGGAGAGGTTAGGGATTAGGGGATAGGGGTTAGTGGTTGGTTGTCAGGTGTGCCACTGCTTGGCGGCAGTGACGCGGTGTTGTTCGAGCGACGCTGAAGCCGACAAGCAGTGCCGTATTGGCTCGTGCGCCCCTGGCACTGCTTGTTCGTCGGCGACCGCCGCTGGCGAGCTGCGTCGCGGCTGCGGCCGACTGCCAAGCAGTGGCACACGGACGTCGCATCGCGCGAGTGGCGAGGGGGACAGTCCCATCTTTTCGGACATTGCTGTAGGTGGTCGCATCGTCGAGCTCCGAAAAATGGGACAGTCCCCGGCCTGGTTTCCCCGATCGCGCACGAAAAAAGGCCCGTGGCGGTTGGCTCCGAGCGCGGCACACGTGTGAGGTGCGTGCTGGCTGCGGAGCGAACTGCGACGGGCCCGCGTGCGATACTCGCCGGTCGGTCGATGACCGAGACAAGCTCGTGCGATACCAGTGTTAGTTTTCAGTTTTCAGTTTTCAGTTTTCAGTGTTCAGTTTGTAAGCCGCGGAGTTTACTCCGCGCGCTAGCGGGGGCGAGGTCACCTCGAACGAGCTAGCGCGCGGGATAAATCCCGCGGCTAACCGACGGAGACTACTTCTCGATCCTTTCAGTCTTGTGGCGGAAATGCTGGATGACACCGTCCTGCACCGATAGCTCCAGCGCCAGGCTGCCGAAGAAGCCGCGCTTGAGGCCCTCGGCCAGCAGCGTGCGGAAGATCGCTTCGACCTGCCGCAGCTTGGCCTGGTTGGTGTCGTTGTTGGCCAGCGTTGTATGCGTGGTTGTCATGCTTATATTTGTACAAAGTTTTGGTCAGTTGTCAAGGGTCGTTGTGAGCCACCGGGAAAGATTTTGCAAAATAGTTTCGAGGGCGGTCCGGGGCCTTGGCGACGCTCGCACTGCTTCGATCGGAATGGCGGGTGGCTCGGCCGCTTGTCGGCTGGGTCGCGACAGCGACAAGAAGCCTGCTGAAACCGACGTGGCTGACTATCGCCGCGCGGCATGATCAGTTTCTTGTGGCTGCGCCACCCAGCTGCGAGCAGCCGGGCCACCCTCGGCCACAGTGCTTGCGTTGTCCTGTCCGCGGTGGGCCGCCAGGTTGGCTTGTTCCTGATCGTAGTCCAGCCCGCTGCGCTGCGACCACGTCTGCGGAGAGAGGATACCGCTGGTCGCCTGGATGCGCGCGACCTGGGCTTCGGCCAACGGATCGCGCACGGCCAGCGACGGCGGCGCCGCCTGAATCTCGATGGTGTCGAGCGCCGCGGCCGGCAAGCGCCCCGCTGTCACGGCGCGCTCGATCACGCGCCACAACAGGTCGAGATCCTGCTCGATCTGTTCGGCTTGCAGACGCTGGAACATCCGCGTGGCCGGTCCTTCGGCGACCATCGTGCTGGCATAGTTGGCGTTCGAGGCGTCGCTGGTGAGCATGAACTCAGGCATGACGAGCCGCGCGGCGATCGCCCTGAGCTCGGCTTGCAGCACGGTGACGAATTTGCCGGCGTCGAGCGCCGCGGTCGGAAAGTCGTACTCAATGCCGCCGGGGGCGTCGAGAATCGTGCCGGGGCCGAAGACGCGGAAGTTGCCAGTGCGGCCGGTCGATTGCGAGCCGGTGGTCGCGTCGGCCGTGTCGCTGACAAAGCGTTCGACCGCCGCGCGGCTGGCCGAGCGATGGCGACGCACCAGCGCGATGGCCGATTGGATTTCGGCCACCACGCTCATGTTGCGCAGCAGCTTTTCGGCGCGGCGCAGGTTCTTGCGCACCGGCGCGAAGAGGGGGAGCCCTCGCTTGACGTTGGCGTCGACGTTCGCCTTGCGGTGCTGCACGTCGTCGGGCGAGATCAATTCGCCATCGATGAAGTAGCCGCGGATGGTTTCGACGTCGTCCGGCGCGGTGAGCACACCGAGCGAAGCGGCCGGGTCGTGAGCGTGCGCCGGCGGGGTGGCCAACTGGGCAGGCTCGACGAAGCGGACGCGCGTGCTGCCGTCGGCCGTGGTGAACAGCCGCAAGAGCACTTCGCCATCGCGATCGCGGCGGCGGACGATCTCCTGCTGCCGGGCGTGCCAGCGATTCTCGAAGATGAAATCGTCGACGAGCGATTGCACGGCGGCGGGCAGCTCGGCAGCGGCGGCGCGCCCTTTGCGAACCGCGGCGCGATAGCTGTGCCCTGCGCCGACGATGTAGCTGATGCGGTTTTCGTGGCCGTTGATGGCGAACTCGTTGTGCGTGGCCAACGCCCGGCATTCGTCGCGCAACAGTTGCAGGCTGAGCTCGGAGTGAGCGGGCTGCGTCGCGATCGCGCCGCGCTGGCCGGCGCCCAAGGGGAGCCAGGGCGCGCCGCCATCGGCGCCGTCGAACATTGGCTCCCGGGGGTCGACGAACTGATTGCCGAGCTCGAGCCAGGCTTCGAGCAGGCGGTTTTCGAGATGCCGATAGCCGGCAATCGCGGGATCGTGCGTGTTGGTGGCAAACATGAGGGTGATCCTGAAGTGGTTAGTGGTTCGTGTTTACGCTGTTAGCCGCGGGACTTGTCCCGCGCGCTAGCACGTTCGACGAATTGTCGTCGAACCGATCGGGATCGAGGCGGAACCGCACCAGCTAGCGCGCGGAGTAAACTCCGCGGCTAACAAGTCTCCGCGGCTCCGCGAGTGCCCGGTATTTGTCTTTTCTTCGCGCCTTTGCGCGAGATCTGCATTCATTGCGATGTCCTGGTGTGCTGCGCACACCCTACGAGGTGTCACGGTCAACTGATGTCGAGCGGCAGTCGGTCACCCAGGCCGTCGTCGAGCGCGCGGCGCTCGTTGAACTCTCGGGCCAGCGCGATCGCCATCTCCAAAGCGTCGGGTCCGTCGTCGTGATCGCCGCAGGGGAACTGCCGCAGTTGATCGACCAAGAGCCGCGTGCCGGGGGAGTTGGCCTTGAACCGCAGCCGGCGTTTCGAGAGGTAGCCTCCCAGACGGCGAATGCGGACTCGCTTGTTCACCCGATTGTTCAATTGAACGGGTGCGACATGGGCCAGCCCGCGGCGTCGCAGTTCTTCAAACAACAGACCGCCGATCAGCTCTTGAAACTGGTTGGCTTCGAACCCCAGCGCATCGGGCTGGTGTTGCAAATAGAGATCAACGCTCATGGCGACCAGTTCGTCGATGGGGATCCGCAGCAGGTGGGCCTCGACGAAGATGACACCATGCTCGTCGAGCGCTAGCGCCACGAACGCGGCGAAGTCGCCACGGCGGTCGTCGCGACCCTGGCTGGGGTCGATCGCCAAGGTGCGCACGCAGGGCGTGGCGGGCCAGTGCTCGAACCAGATCGCGTCGCTGAAGTAGGCGTCGGGCCATTCGCACGCTTCGCTTGGCCAGGGGTTGCTCTGCTTTTCGCGTTCGAACGCGGCTCGCCCCGACTCCGCCCGCTGGCACATCAAGGTGTAAAGATCATCCTCCTCGGGCCAGAGCAGGCGGCTGCCGGCTTCGAGCTCGGCCTGGTGATCGAGATAGAACTCGCGGGCGTCGCGCTGCGGGTGGCGGCGCTGGCGATCGGTGTAGATCAGCTCCCATTGCTCCCAGAGCGGGAGATTGGTCGGCCAGTCTTCGATCGCGCGGAACGTCGCGGATGTCCAGCCCGGGTTGGTCGCGAGCTCCAGCGCCAGCGCTTCGGGATGGAGCGCCGTGGCCAGGTGCAGCACGTTGGTGTGCTTGTTGCCGGCAGGCAGGAGCGTGCCATGTAGCCAGCGGCGCGTGACTTCACGTTGCCGCGCAGATTCGATGTGTCGCTCTCCTTGCAGGTCGTCGCAGACGATCAGCGTGGGGCGCTTGGTGCGATAGCGCCGGCCGCGCACGCGCTGCCCCGTGCCGAAGGCCTCGATGGCGACGCCGTTGGTCAGGTGAACCTTGCCGGCGCGCCAGACCGGCCCCTGGCCCGTGGCATCGGGATAGTCGGCGGCCAAGAGTGGATTGTCGAGCAGTTCGGCTTTCACGTTTTCGAGATGCAAGTAGGCTTGTTGACGGGTGTCGGAGACGATCCAGATGTACGATTCGCGGCCTTCGAGCGCCATACGAAGCGGATAGGCCAACGACGCGAGGGTCGACTTGGCGGCGCCGCGCGGGCCGATGACGTTGAGCTTCCAACCGCGATCGCTCGCGCGCTGGGCGAACTCGGCGGCCAGCCAGCGATGCAGTTCCGACGGCGGCAGCACGAAGTAATCGGGCAGGTAACGGCGCCCCCAAGCCAAAAGGTCGTCGCCGGCGGCGCGCCGCGTGTCGCGGCGCAGCAGGCCGACGACCGTCTCGACGACGAACGCACCCCAGGTAGGGCAGTAGGGTAGCGCTGCCAACGGCTCCGCGCGGCGGCGGCGCGGCACGAGCAAAGTCACTTCGCGGGCTTCGCATCCCGGGCTTGCATTTCCCGTCCTAATTCGCGCAACGACTTGAACAGATTTTCCTGTTCTTGCGCGTTGCGCACGTGGCGATAGATCAGCGACGAGACACTGGTGAGAAACGCCAGCAGATCGTGCGTGCTCGCGGCCGTGGCCGTGCGCTTGGTATAGCGCTCGGGGTAGAGCCGTTCGAGCAGCCAGCAGGCGGCTCGCCAGTTATTGCTGCACGCCTGGGAGAGCGCATTAAGCGCGCTGGCTTCGAGCTCACTCCCCGAGTTGGCGAGCTCTTGGAGCAGCGTGGGGTCTGCGTTAATGGTTTCTTCGACGTCGGCCAGCGAGCAGTTGGCCAGGCGGGCGGCCACGACCTGCGAGCAGCCGAGCTGCACGAAACTGACCACCTGTTTGCGTTGACTTTCACTTAAGAGGGGCATTTTGTTTCTCCTGGTTCCTGAGCTGGGCCTAAGTATTCGAACGACGCGACTGCCCGGCCCGCGGCGTCGCGATAGTTGTGGGCGGGTGCGCCGCGCGGCCGCGTGGCGGCGCGTTGACCGACGAAGCGCCAGCACGGCGAGCGCCGGCAGTGTGCGACGAGCGCGCGATGCGAAGACGTGACGTTCAGCCGCTGGCCGCGGGCGAGATGCCAATCGCCGACCGCTTCGGCCACGGCCATGCCGATCCCCAGCCCTTGATAGTCGGGGAGTGTGACCAGGCGCGTGATCCGCCGGTGATTGCGCCGGCCGATCATGGTGACCGTGGCGCAGAAGGCGGCAGGTTGGGAGGCGTGCAATAAATTAGGTTCGTCATCGCACACTGCCGATGGCTGGGCCGTGCAGAGCGCGACGAACGTGCAGGCGGCCGCGCTGAGCTGGCCACTTAGATAATGATGCGGCGCAAACAGGGGCCACGCGCTCCGACCGCAGCGATAGAGCTCGACTTCGAGTGGAGGTCGCCGAAGACAGCCTCGCGTGAACCGACGGGTGCGCGTGTCGAGCACCCAATCGGGAGCGAGCCAGCGTGCGACGTCTTCATGCGCCGTCACGGCGACCAGGCGGCAACGGATGCGATTGGCGCGAACCACTCGCGAGATCGCGGCCGAGGCCAACTGCGCCGCGTGGCGATCGACCACGCTGGTGAACTCGTCGCACACGACCAGGCCGCGCGGATTGTCGCAGTGCGCGGCGAGCGCTCGGGCGAGGTCGCAACGGAATCGCTCGCCACCGCTGAGTACGTGATAGGGCTTGATCCAGGCGGGGGGCGAACCAAGCCCGATCGAAGTGAGCAGGCCTGTCGCGCGCTCGGTCGACAAGCCCAGCTCGTCGAACTGATCGATCACCGCGCGGTCGGCCGGCCAATCGCGCGGCTCCGCGAGCGCGTCGCCGAACAACCGCCGGGCGATCGTGGTCTTGCCGCTGGCCGACGGGCCCACGATCAGGCCGATCCGCCAGCCGGTGGAGGCTTCAGTTGTGCGGCTCGAGGCGTGAGTTGCGAGCCAGTCGGGCACGTCGAGCGTGAACCGCTCGGTCAAACGCTCGGCCAGCGGGACGTCGAACATGCCGGCGACTTGCGCCACGGCAAACGACGGCCGCACCGGGCAGCTTAGCTCAATGTCAAGACGCGGCATCGCAGTCCCTCCTCGGTCAAGCGTTCAAAAACGACGCGCTGCTGCTGCTCGCTCGGGCAATCGACCACCACCTGATAAGTCGCCCGAAATTGTCTTGGTATTTTCGAGAAGTTGTTCGGAGCTTCGGATGATTCGACGTCGTTGTTGCTGGTGTCATCCGATTCGTCGTCGGCGCTGTAGTGTGTGCTGGCAGGTGAGTTGGTGACGGCGTCGCCTGGCGAATTCCAGAGCGATCCAGTAGCGGACGCTTGTCCCAGGATTTCGTTCATTGCCTGCTGGCGTCGATCGAGGACGTCGGCGACCAGTTCTTGCAGGGCCGCGTGCCGCAGTTCGATCGACGCAGATAACTCAGAGAGCCGCGCCGCGTGCGCTTCAGCCAGCCCGGCCAGCGGATCGTAAACCGCCAGCAGCCGGGCCGCCTCGTCGTCCGAGAGGTCGACGACCAGCACGGGCAGCTCGGCGCTTGGCAAGGTCTCGGCACGCAGGTGGCCGTCGATTAGTTGGAGCGAACCGTCGGGCAGCGGACGAGCCACGAGCGCGCCGACGAAGCCGACTTCGTCAAGCGCGGCTTGCAACGCACGAACCTGACCAGGCGGATGTGAGCGCCAGTTCAGCGGGTGAGGCCGCAAGGTGTCGGCACGGACGCGGCGCATTTCGAGGACTCGATCGCGAAGCATGGGTAGTGAGTAGTGGTTAGAGGTAGTGGTTGGTGACTTATGGTTCGAGTGCCACTGCTTGGCGGCCGAGGTCGTTTGCTGATCGGTACAGCCTGAAGCCGACAAGCAGTGCCGGGCCGGTTCGTGTTGGCACGGCACTGCTTGTTCGTCGGCGGACGTCGTCAGCGAGCTACCTTGCCGTTGCGGCCGACTACCAAGCAGTGGCACACGGAAGCAGAGTTGCTCGGGATATCAAGGGACCAAGCGCCTAGTGCACGACGATCAGCGGGTTGACAACCGCGCGGCGCCCGAACAACCCGGGGCGGACGATGACCGAGGGCGCGACGACCGCGCGCCGCGGGACGAACAGCGGACGCACGACGATCACTGGCCGCTGCACGGCCAACGGGCGTTGTGCGATGAACTGGCGCTGTGCGATGATCGGGCGCTGGGCGACGATCACCGCCGGTGGAGCGAACAAGCCCTGGCTGACGAGCAACGTGGACGATCCGCCTGCCAAAACCACTGACGATTCGCCAGCGCTGGCCGACGTGGCGATCACCGTCGCCAACAAGACTGCCGAAATGGATTTCAAGAAACGACGCATGGAACTTACTCCTGTTTACTGGGACCTGATTCCGAAAAATGTGCCACTGCTTGGCGGCCGAAGTTGTCGCTAGTTGCTTGTGTGGGCCAAAGCCGACAAGCAGTGCTCGTTGTGTTGCCGGCGACGAAGCACTGCTTCCTCGTCGCGCGACGCCAAGGGTGACAGGAGTCCTTCCGGTCGCCGCTGGTGCGATCATGACAGTCTTGCGCCGGAAACGACTCCAGTCCCCGGCACTGTTTGTTCGTCGGCGGACATCGTCAGCAAGTCCCATCGGTCCGTGGCCGACTGCCAAGCAGTGGCACAACATCACTGAACACCGAACACTGCAAACTGAAATCTGAAAACCGAACACTACTCCCCTCTGCCGAGCGCTTTGACGAACAGCAACAGCTCGGCGTCGCTCAAGGGCTCGGCGTCTTTGGGCATTCGCTGACTGACGTCGCTCGTGGTCACGCGTGTGAGCATGGCGAGCCAGCGCGGCCGATCGATGGCCGCCACGTCGCCAGCCAGGTTCAGGCCGCCGGCCGGCGATTCGGCGTCGTGGCACGTCGCGCACTTCGTACTGATGACGGCAGCGAGTTGCGGCTGCCAGTCGGGAGAGGCTTGAGTCGTGAGGCTCGCGGCCTGAGGTGTGTGACCTGAGGGAGTCGCATCGGTCGTGGCCGTGGCCGCCGCGGTGTAGCTATTCTCCGTTTTGATCTCTTGCGGTGAGATTGGCTTCAAGGCTTCGAGCACGCTTAGCTCGCGAGCCGCTTGGGCGAACGTTTGCGCGATCGCCTGCTGCCATGCCTGGGCCTGACCGAGCAGGCCCTGCGCTTGGGCCGTGGCGGTGGCGCCGTGATCTTGCGCTTGCGTGGCCAGGCGGGTGGCCCGTTCCATCAAAGCCGCAACATCCAGCGGCTGCGGCGTCACCGTGGCGAACGATTGCAATGAGTAACCGCTGTTGGCGCCGTAAATGGTGTTGCCGCGCTGGACAGAATATTCGCTCGCCGAGCCGGCATAGCTCGCGCCGCCAGGCGTGCCGAAGGCGCGGGCCGCGGTCTCGCGAAGGAACTTGAACTCTTCGGCCTTGAGCAACAGGCCGGCGCCGATCTCGGCCGCGCTCTTGGAAACGGCGACCGCCGGCGCGTGATAGACTGGGGCCGCCACGCGATAGTAGCAGCCGTTGCGCTTCACGTAGTAAGTGTCGGTCGCGCCGCACAGCGCGGGCAGAAAGAGAACCGCGATGGCCGACAGGCCTCGTTTCCAGGGACTCGATCGGTAATGGCTCATGGTTTTGCCTCTTCAGTTGACTCGGTACGTTCGATGATGCGACTCGGTAGCCGCGCAATTCGTTGTGACGTCTTGTTGACCACCGAGGGCATTGAGGACACAGAGGAAAGGCACGGGCGATGGCCGATTGATGTCGTGACAGCGTGATCAACGAGTGATCCGTCTGTGGGTGGGTGCCCGAGTCAACGCTCGGGCTTGCCATTGCTTGCTTAACCTCTGTGTCCTCGGTGACCTCGGTGGCAAATAATCTCCCCTTGTCCTCGTGTCCGTTGCTCGGTGTTGATGTTGATATCAGCACAGCTCCTTTACTCGTTGGCATCCGCGAACCAGTGCGCGCTGGCGCGGATCGCGGCGTCGACGTAGATCTGCTCGAACTCGCGGCGCGGGATCGGGAACTGATCGAACAGGCCCAACAGCGCGACGTCTTCGGGGTTCGCTCTCGGCAAGCCATCGAGCGACTCGAGGCCGAGCTCACGGGCGGCAATGTCGGCCGTCACTTCGGCGTAGACATAGCTGCCGATGACGTCGGCCAACCAGGCACTGGCGACCGCGACGCTGCGGCCCGACTCTCCGACGGCGCCGACACCGAGCACGACCGCATCGTGATAGGCGTTGCGGCCGAGGCGCAGTCCTTCGTCGAAGTCGCTGGTGTACAAGCCGGCCAGCAGGTTGAGCGTGCCGAGGTCGTTCACGTTGCGCCGCGAAAAGTCGCCGAGGATGTCTTCACCTTTGGCAAGTCGCGCTCGCACGCGATCGGCGACCGGCAGCCAGCCGTCGGCCTGGCCGTGGCAGCGAACGCACGAAATGGCGGGCTGCAACCGCGGCAAACCGGGACGCGGCACCGTGCGATCGGCAGCGAGGTTCGGCGGCGCTTCGTCGACCAGATTGCCCGCGGCGTCCCACAACGAGTACTCGTGCCAGCCGCTCGGCAAGGTGACGATGATCTCCGAACCGCGGAACTTGGCGCCGAGCAAGTTGCGCTCGGGGTTGAACTCGGGGTTCGTCTGGTCTTCTTCAAACTGGTCGTGTGTGATCGCGGCCAGGCCCGGCCCGCGACCGGGCGACGGCTTCGTGCTCCACGCCAGGATGACGGCGCCGGGGCTGCCGGTCGGATCGCGCGGCACGACCACGGCGCGGTCGATATCCTGGTTGGCGTCGATCGCCTTGGTGTCGAGCCCGCGAAGTTCGAGATATTTTGATTGCGTGAGCTGCTCGTTCGCCGGCGCTGAACCGGACGCGACCGCGCGGAGTCCGCGAAACTCGTAGTACTTCCCGCCATTGATTTGCGACATCGCTCGCTCGATCAGCCAGTCGCCGCGCACGATCGGGATCAGCGAGTGGGTGCCGACCTCCAGCGCCTTGATGTCGGCCGCCGGCAGATACGGGGCGGGAATGATCTTTAGAAGCACGGGAGACTTTTCGACATCGCTGCGCGTGTCGGGCTTGCCGTTTTCAGGGGCGGGCTTGTGCTCGGGGTTCGGGATCACCGCGTTGGCATGAAAGTAAGGCTCAACGCGGCGAAGCGATTCCCAGACGCCGATCAAGCGCTCGATGTTGGCGGTGTCTCCGCCGAGGATCGCCAGATCGAGGCGCACCAGCGCGCCGCCATGCGCGAACCAGACGCCGGCCCCTTCGCCCAACGTGCGCGACGCGTGTGACAGGGCCGTGTTGACCGTGAACAACGTGGCGACGCGCGTCTTGTCGGTCGGCGCGGGGAAGTAGAGATAACGGGTGACGCGCTGAATATCCGGAGGCAGACTAGCCAGGTCGGCCGCGGCGACGGAGCACGCCCAAGCGGGGGTGCTGCCGAAGCAGGTGGCGCCGGCGAGCATGCCGAGGATAAAGGCGGCAACGATGGCGATGGCTTGTTTGGTCATAGCTTTCCGCTCCCCCAGACGCCCAGCGCGACGATGGCCGCGCCGATCAGCAGGCCCAGAGCGATCGAGCAGAGCGCGGCCTGCCACGGCTCGGGATGCCGCCGGCTGGTTCCGAGCTTGTTGTGGTGCCGTTGATCGCTCATGGCTTGTTGGCCCTGGTTTGCGCTTTGAGTGTTTCGAGTTCAATTTGCAGCTTGAGGACGCGTTCGCTGGCGGCCATCGATTCTTTGAACAACGGGTCGTGCATCATCGTGCGGGCGGTGCGCATAGTGCGCTCGACGTTTTGCATCGTTTGGTTGGCCTGCGCCATGGTGCTACGGGCTTCGGCCAGCATGCCGCGAATTCCACCACCTCGCGCGAATCCACCTCGGGCCAGTCCGCCGCGACGGCTGCGGAAGATGCCGGCATCGGCGTCGGGGCAGAGCGTGCAGACGAGCACGGCGATTAGCACGATTCGTCGCAATTCATTCCCTTTGCAAAGGTGTCCGCACAACGCCAAAGCTGCCGCGAGGCAACTAACGCCACGTACCCGACAACAGCTCCCAAAACTGCCACCACCATGTTGGCCCTCGTTCGTCGAGCGGGTCGCCGATTTCGGCGCGAATCTGTTCGATGGTTGGTTGCATGAAGCTCATGACAACCCCACGCTGAGCGCGTCGCCGGCGCGCGAAGGGACGTAGATCTTCAGGCCCAGCAGGTTGAGCGCGGGTTGTTGATCGGTGGTCGGCGCCGGGCGGTTGATGCCGATTACCTTGGCCGGGTTGATGATGCCTGCGCCGGAGCCGGCGCCTTGGCCTGGTTTCCAGGCCGTGGCCGTCTCTTTAAGCAATTGCACCAGGTTGGCCGGACTTGGCGGTTTTTCGTTCGTGGCCAAGGCGTGCGACACCATGAGCGCGACGATGCCGGCGACGTGGGGCGTGGCCATGCTGGTGCCGCTGAGTTTGGCGTACTGCCCCATCAAGTAGGTGCTGAGGACGTCGACGCCCGGCGCGCAGATGTCCACGGCCGGGCCGCGGCTGGAAAACGATGCGACCGCGCCGTTCTGATCGACGGCGCCGACGGCGACCACTTCGTCGAACCGCGCCGGCCAGCCGACCGTGTCGCGCGGGCCGGGTCCGTCGTTGCCGGCCGCGCAGACGACGTACGCGCCGCTGGTCACGGCACGCTCGATGGCAGCGTGAATGCCGGCGTCGGGCTGCGACGAGCCGAGCGACATGCTGATGACATGCGGCCGAAACGTCACCGCCCAATCGATCCCCTGTGCGATGCCGATGCTCGAGCCGGAGCCGTCGTCGCCCAGC
This sequence comes from uncultured Planctomycetaceae bacterium, assembly GCA_964495375.1. Classification (GTDB taxonomy): domain Bacteria; phylum Planctomycetota; class Planctomycetia; order Pirellulales; family JAEUIK01; genus JAIESQ01. The sequence continues at coordinate 11,999 of CAZBWM010000028.1, read as the reverse complement.
ACTTTGCCGATCAGCAGTTGGCACTCCGGCGCAATTCCGACGACGCCGCGATCGTTCTGCCGTGCGCCGATCACGCCGGCGCAATGCGTGCCGTGCCCTTGACGATCGTGCCAGCCGAACCGCGAGTGGGTGAAATCGGCCGTGGCCACAATGGCCGCCGCGAGGTCTCCCTTCTCGGCATGAAACAAGTCGGCGCCGGTATCGAGCACGGCCACGCGAGCGCCACGGCCACGCGTGCGCTTCCAGGCGTCGGGCACACCGAGCAGTTTCAGCCCCCAATCGACGGTTTCGGCCAACGCCGTGGCAAACACGCGCTCGACCGTGAAGGGAGGAAGACGATGGATGGGTTGACGGGGCATGGTGGAGTAGGGGTTAGAGGTCATTGATTAGTGGTCAGGTTCAGTTGTTAGCCGCGGAGCTTGCTCCGCGCGCTAGCTGGTTCGACGTTGTTTCGGAGCGCAGAGAGACATTCCCCGGCATGGTTGAAGCGAAGTTGCGGGACGCCGCCTCGCGCGAGCTAGCGCGCGGGATAAATCCCGCGGCTAACCAATCCAGGACTACCCACTAAAGAGTCCGACGATCTTCAAGATTGTTTCCACGATCATCGGGAGGTTCTCGAAGACGAGCTTCAGCAGCGCGCCGTCGCCGAGTTTCTCGGGATAGAACTCGCCGGCGACCGCCGCGACATTGGCCTCGGTCACGTTGCAGATGCTCGCGCCGACCGCCAGCGCGATCGCCTGCCCTTTGAGCAGTTCGTCGATATTGGGGAAGTCCCCCAGCACGGCGACGATGGTGTCGCCCGACGCTTTGAAGGCGGCCCACTTCGGCTCGAGTCCGTCGGCCGCTTTGACCGCGCGGCAACCTGCGAGCACCTTCGGCAAGTCGGATGCGTGGGCCAGCGCCCAGCGGATGTACGGCAGCGACGAGACAAGGTTGCCTGACGCGGTGACGTTGTTGGGAAGAGACATGGGAAGCTCCTGGTAGGGGATATGAGGTCGGGGGTTAGGGGTTAGGGACTAGGGGTTAGGGACTAGGGGTTAGGGACTAGGGGTTAGGGACTAGGGAAGGCGGTTAATCGCCGTTGACGACTTTCGAGGCCAGGCAGGCGGCCAGTTGTTCGAGCGCGGCGACGATCGCCTGTTGATCGGCGTGGCGCTGCTGGCGTTCGGCGACCAGCTCTTCGCGCAGGGCGCGGCGCTCGGCTTTGTGGTCGGCGCGGAGGGCTTCGATTTGTTCACGCCCGTCGTGGCGTTCGGCAGCGAACAGCTCACGCTGGGCGGCCGCTTCGTCGCGAAACGCGCGGACCAGGTCGGGGATGGTGCGCGAGGCAGTGTGCCAGGCGTACCAGCCGAGGATCGCGGTTGCCGACAAGTTCCCCAGCTCGGGCCAAGGGGAACCGGCCAGGTGGGCCAGCCCGACGGCGCTGGCCGCGGCCGAGCCAAATAACAACGTGTGTGCGTGCACGTAAGTAACTCCCGCATGAGTGCCGAAAGCGGCGGGAGCGTGCCGCAGGGCCAACTGTTCAAGGCCCACCGGGCCAAGGACGAACAGGCCGCGCAGTTGCGCTGCGCGCTACCCATGGCACCTTGCGCGTCGCACCGGGAGTTGTTTCCCGGAGCGAAGCGTTCCTGACCGGGGGCGCAACAAAAACGCCCGCCGGCAGGAGTGCATCCCACCGCGGGCTCTGGCGGACACCTGACGTGAAGTCAGGCTCGCTTAGATACCGGTCGCGTGTCTGAGGGTAATTATGACGACGAGTGGCCGCGCGTCAAGATGGTTATGAACATTTTTCTGACTCTTTTTTCGGGAGCCCTGCGGCGGCATTTCCCGCGGACGCCGCGGAAGTGGCCCCCTGCACGTCGACGGCGACTTGCAACTGCTCGACCGCGCGGCGCAGCTCGGCCACGAGCGCCCCGTGCTCGGGGCCGGCCACCGCCAGCGCGGCCGTCATCGCCTGATAGTACCAAAGCGTGCCCTCGCGACCGCCGCTAAACCGCGACCAAACCGCGTCGCCATGCTCGCGGAAGTCGCCGAGAATCGCCCGGGCGTTGTGCAGCTTGTCGGCCGCAATGACCAACCGCACCGAAGCCTCGGCCGCCGCGATGTGTGCGATGTGCGCCTCCTTGCGGGCACGCCAGGGTGGTTTGGGGGTTTGATCGGTGTCGGTACAGGCCGCGACGACGCGGGCGACCTCGGGGCCGAAACGCCGCTCGATTTCGTCCAGAACTGGCGGGCCTCCCTGATCTTCGACGGCGTCGTGCAGCAGGGCCGCGATCGCTTCGGCTTGGGTGCCACCGTGTTCGAGCACCAGCGCCGCCACGGCCAGCAAGTGGGCGACGTACGGTACGTCGGAGGCTTTGCGCCGCTGCAGGGCATGCAGTCGGGCCGCGTAGTCGAGGGCCGCATAAAAGGGTTCGGAGAGTTCAGTCGGCATGAATGCAGTCTATCTCACGCGGAGGCGCGGAGCACGCGGAGTTCAATACACTTGTCTCGCGCCAAGGCGCTAAGCATACGGGATTAAGAAGACGCCTTCGACTCTCAATTGAGGATGCGTTTGGTGCGATCGGTGTGCCACTGCTTGGCGGCTGGTGACCGATGGCAGCTTGTCGCGGCGACATGGCCGACAAGCAGTGCCCGGGTTCGTTCGAGCAACTGGCACTGCTTCCCTGTCGCCTTGCGCGCTTGTAATCGGTCGCGACATCTCACGTCGACAGGCAAGCAGTGGCACACGAACGAAAGGGTCTCGTGCGAAGGCGCAAAGCACAGCGGGGAGATTCTATCCGCAGAAGACACAGAAGAGCGCAGAAAAGTAAGTTCGATTGCTCAGCGTTGCAGTTGGTCAGAACGAATCACCTCCGCATCACTGCCGAACTTCTGCGTATTCTGTGGATGCACTCTCTTTGTATACTTTGCGCCTTGGCGCCTTGGCGCGAGATCTGAATTCGTAACTCTGCCCCTTGGTGTGCTGCGCACACCCTACAAATCTCCGGGGCTTCGCGTGAGTTGCTCCTTCACTCCGGCCCCGGGAGGATTTCGCGCAAATAGGCCTCGACGCCGCGCTTGGGGCGCCACTGCTTCGGGTAGCCAAGCGAGACTTCTTCGAACCGCACGCCGTCGCGGTACTGCGTCGAGCGGACGTGCAGATGCCCTGAGACGACGACGGTCGCCCGATACTTGCGGTGCCAGTTCTCGGTGCGCCGCGTGCCGCACCAGATGCTGAACCTCGGCACGCGCGGCAACCACACCAGGTCGTAGCGCAACGGAAAGTGATTCACCAACACCTTCGCGTATTGGAACGGGATTTCGGCCAGGCGTCGCTCGGCGGCGTCGCAGCGCGCGTGGCACCAGGCTTCGCGCGTCGGATACGGATCGGGCAAGAGGTAACTCTCGTCGGCGCAGAGCACATCGGATTCCATCGCCCAAGCTACGGCAGCCTCGGCCGGCACGTGCTCGGGCCGAAACGTGTAATCGTACAACAGAAACAACGGCGCGATCACGCAGTCGGGGCCGGCCCCTTTGAGCACCGGAAAGGGATCTTCGGGCGTGAGCACGTCGTAGCGCCGGCAAATGTCGACGAGCGTTTCGTACAGTTCGACGCCGCGCGGCTGCGGAATTTTCAGCGGCAGCGACCACAACTCGTGATTGCCGGGGACCCAGATCAGGCGCTCGAACTTGGGAGCCAACGCTTCGAGCGCCCACTGCAACTGCGGCGGCGTATCGCCCATGTCGCCGGCCAAGATCAGCCAGTCGCCGGGGTGCGGGGGGAGCTCGGCCAGCGCCTGGCGATTGATCTCGTAGCCCAGGTGCAGGTCGCTGATGGCGTAGAGCTTCATGGGGAGTTTTCAGTTGCCAGTTTTCAGTTTTCAGCAAGAAAGGCAGATATCGAGCCGGACACTGAACCACGATGGCTGAACACTGAACACTGAACACTGAATTCTGAACACTAGCCCGCAAACGCAAGTTTGTGCGTATACGCGCCGGTGGCCGGGTCGAGCTCGATGAGGCGGCCGCCGCGCGGCAAGTCGCCATAGCCCGAGTAGCCGGTGACGCGGCCATAGACCAGCTCGACGCCGTCGCGCGTGCCGCAATAGTCGTTCTCATGGTCGTGGCCGCTGAAGATCGCGCGCAGCCGGCCGCACTTTTGGAACGCGTCGAACGCGGCCCCTTCGTCACTTTCGAAGCAGACGGTCTCGCCGAAGATGCCGGAGAATCTCTCCGCGGCGCGGAGGTTTTCAAATTCGCGCAGCGGGATGTGAATCAAAGCAATCTGCGGGCAGGCGACCTCGGCGAAGCTGTCGCGCTGGAGCTGATCGGCGAACCAGTCGAGCTGCCGCGAACCGACGTGTTTGTTCGGCATCTCGTGCCCTGAGTTGAAGGCGTAGATCGAGAAGGCGGGCCTGGCGGCAGCGGCGGTAACCAGATCGAAACGAGCGGCTCGCTGGCGATCACCTCCGTGATCGAAGTAGCCGAGCAACGCGCGTTTGGGCATTTTGTAGTACTCGTCCATGGGCACGTGGCCGATATCGTGATTGCCCAGCGCGTGGGTCCAGGGGATGCCGAGGCTGTCGAGGGCCTCGACCGCGGCGAAGCTGATCTTGGGGCCGCGATCGTTGTTGATGAAGTCGCCCGTGTGCGCGATGAAGTCGGGCTGGTGCGCGGCGACGAGTTTTTTGAGCAGCTCGACCGTGCGGGCGTCGCGCTCGTGATACTCGGCCTCGTCGTTGCCGAAGTGCGTGTCGGTGATTTGCAGGATGCGCAGCGGGCGCGGTTGGGCCGGCTTGAAGTTGAGGCGGAAGTGGTCGGTGTCGAGCCGCTCGCTTGTGAGAGCCGAGGGCGTGGCCGGCGTGCTTTCCTGCTCCTGTGTGTCCGCGCACAAGGAGTCGCTCCCCCTCACCCCCAACCCCTCTCCCGCGGAGGGGCGAGGGGAGTGTCCGACACCAAGCCCCAGGGCGACGCCCGTCACGGCGGTATTGCGCAGAAAATCGCGGCGCTGCATGCGCGAAACTCCTCGATCGATGGTCGTGACTGTCGGTTATCGACGTGTCGACGCTAGTTTAGTCGACCGGGCGCGACAAGCAAATCAGGACGAAAGCGTGTTGGCGGAGCAAGACGTACCTTGCAGTGCTCGCCGGCTACAAGTGGGTGGCCCGACTGCTCGCAGTCGGGTGTCGCAGCCACAAGAATCGATTCATGCCGCGCCGCCGATTTTAAGCCACGTCGATTTCAGACGGCTTCTTGTCGCTGTCGCGACCCAGCCGCAAGCGGCTGGGCCACCCGAGGTTTAACTTCTTGGCGAACGATCGTCGCCCCCAGCGAGCGCAGCTTCTGCTCGAGCCCTTCGTAGCCGCGATCGAGATGGTGCAGGCGCTCGACGTGTGTGGTGCCGTGGGCGGCCAGCGCCGCCAGCACCAGCGCGGCGCTGGCTCGCAGGTCGCTGGCGACGACGCGCGTGCCGTGGAGTTGAGGGACACCGTGAATGGTAATGCCCTCAGAAAAGGGGACGGGGATCATTTCCGGCCAGTCGGCGACTCCCACCATTGATCGTGGATCGGAAATGATCCCCGTCCCCTTTTCTAGTTGCGCGCCGAGCCGGCGCAGTTGAGGCACATGCCGGAAGCGCTCGCCAAAAACCGCGTCGGCGATCGTGCTGGTGCCGGCGGCCACGGCGGCCAGCGCCATGAGCTGTGCCTGCATGTCGGTCGGCACGCCGGGATAGGGGCGCGCCGTGACGTCGATCGGTCGCAAGCGACGGCGATGCGCGTGATCTTGGTGCGATTTTTCAGAGCACGAATCGTCGCGGCGCGAAACCGTGACACGATCGGCCGCCACTTCGACATCGGCCCCCATCTCGGCAAACACTTCGAGTACGGCACTCAGGTGCGCCGGCTCGACGCGCTCGACGGTCACCCGCCCCGCGGTGATCAGGCCGGCGGCCAACAGCGTGGCCGCTTCGATGCGATCGGCGATCAACTCGTGCGAGCCACCGCCGAACTGTTCGACACCACGCACTTCGAGCGTGGCCGTGCCGAGTCCGTCGATCCTCGCGCCAAGCGTATTGAGGAAGCGGCCGAGGTCGACGATCTCCGGCTCGATCGCTGCGCCTTCGATGATCGTTGTCCCCCGCGCGAGCGTGGCCGCGCAGAGCACGTTGGCGGTGCCAGTGACCGTGGGGCCGTGCGGGCCGGCGAGCGACAGCCGCGCGCCGCGCAAGCGGGGGGCGCGAGCGATCACCAGGCCATCGACGACGCGGAGATCAGCCCCCAGCGCGGCCAGTCCTCGCAGGTGCAAGTCAACCGGTCGCGGACCAATGCGGCAACCGCCGGGGAGCGGAACCATGGCGCGACCGTGCCGCGCCAATAGCGGGCCGAGGACGCAGAAGCTCGCCCTCATGCGCTGGACGAAGCGCTCGGCCGGCGCGGTGCTGGTGATCAAGCGCGTGTCGATGGTGACGGCACTGCTAGGCAAGCCAGCAGTGGCACCCGGTATCGATAAGTGGTCATGTCCAGGGTGGCCCGACTGCTCGCAGTCGGGTGGCGAAGCCACAAGAAGCTGCTCGTGCCGCGTCAGCTTATCAGCAGCATCGAGTCCAGAAGGTTTCTTGTCGCTGCGCGACCCAGCCGCAAGCGGCCGGGCCACCCACGTCATAGTGCGTGGCGAAACGACTCCAGTCCCCGAGATGACCCGCGCACCGAGTGACTCGAGCAAGCGCAGCATCGTCGTGACGTCGGTCAAGCGAGGCAGACGAGCGATGGTGACTGGTTCGCTGGCCAGGATGCTCGCCGCCAAGATTGGCAGCGCCGCATTCTTGGCGCCGCTGGCCACGACGCTGCCGATTAGGGGCCGACCGCCGATGATGGTGAACCGTTGCATCCGTGCACCGTTCTGGGAACGACATTTTAGTTCATCCACAGAAAAACACAGAAGGGATTCAGATATTCAGTTCGTGACCTGCCGCATACCTTAGCTGCGTGTTCTGCGTCCTTCTGTGACTTCTGTGGATTTGTCTTAGCAATTCTCTCTGTGTTCTCGGTGACCTCTGTGGCAGAAGCACTGTTGTGGATCATTGCACTTTGCGTCTGACTTGCACCACGCGGGGCAAGCCGGCGAGATCTTTGATTACTTTGAGCGAGTCGAACGTGCCGGCCGCGGTCACCAACTGCTCGACCGCGCCGCGCAACTGCGGACTTATCTCCAGCAGCAGCCAGCCGCCGGGCCGCAATCGATCGGCCGCCTGGGTTAGCAAGCGTTCGATCACTTCGGTGCCGCGTGGGCCGGCCTCCAGCGCCACGCGCGGTTCGAACTCAGCCACGCCGGGCCCCAGCGACGCCATCTCCGACGTTTTGACATAGGGCGGATTCGAGAGGATGAAATCGAAACGCCGCTCGGCCGGCACCGCGGTGAGCAGATCGCTCTCCACAAACTCGATGCGCTCGGCAACCTTGTGTGTCGTGGCATTCTCGCGCGCCACGGCCAGCGCCGCGGGGCTGATATCAACGGCCAACACGCGAGCGTGCTTCAGCTCGCGCGCCGCGCACACCGCCAAGATGCCGGAGCCGGTGCCGACGTCGGCGATCGACAGCTCTGCGGAATCCTGCCCTGCCGCCGTCACCAGATCGAACAACGCGATCAAGAGAAACTCGGTCTCGGGACGCGGGATCAGCACATCGGGCGTGACGCGGAACTCCAGCGAGTAGAACTCGCGATGCCCTAGCAGGTAGGCGACCGGCTGCCCTTCGGCGCGGCGCTTCACCAGCTCGCGAAAGGCGGTCCGCACCGGCTCGGTCGGCTCTTCGGTGAACGAGGTGTAGAGCTGAATGCGCTGGCAGCCGCGGGCGGCGGCCAGCAGCAACTCGGCGTCGAGCCGGGGCGTGTCCGAACCGTGCGTCTTGAGAAACGTGGTGGTCCACTCCAGCAGCCGCCCGACGGTCCAGGTTTCGGTTTGCGGCATGGGAGTGGTTGCTTTGCGGCAAGGTGGAGAGACGCGTCGGGGTAGTGGCCGTGTCAGGCAGAAACGGTGTCAGGAACCGATTCTCGCGACCTCGATAGGAAGGGTTTGTTTTTTCGAGAAACGGTTCCAGACACCGTTTCAGCAGGTCTCTCATCACTCGATCGTGCCGAACGAATCGCGCAACTGCCGGCGATCGTAATCCAACAGCGCCTCGGTCAGCGGCTCGACATTGCCGGCGATCACGCTGTCGAGCTTGTAGAGCGTGAAGTTGATGCGGTGATCGGTGACGCGGTTCTCGGGAAAGTTGTACGTGCGGATGCGTTGGCTGCGGTCGCCGCTGCCGATCAGGCTTTTGCGCTCGGCCGACCGTTTGGCGTGCTCGGCCGCGCGGTAATGTTCGTACAAGCGCGTCTTGAGCACGCGCAGCGCTTTCGCGCGGTTCTTGTGCTGGCTCTTTTCGTCCTGGCAACTGACGACGATGTTGGTCTCCAGGTGCGTGAGGCGAATGGCCGAGGCCGTCTTGTTGACGTGCTGACCGCCAGGGCCGCTCGCGCAGAAGATGTCCTCGCGGTAGTCGTCGCGCTTGAGATCGACTTCGACATCCTCGGGCTCGGCCATCACGGCCACGGTGGCGGCCGACGTATGGATGCGTCCCTTGGCTTCGGTCTCGGGCACGCGCTGCACGCGGTGCCCGCCGCTTTCGTACTGCATGTCGCGAAAGGCGCCTTCCCCTTCCAGGCCGATGACGACTTCTTTGAAGCCCCCCAGCTCGGTGGCGCTCATGTCCAACAGCTCGAACTTCCAGCCCTTGTGCTCGGAGTACTTCTTGTACATCTCGAACAGGTCGCGGGCGAAGAGCGCGGCCTCGTCGCCGCCGGTGCCGGCGCGGATTTCGAGCACGCAGCGCGCGCGGTTGGCATCTTCGCCGCCGACGGTCATGTCCAGCAGCTCGTTCCAGATCGCTTCGCGCTGCCCGCGGAGCTCGGGGATTTCGGCCTCGGCCAACTCGCGCATGTCGGGATCACCGTTTTTGAGCATGTCGCTGGCTTCGGCGATCTGCTCATTGAGCTGCTTGAAGCGGCGATACTTGGTGGCCAATTTGGCGAGCGAGCCATGTTCGCGCGCGGCCGCGGCGAGCTTCGGGCCGTTGGCCAGCAGTTCGGGGTCGACCAGTTGCCGTTCGAGCTCTTCAAAGCGAGTCAGTTGTTTTTCGAGTTCTTCGCGCATGGTGGGTTGGTGGGCGAGCCGTTGGTCACACGAAGCTCGAAGCGCCAGCGGGGGCTGCTAGAGCTGCGACCCTCGCGGGCGCGTCGGGTTGGTGTTTCGTCCTCTGGCGAGGAGGTAAAGCGGGTCAATTAGACGCGGAACGACAGAAACGGGGCAAGAGCGCGCGGGCGGGGATGCCGCGGGGGCGGAACCGGGCCAAACGTCCCGTTTTCGGCGAGCTAGCGCCAGCGCAAACTGCTAGCGCAGGGGGAAAACGGGAACCCGACCCCGTGGGGCCGGCTCTCCCGGGGGCGCTAAGAGAGATGCCCGCTAGGTTTCGGCGGTGGGGGCCGGAGCGGCGGCCTTCTTCTTGCCGCGGGCGACGCTGGCGTAATCTTTGCCGGCGAACTTGTTCTGGAACTTCTCGATGCGGCCGGCCGCGTCGAGGAACTTCAGCTTGCCGGTGAAAAACGGATGGCAGGCGTTGCAGATATCGACCGCCAGCTCGGGCAACGTGCTGCGGGTCGTGAACGTGTTGCCGCAGCCGCAGCGGACCTTGGTGTCGACGTATTTGGGGTGGATTCCAGCTTTCATGGCAGTGCTCTCGCTCGGGCGGGTGCGGCGGTGTTTTGGTGGTCTGTAGCCGGGGTCTGGGATCCCGGGATCGGCATTCTGTAGCAGATCCGGCCTCGGTGAGGCCAGCCACAGGTTGGGCCCAGTTTGGGAACCCGGAATTGTAAATCGGCCAGGGCGGCCGGGCAAGGGCGGGAAAAACGGGGGGGGTGTCTTAATAGTGAGTTGGTCGAATCCAGTCCTACGCCGTGCCAATCCAGATCGCGAGAAGGATGAACACAACGAAGCAGGCAAGGACCACTAGCCCAAAGGCTCGCCCCGCGTCGTATTTCGGCTTTGCTACGAGCCAGTAGGTTATCGCGAGGATGATTGCGGCTGGAATGATCGTGACGACCGCTATCACGGCCCCGATGCTGCCAGCGATGACCAATGAGCGTCCCATGCCCGCCATTGTAGCCGGGACGGGGCCGATATCACTGGTCATCCGGCACGATCAGAAAGTTCTCTGTGTGATAGCCCCATATGACTCGGCCGTCCTTCGTCGCCACAACGCAATGGCCAGGCATCTGCCGAACCTCACCCATGAATAGCAACACCTCATCGCGGACGAACGGATATCCGCTGTGATATTCAAGCGGGCATTGCTCGAAATCGAAGCTGACAAGCGTATTGATTGGGGTTCGACGATTTGCATGCCGTTGTTTTTTGCCCATCACGATTGTTCCGAAGCCGACCTCAAGACCGCGTCGAACAACTCACCAACTCATTGTTAAGACACTACCAAAAACGGGGTAGTGATACCGTTTGAAATAGTTTTTCTGGCGAGCTACTTCATTGCCCAGGCACCCAAGACAATCAGCGCCAATGCGGCCAAAACCGCAATGATGACACGGCCGATGATTTTGAGCGGGCGGGGAAGGGGCTTGGGTTGCCCCCAATAGGGTGCGTTCAGTTCTTCAAGGGTGATCTCGCCATGCAAGAACCTCCGGACCCGTGGGTCGAGGTTGGGGTCATTGACGATATCGTTGTCGTCGTAGTCCATGCCCGCCATTCTAGCCGGGGTGCGAGGTGAAAGCCTGCGCACGATCGAGCGTGGTGCATGGTTTCCGAATTCAGCCGCATCGCGGCGATGTAGCGTAGCCGTGGGTGAAACCCACGGAATCGGTTCGCGATCGATCGTTGAGCCGCGCAGCGGCGACATAGAATTGTGCCCGGTCGCTGTCGCCGCTGCGCGGCTGGGATCGATTCGCGGAAATCCTCCGTGGGTTTCACCCACGGCTAAGCTCTGCCGCCGCTGGCGCGGCTAAGACGATTGCGCCCTCAGCCCGCGCCATAGATCAGGATTAACAAGTACGGCAACACGAACGAGCCGATTGCCAAGGCGAGAAGCGCCCCGCGCAACGGCCGACCGAACAGCGCGCCAAGGCCTGCCCCGACGAGGGGCGAAAATGCCAGGATGGCATACCAAGAGGCCGGCGACTGGAGATCGAACGCCAGCGCGTCGAGGCACGCCAGGGCGATGCAGGCAACTGCTACGGCGATTCGGATCGGCCAGCGTTGCATGAACGCTATTCTAGCCGCGGCGGAGTGGAAATGCCCGCGCGCAATGCGAGTGTGCGTAGCACCGTCTCCGCATTCAGCCGCAACGCGGCGGCAGTCGGATGGCGCAACGCCCAGCAGAAAAGGTGTCAGGAACCTTTTCCACGGCGCGGGAGGGAAGGCCGACGCTCGTTCTGGAAAAGGTTCCTGACACCTTTTCGGAGCCCGGGCTCAGGCCGCGCTACGGTTTGTGCTGCCCGTCAATTCTTGCGCTGCCGCATCTGACGCGTCAGCTTCGAGCCGATGACGGCGACGGAGACGACCACGGCCAGCCACGCCCCCATCAAGACGAGCGCGACAAAGAGCATCGGCAACAGCACAAACAAGATGGGACCGAACAACGGCCCCGCGACGGCAAACGCAATGAGTGCGGTTCGCAGCGAAACCTGATGCCAGCGGCGTTTCGGCTTCTCGTCCATGCCGATTATTCTAGCCGGTGGCGCCGGGAAACGAGGTATTGCGACCACGCCAGCCGGACTTTTAAGCCAGCGGTCGGCACTCAGTTCGAGCCAGCGCTCGGCATGCCTTTCGAGCTAACGCTCGGCGCCCGTGTCCAACACCGCCATGAAGGCCTTCTGCGGGATGTCGACGTTGCCGATCGACTTCATCCGCTTCTTCCCTTCGCGCTGCTTGGCCCAGAGTTTGCGCTTGCGGGTGATGTCGCCGCCGTAGC